>JAGOAJ010000003.1 GCA_017983955.1 Burkholderiaceae bacterium
GGTAATATCTGTCGCTCACCCAGCGCAGAGGGTGTCTTTCGTGGTTTAGTCGACGAAGCAGGGCTCTCTGGGCAGGTTGGCGTCGGTTCGGCTGGCACCCACAGCTATCACATTGGCGAAGCGCCTGACGCTCGCGCCCAGGTTGCTGCGCGTAAGCGCGGCTATGAATTGAATCATATCGTTGCACGGCAAATCACTCAGGATGATTTCCGTGAAGCCGACTTGATTTTAGCCATGGACTGGGAAAATCTTTCTGCATTGCAGCAACAGTGTCCCAAAGTGTATCACCACAAATTGATGCTCCTGATGCGCTTTGCTAACGAGTTCGAGGAAGCCACGGTCCCTGACCCTTATTACGGCGGCCCCGAAGGTTTTGGCAAGGTTCTGGACTATCTTGAAGATGCCTGTCAAGGTGTGTTGGAACTGGTGCGTAAACGCGCTACACAGTACCAAGCAGCCTAAAGGCAGCTAGTAGTGCCTCAAGGCGACGCATGCGTCGCCTTTTTCTTTGAGCTAACACTTTCCATCAGCATTCCTATAGCACAAGCATGGTGTATTTGTTATACTTGACTTAATTAGTCGGATATAAAGTCGTCGGCTAATAATACCTGCGAACTGACTTAGTTAAGGACCCCTTTATGCGTTTAACGACCAAAGGACGTTTTGCGGTTACCGCGATGATAGATCTGGGCCTGCGCCAACAAAGCGGCCCCATTACGTTAGCTGCCATTAGCGATCGCCAGAATATTTCACTGTCTTATTTGGAACAGTTGTTTGGGAAGTTGCGCCGCCATGAATTGGTAGACAGCGTGCGTGGTCCGGGTGGCGGTTACTCGCTGGCGCGCTTGGCCCGTAATATTACTGTGGCTGATATTGTCTTTGCAGTTGACGAACCCATAGACGCCACCAGTTGTGGCGGCAAGGAAAATTGCACTGTGGGTTTGAACGGCAGCAGCGGTAAATGTATGACTCATGAACTATGGTCTACACTTAATCGTAAAATGGTTGATTATCTTGATTCCGTGTCTTTGCAGGATCTGGTCGATCAGCAGCGCATGCGCCAGTTGTATGAAGCAACTCAGGCCCAGGCGGCCGCGCGGCTTAACCGCATAGACATGCCAAAAGCTAAATCTGCGGACGCTGTCTCGGCATAAGGTCAGCCTGCCTTCGTAAAATCGTACCATTTTCATAAAGTCGTACCGCTTTCACAAAGTCATCCCGCTTTCATAAGGTTGCTACATGGTGTCGCCTCCCGTTTATCTGGATTATTCAGCTACTACGCCTGTGGATACGCGCGTAGTGGATGTTATGGTGCCTTGGTTGTACGAAAAGTTTGGTAATCCTGCCTCGGGCAGTCATGCCTATGGCTGGGACGCCGAAGAAGCGGTCGAGCACGCGCGCGCGCAGATCGCTGGTCTAGTGGGTGCGGATGCGCGTGAAATTATTTTTACGTCTGGCGCCACTGAATCAAATAATTTGGCCATCAAAGGCGCGGCGGCAACGCATGGCCCGCGTGGCAAGCACATTATTACGGTAGTCACAGAGCATAAGGCTGTGCTGGATCCTTGCCGCGAACTAGAGCACCAGGGCTACGAAGTCAGCTATTTGGGTGTGCAGGAAAATGGTTTGCTGGATCTGGATGCGTTTCGGGCTGCGATACGGCCGGACACCATATTGGCGTCCGTTATGCTGGTCAACAACGAAATTGGCGTTATCCAGGATATTGCTGCCATAGGCGCCATCTGTCGGGAAAATAAAATTATTTTTCATGTGGATGCTGCTCAGGCGACAGGCAAGGTTGATATCAATTTGCATCAACTGCCTGTGGATTTGATGTCGTTCTCGGCACACAAAACCTATGGCCCCAAGGGCATAGGTGCATTGTATATATCTCGTACGCCACGTGTGCGCATCACTGCACAAATGCACGGCGGAGGTCACGAAAAAGGATTTCGTTCTGGTACGCTGGCTACCCACCAAATCGTGGGTATGGGCCATGCTTTTCATTTGGCCGGTCTGGAAATGACTGCTGAAAACCAGCGTATTAAAGGTCTGCAGCAACGCCTTTGGGATGGCCTTAGTAAATTGGATGCGGTGTACCTGAACGGTGACTTGCAGCAGCGCGTGGCGCATAACCTGAATGTCAGTTTTGATTATGTCGAAGGTGAGGCGTTAATGATGGCGCTGGATCAATTGGCGGTGTCCAGTGGCTCGGCCTGTACATCGGCCAGCCTGGAACCATCCTATGTGTTGCGCGCTTTGGGGCGCAGTGACGAACTAGCGCACAGCTCAATACGCTTTTCGTTTGGTCGCTACACCACGGAACAAGACATAGACTTTGCCGTCCAACAGGTAACTGAGCAACTAGCACGTCTGCGTGAATTGTCGCCGCTGTGGGAGATGGCTCAGCAAGGGGTGGACGTGGCCTCGGTAGTGTGGGCAGATCATTCCGGAGCCAGTGCGTGATGGCGTACAGTAGCCTTTTGTTGGATCATTACCGCCATCCCCGTAATGTAGGGGCTTTCGACAGCAAATGTGCTAATGTAGGCACAGGTATGGTGGGCACTCCGGCCGAAGGGCTGGTCGTTAAATTGCAGATTGCCGTGGGGGAAACTGGCCAGATAGAATCTGCACGTTTTAAAACCTATGGTTGCGCTGCCGCCATTGCAGCCGGTTCGCTGGCAACTGAACTATTAACTGGCAAAACGCTGGACCAGGCCATGGCGGTGCGGCATACCGATATCGCGCAGGCACTGGAATTGCCACCAATTAAAATTCATTGTTCCATACTGACTGAAGACGCCATCAAGGCGGCAGTCAATGACTACAAGGGAAAACAGGAGTAATCATGGGAATCACCGTCACACAACAAGCGGCTGATCACATCAGCCGCCATATCCAGAAACGTGGTAAGGGCTTGGGTTTGCGCCTGGGCGTGCGTACTACCGGGTGTTCGGGCATGGCCTACAAGGTAGAGTATGTTGACGAACCCAAGGTCGAAGATAGCATCTTCGAACAATTTGGCGTCAAGGTATATATCGACCCCAAAAGCCTGCCTTTTCTGGACGGCATACAGTTGGATTATTCCCGCGATGGCCTTAACGAAGGGTTTCGGTTTGTGAATCCCAACGAAAAGGCATCTTGTGGTTGCGGCGAGTCGTTTACCGTTTAATCTTCTTTCCGCAGGTGCGGGAACAAAATCACATCACGAATGCTGGGGCTGTCGGTCACCAGCATCACTAGGCGGTCTATGCCTATGCCGCAACCGCCTGTAGGGGGCATGCCGTATTCCAGCGCACGTATGTAGTCCGCGTCGTAAAACATTGCTTCCTCGTCACCCGCGTCCTTGGCCTCAACTTGCGCCAAAAACCTAGCCGCCTGATCTTCAGGATCGTTTAGCTCGGAAAATCCATTCGCTATTTCACGGCCGGTAATAAACAACTCAAAGCGTTCAGTTACCCCTTCCTGGGTGTCCGATGCCCTGGCCAACGGCGACACCTCTATCGGGTAGTCGACGATAAAGGTTGGGTTCCACAGCTTGGCTTCGGCGGTTTCTTCGAACAAAGCCAATTGCAGGGCGCCTACACCAGCACGGCTCAGGACTGGGCCATCTACGTCCGCGCCTAGGCGTTTTAGTTCAGTACGCAGGAAAGCGATATCGTGCAGTTGCTGGGTGGTGTAGCCAGGGGCATATTTTTCTATGGCCTGGACTATGGTCAGGCGATCAAAGGGCTGGCTTAAGTCCAGCGGCTGTTCCTGGTAGGTCAGGGCAGCGGTGCCGCAGGCTGCGACAGCTGCCGCGCGTATCACGGCTTCGGTGAAGTCCATTAGCCAGCGGTAGTCGGTATAGGCGGCGTAGAACTCCATCATGGTGAATTCTGGATTGTGCCGTGGGCTTACGCCTTCGTTACGGAAGTTGCGGTTAATTTCAAAGACACGTTCGAAACCACCGACGATAAGTCGTTTCAGATACAGTTCCGGCGCAATGCGCAGGAACATTTCCATATCCAGCGCATTGTGGTGGGTGGTAAAGGGCTTAGCTGCTGCGCCGCCAGGTATGGGGTGCAGCATAGGGGTTTCAACTTCAAGGAAGTCGGCGTCCAGCATGAACTGGCGTACACCTGCTATGGCCTTGCTACGCGCCTTGAAGGTGTTGCGTGTGGCGTCAGACATGATCAGATCGACATAGCGCTGGCGATAACGGATTTCCTGATCTGCCAGGCCGTGGAATTTGTCCGGCAAGGGGCGTAGCGACTTGGACAACAGGCGTACCGTGCTGGCATGCACGGACAGTTCGCCTTTATTGGTTTTGAACATCACGCCTTCGACGGCCAAGATATCGCCTATGTCCCAGGTCTTGAATTGTTCGTAGGACACTTCATCCAGTACGGACTTGTCCAGATAAATCTGTATACGCCCGGAGCTGTCTTGCAACGTGGCAAAGCTGGCCTTGCCCATAACGCGTTTTAGCATCATGCGCCCGGCGACTTTGACTGGCTTGGGGGACTGGGCCAGGGTTTCTTTATCCAGCGCATCGTAGGCGGCGTGTAGCTGGGCTGCCTGATGTTCAGGTTGGAAGTCATTCGGGTAGACGGGGCCTTCGCCGCGCATGCGTTCCAGTTTGCCTCGGCGCTCGGCGATTAAATGGTTTTCGTCAGTAGAGGCTGGGGCGGGAGTTGATTGATTCATTGTGCTTTTTAAAAGTGACGGCGTATGTCGTCCAGCACTGTGGTGCCGAAGTCTGCGCTGTTCATATAAGTAAGTATGGCGTTTGCGATGGTTGTTGCTGATGCAAGCTGGCCGTGCTGGTGCATTTGCACAAAACGATCCACATTGGGGAAATCGCTGGTCTGGGTGCCACGTATGGTGGATTGCATATCGGTGTCTATAACACCGGGTGCCAGTGCCACTATACGCACGTCGTGGTTTTCGGCCTGGACGACCTGGGTATACATATCCAGGGCCGCCTTGGTAGCGCAATAGACGCCCCAGCCTGGTGTGGGCCCACGTCCGGCGCCGGACGATATATTCAGTACACGGCGGTCGGCATCCAGGCCTTGGGTGGCTTGCAGAAACAGGGCGGTCAGGGCGATGACGCTGCTGACGTTAAGCGCAAAAGCCTGGTTAATGGCAAGTAAGTTGTCCAGCGATGGCGCCTGGCCTATAGGCGTGACCATACCCGCGTTATTAATTAACAGATAGCGGCTGGCTGTACGTGGCAGCGCCGCAATAACGGGCTGTATCACGGTGTTGAGGCTTGCCGGATCAGACAGGTCGGCCTGTACATGCTGCAGCGTGCACGATGTTAGTGCGGCTTTGGCAGCCAGTTGCGCATCAACGCCGCGGGCCACGCTGATCAGATGCACATTTGGCCCCAACAAACCCTGGGCCAAAGCTTGGCCTAGGCCTTTTGATGCGCCTGTAACGATAGCAACAGTGGTAATGGACATCGCTTATACGCCTTGTTTCAGACTAGCCTGTATGAAGGGATCCAAGTCGCCATCCAGGACTTTTTGGGTATTGGATATTTCGACGTTGGTGCGTAAATCTTTGATGCGGCTTTGGTCCAACACATAGGACCGTATTTGATGGCCCCAGCCTACATCGCTTTTTGTGTCTTCCAGCTTGTTTTGTTCGGCCATGCGTTCACGCATTTCACGCTCGTACAGACGGGATTTCAGCATTTGCATGGCTTCCGCACGGTTGCGGTGTTGTGATCTGTCGTTCTGACACTGCACAACAATACCGGTGGGCTCGTGTGTGATACGCACTGCCGAATCGGTTTTGTTAATGTGCTGACCGCCAGCGCCACTGGCGCGGTAGGTATCTATGCGCAAATCCGCAGGATTGATTTCCACTTCGAAAGAGTCATCAATTTCCGGATAGACAAAGACGCTAGCGAACGACGTATGCCGGCCATTGGCTGAATCAAAAGGACTTTTTCGCACCAAACGATGCACGCCGATTTCAGTGCGCAGGAAACCAAAGGCGTAATCGCCTTCGATTTTAATGGTGGCGGATTTGATACCAGCCACTTCGCCGTGGGATTCTTCCAGGACTTCGGCCTTGAAGTCTTTGCGTTCGCAATAGCGTAGGTACTGGCGCAACAATATCGAGGCCCAATCCTGGGCTTCGGTGCCGCCTGCACCGGCCTGTATGTCCATGAAGCAATTAAGCGGATCGGCCGGGTTGGAAAACATGCGGCGAAACTCAAGGTCTTCCAGCAGGCTGGCCAATTTGGCGATATCTTCTTCAATGGCGATCAGGGTGTCTTCATCGTCGTCGGCGCTGGCCAGCTCGAACAGATCGGCGGCATCTTTCAGGCCAGTGTCTAGCTTATTCAGGGTGTCGACTACTTTTTCCAGGCTTTTTTTCTCGCGGCCCAGGGCTTGGGCATTGGCGGGATCATTCCAGACTTCGGCGCTTTCAAGTTCGGCGTTTACAACGTGCAGACGCTCGGATTTGGCATCGTAGTCAAAGATACCTCCGCAGGGCCAATTGACGGTCGGCATAGTCCTCTAGGTGGGCTTCAATCTGATTCTGGCGTTCGGCTTCCATGACGGTTCCTTAATGATTCGTAGAGCTAACCTATTATTTTAACTGATCAGAAAAAAGGGCGACATAGTGTCGCCCTTTTTTACTGCCTGAATCTAAACAAGGTTTAGAATGCGCCCAGATTAGGCAGCCACAAGGAAATCTGTGGCACGTAGGTAATCAGTACCAGGTAGCTAAGCAATACGATCAGCCATGGCGAAGCGGCGCGTACCACTTGGCCTATGGACATCTTGGTAATACCCGCCGTAACAAACAGGTTGAGCCCTATAGGCGGCGTCACCATGCCTATTTCCAGGTTGACCACCATGATAATACCCAGGTGCACCGGATCTATGCCTAATTTCATGGCGATCGGGAACAGTATGGGCGCCATGATCAGAATGATACCGGTGGGTTCCATGAACATGCCGGCTACTAACAGCAGGATGTTGACCACGATCAGGAATTGCCAGGCTTCCATGTCCCAAGCCAGGATTTGTTCCGCAATCATTTGCGGTATGCGTTCTGTGGTCAGAACGTGAGCAAACAACAAGGCGTTGGCGATGATGAACATCAGCATGATCGTGACTTTCGCCGAATCGATCAAGACTTCGGGTACATCACGCAGGGTGATATCGCGGTAGACAAAGACCGCTACCAGGAAGGCATAGACAGCAGCTACAGCTGCAGCTTCGGTGGGCGTGAATATGCCACCGTAGATACCACCCAGGATGATGACGATTAACATCAGGCCCCAGATGGAGTCACGGCCGGCGGTCACCATTTCACGTACGCTGGCTCGGGGCTGGCGGGGCATGTCTTTGATGCGGGCTACGATATAGATCACTATCATGATGATAAGACCCAACAGCAGCCCAGGTACTACACCAGCCATGAACAGGCGGCCTACCGAGGTTTCGGTAGCGGCGCCGTACACCACCATGACTATGGATGGTGGTATCAATATGCCTAGCGTACCGGCATTACAAATAACGCCGGCGGCAAAGCCCTGGCTATAGCCAGCGCGTACCATTCCCGCAATCACGATAGAACCTACAGCGACTACAGTGGCTGGTGATGATCCTGATACTGCGGCGAACATTACGCAAGCCAAAACAGAAGCTATCGCCAGACCGCCATGCAGGTGGCCCACAGTGGCTGTAGCGAAACGTATCATGCGTCGCGCCACGCCCCCGGTGGTCATGAAGGTGCCCGCCAGGATAAAGAAGGGGATGGCCATCAAGGTGAAATGTTCAGAGGTTTCGAACATTTTCAGGCTTAATGACGCCAGCGAGTCTGTTCCCAACAGCAATATGGTCAAGATGGAGGAAAGTCCAAGCGCCACTGCCACGGGCATACCCATGAACATAAAGAGGAACAGCAAAACGAATAAGGCTACCGTGGTCATGGCTGATTCCCGTTGTTGTTATTGTTGTCCGTGGAGCTGTACTTCAGCGCATCAGCGACCTCATCGCCAAGCAGACTGGCATTCCCACCACGCAGCAGACCAACAAAGACTTGTGTAAAGCGGAATATCAGCAGGGCGAAACCTATGGGTAGTACCAGACGTGGCACCCACTGGGGTATAGGCATATCCTGGGCCAAAATACCGATTTCATACATTTTGGCGGTGTATATCCAACCGCCGACAAAAACGATGACGGCATAGACTATGCACAGCAGAGCGGCTGCTATGGTGACCTTGTGGGCCGCGCCTTTCGGAAGCAGTTTGACGACGGCGTCGACGCCGATATGCGCCCCTACGCGCACGCCATACGATATGCCTAAGAAAATCAGGCCTGCAAATAGCCAGGTGGACAGTTCTAGCGCCCACACGAAGCTATAGTTGAAAAAATATCGAGCGACGACTTGCGCAAAGGTTATGAGCGTCATCGCGGCAAGCAGGAAGGCGATCAGCCCTTCTTCAATGCGCTCGAGCCAGATTGTTTTCATGGTGTTTGTCCGAAACGGAGTAGTAAGAAAGCGGCCGCTTTTAGGCGGCCGCAAACAGCAATTTTATAACAGTACGATATTACTGATTAGAATCAACGGCAGCCTTGATCAGGTCAGGACCGATATCTTTTTCAAACTTTTTCCACACTGGGTGCATGGTCTCGCGCCAGACGGCAACGTCTTCCTTGGTCAAAGGATGAACCTGTGCTTTATTTTCGTCCACGATGCGTTTGCGATCGCGCTCGTTAAGTTGGGCAGCCAGGTCGTTAGCATGTTCAGTCGCTTCTACCATGGCGGTGCTTAGAGCAGTGCGCACGTCTTCAGGCAGGCCATTCCACCATTTGGAATTGGTGACTACCATGTAGTCAATAACGCCGTGGTTGGTAACTGCGATGGTTTTTTGCACTTCGTGAAATTTCTGCGAGTAGATATTGGACCAGGTGTTTTCCTGACCATCAACCACGCCAGTCTGCAGGGCTTGGTAGACCTCGCTGAAAGCCAGCTTCTGCGGGTTAGCACCCATTTGGCGGAACTGGGCTTCCAGTACATCGGATGCCTGGATGCGGAACTTCAGACCTTTGACGTCTTCGGGGCGCGACAGCTTGTCTTTGTTGGTTGACAGCTGTTTCAGGCCGTTATGCCAGTACGCCAGGCCTTGAAGGCCACGATTGGTCATGGAGTTCAACAGACCTTTGCCTGCTTCGCTGTGCTGGAAACGGTCAACTGCGGCCATGTCATCAAACAGGAAGGGCAGGTCAAAAATCTGGACCTGCTTGGTATAGCGGTCAAACTTGGATAGCGATGGCGCAATCAGTTGTACGTCGCCCAATAGCAGGGCTTCTAGTTCTTTGGCGTCGCCAAAAAGCTGTGAGTTAGGGAACACCTGTACGTCGACCTTACCGGGCAGCAGTTTTTCGGCGACTTCTTTGAATTTAAGCGCGCCCTGGCCTTTAGGCGTGGATTCAGCAACCACATGGCTGAACTTGATGACTATGGGACTTTGCGCCAAAGCCGATGCCGAAAACGACAGTGCGACGGCTGTGCCAAGAGCGGCGAATAATTTACTGACAGGTGCTTTCATTGAGGCTCCAGGTTGAAAATATGATACAGCTTGTTAAGCTTACGGGGTAATGTAGCATGGCGTGCCCTGCTAAACCATGGTTCGGATACCAGGGTTATCATGGATAAGATCGCTGTTTTGCCATAATTTCTGTCAGGAAAAATAACGATGAATAAGAAAGTTGGCGTATTACGATATCTAGGAGTTATCGGTTTAGTGCTGACCTTGCCTGTCGCATGGGCGTCGGCGCCCACTGATGCCCGAGACAATGACATCATCCTGACCGTAGCCGGCCAGATACAACCTGCAGGTCCATTGCAGTTCAGTTTGCAGGCCCTGCAAGCGTTGCCGCACCGAGAGATAACCACCTCGACAGCGGTAACGGATGGGGTATTTCGGTTTCAGGGCGTGCTGTTGCGTGATCTTCTGGATAGCGTGTCAGCCAAAGGTGAAATCATAGAAGCAGAAGCCACCAATGGCTATAGTACTGATATCCCTTGGGTTGATACCCAGAGTTTTGATGTGCTGGTCGCATGGGCCGTGGATGGGGTCTTGCTGGACCCTAGCGATAAGGGGCCATTATGGATAGTCTATCCCCGTGATCAGTTTCGGGAGCTGCAGGATATACGTTATGACTATCGTTGGGTATGGCTGTTAAATCGGTTAACCATCAAGTGATAGCAATGGAACTGTACACGGTCATGTTTGTTTGCCAAGGGCTGGCATGATAAGGCCTGGGCACGCGCGACTGCTGGGCTACGCGCTGCCCGTTGTTGCGGTCATAACCTTGACTCTGTTGTTTATTGTGGCCTTAGCGCGCCTGGCTGAAATACAGCAAGACATGCGTAATAACGTCAGCGCCAATATGTTGTGGGTGATTACACAGACACAAGCCGAAAGTCTGGTTCTGAGTGCCCAATTGCATGGGGCAGCAGCGGGCAAACCACGGCCCCAGGAGTTGATTAGGCAATTCGATCTATTGCATAGCCGTTTGCGTTTGCTATCCGCGGGACCTCAGCGCCGTTATCTGGACGACTACAAGCTGTGGCCATTATTGTCCGAACCTAGTGAACAGGCCTTGCAGCTGGGACCTTTAATCAAACAGATTGCTGCTGGCCAGGTCGCGCCAGCCGTGGCGCTAGCCGTGTTAGACCCCTTAAATTCGCTATTGCGTCAGGTCGCCAGTAGAACCATGATCGCTCAGTGGGAAGAACTGGGTGGGCGTATGGACAGATATCGTGATGCCGTGCTGGTGATTATCTTTCTAATGATAGGCATAGTTATTTGCAGTCTGATTATTTCAGTACGTATGTTCCTGGCCTTAAGGCGTGATCGTCAGGCCAGAGAAATGAAGCGCCATGCCGCCCAGCTCGAGGTCGAGTTGGACAGTGAACGTAAAATCAACGAGCTTTACCGTAGTTTCGGGGCCATGGTGTCGCATCAGTTTCGTACGCCCTTGGCGATTATTGATGCCAGCATGCAGCGTTTGCTACGCATGGGAAATAAGGTTGAACCCGACGAAGTGGCGCGTCGTGTAGGAAAAGTCAGAAAGGCTACTCAACGGCTTACTCGTCTGATAGACAACACCCTGATTGCCGATCAGTACGTGGATATGGTTAATGTCAGGCTAGAGGCATGTGATTTGGGCTTGCTAGTGCGCGAAGTCTGTGAATCACAATTGACAATAGCTCCAAATAGCCCGTTGAACATAGATATACAGTCAGCGATGCGAGTTTCCTGCGATCCATCGTTGGTTGAACACATACTCTTTAATTTCTTGTCCAATGCGGTCAAATATTCCGCACCCGAGGCCACCGTCCATGTACGGGTGTTTCAGGATGGCGACTGGTTATGTTGTTCGGTCTCTGATCAGGGCATGGGCGTGGACCAAGATCAGCTGGACCAGGTTTTCGAGCGTTACTTTCGTAGCAGCAAGGTAGCAACCATACAGGGAACAGGCATAGGCCTGTATGTGGCTCGCAAGCTGGCGTTAATGCAGGGTGGCCAGGTGACGGCGGCGTCTACCGAAGGTCGGGGTTCGGTGTTTACTTTGTGCTTGCCTGCGGCTAGCACCCATTCTACGGAAAGCTTATGACCATCAGCGCAGGCGGTTACGACAATAGACCGTTAATTTTATGCATAGAGGACGAGGCAGATCTACGTGAAGACTTGGTCGATGAGCTGCAGGAAGCGGGCTATGCCGTGATTTCAGCAGCGGATGTACCAGAGGCCTTACAACACCTGCAAGCAGCACACCCTGATTTAATACTGTGTGATGTCACCATGCCTGGCATGGATGGTTATGAACTGTTGGACATTGTCAGAGATACTCGCCCCGATTTGGCAGATACGCCTTTTGTGTTCCTGACCGCGCAAGCATCCCCAGAGCAAGTCGTCCGTGGTAAGCGGGCGGGGGCTGACGATTACTTGGTGAAGCCCGTTGATTTCGATCTGATGCTGGCCACTATTGCCGCACGGATACAGCAGGTGGCTCGCATACACCAGCGCTTTTCACATGAAACTCAACGACTGCAGCAAACCTTGGCAGGTTTGCACGAGCAGCAGACGCGCCAAAGGTTTCAGCAGATTGCTCAGGCTTTTGATTACGTAACCACCGGGATAGTGTTGCTGGATAGCCAGATCAGGGTGCAGTTCGCCAACCGGGCGGCAGGTGAGATGCTGGGCGGGGAGGCCACTTTGCTGGCGGGCCAGAATTTCCCGGTGGCCCATGGGCGGATAGCCAGTGCTTTTCGATTAGCATTCGACAGTGTGATAGTGGCAGGAGCTACGGCAGACGATGTGGTGGAGTGCGTCACCTTGCCTAGCTTTGATGGCAAGCATCAGTTGTTGTTAATGGTGTGTTCCCTGGCATATAGCCACACACTTGCCGATAGTGACCCGGTGGTTATGGTGATGGCTTGCGATCCGGCTCGCCGTTCGTTGCTGCCAGCCCACGCGTTGGCTGGTCTGTTTCAGTTGACGCCTACAGAAGCACAAGTGGCTTGCGCCTTTGCCGAGGGCAAACGCAGTGAACAGATTGCGGATCAGTTTGGGATATCAGTGACCACCGTGGCGTTTCATAAACGCAACTTATTTCAGAAAACCAG
The DNA here is from genome assembly GCA_017983955.1 of Burkholderiaceae bacterium. Classification (GTDB taxonomy): domain Bacteria; phylum Pseudomonadota; class Gammaproteobacteria; order Burkholderiales; family Burkholderiaceae_B; genus JAGOAJ01. Next base: position 12,655 of record JAGOAJ010000003.1, read on the forward strand.
AACCAACCGCCAAGCTGATCTGATTGCACTCTTGCTGACGCTATCCGTCTTTGATGTTTAGGCGCGGCTGGCGCGAATATTCTTGATGGCCCCCGTTCGTTTAGACGGTGTTGCCTGAGCTTGCTTCCTCTATCATTGTGTAAGAAAGTGCTGGTAGTAGTTATACCTGCAACAGACACGGGTTTACAGGAGTCAGGCCATGTGGGATTTTAGTATGGGACGCGCTTTGCGTCTGATGGTGGCAACTATGCCCTTTATCGTCTTGCGTTGCACAGTGTACTTTGGCATTGCAGTGGCTTATGTATTGATCACAGGCGTGGGCGCGGGGGTAGGTTGGGGAATAGGTGGCCTGGGCGATAATAGTTTTCAGGCTTCCGCCACGTTTTGGGGTGGCGCCGCCGGCTTTGGTCTTACTGCAGGGGTGGTGTATTTTCTACGTGAATACATACTGTATGTGGTTAAGGCAGGGCATATCGCCGTGCTGGTGCAACTGTTAGACCAGCAACCTATGCCTGAAGGCAAGTCGCAAATTTCCTATGCCAGCAGCGTAGTCAAACAGCGTTTCGCACAAACCAGTGTCTTGTTTGCGCTGGATCAATTAAGCAAAGGGGTGATCAGGGCGGTGACCGGGCTAGTACAAGGCTTGACCTCTTTATTGCCTATCCCTGGGCTGGCGCAAATCATGGGTGTGGTCAGGGCGTTTCTGCGGATAGCCGTGGGTCTGATCGACGAGGTCATCCTGGCCTATGCCATACGCACCAATAGTAATAACCCCTGGGCATCGGCGCAGACAGCTTTGGTACTGTATAGCCAAAATGCAAAAAATATGCTCAAGAATGCTGCTTGGCTGACGCTGATTACCTATGGATTGGCGGCGCTGGTGTTTATCGTCATGTTGGCGCCCGCTGCGGCATTGGTGTATTTGATTCCTGGCGCCTGGTCGGCAGGCGGCGTAGTTTTTGCGCTGATATTTGCCTGGGCAGTAAAGGCTGCCGTTATAGAGCCTTTCGCAATTGCTTGCTTGCTGCAGGCTTATTTCAAAGTTATAGAGGGTCAGACGCCGGACCCTGTCTGGGACGAGCGCCTTAGCGGCGTGTCCAAGAAGTTTGTTACGCTCAAAGAAAGGGCGACAGGCTGGATGGGCGGCGGGGCGGTTATTGATCCGGTTTTTTCTAATTTATCGGCAGTGCCAGCGGCTAACATTGACGGTGCAATCGCCGCTGACCAGGTGCAGCCATGAGCACGTTGTCAGCAATCATGATGATGGCAGGGGTGGCGGTTGCTGCGTCGGCTCAGGCCGCATCGCCAGCGGCCATGGGGTTTCTTGAGCAGCATGCCTTGGCCTTCGTGAAGACGCCCGGCCGCCATCTTGTCGATGCCGACCTTCTAGACGGCGAAAAATATTACACGCAGCAGCGTTTCCCTAAACAAGCAGGGTTGTCCAGGCCTGACGCTGATTTGGATGCGATTACAAAAAGCATATTGTTGCTGGAAAGCCTAGAGCCACCCTTGCCACGCGCACGCTATCTGGTGACCTACAACTTGGTCTCACCGCCAGGTTACCCCGACTTTATGCGAGAGCTTGTCGAGGTAACACGTTTCAATATGGGGCCAACGCTACGTCTGGACCTGGCTGGCTCAGTGCCACCGGAACACTTGGCGCCACCCGAGGTGTTTGGAGTAGGTCCACACGTCAGTTGGCGGTTTGTCATGGGGCCTGTCATGGGCATGCGGGCGGCGGTTATGCAGGCCAGTCGTATGGAACTGACCGATGCACAGGCGTCTGACATGACATGTCTTGGCCAGTCGTGTTTGGCGCTGGAAGACCCCGAAGGTCCTGCGGGACTCTGGACTACGCCCAGGCTGTATGGATCCATACCTGCACCCGTGTACACCAGCACTGCAGATGGTTTGCCGGTCCCAGCGCGTGTAGCGCAAGAGCTATTGACCTATGTCGCACCAGACGGTGTACAGGCTATACCGTACCAGGCCAGTCAGCCACGACTAACGTTTGTACTGTCCCAAAATGTGGTGGGTCAGGATGATTCATCATCTGGACTGGTCTACGACAGCAATGTGATGGACCATGAGATAGGGGCTGCCTGGATACGGTTCAATCAAGTAGCCGGCATGGCCAAACCGGAACTTGAACTGTTAGTGATAAAACGTAAGCGCCAATTCTAATTAGGTGGCTTATACAGCCTCTATGCCCCGGCGCTCGCGCATGGCGCGCCCTATAGCGTCCAGTTCTGTGACGCCTAGCAGCCTGGCTGCCATCGGCAGCAGCTCGTCTTCCTCACGCTGTATGTGTTCGGCGTAAAGGCTGGTAAAGGCGACGACAGTATCGGCATTTAGCAGGACATTTTCACCGGCAACCACTTTTTCCAGCGTGAGACGTAGCCTGCGCCAGGATCGTTCCAGCTTGCGGTGGTCTTCTATCAGCCCGTCGGTGATCTCACGTATGCAAACGGCATCAGAACCCGCCATGGATTCCAGCAAGGCCGGGAACAAGTCGGTTTCTTCATCAGCGTGGTGATCTATGGCAGCGGTATCAAAATACCGCATGATGGCGGTAGCCGCCTTGCGGGCTTGTGAATCGCTGCCATTTTTCTTCAAGTGATCCGTTAGGCGCAATAGTGTCGCGCATTGTTTTTCTATGCGTATATGGCAGGCTGCTAGCATTTCCAAAGGCGCCTCGGTGCCGGCTACTGGGCCGGAATATCCGGGAAAGGGTGTTGACATGGGAGTTCCTTAGTCTAGAGGCAGGCCTTGGTAGGTATGGCTGCGGTATGGCCTTAGTATCACGCTGCATGTTGGGTCTGGCAAGGGGGGCGCTGGATGGTTTCGTTTCTTTAGCACTATCGGCCGTCAACCGTCAGACTCACTCTGAGCCCCCGCTGCGCGAAAGGCTCTCCCGTGAGTCCAACGTTTGCCCGCCTTATGGGCTGACACAAGACATCACTGGCGATGCCTCATCGTTAATCAACGAGAGTTAGAAAACTATTCTGAGTCCACGATTAGCCCGTAGTGGTAGGTCCTTACGGGAGTGCCTTTCGCGCAGCGGGGGCACAGAGTAAGGAGCCTGCCACGTAAGGGCGGATGTACCTACAGGACTAACGACCCAACGCGTAAGAACAACGGTACCTACAAGACCAACAACCAGCACCTATGACCACAGTTTCAGATAAAGTAGCATTACTACCTTAACTATTAAAATACGGAGACTTTTTATGCCAACTACCAGCCCCATTTCCGCGTTAGGTGTGCCTGACCCTAGCGATCTTGATCAGGACCTTCAGGATGTATTCCAGGTCTGCCAGGAAAAACTGGGCCTGGTGCCAAATGTGCTTTCCGCCTACAGCTTGCGCCCTAACAAACTGCGCAACTTCATGGCTACCTATAACGAATTGATGCTGGCCCCTTCAGGCTTAAGCAAACTGGAACGTGAAATGGTGGCTGTGGTCGTATCCAGCGCCAACCGTTGCTATTACTGCTTGGTGGCCCATGGTCAGGCCGTGCGTAAACTGTCTGGTGACCCTGAACTTGGTGAAATGCTGGTCATGAACTATAGGGTGGCCAAGCTGGAAGCACGTCAACGCATGATGCTGGACTTTGCCTGGAAGCTGACCGTTACACCGCACTTGATAGAAAAAGAAGACCGTGATCAATTGCGTACCGTGGGTTTAAGTTCGGAAGATATTTTTGACTTGTCCGATACCGTGGCTTTCTTCAACTTGTCGAATCGTATGGCGATTGCGACCGACATGATGCCCAATCCTGAGTATCACGGTATGGACCGCCCCGAGCCGTTTATCCCGCCAGTAAGAAAATAAACGCTGGTTTTTGATATATCTATAGAAAAAAACAATCGTTGTAGGCTGGTGCCTGGCTGAGTAAAGTTCGTTATAGCGTTTTGCTTTACCGAACTTATATGAACCTATCATTTAGCAATATAGAAAAGCACTTTGGCCAGTTGCCAGTGATACACGATTTTAACTGCGTCGTCGAAACCGGCGAGTTCGTGGCGCTGGTTGGCCCGTCCGGTTGCGGAAAATCCACTCTATTGCATTTGGCGGCCGGGCTAGAGCTGCCTAACAGTGGCGAACTACGCGCTGACGGTGCGCTGATCGCTGGTCCCAACCCTGAACGCATGCTGATGTTCCAGGAGAATGCCTTATACCCTTGGCTGACGCTGGAGCAAAACGTCGGGCTAGCCCTGGAGTTTCAGGGCGTCGCCAAGCGTCAGGTTAAACAACAGGCTTCTGCCTGGCTGGACAAGGTCAAGCTTACTGGCTTCCAGCATTATTATCCCCAGCAAGTGTCAGGCGGCATGCGTCAGCGCGCCGCGCTTGCGCGTGCGTTTATCGCCCATCCAAATGCCTTGCTGCTGGACGAGCCCTTTGGCGCGCTTGATGCTTTGACCCGTCTTACCTTGCAAGACGTCTTGCGTCAGCTGATCCAGGAAACCAAACCTACCGTGCTATTGGTGACTCATGATGTCGATGAGGCCCTGTTCCTGGCTGACAGAGTCTTGGTATTTAGCGCCAGGCCCGCCGTGGTACTGCAGGAGTTCACCCTAGGTCAGGGTGAAAGAAGCCATGACTTGGCCGAGTTTTCCGATACGCGCCGCGAAATTTTGCAATTACTGGGCATACAGGCTCAGCCCCACCATATACATACCTCTCCTCAGGAAGCACACGTATGAAAATCGCCCGTTTTGTTATACCCGCGCTGGCCGCGTTGGCCATGGCCAGCCAGGCTTATGCCGCCGACACCTTCAAGGTGGGTTATCTACGTGTCATGGATGACGCCCAGGCGATTGCTGCCTACGAAGGCGGTTACTACAAAAAACATGGTCTGGATGTAGAGCTGATAGAGTTTAAATCCGGCACGGATTTGATCAAGGCCATCGTCGGCGGACAACTGGATAGTGGCGTGTTGGGCTTTACCAATGCAGCCTCCTGGTCGTCTAAGGGCGCGGATCTTAAGGTGGTAAGTGGAGCCCAGCACGGCTTTCACGCCATCGTGGTGCAGGAAGACTCGGGCATCACCGATGTCGCTGGCCTAAAAGGCCATACGCTTGCATCGCAAAAAGAAGGTAGCACAGCCGATACGGTGCTTAGGGGCGTGGTGCTTAAAAACGCAGGACTGACGCCGGAAGACCTGACGATTATGGGTGTCAGTCCACAGGTGGCTGTCCAGTCGCTGGTAGGCAAGCGCGTGGATGCCGCTTTTTTGTTCGAGCCGCAAGCCCGTATCGCCCAGTTGATTGCACCGGTGAAACAGATTTATGAGATTGGCGCGGTCTGGCCTTTTCCTTGCATGGTGGTGATCACGTCTGGCGACACCCTGAAAAAGCGTAAGGAAGATGTCTGGAAGTCCCTGGATGCCCAGCGTGAAGCCATAGAGTTGTTGCAAAACAAACCTGATGAGGCCGCGAAGTTGATCGCCAGCTACTTTATTGCTGAGCCCACACTGAAAACTTTGAAGCACGGTGAAATTCCACGTGAACAAGTGATCAGCGATGCGATTAAAAGCCAGACGTTCAGCGCTATTCTGACCAAGCAAGAGCAAGATCGCATGCAGGAAATTGCCGACATCATGCAAGAGCAGGGCGCACTGAAAACCCGCGATGGTTCTACCTTTGATGTCAGCTCCATTGTTGACCTTAGCTGGCAGCAAGAACGCAAATTGTATTGATGTTGTAGCGAGTAATTAAATGCCTCTTTCTGGGTATAAAAAGAAGACCGCCATGGTGGTTGCCGTGGCGGCGATTTTGTTATTGTGGCAAGTAGCTGCTTGGTTTTTGCCTGCCTTTCTGATGCCCGGCGTGCCCACCGTGATGCAGCGCTTGGCTCAGGACATACAGTCTGCAGAATTCCGCGCTGTGCTGGCAGGTAGCTTGGGACGGCTGGGCGTGGGCTATGGTATTGCGCTGTTGTTTGGGGTCGGCTTTGGCCTAATAGGCGCGGTGCTATTTTTCTTTCGGGAAGTACTGAAGTCCGCGATCATTATTTTGCAGTCCATACCGTCCATAGCCTGGGTGCCCTTGTTCCTGATACTGATGGGTTTTGGTAACGTACCAATTATTGTGGTTATTGCCTTGGCGGCATTTTTCCCCGCTGCGTTGTCGGTTATGAACGCGACGGAAAGTGTACTGAAGGTGCACGTTGCAGTGGCCAGAGTCATGGGGGCCAGTCGCTGGGCCATGATACGTCGAGTCTACTTACCGGCAGTGATGCCTGAATTGATTACCGGTGCCCAACTGGCTTTTGGTAATGCCTGGCGAGCCTTGATTTCGGCAGAAATGCTGATAGGTTTTGGGCAGGGGCTAGGGCGTTCCTTGGCTTATGCCGGTGAAACGGCTGACATGGTGGGTGTCATGGCCAATATCCTGACGATAGCCATCTTGGCGACCCTGATAGACCAGGTCATCCTGGAAAATCTGAAACGTTATTTACTGCGTTATCACTATGTCTAAGATCAGGACCTACCTAGTGCTAGCGGTGGTGGCGCTGGGTGGCTATAGCCTCTATTCGTGGGCGCTTAGCCGACCTGCGGCGCTGCCCGACAAACTGGTGGTCGGCATCGATTATGTGGCACCGGCCTTTGTAGGCGGCGCTAAAGTCAGGACCGCGGACGTCATAGATACTGAGGTCGTAGATGCTTTAGCCGTCAAGCTGGGCGTTCCTGTTGAAATGACGCTGGTACATAGTCGGGATGATCAGGAAACGCTGGGCAGCGACAGTGCGAACCTAAGCTTGGGGATGGTAGATATGGATGCCGCTGCGGAGCCTGGCATGCTTAGTATTCCCTTGGGGTATGTGGCAAGGCCCATGGTGATTATGCGTACTGATACCGATATCTTGCAGTGGCAGCAGTTGTTGGGACGCACCGTGTGTGTGTCCCAGAACAGCCATTATGTGGGCTGGATGGATAGCCACTATGGCGCTATTGAACGCGTGTACCCGGCGCCTGCTGATGCCTTGCTGGCCTTGCGCACGGGCGAGTGCGACGCGGCGGTGCATGATGATGTCTTGCTGAACGAATTGCTGCGTTTACCTGAGTGGAAGAAATTTTCCGCTCATCTAGTCGCAGAGGTCCCACGCCAGTTACGCTGGTTGGTCGCAGCAGACCAGACTGAACTGGCGGCGCGTCTACAGCAGTCCGTCAGCACATGGCAAAAGCAGGCCTTATGGCCTGCTTTGAACCAGCGTAGAGCGCGTGATATAGCTTTCGAGGTGTATCTGGATCAGGTGGTTACTGATTGCCACTGACGACGGCGGGATCGCAGCTTTGCATACCCAGTGAGTCGGCTTGGGTGACATGTCCACCCGCAGGTACGTCGTTAATCAACCAGACATTACCGCCTATGGTGCAGCCTTGGCCCAGGGTGACCCGACCCAATATAGTAGCGCCCGCGTAAATGACTACGTCATTTTCAACAATGGGGTGACGCGGCAGATCTTTTTTAATTTTGCCGTTTTTGTCCGTGGGGAAACGCTTGGCGCCCAGTGTGACAGCCTGGTAGATGCGTACACGTTCGCCAATAATTGACGTTTCACCTATAACAACACCCGTGCCGTGATCAATGAAGAAGCTGGCACCAATTTGCGCGCCTGGGTGTATGTCTATGCCGGTGTACGAGTGGGCCAGCTCTGATGACATGCGGGCCAGCAGCAATAGATTATGGCGATAGAAATGATGCGCAATGCGGTGATGTATCATCGCCAGCACACCGGGATAGCACAGTAGAACTTCGTCCACGCTACGCGCTGCCGGATCGCCGTTATAGGCAGCTAGAACATCGGTATCCAGCAAGCGGCGTATTTCGGGTAGGGCGTCGGCGAAGGCCTGCACGGCGGCGATGGATTTTTCTTCTATTTCCTGATCGGTCAGATTCAACGGGCGCGAATGACAATGCATTTCCAGTCGCACCTGATGCAATAGGGCATGCAAGGTGGAGTCCAGCGTATGCCCTATGTAGAAATCTTCGCTTTCCTGACGCAGGTCCAGTGGACCCAAGCGCATAGGAAATAATATCCCCTTGAGGTTGTCCAGGATTTCGGCCAGGGCGTCGGGTGAAGGGAACTCGCGTCCGCCAGTATCCAAGCTGCGTTGTTGCGCCTGACGCCACTTCAGGCGTTCGGCATGCAGGGATTGCACTATGGATTGGATATCAAACACGGCCATACGTTGAACTCTCGCTAATGAAGACAGTAATGATACCAAGCTATTTTTACAGCGTCAGTAACGATGATGAGTTGGACGCGTTACCATACTTGCTTGTTGTTCGGCTTTGCTTGTCATGAATCAAAAACTTACCCCTGCTACCATCTTATTGCTGATAGTCCCACCGCTACTTTGGGCAGGCAATGCCGTGGTCGGACGCCTGCTTAGCGAGATGATTCCGCCCATCACACTGAACTTCCTGCGCTGGACTATTGCATTACTGATACTGCTGCCTCTGGGCCGTTCTATATTTCGTCCAGGCAGCGGCTTATTAAGGTACTGGCGGCGTTCTGCCACGCTGGGGCTGTTGGGAATAGGCCTATATAACACGCTGCAATATATGGCGCTACATACATCTACGCCGCTGAACGTGACCTTGGTAGCCGCCAGCATGCCGGTATGGATGCTGGTTACCGGCCGGATGTTCTTCAATTCCCCGATCAAGGGTTATCAGATGCTGGGTGGCATCGTATCCATTATTGGTGTTTTGGTGGTGCTTAGTCATGGCGACTGGCACCAATTGCTGGAACTACGCTTGGTCATTGGCGATGTGTTCATGTTAATAGCCACTGCAGTTTGGTCTTTTTACAGCTGGATGCTGACCCAGGAAGGCGACGGCCCGGAAATACGTCGGACCTGGGCCACGTTTCTGTTAGCACAGGTGGTCTATGGCGTAGTCTGGTCCAGCGTGTTTGCCACCAGCGAGTGGGCTCTGATTGATGCGCATATACAGTGGGGTTGGCCATTGATACTAGGCTTGCTGTATGTGGCGGTGGGGCCAGCGATAGTGGCATTTCGCTGTTGGAGCGCCGGGGTGCAGCGCGTAGGCCCGGCGATTGCCGGCTTCTTCAATAATTTGACACCGCTGTTTGCCGCCCTGATGTCATTAGCCTTTTTGGGTGAATCGCCGCAGCTTTATCATGCGGCAGCCTTTGCCTGCATCGTTGGCGGCATCATACTGTCGGCCCGACAAACTCAACCATGAACCACATAACTAGGTCTGCATCCCGTGGGCGTCCTGGCTTGTTGGCCTATGGCGCTTTGGCGCTTAGCATGTCGCTGGTGGGCTCGTATGTGGCCTTGACCAAACCGTTGGTGGCGGTGCTACCGGTTTTCCTGTTGGCCTGGCTGCGTTTTGGCATAGGCGGGTTGGCCATGTTGCGCTGGATCAGAAAGCCAGCGGACGAAGGTGTGCTGTCCCGGCGCACGCGGTTCTTGATCTTTCTGGAATCCTTTCTGGGAAATTTCCTGTTCACCCTGTGCATGATAACGGGCGTCAGTATGACGACAGCCGTGTCTGCTGGGGTGATTATGTCTGCCATACCAGCGGTGGTCGCCGTCCTTAGTTGGATATTTCTAAAGGAACGCATAGGAGCCAGAGTGTGGTTGGCCATTGCCTGTTGCGCGATGGGCATAGGGCTGTTGGCATGGGCTAAATCACCTGGGGCTGGTGTGCAAGGGGTGGAGTTGACGGATGGACTGAACGCCAGCAAGGTCTGGCTGGGCAATCTATTGGTGTTTGGCGCCGTGCTGTGTGAAGCTGCTTATGCGGTGATAGGAAAAAAGCTCACGGCGGTGCTTAGTCCAAAACGCATCAGCGCCATCATTAATCTGTGGGGATTAGTCCTGATGACACCGTTTGGACTTTACGCAGCCCTACGCTTTGACTTTACCGCCGTGCCCTGGTCCATGTGGCTGCTATTGCTGTTTTACGGCTTGGCAGCCAGTGTCTGGACTGTCTGGTTGTGGATGACGGGTTTGAAGACCGTGCAAGCGTCCAGAGCAGGCATGTTTACGGTAATGTTGCCGATTAGCGCGGCTCTGGTGGGCGTGCTGGTGCTGGGCGAAACCCTGGACGGTTTGCAGTTGTTGGCCTTCGCCATCGCCTTGACGGGCTTGTTGCTGGCAACCGCGCCAGGCAAGAACAAGCCCCGCAGATAGATATCAAGCCTGGGCTGCGCAGGCGTATTCCACAATCAACTGAGCCGATACAGTACCGTTCCAGACGTTTTGATCCAGCCTATAAGCCATATCCACGAATTCGGGCAACAGATCGGCGTGGTTAAACCAGATCGCGTCAAAACGCTGGTGATCGCGCTGTACATTCAATTTCAGGTGTTTCCCTTTTAGTAGACGCTGCTGTAGTACCTGAAAACGGTCACGGAAGATGGGCGCTGGAAAGCCCGCACCCCATACTTGTTGTTGCAGCAGGCCAGCCACATCGGCATTGGCATAGCCCGCTTCCAACGACCCATCGGTTTCTATCAATGGGTCAAAACTGGCGTGGCCGCTAAGCTCTTGGACAGCTTCATCAAAGCCTTTGACAAAAATATCGTAGGCCTGCTCACGCAACGTCAGCCCGGCCGCCATCGCATGGCCGCCAAATTTCAGGATGATGCCAGGATAGCGTTTGGAAATCAGGTCTAGAACGTCGCGTAGGTGGACATCGGGAATAGAGCGACCAGAACCGCGTAATTCACCAGGGTCTGCAGGAGCAAACGCCAGGGTGGGGCGCCAGTAGGTGTCTTTTAGCCGTGAAGCAACCAAGCCCACCACGCCTTGATGCCAGTCGGGTTGATAGACACAGACGCTGGCTTTACCGACGGGTTGGCAACTGGCAACGGCAGTCAATGCTTCTTCGCGCATAGTGTTTTCTATCACGCGTCTATCCTGATTGATCTCGTCCAGCTGCCTGGCCAGTGTCAATGCCACACTGTCGTCATCAGCCATCAGGCAATTAATACCTATGCTCATGTCAGACAGGCGGCCAGCAGCATTGATGCGCGGACCCAGGGCGAAGCCCAGGTCCATGCCGCTGGCGTTGCGTGGTTCACGGCCGGCAACGGCAAACAGGGCGCGTAAACCGGGTTGCATGCGGCCTGAACGCATCCGTTGCAACCCCTGGGTTACTAGCAATCGATTGTTGGCATCCAGCTTGACCACGTCGGCTACCGTGCCCAAGGCCACCAGGTCGGCCAAATGATCCAGGCGGGGCCCGCCGTTTTGCGGGTAGACGCCACGCTGACGCAGTTCGGCGCGTAGTGCCAGCATCAGATAAAAAATGACCCCTACACCCGCCAAGTTTTTGGACGGAAAACCGCAACCCGCTTGATTGGGATTGACTATGGCCAAGGCGTCGGGCAGGGTGTCGCCTGGTAGGTGATGGTCGGTAATGATGACCTGTATCCCTAATAGGCTGGCTGCTGCAACGCCATCCACGCTGGCGATGCCGTTGTCCACGGTAATCAGGATATCGGGCTTGCCCGCCGGATGAATGGCAGCCAGTTCGACCACTGCGGGTGATAGGCCATAGCCGGTTTCCACGCGGTCTGGCACGATAAAGTCCACGCTAGCACCCATGCTGCGCAGGGCGCGCAGCCCCACAGCGCAGGCGGTGGCACCATCGCAGTCATAGTCGGCAACAATCAGCAAACGTTGATTGGCGGCAATGGCGTCAGCCAGCAAGCTAGCTGCAAGCTGCACCTGAGTCAGTTGGACGGGCGGTATCATGGCCGACCATTCCAGCCGGGTTTCATCCGCATGGGTCACGCCACGCGCCGCCCACAGCCGGGACAGCAGAGGGTGTATGCCAGCAGCCTCCAGGGTTTTCGTGGTGTTGAAGTCGGTATGTCGGTTACTTAGTTTTGGGGTGACCACCAGGTCCTCCAGGTATTGCGTAAACCAGGCAAACGACGTGTCCATCGTGCCCAGGGATTCGGTGTGATCGTGACGTAGCGGTCGGCGCCGGTCAAAATCAGAGTAGGGGGGGTGTCTGCCAGCGGCAGAAAAACACGAGCTTCAAGTTCAGCCAAGGCGGCCAGCCAGCCACCCCAGTCGCGGCTGGTATGCCAGCTAAGCAGATCTTCGTGAACCTGGGCAGCAGCGATTGGGTTTTTATTTCTCAACTGGCTGGTGTTCGCACCGCCAAACAGCCACAGGCCGTTGATAGGCATCTGGCCTAATTCAGCGCGCGCCTGGTTAATCGGGTCCTGAAACCACTGCATTTGCAATTCATTGCCCAGTTTACGCCAGGGCCTGCCCGCCATGTCCTGACGCCACCAGTCATTGACTGACGTAATGCTGACCAGTGCCGGGCTTGCGCAGTGTGGCTGCCAATCGGGGGGCAGTTCTATGCGCCAGTGGCCGGTATCTGCGGGGTGCAGCGTAAAGCTGGTATCTTCAAACAGACTGGATGCGGATTCAAATAACGCTACACTCTGTTCTGGCGTGATATTCAGCGTGTGGCCCGGTAGCAGTACAGCGCCATCGCGCGACGGCGCAATATGCACTAGCTCAGCTAGCCATATGGGCTGATCAGGGCTAATGTCGCCGCAATAGCGTAAAGGCCCCAGACCAGCGCTTAGGGTTTGGCCGCTGACCGGTGTGAAGCCGCTGGCGTCCAACTGCCAGTGTTCGTAGGGCGTGCAGGCGCTTATGGCAGGGTCGGCAGATACACTGCGGGCACGGCCACATTCCAGCCAGCGCAGCAGGGTAGGCGCGCTGGTTTGTAGGTAAGAAGTCAGTTCGCGTGCCTCGCGAGGATCGGGTAAGGCACCAGGTAGTACGATTTGCATACTAGGATTGTAGTGTTAATGAAATACGGTGACGTCAATAATGTCTTATGAATTCTGGATAGGGGCGCGTTATGCTGGTTTGGCGCGCGCCAAACGTGGCGGCAGCCGGGGGGATCGCTTCGTTTCCTTTATCGCCGCCAGCTCTATGGCTGGGATTGCGCTAGGGGTGGCTGCCCTGATCGTCGTGCTGTCTGTGATGAATGGTTTTCAGACCCAGGTCCGCGATCGCATGTTGTCGGTGCTGCCTCATATAGAACTTTATATGCCGCGCATGGCCGCCGATCAGGCACTGGAACAATGGCGGCCTATTGCCGAGGCTGCCCTGAAAAATCCTGAAGTGCGGGGCGCTGCCCCCTTTGTGGCGGCTCAAGGCATGCTGGTGCGCGGCCAAGCCTTAAGTGGCGTACAAATTCGCGGTATAGACCCTGAGCTTGAAAGCCACGTATCGGACATTGCAGGGCAAATGCTGGAAGGCAACCTCAATGCGTTGAAGCCGGGCAGTTTTTCCATCGTGCTAGGTAACCAGATCGCGATGGCCCTGGGTGTCGCTCCTGGTGACACAGTGCTGGTATTGGCCCCACAGGGATCGGTATCGCCCGCCGGGTTTACACCACGCATGCGGCAGTTTACGGTCACTGGTTTGTTTTCTTCGGGCTATTACGAATATGACGCCAGTCTGGCGTTTGTGAATTATCAGGATGCGGCCAAAGTATTCAGGGACAGCGGCGCCAGCGGCGTCAGGCTAAGAATCGCCGATATGCAGCGAGCGCCCCAGGTGGCGGACGCCTTGCAGGCATCTTTGCCGTCCTTTGTACGTGCCCAAGACTGGACGCAAAACAACCGCACCTGGTTTGCTGCCGTGCAAACAGAAAAGCGCATGATGTTTTTGATACTGGCTTTGATCGTGGCGGTGGCTGCATTTAACCTGTTGTCGTCCCTGGTCATGGCGGTTAAAGACAAGCGTTCAGACATTGCTATTTTGCGCACCCTGGGCGCCAGTCCTGGCGAAATCGCCCGCATATTCCTGGTGCAAGGCTCGCTGATAGGTGTGGTGGGGACCTTGTTAGGTGTAGGGTTTGGCATGCTGGTCGCCTACAACATTGATGTCATCGTACCGTTTATTGAAGGCTTATTCGGCGTGCAGTTTCTGCCCCAGCAAATCTACTTCATCAGCAACATGCCATCCAACCCGCACCTGTCCGATATCGCGATAGTGGCGGCCACGTCCTTGGTGCTGTCTTTGTTAGCCACCTTGTATCCCAGCTGGCGCGCGTCCAGCCTGCAACCCGCACAGGTATTGCGCCATGACTGATACTACGATAGTTACACCCGCCCTAAGCGCCAGCCATTTGGTCAAAACTTACCAGGAAGGCAGCAATGTCATCGAAGTGTTGCGCGATGTCAGCCTGGAAGTACATCAGGGCGAAATGGTCGCCATCGTCGGCGCTTCGGGCTCGGGCAAAAGCACTTTGTTGCATACCTTGGGCTTGTTGGATAGGCCCTTGTCCGGCTCGGTTTACGTCAATGGCGTATGCGCCGACAATTTATCCGAGTCCCAGCGCAGCCAGCTACGAAATCGTTCCCTGGGCTTTGTTTACCAGTTTCACCATTTGCTGTCAGAATTTTCCGCCCTGGACAATGTTGCGATGCCGCTGATAGTACGACGTGAAAAGCGCGATTACGCCCGTCAACAGGCTCAGGTGGTTCTAGAACAAGTGGGCCTGGGCAAGCGTATCGATCATTATCCTGGGCAGCTATCCGGTGGCGAACGCCAGCGCGTAGCCCTGGCGCGAGCCTTGGTGACGCGGCCAGCCTGCGTGCTGGCGGACGAACCCACAGGCAACCTGGATCGACATACAGCCAGCAGCATGTTTGACCTATTGGTGCGCATGAACCAGGATTTTGGCACTGCCTTTGCCATCGTTACCCACGATAGCGAGCTGGCGGCACTAGCGCACCGACAATTGGCCATGCACGAAGGGCAGTTGGTGGAGTCCGTACACGCCAGTTAAGGACAGCCATGTTGATAGATACACACTGCCATCTGGACGCCTTGGAATTTGACGCGGACCGCGATGACGTCATACGGCGGGCGCAGGCACTGGGCGTGGCTGCCATCATCATCCCGGCGGTCAGCATAGCCAACCTGGACACAGTTCGCGATCTTGCGCATTCCTTTCCTGGCGGACGTTATGCCCTGGGCATACATCCCATTTGCGTTCCGGCGGCCCAGGAGTCGCATCTGGCGGACCTGGAATCCGCTATACAGGCCGCCTTATCTGACTCCAGACTAGTCGCCATCGGTGAAATTGGCCTGGATTACTTTATCCCAGAACTGGCGCGGCCTGCCATGCGCCAAAAGCAAGAGCTGTTCTACACCGCGCAACTGGACTTGGCCCAGCGCTACGGCTTGCCTGTGATCATCCATGTGCGACGTTCTCACGACATCTTGCTTAAGCATTTACGCCGCCGCCCGCACATAGGCGGCATAGCCCACGCCTTTAACGGCAGCGCCCAGCAGGCGCAACAGTTCATAGATCTGGGGTTTGCCTTGGGCTTTGGCGGGGCGATGACGTTTGATCGCGCGTTACAGATACGGCGTCTTGCCCAGTCGCTGGACTTGGATCATCTTGTTCTGGAGACCGACGCCCCGGATATACCGCCCGCCTGGCTGGGCTTAACGGAGCAGGGCGATCGGGATAAGTTGGCTGGCAGGCGGCGCAATGAACCGGCTGAAGTAGCAAGGATGGCTGAGGTTTTGGCTGATTTGCGCGGTATTACGCGGGAACAGGTGCTGGAGGCTACCTGGCGTAATGCGCTACGCGTGTTGCCGCGATTGGGGACCTTGGTTGATTGATTAACTGGGTTATGGCGATCTGTATGTCAGGCAGAGTGTCTTTCTTCGACAGCCATAGACTGTTCGGTTACAGGAACAGGATGCATCGCTGTTTTTCCTAGCGCATCAAGTACTGGCATCATCCAGATATTGGCCCAGTTTTCAATATCCAGTCGGACAGTGGTAAGGCCAATATTGGATATGGGCCGATTACCGACACCAACTAGTCCTATACGCCCTGCGCCGAATTTTTCGATACCCAGCATCGTGTAAATAAATGAGGCCACTTCATCGGTATAGGCGCAGATTCCATTTATGGCATTCTTACCCATAAGATGTTCACGCTCAAACTCAGCTATTCCATCGGACGTGTATGGCAAGCGTACGGTTTTTGGTGGCGCTATCCCCAGATCAAGGGCCGTTTTTTGCATTGCCGCTATCCGTGGCGAGATCAAAATTTCCGGTAGAAAATGATCGGGAAGCACGTATAACATGCGCGTAAAGTTGCGCTTATACAAATACTGGACTTGGGTGCTTCCAGCCAAGGCCACGAACGCACTCAGGTCGATAAGCCGATGTGGAATACCTGCCATTTTCAAGGCATGCTCTTGGGTGTCAGTAAGGTCTTGTAGTGTCACGATCAGGCAGGGTGACAGATGCTTTAGTAGATCTTCCAGATCAAAATTATTATTTCTTAGCGATTGCAGTACGAATCCGTATCCCATAGCGCTAAGCTGCTCGCCAATCCGGGAAAATATTTGTGGGTAAGTCGGCCCTAAATCCCAGCTAGGCAACACCCCCAGGACAAGGTTACTACTGCCAGAACGCAGGGCTTTTGCTGCTGCAGACGGAATATAGTTCAGCTCTTCGGCAATTTTTCTAATTTTTTCTGATGTGTGTTCTGGGATGCCGCCATTAGGTGTGTTGTTCAGGACATAGCTGACAGTTGCTCGCGAAACCTCGGCGGCTCTGGCTATATCAGCGGTGGTGGCTCGTCTGTTAGGTTTCATGATGTTTAAAAAATAGATGATGCGAACCCCTGGAAAGCTGATGTTTTCAAGGTTGTTGTAAAGGGCTGCTTCAATCAGTTTACCCCAAGCATATTTCTTCGGGATTTGATGCTCTAGCCACCTTGAAGTTACGATCATCTAGGGGTAAATACTAATAAGTACTCCGTTTACATACATTAACTTACTCGTGTAAGCTACGCATCCACTTACACGAGTAAGTTGATTCCAGGTAACTATAAAGGTTGGGGGAGGGGAGTATGAAAGATGTCGCGCTACGGCAGGATGCTGTTCCAGAGGAGCATGAAAAACTAAGCTCAGGGGCTAGAAAAGCTATTTTTGCAGCCACGTTGGGCACGCTGATCGAGTGGTATGACTACGCGCTCTATGGAGTGGCTGCCGGCTTGGTGATTTCCCCTTTGTTTTTTCCCGGTGCTGTAGGTGACACAGCGGCATTGGTTGCCTTCGCAACATTTGCCGTAGGTTTTCTTATACGTCCTATTGGTGGACTAGCCATTGCCCACTTGGGAGACACCATAGGGCGAAAACCAGCGCTAATACTAACTATAGTATTAATGGGAATAGCCACTACTGGTATTGGTTTATTACCGACTGCGGCCCAGATTGGTATATGGGCGCCTATTTTGCTGGTCTTTTTACGTGCCTTGCAAGGTTTCGGGGCCGGTGCCGAGCTGGCTGGTGCACTGACTGTTGCCGCTGAATATACCCCCGCAAGTCGTAGAGGTTTTTTTACCGGTTTGATCAACGGCGTGGGTGCAGCGGGCTCCGCTGTGGCGATGCTGGCGTTCATACTTGTGTCCAACGTAACCGACGACGCTTTCCTAGAGTGGGGCTGGAGAATACCTTTCCTGTTCTCGGCTGTCTTATTTATATTGGCGCTGTATATCCGTCGTACGCTTGATGAGTCCCCAGAGTACCTGGCCGCGAAAGCAAAAAGCGAAAAAGATTCTTCAGCAAACAAAGTTCCCTTAGCAAAACTATTCAAAGCCAGTCCCAAGCGCATGATTCTTGGAATTTTGCTGTGGACAGGGCATAACGCGAACATTTACATCGTTCTGACCTTTGCCCTGGGATACTTAATCAATAAAGTCGGCTTCGCCAGGACAGACGCATTGACCATAACCTTGACCGCAACCATGATAGGTTGTGTGGCATCGCCTTGGTGGGGAGCCGTTGCAGACCGTTATGGCGCGAAGCAGGTTTACGCTGGTGTCATGATTTTCTGCGGGCTGTTTTCTTTGCCACTGTTTTACCTGATGGGTACTGGTAATTTTTGGTTGGCAATGCTAGGCCTTTCCCTGGCTTCGGCTATCACCTTGGGCGGCACCAGTGGTTCCGCTGGCGCAGTGACCACTAACCTTTTCCCCACAGAGTATAGGTATTCGGGCGTGGCCGTTTCCAAAGAAATCAGTGCTGCAGCCATCGCAGGGCCTACCCCGTTTATTGCAACTGCTCTTGTCGCTGTTGCTGGCGGAGAACCATGGCTGGCTGCTCTATACATATCGCTGTGCTGCGTAGTGACGCTATTTGCACTGTATGCAATGGGCAAAAATGTCGGGAATTACGATATTGAATCCTTGACTACCCGCTCTTAATTACATACTGCCCATTCGTTTTACTGTTCATAATAGGATGCAAATTGTGAGTCGTCGTGTTCCCAGCTATGCCGAGCTAAGATCCATGCTCAAGTTCAAAAAGTTCGAGCCCGACGGGACCAAACGGCGACTCGCTGCAGCCTATACGATCGACGACGTACGCAAGATTGCCAAGCGCCGGACACCTTCCGGGCCGTTTGATTACGTCGACGGGTCGGCGGAAGAAGAAATTACCATCAACAAGGTAAAGCAGTATTTCAGGGATGCAGAATTTCAGCCGCGCATCTTCCAGGATATATCCAATACCGATTTAAGCACCCAGTTGTTCGGCAAGGAATACCGTTTGCCTTTTGGCTTTGCCCCCACTGGCTTTACACGGCTAATGCACCACCAAGGCGAGAAAGCCGTAGTACGTTCTGCTCTTCGTAACGGCATTCCATACGCATTATCAACGGTGGGGACAACAAGTATTGAGGATTTGGCCGCCGAGGCACCAGACGCTAATCGCTGGTTTCAACTGTATATATGGAAAGACAGGGAGCTTTCCAAAGCATTCATAGAAGCGGCAAAGCGCCATGGTTACCAAGCCTTGGTGCTAACCGTGGATGTGCCAACGGCTGGCAATAGATTGCGCGACCTGCGCAATGGCATGACCATACCGCCCCAGCTTACCCTTAAAACGCTACTGGACGCATCCTATCGACCCAATTGGTGGTTCAATTTCCTGACCAGCGAGCCCTTGGAGTTTGGGTTCGCTAAGGGCAATAGCGGCGTGGCGGCAGACCTGGCTGGGCAATTGTACGACCCCAACGTAACGCTAGCTGATATTGACTGGATACGTAGCCTTTGGGACGGACCCTTGATTATAAAAGGGGTACAAACACTGAAGGATGCTGAGTTGGTCGTACAGGCTGGCGCAGACGGGATCGTTGTTTCCAATCACGGTGGGCGCCAACTTGATAGGGCACCCATTCCCCTGCGCATCTTGCCCAGTATTGTGGATTCCGTAGGCGATAAAGCGACAGTCATGCTGGATACCGGGATTACTTCGGGTGCTGACATCGTAGCGGCCTTGGCCAGCGGCGCTAAATTCGTCTGGGTAGGACGAGCTTATCTATATGGATTAATGGCTGGCGGAGAGGCGGGCGTTAATCGGGTCGTTCAGATCCTAGAGTCCGAGGTGTTACGCACTATGAAGCTGCTTGGGGTAGAGCGGATTGATCAGCTTAGCCGCGAGCATGTGCGGTTGCAGGGTTTGTAGGGCTGATGAACGTCACATGAGGATGTAAGCAGATAAAACTGAGAATGCTTTTTATGATATGTTTAGTATTTTTTTGGCTTAAATAGATACAATGGCCTTCAGAAATATTATTGAATATGGGCAGGAAGCAGTAATGCATCAACAGTTTTCTCGTGGTTTACGTCGGCCCGTCATGGTGGCTTTGGCCGTCATGACAATGGCTCTGGTGGGCTGTGCAGCCGAAGTCGTCGTTAAGGATGGCCAAACTTACTACGGTAATGCCAAAGTGCATTACGCGGGCACTCTAGAAGCGATTAAGCTCTACGATAAGAATCACCAGGAACGCTTGTTGGTAAAAGGTAAGGATGGCCGCTTACTTTTGGGTAGTGAAAAAACCAATAATATCGGTCAGATTGCCAACGACAATATGCCGTTCCATGATTTTTCATACATGCCTGTTGCTGGCGCGCTGGCCATCGTATTTATGAGCTTGGCTGGACAGCAAGAAAAGGTTGATAGCCCGGCTCCTGCCTACTCTGATCTCTTGGTCCGAATGCCAGACAGCGAGCTTCGAACACTTCCCATCATGAACGATATGCTCAAATGGCATATCAATCATGGGTGTGTAGAGGTGGGTGAGCCAGTCATGATCGTTGACGGGCAACGGAATGCGTTTGTACCCGTTCATGGTGATGCGCGCTTGCAACGTCGTTCAGATTTGCTGCCTTCATGCGCCAGTTTGCGTAAAAAACTTGGCTACCCGCCAGCTCAAACCATTTGGGACTAGCAGAGAAAGTGGGTGCTGCCCGCAGCTGCTGATTTTGCTGCACACTGGCGAATAGCGCGGCCCGCCTTCAGGCGTGCTTTCGACGCTCAATTGGCGATTTTCATCGCTACACCGTCTAATTTAGAAAGGTTCGCTCTGGGGCGGATTCGGTTATCTGTATTCAGCTTACAGCCGAGATACTGTGCCGGATAAATCTGATTTCATTTTTTCTTAAATATTCTGACACCCGTCATAATTTAGCGGATTAAGATAGAACATCGGTTTCTGAAATGAACGGTTTTCAGGTTAACAAGCCACCTCCAGGAGGTAGTCATGCACAGAAGACTCAACATCACACCAAGCATCCCGCAGACATTCTTGCCTATAAATCAGCTTGGGCGAAATTGGCTATCACGCCCTCAGGGAGATCATCATGTCGACTGTGCAAACCAGCAAGATCAAGGAGTTCAAAAGCGCCTTTAAAGGAGAAGTCCTACTGTCCAGTGACAATGCGTATGAAAACGCACGCAAGATCTGGAACGCGATGATAGACAAGCATCCCACTCTAATTGCTCGCTGTGCCGCCACATCAGACGTTGTCCAGGCGGTGAACTTCGCTAGGGATAACAAAATTTTGCTTGCCATCCGGGGCGGTGGGCACAACATAGCAGGCAGTGCCATATGCGACAACGGCATAGTGATCGACCTCTCGCAAATGAAAGCCGCCAGCATCCAGCCTCACGAACGCCTAGGCGCTATCGAAGGCGGCGCCACGTTAGCGGACTTTGATACGGCTACCCAGGCCCATGGTCTTGCCACTCCGCTAGGAATTAACTCTACTACCGGCGTTGCTGGGCTCACGCTTGGCGGGGGCTTCGGCTGGCTCAGCCGCAAGCACGGAATGACTGTCGATAACCTTCAGTCCGCCGAAGTCGTAACCGCAGCAGGCGAAGTGGTGCATGCCAGTTCAACCGAGCATCCCGACCTTTTCTGGGCGCTACGCGGGGGTGGTGGCAACTTCGGCATAGTCACCCGCTTCGAGTTCCGGCTCCACCCCGTCGGCCCTAACTTACTAAGCGGGCTCATCGTATACCCGTTTTCCGAGGCGAGATCAGTGCTGCAACAATATCGCAAATTCATGACCGAAGCACCTGATGAGCTATCCGTATGGGTGGTTTTACGTAAAGCGCCGCCTTTGCCTTTTCTTCCTGCCAGCGTCCATGGTCAAGCTGTAGTCGTGCTTGCTCTGCTGTACGCAGGCGACCCAAAACAGGGCGAGGCACTATGCGAGCCGCTGCGCAAGTTGGGCACCCCGTTAGGCGAGCATGTTGGCATCCAGCCCTATACCGCCTGGCAACAGGCCTTCGACCCGTTGCTTACTCCCGGCGCGCGCAACTATTGGAAGTCTCACAATTTCTCGACGCTTGCGGACGGGCTTTTTGATGCAGTCATTGAATACATCAAGACACTTCCATCACCCCAATGCGAAATATTTTTCGGCGCAATCGGCGGCGCCACCACACGGCCATCCCCCGACTCAGCTGCGTATGCCCATCGCGACGCCAGATTCGTCATGAATGTCCACGCACGCTGGGATGACCCCGCCGACGACCAACGCTGTGTCAGCTGGGCTCGCGACTTCTTCAATGCCTCGGCGCCGTTCGCCAGTGGCGGTGTCTACGTAAACTTTCTCACCTCCGATGAAGGGGATCGCGTGCGCTCCGCTTACGGTTCCAATTATGAGCGTCTGGCCCAAATTAAGCGCAAATACGACCCAAACAACCTTTTTCATGTGAATCAGAATATCTTGCCCGCCTAAGGGAAATTGAGACGTTTGGTTTTTTTGCAGACTAGCTAATATCGCTGGCATATCCAGCTGTCACTACTGGCAGGAGCAGCAAGCGACGTTGCGGCATATGCAGAACAGACGCTACGGCGTCGCTGCGTTTTCGTGGGTGTTTGTTGGTTGAATATTTGCCGGCTCAAATTGCAGGGGCTTGGTCGGCCTTGCTGATTGGCTTGATGGGGAACGACATTAAAGGTGATAACATCTTTATGATTTTATCGCTTGTTAATGTCAACAGTTTACGTTCTGAATGATCACATATATTGACTTGGCGCGCCGTTGGTATAAAAAGCCACAATCCTTAATCCGAGTATTCCACTGAAGGTGCAACAACCGCATTTGCTTCTGGTCGACGACGACCCCGATCAGCTCCGTCTACTGGTGGAGACTTTGCGCGTTGCGGCCTATCGACTTAGTGTGGCGTTTGACGGGGCGCAAGGCTATGACCGGGCAGTATCTATTGTGCCCGATCTCATTGTTCTGGACGTTCGCATGCCCCGAATGGACGGGTTCGCGCTGTGCCAGCGGTTAAAAGCCAACACATCTACAGCTCATATACCCATCTTGTTTTTAAGTTCGGCGGGCGATATCGATGCAAGGCTGAAAGGGCTGCGCGGCGGCGCCGTGGACTACATTCTCAAACCGTACGTACCCGAAGAAGTGGTTGCGCGTGTGCAAATTCACCTGGGGCTGGCCGGCAAAGCCGCCAGCCATGCAGGCAGCACGGCATATGAGCCTATGGACGATGAGGCCGTGCTGGTGCGGGCGGCGCAGCGGGAGCTGCGGTCCCGCCTGTCGCTCAATCTACGGTTGAGCGACATTGCGGGTGAACTGGGGGTGAATGAACGACGGCTGTCGCGCGCATTCCGTAAAACTCTGGATATAACGCCGTTTGAGTACTTGCGCCAGGAGCGCATGAAGGAGGCTGGAAGGCTTTTGGCGGAAACCAGCCTAAGCATCGTAGCGATTTCCCAAGAGGTTGGGTTTTCCAGCGCAGCCAACTTGTCGACTGCCTTTCGCAAATATTCCGGCATGGCACCCACCGACTATCGGGGTAGCAGTTTGTTGCTATGCCATCCCAAAAAACAAAGCTAAATTTTCACTTCTTTACAAATAAAACCAGAAAGTGATGCTCCAGGAAACGGAAGTGTCCATCGTCCAAACGCCCTAGGTTCTTGTTCTGCCACACTGTTGCGTAACTATATGCGACGGCTCCTTCCCAACGCGCTAGCTGGCCGTCATCAAGACACCATACTGCGCCTATCCCCGCACTAACTCATTGCGTCGTCCAGCTTCCGTTGGATAGGCTTGCCTTTATAACCATTTTCTAGACAGGTCTCAAAAAGAGCCTTTCACCAAAGGGTCACGTACATGCACGTTCAAGTCCTTAGCAAAGTTGCCGGAAATACTGAAACTATTGATGCCAATAGCGTCAATTTGCAGTCGCCCTCCATTGTGCGTCTCAAGATTGCCCCCGAGGCAGTTAGAAGCCTAGAGCGTCACGGCGCGGATTTGAAGCTGGTCTTATTAAGTGGAGAGACTGTATTTATCCAGAATTTTTTTGTTCAGGATGATGACGGCAATCGTAGCGATCTTGTTCTAGAAGATGATGCCGGCGTTCTATGGTGGGGCCAATATTCGACGCCTTGGTCTGAATTTCACTTTACGGAAATTGAAACTGATACGGCCGTGAGCCCCTGGTGGCTGCTGGCTGGCTTGGGCTTGCTGGGTGGGGCGGCTGTCGGCGCGAGTGGTGGTGGTGGTGGTGGCGGTGATTCTGACGGCAACCGCCCCCCCGTAGCCGGTAATGACACAGGACGCGGTCACGAAGACTCTCTTATCATTGGCAATGTACTGCGCAACGACAGCGCGCCAGATGGTGACCCACTGCGCGTTACGGGTTTTAATGTGGATGTCAACGGCAACGGTAAGCCGGATTCCTTTAACGCGGGCGACACGGTCAAGATAGCGGGTGTGGGCACACTGACACTCCGTCCCGACGGCAGCTATACCTTTACGCCAGATCCGGACTGGAATGGCAAGGTGCCAACGGTTAACTACACGATCAGCGACGGACAAGGTGGTTCGGATAATGCCAATCTGGATATTACTGTCGATCCTGTCCAGGACCCACCGGTGGCGGTTGATGACTCGGTTATCACGAATGAAAATACGCCTGTTACCGGTAACGTACTGACCAACGACAGCGATCCGGATGGTGATCCGCTGACGGTCACTGAATTCAAGGTGGATACCGACGGCGATGGCACGCCCGAGACGTTCATGGCAGGCGACACTGCCACGATTCTAGGTGTGGGCATCCTGACGGTGGGCACCAATGGCAGCTATACCTTTACGCCAGAGCCAGGCTGGAATGGCGCGGTACCCATAGTCACCTATACGACCAGCGATGGCCAGGGCACGGACACGGCGGTTCTGACTATTACGGTCAACGGTGCGCCAGTGCCGGTTGGCTTGATGCCCGATCAGAGCAGCGAAGATGCGAACACGGGTATTAGCGTCAATGTGACGGGGGCGTTTGCTGACGTGGATGATCCTACGCTGACCTACAGTGCCAGCGGTCTGCCCACCGGGCTGACGATCGATCCGATGACTGGACTGATCACCGGAACGGTAGACCGTTCTGCCAGCCAGGGTGGCACGGGCGGTGTCTACAGCGTAACGATAACGGCTACCGACAGTGGGGGGTTGACGACCACACAGACGTTTGACTGGACAGTGACGAACCTTGTGCCGACGGCGGTGGATGATACAGGTAGCGGCGGCGAGGGCACGCCTGTTACCGGTAACGTACTGACCAACGACAGCGACCCGGACGGCGATCCGCTGACGGTCACTGAATTCAAGGTGGATACCGACGGCGATGGCACGCCCGAGACGTTCACGGCGGGCGGCACTGCCATGATTCCCGGTGTGGGCACCCTGACAGTGGGCACCAATGGCAGCTATACCTTTACGCCAGAGCCAGGCTGGAGTGGCAAAGTACCCATAGTTACTTATACGACCAGCGATGGCGAGGGGGGTACGGACACGGCGGATCTGACTATTACGGTCAACGATGCACCAGTGCCAGTTGATGACTTGTCCCTGATGACTACAAAAGACACTTCGGTGGACATGGATGTGTTGGCTAACGACACCGATCTGAATGACGGTGAAACGGCTGGTTTGAGGGTCGTCCAGGTCAACGGCCAACCTATTACTAGTGGTGGTTCAGTCACCATCCTGGATGGTTCAGGTGGCGTATTGGGCACCGTCAGCCTGAACGGCGCAGGCCCACTTACGTTCACGCCGTCACCGGGAGTTTCCGGTCAGATAACCATTCCTTATACCGTTGACGATGGCAGTGGCGCTACTAATGCTACGGCCACAGCCGACTGGGTTATCAACGTGGTGGGCGTGGATATTGTCGATAATGCCAGTCCCGCGGATGCTTCACTGGGCGACGATGTACTGGCCAGCATCGACAACCTCCAGAGCGTGGCGATCAGCGGCCAGGTACCGGTTGATGGCAGTCTCACCAGCCTGACGGTGTCGGATGGTACAACCACGGTCGTTATTGACGCTGGCACCGTGACTGTGAACCCCGATGGCAGTTTCAACACGACCGAGGACCTTAGCGGGTTGAAGGATGGTCCACTGACCGTGACGATGCAGGTGAAGGATGCCGGCGGCAATTCAGCGACGATTACTGACGAGATCCTGAAGGACACGGTTACCCCAGTAACCATAGATCCGCTGCTGGTGGTCGATGGCGTAGTGCCGACCGTTACCGGTACGGGCGAGCCGGGTGCAACCGTTACGCTGACCATTGATGGCGTTACGCCCATCGACGTTACAGTGGGGAATGATGGCACATGGACGTACACGCCTTCCAGTCTGTTAAATGGTACAGAGGTAACCATTCGGGCCGAGGCGCAAGATCGCTACGGAAATACGAACGACACTGAGCGCAAGGTTGCCGGCCTGTCTGTGCAAGACCAGGCACCTGGGGATGATGCCGATGTGTTGGTGTATGAGTCAGCGCTGGGTGATGGCTCGGATCCGGCGACAAGTACCGAATCTGCAACGTCCACCTTTACCCTGAGCACCACTGAGGGTGATATTGAGCGTCTTGTCATCGGTGGTAGTGTCGCCAGTGGCGCGGTCATCGGCGGTACCACCGTTACCCTGTCAGATCTGCAAAACGCTGGCACGACGCCAATTGCCATCAATACAACTTATGGCATTCTGACCATCACCGGCTACGATTCAAGCACCGGTAAGGTCAGCTTTAGCTACGATATCAGCCAGAACACGACGGCTCATACGGGCGGCGATCCCGCTAGTTTAGATACGGTTCGCGAAAACATCCAGATTACCGTCGTGGATAGCAATGGGGACACACGTGTTGGTACGGTGGTGGCGGGCGTGGTCGACGACGCACCGACAGCCAGCGACGAAACCGGAATCAGCCTGGACGAAGGCGGCGTCACCGTGGGGTACGATGTAGGCACCAGCGCTTGGAGCACGGGTAGCCAGAATCTACTGGACAATGATACCCAGGGCGCAGACGGTGCGCGTATTCACGAGATCACATATACCGACAACACCGGTGCTTCGGTGACAGTCGCAATCGATGATGGCGGCAGTAAAACGGTCGCAACGCAATATGGCGAGCTTACCGTCTACAGTAATGGCAATTGGACGTACACGTCGGTGAGTTCGGCCGACCATGACAAGGCCATGAATAATGACACCACCTTAAGTGACGACTTCAACTACACGCTGATCGACGGCGATGGCGACATCAGCAATGCGGCTACCCAGCCCATTACCGTTAACGACACCATGCCCTCGATGGGCACCCCTGACAGCGGCACCGTAGACGAAGCCAGCCTGGCATTGGGAAGCACTCCTGATGCTAGCAAACTGAGTGTTACCGGATCATTGAAGGTCACTTCCGGCACGGATGCCATGGATACCGTATTTACGGATGGCGCTGTTGGGTCGGCGACGACGGTAGGCCAATTACTGGACAAAGGCTGGACCTCGGGTGGGACGGCCTTAGAATACGCCGTCAGCAATGACGGCCACACGCTTCTTGCATACAAAGGAACTGGGCGCGGCGAGGTCGACAAGATATTCACCGCGGATATTACGAATCCTACGAACGGTGGCGCTGGTTATTCCTTTACCCTGAACGGCCCGGTCGACCATGGAGGTGACCCGTCGCTGGAACTGGACTTTAGCGTAACGGTAACCGACAGCGACGACGATTCCGCCGGTGGTAAATTCACGATTACTATCACCGATGACGCGCCGCAAGACGATGTTTCCCATACCGTCGACGAGGATCAGAAGCTCACCTTCAACACGACGGCGGACGCTGACCCGAGCAACACAACGATTAGTCAAGGGGGCAGTCCAATTACAGGGTCCACCAATGGCGACGGCGGCACGGACTATGTTACCGAGCACGGCAAGGTGACCGTCAACGCCGATGGCACGATCACCTACACACCCGATGAGCATTACAGCGGTACGGAAACGTTTGTGTACAAAACTATGGATGGGGGTAGCGGAAAAGACACGACTGTCAGCATGACGGTCAACCCTGTGTCCGATGAGCCCGGCGTATCAGTTGATAGTCCGTCGATCAGCACTCCAGAGGACATGGCGGTGGCGCTGGGCTTGAATGCACCGACGATTACCGATGCCGTCGATAAAAACGGCTTGAGTGTTGGTGACAATCCGGAGCGCCTGGGGCTAATTACCTTAACGGGCATCCCGGTAGGGGCGGAATTACTGCACGCAGGCGGGGCGCTTGTGGCTGATGGCAGCGCCATCACCATCTTCCTTAGCGACATACCCTCGGTTGTAGGCATGACGCTTCCCCCAGGTACATTGACTATGACGAGCGCAGAGTTTGAAGCCTTGCAGGTCAAACCGCCCAAGGATGCACATGAAAATTTCACCGTGCACATGAGCGTGTCCAGCTACGAGGTTGATGCGTCGGGCAATATAGCGCAAGTGGGTGGCATGGACGTCCCAGGTGCGGAATCGTCTATCGAGGTGAAGGTGGACGTGCTGGCGGTTACCGATACGCCGGAGCTAACGCTGGAACAACCTGCAGTTGCAGGCGATGTGGGGGCGGTAAGCCTGACAACCACAGCGGCATTGGATAGTGACAACGCCAAAATCGATGCTGCCATGGATGAAGATGGCACGCTGAATTTGCAGTCGGTGCTTAAGGAAGCGTTTATCGATACCGACGGTAGCGAGACGCTCTGGTATGAAATAACTGGCTTGCCTGAAGGTACGCAGGTGACAGTAGGTGGGACCACCTATACCGCGGGAGCGGATGGCGAGATAAATACGAGTGGGAACCCCATTGGTATCCAGTCTGCTGGACAGGACCCCAACTTCACGGTCAAACCCCCTGCAAACTATTCCAATAGCAGCCCGATCAACGCCAAGATCACCCTGCATGTTCAGGATAGTGATGGCGATTCTCCTGGGCATACTCCCAAGGTTGAATCCGTTGAGGTCGATCTGACACTACGCATCTATGCCAAGCCGGACAACGTAAGACTGAGCGATTCGTCGACGGTAGAGGACACCGCTGTTGCCTTCCTGCAAGGTATAGCCAGCGGCCTGATCGATTCGGACGGTAGCGAATCCATTTCCCAGGTTCGCTTGACGGGCCTGCCGTCGGAAGGCGGAGCATGGACGTTGCTGGACCATGACGGAAATCCAATCACGATCCTGGCTGGGGGCGATGCGACGGGTGGCGGCCTGGTGCTGACTATTGGCACCGGACCAGGTGAATACACGCTGGAGCAAATTCAGACCTTTACGTTGAAGCCGCCAGCCCATAGTTCGTTTGACGGGAGTCTGACGGTTTACGTCACAACCACGGAAGGGGCTAGCAATACCCAATCGGGCAACCCCGAAAGCAAGGAGTGGGTGCACGATCTTAAAATTGTAGTCACGCCACAGGCAGAGGTGATCGGCAGCAAGCCAGGCGTCGGTGATACCGATGGCGACGGTGATGACGATCTCGCCATGAATCCCGATCACGACTACGTGACCGCCGGTGAGGAAGATGCGTGGTTTTCGTTGGGTAAAGACGGTTCCTTCGACCTGGGGGCCGATTGGGAAAATCAGGACACAAACGAGCAAACCTTTGCCCGCCTGACGCCCGAGCTGGTGGGTGGTGACGGCACCCAAGTGGATGCCGTCGGTTCACAGTTCCGCTGGTCGACAGACGGCGGCATCACCTGGGAAGTGCGTACCTATGTCGGCCAGCCAATCGATGTGCCGATGGCATACCTCTCGACGCTTGAGTTCATGGCTGCGCCCAATTTTTCAGGCATGTTCAAGATCAAGGTACAGGCGCATACGGTCGATAATGACGAGGACGGTGACGGGACGAAGTCGGAGAAAACATCAGGCGAAGCCTGGCTGACCAATGTGCTGATCAAGCCAAAGGCTGATGGCGTCACCCTGGCGCTGAGCCATGCCAGCGGTAATGAAGACAGCGAGATACCGTTGTCGATCCGGCCCACTAGTTCCGACCCCTCGGAAACCTTCAATATTACGATCTCCAATATCCCGGTAGGTGCCATCATCACGTATGGCACTGGCGCCGATGTCAAGACGTTTACCGCAACAGCGGGCAATACCAGTTGGGAAATCGAGGGTTTCGACAGCAGCAAGACTTTGTCCATCAAGCCGCCACTGAATAGCAACGAGGACTTCACCCTGAACGTGTCGAGTGAGTCGGTTGACACACTTACAGTGGGCGAGGTCACCCATCAAGGTATTCAAGCTGGTCCCAGTCTGTCCATTGATGTGACGCTCAAGGGTGTGGCCGACGCCGCAGAGATAACGTTGTCGTCAACGACCCCCAGTTATACCGAGGCGGGGCTCGACGACAGCACGCAGTCGGTCTTGTTGACTGACCTGGTGACCGTCGCTTTGGTTGATACAGATTCCGAAGCATTGACGATACGCATCAGCGGCCTTCCCGACGGCTTTTCGCCCAGCCTCGGTACCTTGCTGACGGCCCCGACCGTTACTGGCGAAAACCGGGTTTGGGTGTTGACGCAGGATCAGTTCAATTCCGCCACCATCAATGTGCCCGCCAATTACAGCGGCACGGTCGACTTCACAGTCGGTGCCGTCACCACAGAGAATGACGGCAACTCACTGACGGGCCCCACGCACACTGTGCAGTTCACCGTTACACCCTCACCCGAGGCTTCGGTCACCAACAGCGCAACGCTGACGGAAGATGTTCTTAGCAATATTGGGCTGGGAATCGTGCATCAGAATGGCGATGTGGATGAAACGCTGGCTGGTGTGCGTATTGCCGTGAGCGAGGCCACGGCGCCTGGCTTTATCTTGTATCTGGGTGATGATCCGGGCACGGCCCAAACGCTTGCCCAGGCGCTTGCAGATGGCAACATCACTTCTGTCACGGAGGGTGGTGTTCAATATTACGTGCTTGACGCAACGCAAGCTGGGCAACTGGCAGCCCAGGGTGGTTCCAATCTGGATGGTGACTTAGCTGGTTTTGACTTCCAGTATCAGATTACTGATGGTCACTATGGCTCCGTACCCTCGGGCAGCTCTACGACCAGCGGCTGGCAAAATGGTCACTTCGACCTGGTTGCCAATCCGGTTACGGACGCGCCAGACGTGTCGATCACGAACATGATCGGAACAAAGGGGACAACCACATCGGCCGATGGTGTAACGGGCGATGATGCCAGCCCCGATACGGTGACCCTGACCGCAGCCGATACCGTAACCGTTACCCTGAACGTCCACTCGCCCGACCAGGACGGCAGCGAACACCTGGTGCGCATCGTCATCGACGGTGTACCTGATGGGGTGACCGTGACGGGTGGCGAGTTCATCGGCGGTGGCCAGTGGCTGCTGGTGTATGACGGAACTCAGGCAAAACCCATTGGGGCCGGCGACTTGCAGTTGCAGGTTGAGTTTGTGGTGGGCGATCAGGCGGGTGCCATTGACGGCCAGGGCATCACCCTTACTGTGCAGGTGCAGGACCGCGGTAATCTGCCCGACCAGATCAGCACGGTGGAATTCGACTCGGTCACTTGGTATCTGGATACGACTTTTTTCTCAGGAACTGGCGATATTCCAGCGACAATCGATCAGTGGGAATATAACAATGCGCATGTGAGTGAAGACATGCCATTTTCCTTGTCGGACATCATCAATGCGAAAATCAATGTAGTAAGTACGGCGGCAAACATTTTTACCATCACCCTGGAAAATCTTCCTCCAGGAACGAACGTCACAGGCATGACGCTTACCACAGTTGTGGAAAATGGCGTGTCTCGTGAGGTATGGTCGGTGTCGAAGGTCAGTGAACTTGGTATGTTGGATATACAGATCGAGCAGATGCTGCAGGAACTGATGGATGGCATCACGATCACGCCGCCCCTCAATACCAACGAGAACAATGCGACGGGTGCGTTTGATTTCGACGCCAAACTAACAACATCCGTTGCTGGAGGCAGCCGTAACGAAACGGCTGACATCGATTTCGGTGATCTGGGGCTGCCAGTCGATCCGGTTACTGACTCGGCTACGATCGACATTCAGCTTAATCCTGGTGTTGAAACGGACGAGTTGAACGAGTCCGACTCCAGCATTCCGATCACCCTGACAGTCAGCAATACCGCCGATGGCGCAGCGGGCAGTATCGTGGACGGCACGCTGTACCTGCAGTTATCGGCGGACACGCCAAGGTTGCAAGGCGGAACGCTAACCATTGATGGTACGTCTTACACGCTTCAAAGCGTCACGGGTGTGAGCGGCGTGCCTGATGACGATTACTACGTTGTCCAGGACGTGGCGATGGGCGATACCTTGAATCTGGTCTATACCCCGCCGGGCGCTATGACGGCGGGTAACGTTACCGTTAATGCCTGGGTACAAAACGAGGAGTCGGGCAGTGCCCAGGACACCAGTAATGCGCCGCTAACATCCACGGGGACGGGCACGGTGGAAGTGCACATCAGCAACGACGGCGTCACAATAGACAGCGATGCCTCAAGTGGCAACGAGGTGGCGACGGGAGCGACATCCGTCAACACCATTGAGCTAACAGGGCTGTCTGCCACGTTAAACGATAACGACAGCTCGGAGCATATTGTTTCCATCCTGCTTTCCAACCTTCCGGATGGGTTCTTGGTGTATACCGGGGCGGATGCCGCCTCGGCCACGCTGGCCAGTAATGCTGGCGGAGCGATCGGCTTTAACACTTGGGTTGTTTCCGGTGCTGATGGCACGCTTCCAGGGTATGTAGGCATTATGCCGCCTCCAAATTGGAGTGGTACGTTGGGTGATCTGCAACTGATCGTGGAGTCGAGCGAGAAGACGCTTTCTGAGACTCGCATCGATACGCATCCTCTGGCCGATGTCACGGTCAACCCCGTTGCCAACGGAGTGACGCTGGACGCAACGAAGTCACTCG
Organism: Burkholderiaceae bacterium; assembly: GCA_017983955.1. Classification (GTDB taxonomy): domain Bacteria; phylum Pseudomonadota; class Gammaproteobacteria; order Burkholderiales; family Burkholderiaceae_B; genus JAGOAJ01. The sequence continues at coordinate 45,285 of JAGOAJ010000003.1, forward strand.
GCCAGGAAAACGCCATTGTTGAGTTGAATCTGAATGCCGCCATGCGAGATGGCAAGGACGCAACAGTTAAGGGCACATCTGATAGTCCTATTGCGCCGGACGGCAGTATTGAAACCACGTCGCTGAAAATTACTGGTTTGGGCGAGCATGCCTCGTTCTACGTCGGTGATCCCCGCATCCTGTTGGATGCCAGTCAGTTTAGTTACGATGACTCGACGGGAACCTATACGCTGACAGGCCTTAGCCAGGATGATCTGGATACGCTTGCTTTCATGCAGGCGAAATCCGCGCTGACCGATCAGGATTCCTCGACAGCCGGGACGCAGATCAACATTGAGGCGTGGACAGTGGAAAGCGGCGATCCGACAAAGCAGTCTGCGCATGTAGATAGCATGATCACGCTGGACATACGGGATCAGCTTGTCACCACCGGAAACGACACTCTGATCTGGACCGGTAGCGCGATTAACGCGCGCAACGGCATCGATACTGTGCAGATGCGTTATGGTGAATCGCTTGCTGGCCAGGTTCTAGCTGCCCAACTGAAAGGTGTCGAAATTATCGACATGGGTATCGATGGCGCCAATAGCATTACTGAACTGACACCCGAGCAGCTTATGGCTATCGCTACAGGGTCTGATCTGGAAATACGGGGCACAGCTGAAGATACGCTGAGTCTGTCGGGTAATTGGGTCGATAACGGGAACAATACCTATACAGGAACGGTTACTGGATCGGATGGCGGGTCGGACACGGTGGTCACGCTGACCATTACGGGCGATGTGGATGTTGCGCCAGTAGCAGCGGGCTTCTCTTTACCCTTCGGCTTGGCGCACCTGAATGTCGGTGACACCGACCCAGATGATGCCTTCCTGTTTGGCCTTGATAACGAACCACTTGATTTGTCGATGATGCTGCAGTCCCCGCCTGACACGGGATCGGCGATCGAACCCTGGCTGCCACAAGGCGATGCCGAAATCGATCAGCTGCCTGCTGAAATTACGTCAGCAGCCTCGCAGGTGGATGCGTACGTAGCCTATGCGCCTGAACCCATGACACTGGATGACGAACTGCAACACGATCTGCAGGGTGCTATGGCCGTGGGTTGATGTCGTCGGGGTGAGGTAGCTCTGCGTCAGGTTGGCGCAGGGTCAAAAGGAAAATGGCAGATATGCATGTGTAGTAATGGAAAGGGTAGTGTGCGCGGGGTTGTGGCTACGGTGTTGGTTGTTGGTATCACCGCTACTGCGGGGGCGCAGCCGGTAAGGCCGGTGGGTGACACCACGGCAGAGCAAGCAGCGGGCATTTCATCAACGGCCACGGATGGTGTGGCGCTGGATATGCAGACGGGGGTGGACAGGGCGGTGAACTGGCACCCCTTGATGCGGCACGCCCAGGGTCAACTGCTTCAGACTGGCGAAGGGATTGAGGCCGCGCGTGCGGGGTATTACCCACGCATCAGCGCTGGCGTCAACACACGTACTGGCAATCAGAACTTGACCGGGTATGACAGTCGTCATGCGCACAGGGCAGAAATCACGGTGCAGCAGACGCTATACGATTTTGGCAAGGTTGGCAGTGAAGTTGGCCGTGCGCAAGCCTCTAGTGACGTGGCGCGTGCCAGCGTGTTGTTGTCGTTAGACGAAGTCGTGCGTAATACAGCTCAGGCGTGGATAGAGATACGCCGACAGCAAGCGCTGGTCAAGGTGGCCCAAGAGCAGGTCGAGGCGGTCGAGGATCTGGCCCAGTTGGCGCAAACGCGTGAAGCCGAGGGCGCAAGCACATACTCCGATACCATACAGGCGCGCGCCCGTGTCGAAGCCGCGCAAGTCAGTCTGCTGACGGCACAGTCACAGGTGATGCGGTGGCGCACTACGCTGATGAACTGGGTGGGTGGCCGCAGCTTACCGCAAGTCGCGGGGGAACCGGTGGCTGGTTTGGATCGTGTTTGTGCACAGACGGCGTCCGTCAACCCGCAGGAGGCTGCGGCTTTGGTGTCTGCAGCATCGGCGGTGCAAGTGGCCGAGGCACAGCTGACCGTAGCGCGTGCTGGAGTGGACGTGGCCAAGTCCCAGGAACGGCCGACACTGTCTGTGGATGCCTCGGCCGGGCGCGGACTGAACTCGGGCTCGCGCCGACCGGGTGAGTCGGCAGCGGATGCGACGGTTATGTTGAATTTTTCGATGCCCTTGTATCAGGGGGGGCGATTGAAGGCTGATAGACGGGCGGCTGAATACGCTGTGCAAACGGCCCGTGCCGCCCTTGAGCAAACGCGGCTAAATGCTGACCAGGGATTGCAGGATGCAGCCTTGTCCTGGCGCGAGAATGTCAGCCGGATAAAGATACAGGCCACACGTGAAGAGAGCATGCGTATCACGCGCACCTTATATCGCGAACAATACCTGCAATTGGGCACACGCAGTTTGCTGGACTTGCTCAACGCTGAGCAGGAATATCACGCCGCGCGCAGTGACCAGATCGATAGCGAACACAATATGTACCGCAGCGGCGTAGATTGTCTGTACTACACCGGCCAATCGCGAGTGGTCTTTGGCCTGGACGAGGCGGCCGCCCGATCATTGGGCGCTACAAACGGGTTGGAGGGGCGTTGATGACTGAGCCTATCCAGCTTGCTGAAGTTCGGTCGAACCGTCAGTCTTTGTCTCTGCCCTTGGACGGTTGGCTGGACGCCATCATGTCGATGTCGGCACACTATCACCTGAATGCATCGCGGGAACGGTTGCGAGTGGTGATTAATTGGGGCAGTCATCAGGCCTTGCAGGAGAACGTCAGTGAGGCGGCACGCCAGGCAGGCTTGACTTTTCGCTGGGTCAAGCCGCGACTACAAGGATTAACGAGTTGGCGTTTGCCTGTGGCCGTACAGCTGCATGGTGGGCAGGTGGCGGTGGTAACGACGATTACCGACGAAGGCCTGGGGCTGATCTACAGCGGTGACCAGGGGGCGTCGTCCATTATCGAGGCTGAAAAGCTTCAGGCATCTGTTGTTTCCATGGCAGTGATGCGTCCGATCCGTTCGGTCCCGGACTCGCGTGTGGATGACTATATCAAGCCAGTCCAGAAACATTGGTTGCGCAGTATTGTGTTCGCGGATTTGCGACCGTATGCCCACGTTTTCGTCGCTTCATTTGTGGCCAACCTGATGGCTTTGGCAAGCATAATTTTCTCCATGCAGGTATACGATAGGGTGGTACCCGCCCAGTCCAAGCCTACCTTGTATGTACTGTTTGCCGGGGTTATGTTGGCGATTTTGTTGGGGTGGGCGTTACGTAATGCCCGCATGCACATTATCGACGTGCTGGGCAAGCGCGCCGATTTGCGTATTTCAGATCGGGTATTTGGTCATGCCTTGCGTGTGCGCAACACGGCGCGCCCACGGGCGACGGGGACCTTCATTTCGCAGTTGCGTGAGCTTGAGCCTGTACGCGACATGCTGACTTCCACCACAGTAAGCGCCATTGCCGATCTGCCGTTCTTTTTGCTGTTCTGCGTTATTTTTTGGTATATAGCAGGCAGCCTGGTGTGGGTGCCGCTGGCGGCATTTGTGCTGTTGATCGTGCCTAGCCTTCTTGCGCAGCGTCGCTTGCGTGCCTTGGCGCAAGAAGGTACGCGTGAATCTTCTTTACGCAATGCTATGTTGGTCGAGGCAGTTCAGGGCATAGAGGATATCAAGCTGCTGCAGGCCGAGCCCGGTTTTCAGAATCAGTGGAATCATTACAACGCTGTCAATGCAGACTCCAGCTTGCGCATGCGCACATTGCTCAACTGGCTTAACAACTGGACGCAGACCGTGCAAGGAGCCGCTTTTGTTTTTGTGGTTTTCTTTGGGGCGCCCTTGGTGATGACTGGCGACATGAGCACGGGTGTATTGGTTGCCGCGTCGATTCTGTCGACCCGTATGTTGGCGCCATTAGCTGGAGTGACGCAGGTGCTCAACCGCTGGCAGCAGGCTAAGGTAGCCAGCACGGCGCTGGACCAGTTGATGGGCTTGCCAGTAGACCATGCACCTGACAGTACACGTGTGCACCGGCCCGCTTTGATGGGCAACTATGACGTGCGCCAGGCGGTGTTCAGCCACGACGGCAAGACTCCAGCCCTGAGGGTGCGCCAGTTGAGCATACGACCCGGCGAACGGGTTGCGGTGCTGGGCCGCAATGGAGCTGGCAAGTCGACGTTGTTGCAAGCCTTGTCGGGCCTGCTCGAACCACAAATGGGTACCGTGCTTCTGGATGATGTGGCGCTTGCCCATATTGATCCAGACGACGTGCGTCGGGATGTGACCTTGCTGACTCAGCACGCACGTTTGTTTCATGGGTCCCTACGAGAGAATCTTAAACTGGGCGCGCCTCATTCTAGCGATGCGGAGATTGTCGCGTCCTTGCAGTCGGTTGGAGCCTGGCGATTTGTGCAGCAATTGCCGCTGGGACTCGATTATCCAGTGCAAGAAGGTGGCATGGGGTTGTCGGGCGGGCAGCGTCAAAGCCTGCTGTTGGCGCGCTTGTTGTTACGTAATCCGACGGTATTGCTGCTTGATGAGCCTACCGCCATGCTGGACGAGGTGGCTGAACGCGCTGTCATCGAACAGTTACAAAGCATGGCGACTGGGCGGACTCTGGTCGTTGCGACCCATAGGCCCGCCTTGCTTGATGTCGTGGACCGAGTGATTGTGCTGGAGGCCGGAGCCGTTGTGATGGATGGGCCGCGAGACCACGTACTGGAGTCCTTGCGCAAGGGGCCGCAGCCGCCTATGGCGGCTGCGCAGGCTGGGGGTCAAGCATAATGTCCAAACCCAACTTAGACTTGGCAATGCCCTCGTCACCGGGGTTGATTCCCCCTTCTACAATGGTTTTATCCAGCCTGGACGAGATCGACGATTTGCGCGCTAGCGGAGCAGGGCGGGTAGTCTGGTGGCTAGTGCTGTTTTTTGCGCTCTTTTTCATCTGGGCATGGTTTTTTGAGATCGATGAGGTGTCCACCGGTTCCGGCAAGGTGATACCAAGCTCGCGTGAGCAGCTTATTCAGTCGCTTGAAGGCGGACTTCTTGTTGAGCAGCGGGTGCGCGAGGGTGACATCGTTGAAAAAGGGCAGGTGCTGGCACGCCTGGATCCGACTCGGGGTGAATCGAGCGTGGAAGAGACGGCGGCACGTTATCGCGCTGCCCTTGCCAGCAGCACGCGCTTGCGCGCAGAGATTAGCAATAGTGACGACTTGGTGTTTCCGGCTGAGTTGCAGACCTACCCAGAGTTACGTGAGTCCGAGTTGGCGTTGTTCCACTCGCGTCGAACTAGTCTTAATGAAACGCTGGCGGGTTTGGACAAAGCGCTGAAACTGGCTAATAGGGAGCTGGACATCACACGCAGACTGGCGAAAAGCGGTGCGGCCAGCAACGTCGAACTGATCAGGCTGCAACGGCAAAGTGCAGATCTGGAGTTAAAGATAGCCGAAACTCGGTCTAATTACATCGTGCGTGGCGGTGAGGAGTTCGCCAAGGCTGACGCCGAAGTCAATTCGCTTTCCTCGGTGATCCGTGGACGGGCATTTACTCTTGAACGCATGACTTTTTACTCACCCGTGCGAGGCATAGTGAAAAGCATAGACATCACGACGATTGGCGGGGTAGTTCCACCTAACGGCTCCATGATGACCATAGTTCCAATGGATGATCAATTGCTGATCGAAGCCAGGATCTCGCCACGAGACATTGCGTTTATTCATCCTGGGCAAGAGGCGTTGATCAAAGTCACGGCTTATGACTATGCGATTTATGGTGGACTCAAGGGACATATTGCCACCATTTCGCCTGACACGGTGCGTGACGAGATCCAGCCTGAGGTCGTCTACTACCCGGTCCTTGTGCGCACCGATTCGGATGTATTGGTCAATGAAGCCGGTAAGCAGTTTCCGATCGTACCGGGCATGATCACGACGGCCGATATCCGTACAGGCAAGAAGACCGTATGGGATTACTTGACCAAGCCCTTTAATAAGGCTGGCGAAGCTCTTCGGGAACGCTAATTATCGGCAGTTCTACGCAAATTTATATACAAAAAAGGACGCTTTATGAACGCAGGAATGTTTATCACGGGCCACGCTGTGCGAGTGGCCGTCGTCGTATTGGCCGGATTGCTAGCTACAGGCGTAACGCAGGCGCGCTCTAATCCGGTGGACCCGATTAGCAATCCGAATGGGTTGGAATACTCGGATATCAAGATGAATATTCCAGATTATGATGAACCTTTCCGGCGTGATGGCGTAATGTCCAGAACCGAAGTGTTCAGGCAAATAAAGTCGGGCGTGTTGGGCAATGAGGTGGAGGCGTTAATCGGCAAGCCATTGAACGAATCGAGTGTCAGAGAATGGAACTACACCTTTAAGTTTGTTCTGCCGCAGTCAAAAAACTATATGGTGTGCCAGTACAAGGTAGTATTCGATTCTGCACAAAAGGTACTTGAAACGGTCTGGCGCCGTGAACAGTGCTTAGATATCGTGTCTACGGGGTCGGCTGGATAGTGCTTTATCCGATAAAGGAAGGTGAACGATGAGTAGAGGTGGAAGTTGGTCATGAACAACTCCAGTACCATCCTGGCACTCAGCCATCCGCTGGTCGTTATCCTGATTGGGGTCGCCCTTTTAGCCTTATGGCGAAACGACGCCCGCCATCCGCGGTATTTGCTTTATTTTGGACTGAGCTACTTGGCTTATAGCTTTGGCGTTACATCACAGATTCTTCTTGTGCCTACAAGCCATGTGTTGAATGTGATCTTTAGCGGCGTGATGTACCTGCTTGCTGCAACGTTTATCGCACAGGGCGTTATAGCCCTTTCGGATAGCGTACACAGATATAGGGTACCTATTGCGATTATGCTTTTGGGCATTGCGTCTCGCACGTACTTCCTTCTGGTAGAGGAAAGTGGTCCGATGCGCTTATATTGCCTGCACGGAGCAGTCTTTCTGCTTTTCCTTCATGCCACCTGGGTCTCACGAGGCCTGCGCAGCGGCTTGTTAGCCGAGAGGGTTGCTTATTACGCCTTCGTCTTGTTTACGCTCACCACTCCGCTTAGAACCTTGCTTGTTGCGATCAGACCTACCGACAGCTATGGGTTTGATGTTAGCACCTACTGGGCCGTAACCAAGATATCCATTTATGCCTTCTCTTTGATATTTGGCCTTGCTCTGATCATAACGATCATTCAACGGAGCTCTAGGGCGACGCAAGCCATCGATGAGAACCTGAATCTGATCAGCCACGACTTACGAGCGCCACTGGCGACCATTGTTGGAAACTTACGTCTACTTCAGAAAACGGCTACGCCCGAGCAAAGGGCACATATGCAAGCAATTGAACGCAGCACCCAGTATCAAGACTCGCTGATTGGAGATATTCTCGCGGGCAAGCAAGAGGACTTCCAGCCATTGCAAGTTAACCCAGACTTTATGAGCGTAAAGCTTCTCCTTGCGGACCTGCGCTTACATGGTCACAGTTGGTGCCTGCAACGCAACAGTCTCTTCTCGATTAAGGTTCTCACCGCTCTGCCCAGTCAGATCCGCACCGACGAGCGTCGATTAAAGCAAGTGCTGCTTAATTTGTTGTCAAATGCCGCGCTTGCGACACGCAATGGCGATGTTCAGTTGCGTGTAAATACATTGGTCGAAAAACCAGGGTGGGCGCGGATTCGTTTCGAGATTCAGGACAACGGGCTAGGTATTGATGATCATCAGCAATCACACCTCTTCAGTCCTCACCAACGCTTCGATACTGAACGGCCAGGTACTGGCCTTGGACTATACATTGCGCAACGAATTACCAATAATTTGGGTGGCGTACTGGCAGTCAGCAGCGAACCAGGAAAAGGTAGCTGCTTTTCACTGGAACTAGGGGTTCCGATATGCGAAGACGCTTCTATACCCGCAGGATGGCAACCGATCTTATTGCCTTCGAATGTACCTGTTGGACCATCTGATCCGATCCAGGAAGCTCTGGTACACACGACAACAGAGCAGGAGCCGTGTCGCCGCCGCATGCCCTCAAAAGAATCCTGTCAGCAGTTAGCCATATATGCCAGGGAAGGCGGCTATAGCGACATTGAGCACTGGATCAAATCAGCGATCCCAGTAGAGCCTGGCTACCAAGACTTCCGGTCTGCGGTCCAGGCCGCTCTTGAACGTATGGATTTTGATGAAATTCAAGCCCTTGCTCAAACATATGAGTAACGGTCCGGCCAATTTTTAACCATCTTACATGTTCAAGAATTACCCCTGGATACGGCTATCTACGTAGTTCCCGAAGCGACTAAAACAACCCACTTAACCACTTTTAACAACCCATCCGACCTACGCTAACCATTTTCGGAGCGTAGCCGTGACGGGGCGTCTTACTCTGTTGGCTTTTGTCGCGGCCACCGCCGTGGTGCATCGCTTGCTAGCCATGCCTGGACCGGAGGCGTGGATGCTGGGCAGTTTGGCACTGCTTGTCGTGTCCATGCTGGTTTTCCTGCTAGCCAGCCGCTATCGCTGGCGTATTCTGCTACCACTACTGGCAGGAGCGTTAGGGCTGGTCATGACCATAACGCGGGTGGAACACCGCTTGGCCGACGTCTTGGCCCCAGACAATGAAAACAAAGTCAGCCGTGTGGTGTTGCGCATTGCTGAATTACCCCGGCTAGCCCCAGATAGCCGTCATTTTCAGGCGGACGTGATTTCTTCCAAGCCAGAGGGTGTGCCTACGCGCATACAGGTGTCCTGGGCGGCGGCTCAGTGGAGCGGTCCTTATGGCAATACCAATAAGCCAGCGGCAGATTTCCCGGAGCTGATTCCTGGTCAGGTCTGGAGGATGTCCCTGACCTTGAAGCCGCCGCATGGGCTGCGTAATCCGAACGCCTTTGACTATGAAGCGTATGCTTTTGCGCAAGGCATCAGGGCGACGGGCTCGGTCAGGGGGACGCCGGTGTATCTGTATGACCAGCCCTGGGCTAATTTGGGGGTGGTGGCCCAAAGGGCTCGCCATTATGTGCGTCGGGCCATGCTGCCGTATGTACAGGACAAACGTTACGGTGCCGTGTTGCTGGCGTTGAGCATAGGCGATCAAGCCAGCGTGGATGCAGCCGACTGGTTGGTGTTTAACCGTACAGGAATTACCCACCTGGTTTCCATCAGCGGAACCCACATTACCCTGATTGCCGCACTGGGGGGCAGCTTGATGGCGTGGCTGTGGCGCCGTCTGCGTTTTCGTGGGCGCTTGCTGGCTGAGTATCTGCCTGCGCAAATTGTAGGGGCGTGGTCGGCCTTGCTGATTGCTTGGTTGTATTGTTTGCTGGCAGGGTGGGGTGTGCCTGCGCGTCGTACCTTTTTGATGCTGGCGGTACTGGCGGTGGCGTATGTCGTGCGCCTGCCTTTGAATGCCACGCGTTTGTTATTACTGGCGGCGTTTGCCGTGGTGATACTGGACCCCTGGGCTTTGATCAGTGCGGGGTTTTGGTTGTCGTTTGGCGCGGTAGGCATATTGATGGCCTGCGCGGGATGGCAAGGTTATGCGGTGGATCAGCCCGCTGTAACCGCCCGCCATAGGCGTTGGACACAGCCTGTGTTGGTGGCGACGCGTTTGCAATTGATCATTTCAGCAGGTTTGATGCCCTTGCTGGCGCTGTTGTTCCACGAGGTATCGCTGATATCCCCTGTGGCGAACGCCTACGCCATACCGCTGGTTAGTCTGGTGGTGACGCCTGTGTCATTGCTGTTGGCGACGTTCGCCTTGGTACCCGGCCTGGAAATCCTGGCCGCTGGCGCTGTGTGGCTAGGTCACGGTGTGTTGCATGCCATGATGGTGCCCACGCAATGGCTGGGTCAACTGGATGCTGCCAGTGTTAGTGTGGCGGCGGCTCCGGTGGTCGCTACGGCGCTGGGCTTGGCGGGTTTAGTCTGGGCCTTGATGCCCTATGGATTGCCGGGCCGCCATCTGGCCTGGTTGTTGATGATGCCTGCTTTGTTTTGGCAGCCCAAACGGCCTGCCATTGGGGACTGGGATTTATATGCGTTGGATGTGGGCCAGGCCAGCGCGATTGTGGTGCGCACCGCCGGGCATACTGTGTTGTTTGATACCGGCGTGCGTAGCAGCCCCAGTTCGGATAGCGGCGCCAGGGTGGTCTGGCCTTTTTTGCGTAGTTTGGGGATCAGGTCCTTGGATGTGATGGTGGTATCCCATGCTGACATAGATCACGCTGGTGGCATGCGCAGCGTATTAGATGCCATGCATGTGCAGCAGGCTTATGCGTCTTTTGATATACCCGCCTACCTGGCCCGCGAGGCCCGCCTAATGGGGCAGCCGGACTTGTCGGTGAACTTGCCGTTGGCGCTTGAATCTTGCCGCTATGGCCAGCAGTGGCGTATAGACAATGTAGACTTTGAGTTTTTATGGTCAGCACAAGCAGGGACACTAGGGGCGGGGCGAAAAGCGGCCAAGAAAAATAGTAAAAATGACCAAGGCTGTGTGCTCAAAATCAGCGGCCAACATCACACGGCCTTATTGCCTGGCGATATAGGTGAGAAATCGGAACATGCTCTGGTGGAACGTGGGTTGTCGCCGGTGGATGTGGTGCTGGCTAGCCATCACGGTTCCAAGACTTCATCGTCAGCGGCTTTGGTGGGGGCTGTGCAAGCCCAGCATGTGATTGCACAGGTGGGAGCCTGGAGCCGCTATGGCCATCCTCATGCCACGATAGAGGGGCGCTGGCGTAGCGCAGGAGCGCAATTCTGGCGTTCTGATCAGCATGGCGCGGTGCATATTGCCTCCAGTAAGCAAGGCTTGGTGGTCCAGGCTGAACGACAGGTAAATAGGCGATATTGGCAACACTATTAAAGAAAACATACCCTGGTATAAACCCGCATCCTTACTAGGTAGATATTGCCTATTCACTAGGAATGGGTGATGATGAACTGTCCGTCCACAAGACGGCTTTTCATCATTTTGAACTTGAAAAATCCACAAGATATTTTCCGGACAACCATGACACAGACACCTCCTTTACAGTTGCACGTACCAGAGCCCTCCGGGCGTCCAGGTCACGCAACAGATTTTTCCTATTTGCGTCTTGCCCCAGCGGGCCAAGTACGCAGGCCTCCTGTTAACACTCCCGCAGCGGATACCGTCGATCTAGCCCAAACCTTGATACGGGTACTGGACGATGAAGGCAATGCCGTAGGTCCATGGGCTCAGGCTATTGATGTCGAGCTGCTGCGCAAGGGCCTGCAGGCGATGATAAAAACGCGTATTTTCGATGCTCGCATGCTGATCGCGCAGCGGCAGCGAAAAATGTCCTTTTACATGCAAAGTCTGGGCGAAGAAGCGATAGGCGTCGCGCAGATGTTTACGCTGCAAAAGGGCGATATGTGTTTTCCATCCTACCGCCAGCAGAATTTGCTGATAGCACAGGACGTGCCCCTGACCGACATGATGTGTCAGTTATTTTCGAATAATTGTGATCGTCTTAAAGGCCGTCAATTACCCGTGATGTATTCAGTACGGGAATCAGGCTTTTTTTCAATATCCGGCAATTTGGCCACACAGTTTGTACAGGCCGTGGGTTGGGCCATGGCTTCAGCCATTAAGGGCGACACCAAAATTGCTTCAGCCTGGATAGGCGACGGCGCGACGGCGGCAGCTGACTTTCAGACGGCATTAACCTTTGCCCACGTGTATCAGGCGCCGGTTATTCTGAACGTTATTAATAACCAGTGGGCTATTTCCAGTTTTCAAGGGCTGGCGGGTGGTGAAAGCACCACGTTCGCAGCGCGTGGAGTAGGTAGCGGGATAGCCTCGCTTAGGGTGGATGGTAACGATTTTCTGGCCGTGTATGCCGCATCGCAATGGGCGGTTGAACGAGCCCGTAATAATATGGGTCCTACCCTGATCGAATGGGTGACCTATCGCGCTGGCCCGCATTCTACGTCGGACGACCCCTCTAAATACCGGCCTGCCGACGATTGGATGCACTTTCCGTTGGGTGACCCCATTGCCCGCCTTAAACAGCACCTAATCACTATAGGCGCCTGGTCCGAAGCGGAACATCAACAAACCCAAAAGGATTATGAAGCGCAGGTGGTAGCCGCCCAGAAGCAATCTGAAGGCTATGGCACCCTGGCCACTGGCAAGACTTCGCCAGTTGAAACCATGTTCGAAGATGTCTACGAGGTCATGCCCTGGCATTTGCGCGAGCAGTTGGAAAAGTTGGAGGCGCTGGTATGAGCACGCAAGACGACACTCAGCAAACCCGCCCCATGACGATGATACAAGCCTTGCGTTCGGCCATGGATGTAATGCTGGAACGCGATGACAATGTGGTCATTTTTGGCCAGGATGTGGGCTACTTTGGCGGTGTTTTTCGCTGCACCGAAGGCTTGCAGGCCAAATATGGCAAATCCAGGGTATTTGACGCGCCTATTTCCGAAGGCGGTATTGTCGGGGCTGCTGTGGGTATGGGGGCTTATGGCCTGCGCCCTGTGGTGGAAATTCAGTTTGCCGATTATTTCTACCCGGCCACTGACCAGATCGTCTCGGAAGCCGCGCGCTTGCGCTACCGCTCGGCGGGCGAATTTATCGCGCCCTTGACTATACGCATGCCTTCCGGCGGTGGTATTTATGGTGGACAAACCCATAGCCAAAGCCCCGAGGCCCTGTTTACTCATGTCAGCGGTTTGCGTACGGTTATGCCGTCCAACCCTTACGATGCCAAGGGTTTGTTGATCGCCTCCATAGAAAGCAATGATCCAGTCATCTTTCTGGAACCTAAGCGTTTATATAACGGTCCATTTGACGGACACCATGATCAGCCTGTGGTGCCGTGGTCCAAACACCCTCTGGGCAATGTCCCCGAAGGCTATTACAGCATCCCGCTGGAATCAGCCAGCATAGTCAGACCCGGCAACAGCCTGACGGTAATCACTTACGGCACCATGGTGTACGTGTCGCAAATGGCCGCTCAGGAATCCGGGGTGGATGCCGAAATCATCGATTTACGCAGCTTATGGCCCCTGGACCTGGACACTATCGTGAACTCGGTCAAGAAAACCGGACGTTGCGTGATTGTGCATGAAGCCACCCAGACCAGCGGTTTTGGCGCGGAACTCTTGTCATTGATACAGGAACACTGTTTTTATCATCTGGAATCGCCCATACAGCGCGTGGCGGGTTGGGACACGCCGTATCCGCATGCGCACGAATGGGCATATTTCCCAGGACCCAAGCGGGTAGGGCAGGCATTCAAACGCGCTATGGAGGCAGTATGACCGAGCACGTTATTAAAATGCCGGATATCGGCGAAGGCATAGCCGAAGTCGAAATTGTCGAATGGCATGTCGCCATAGGCGATAGCGTCATCGAGGATCAGATACTGGCTGACGTCATGACCGACAAGGCCAGCGTTCAGATACCTTCACCCGTTTTTGGTAAGGTCACCCATTTGGGTGGTCAGCCTGGCGACATCATGGCCGTGGGCGCCAATCTGATTACCTTGGAGGTTGATCAGTTGGCAGCCGAGCAACATCGCGAAGCCATCGATGAATTAAGTTCTGCGGGTAGTACTAATAGGCCTTTGCCGACGCATGCGGCCCCTGAGCCAACAACCGCCACCATAGCTGCATCCGAGCCCGTGCCGGTAGTTGCCGCTGTAGCTGCGTCTGTAACCACGCCAGCAGTCGCAGCCGTAACTGCACCAGTGGTTGCCGTGGTCAACCCGGATCAGCCCCACCTTAAGCCCTTGGCCTCGCCCTCGGTACGCCGTCAGGCCCGTGAACTAGGCATAGACCTCTATCAGGTTCAGCCCAGGGACGAACATGGTCTCATCACTCACGCCATACTGGCAGCGCATAAGGCTGGTACTGGACAGTCTGCTACCCCGGGGGTAAGCAAGCCTGGGGCAGTGACTGCAGCGCCAGCTAGCGCCGCCGACGGCCAGCATCAAATTCCAGTCATAGGCTTACGGCGCAAAATCGCCCAAAAAATGCAGGAATCCAAACGGCACATTCCCCATTTCACCTATGTCGAAGAGGTGGATGTGACGGAGCTGGAAAACCTGCGTGTACAGTTGAACCATCGTTGGGGCAACACGCGCGGTAAGTTGACCGTGCTGCCTTTCCTGGCCCGTGCCATGGTGCTGGCACTGAAGGATTTTCCGCAAATCAATGCGCGTTATGACGACACTACCAACATCATTACCCGTTATGACGCGGTGCATCTGGGCGTGGCAGCGCAAACCGACGCGGGTCTGATGGTGCCGGTGTTACGTCATGCACAAACCATGGACCTATGGCAGTGCGCGTCAGGCATTGCCCGCCTTGCCGGTGCGGCACGTTCGGGCAAGGCCACTGTGCAAGAGTTGACGGGGTCTACCATCACCTTGACCAGCCTGGGAGCCTTGGGCGGCATAGTATCCACGCCAGTCATTAATCACCCCGAGGTCGGCATCGTGGGCGTCAACCGCATTGTCGAGCGTCCCATGATTGTGGGCGGCGCGGTGGTGGCGCGCAAGATGATGAATCTATCGTCGTCCTTTGACCATAGGGTGGTGGATGGCATGCATGCGGCTCAGTTCATCCAGGCGATACGGGCTTACTTGGAATGTCCGGCCACCTTGTTTATTGATTGACGTATTTAGCTGGAATGTAGCGTAGCGTTAATTTATCGCTACGCTACAATCAAAGCTCCTTTCCTCAGGAGCCCTCATGTCAGACACATCCCTTGCAACATCTGGTTCACAACCACGTTTGGACTATGTTATGTGTGCCAGTCCTGCAGGCACGCACCGCATGGCGTACTGGGAGTGGGGCGATCCTGACAATGATAATGTCGTGTTATGCGTGCATGGCTTGACGCGTACCGGGCGGGATTTTGATCTGCTGGCGCGTAGCCTGTGCAATGATTACCGGGTGGTCTGCCCCGATGTGACGGGGCGTGGCAAGTCCGACTGGTTGATACAGTCTTCAGGCTATGCGGTACCTCAGTATGTGGCCGATATGCTTACCCTGATTGCCAGGTTAAATCCGGTTCGACTGGATTGGGTGGGTACCTCTATGGGGGGCCTGATAGGCCTGGGATTGGCGGGTGCCCTTGCGATGTCAACGGTGATGCGTCCCAATCGCGGCGATCAGGGCTTACCGGCAGACCAGACCTTGAAACTGGGGAAAATGGTATTAAATGACATAGGCCCGACTTTAAACGTCAGTGGCCTAAGTCGTATTGCCGACTATGTTGGTGACCCTATGCAGTTCGATACCTTCGATCAGGCCGTGGATTACGTGCATTCGGTATCGCAGGGTTTTGGCCCACACGACAGGGCGGGCTGGGAAGACCTGACCCGTTATGTGTTTCTGCCCCAGGGCAAGCATTGGGTTAAGCACTACGATTTACGTATTTCCGAACCCATGGCGGCGCAGTCGGCGGCATTTTTACAAAGTTCTGAAGCTATTCTTTGGGCGGCTTATGAAGGCCTGCAAGCGCCTGTGCTTATTGTTCATGGTGAACTGTCTGACCTGTTGACTGAAAACACGGCACAGGAAATGCTGCGACGTAATCCCCTGGCCAGCTTGCATCAGGTGGCCGGGGTGGGGCATGCGCCCACCTTGCGCACTCAGGATCAAATAGGTTCTATACAACAGTTTTTACGGAGCTAATGCTATTAAAGTCGACTTACACAGCCATTCAACCATTTCAGATGGGGTCTTGCCGCCTGCCCAGGTGGCGCAGCGTGCACATGCCAATGGCGTGCAGCTTTGGGCATTGACTGACCATGACGAATTGGACGGCCTGGACGAGGCCGAAACCACCGCGCGCGGTCTGGGTATGGCGTTTATTCCTGGCATAGAGATTTCAGTAACCTGGTCAGGCCAAACGGTGCATGTGGTCGGCCTGAATATAGATCGCCATAATCAGGCGCTCAACACGGGCTTGACCGCAGTACGGGCCGGTCGTGAAGGTCGCGCCCGGAAAATGGCCGACAAACTAGCCAGCTTGGGCATTAAGGGCGCCTATGAAGGGGCTTTAACCTATGCCGCGAATTCCGCCATGGTCAGCCGTACCCATTTCGCCCGTTATATCGTGGCTCAAGGCTATTGTGACACCTTGCAAGCGGTCTTTGATCGTTATCTGGGTGATGGCAAGCCGGGTAATGTGGCTGTGCAATGGTCCAGCCTGGAACAGGCTGTGGGGTGGATACTGGATTCGGGCGGCCGTGCCGTTATTGCCCACCCCGGGCGGTATAAATATAGCGCCATGCAGTTTGATGCCTTGTTTGAAAGCTTCAAGGACCTGGGCGGTCAGGCCATAGAGGTCGTGACCGGCAGCCATACCGTCAGCCAATATGACGAGTACGCCAAGGTGGCGAAGCGTTACGGCTTTATGGCATCCTGCGGATCTGACTTCCACAGCCCCACGGAAGCCAGACTGGATCTGGGCGAATTGCCGCCTTTACCCAACGGCTTAACGCCTGTTTGGCATGATTGGGTGTAGGCTAGTGTCATGAGCAAAGCATTTGTTAAAGAATCCGATAATGATGATGACGAGGACTTGGCCCCGGCAGCACTAGCCCTGCCTCCTGGCACCAAGAACTACATCACCACCGATGGCTATAAGCGTTTGCGCGCCGAACTTGCCCATTTGTTGACTCAAGAGCGTCCCGAAGTGGTGCAAATCGTGTCGTGGGCAGCGTCTAATGGCGATAGGTCTGAAAATGGCGACTACATCTACGGCAAAAAGCGTTTGCGCGAAATCGACCGCCGCATGCGTTTCCTGACCAAACGTTTGGAAATTGCTGAAGTCGTCGACCCTTCGGCTCAACCCAATCGCGACCAAGTCTTTTTTGGGGCAACCGTAGTCTATTCGGACAAGGCCGGTGAAGAGTTCCGCGTCACTATTGTTGGCGTAGACGAAGCTGAACCGTTACAAGGGAAAATCAGCTGGATTTCGCCGGTGGCACGTGCTTTGCTGAAGGCTAGGGAAGGCGACACCATCACCTTACGTACGCCCGCAGGCATAGACGAATTGGACGTGTTGGAAGTCATTTATCCCTAAGGGCAGTCCTTAATACGGGTATGCGGCTAAAATAGGGGTATTCCCTTCATTTTGCCTGCCTCGTATCGTGAATTCCATACTGTATTTTTCCGGCTCGCCGGTACTGTCGTCTTTCCGCCGTGAACGCCTGTTGCAGCGTTTTTCCGAACTTGACCTGCCAGTGGCCGATATTACGGCGCACTACGAACACTACGTCTGGTTAAATGCGGAACTGGCGCAAGCCGATCACCAAAAACTGTCGCAATTGCTGACCTATGGCGATCCCGTTGCCGCCACGCCAGACGCGCATAAAGCTTTGGTGTTGCGGATATTTCCGCGTTTTGGCACCATCTCCCCTTGGGCTAGCAAAGCGACAGATATCGCGCATAATTGCGGTCTTCAGACCGTGCGCCGTATTGAACGCGGCATACATTACGCCATTACCCCAACCCGTGGGCTGCTGGGTACCAAGTCATTTACTCCTGAACAGTTGTCTGCGATTGCTGCTTGCCTGCACGACCGTATGACAGACACGGTGGTGGACGCCAGCTTTGACGGTTCTGCTTTGTTCGCCTCGTTGCCGGGCAAGCCTATACAGATCATAGATATTTTGGCTGATGGTCAGTCGGCACTGGAAACAGCTAACCGGCAATTGGGTCTGGCCCTGTCGGAAGACGAAATTGAATATCTGGATGTCGCATTCCGCCAATTGGGGCGCAACCCCACGGATGTGGAATTGATGATGTTCGCCCAGGCCAATAGCGAACACTGCCGCCACAAAATATTCAATGCACAATGGGTGATTGATGGCGTAGCCCAGGACAACACCTTGTTTGGCATGATACGGGCTACCCATGCCGCTCAGCCCGACGGCACCATCGTGGCGTATTCGGATAATGCTGCCGTCATGGCCGGTGGCCCAGCCACCTTGTTTCATGCCGGACGCAATCCTGATGTGTCGGAATACCAGCATTACGATACCGTGGTCCACACCCTGATGAAGGTGGAAACCCACAATCACCCGACGGCGATTGCGCCATATCCCGGGGCAGGAACCGGTGCAGGCGGCGAAATTCGTGATGAAGGTGCAACCGGGCGCGGTTCCAAACCCAAAGCCGGTTTGACCGGGTTTACCGTCTCCAATTTGCGTTTTAAGGACGCCATAGAACCTTGGGAAGGCGAAGACTATGGCGCACCTGACCGTATCGCCAGTCCACTGGACATCATGATAGAAGGTCCCATAGGCGGTGCAGCCTTCAATAACGAGTTTGGTCGCCCCAACTTGCTGGGCTATTTTCGTGTTTACGAACAGTCGGTAGACGCCATCCGCTGGGGCTATCACAAGCCCATCATGATCGCTGGCGGCTTGGGCTCTATTGATGGCCGTTTAACCCACAAAGATCCCATCCCCCCCGGTGCCTTGCTGATACAGCTGGGCGGCCCCGGCATGCGTATAGGCATGGGCGGTGGCGCGGCATCCAGCATGAGCGTGGGCGCTAACACCGCTGAATTGGACTTTGATTCTGTACAACGTGGCAATCCTGAACTGGAACGCCGTGCCCAGGAAGTTATAGACCGTTGCTGGCAACAGGGCGACGACAACCCCATTATTGCCATCCATGATGTGGGTGCAGGTGGCTTGTCCAATGCTTTTCCCGAGTTGGTCAACGATGCAGGCCGTGGGGCTATCTTCGAGTTGCAGCAGGTACACCTGGAAGAGTCCGGCTTATCGCCCGCTGAAATCTGGAGCAATGAATCCCAGGAACGCTACGTACTGGCGATATTGCCCAGCAATCTGGACCATTTCGACCGTATCGCCAAACGCGAACGCTGTCCTTATGCGGTAGTGGGCGTTGCCACTGAAGAGCGCCAGTTGCGTGTAACGTATGGCGAAGGCCTACCTGGCGTGTCAGACACAATTACACCTTTGGCCGAGGGCGCGATACGGCCTGTGGATGTGCCTATCGAGGTGATACTGGATAAGCCGCCGCGTATGTTGCGCGACGTACAGCGCCAGGCAACTCATGGCACAGACCTGGATTTGACGGTCATTCCCTTGGCTGAAGCCATCAACCGGGTTTTGCGTCACCCCACAGTGGCTAACAAAACCTTCTTGATCACCATAGGCGACCGTAGCGTTGGGGGCTTAAACAGCCGCGACCAAATGGTAGGTCCGTGGCAAGTGCCGGTCGCCGATTGCGCCGTCACTTTGGCGGATCGTGAAGGTGTGCGTGGCGAAGCCATGGCCATGGGCGAACGTACGCCGTTGGCTATTTTGGATGCGCCAGCGTCTGGCCGTATGGCCGTGGCCGAGGCCCTGACCAACCTGGTAGCTGCCGACGTGGCGGGGCTCAAGGACATCAAGCTGTCTGCCAACTGGATGGCCGCTTGTGGTGTCGATGGGCAGGATGCTGCGCTGTATGACACGGTGTCTGCTGTCAGTGATTGGTGCCAGCAATTGGATCTGTCCATACCCGTGGGTAAGGATTCGCTGTCCATGCGTACCGTCTGGGATACCGACGGTCAGGATAGGGAAGTGCGCTCGCCAGTGTCCTTGGTGGTCACGGCTTTTGCACCGGTAACTGATGTGCGCGCCACCTTGACGCCACAATTGCGCACTGACGTGGGCGAAACCTGCTTGATACTGATAGACCTGGGCTTTGGTCAGCAAAGAATGGGTGGTTCTGTACTAGCGCAAACCTTTGACCATGTAGGCCAGCAGGCGCCAGACATCACGGATGCCGCAGCCTTACGTACATTCTTCCGGGTTATCAGGGAATTGGCCGCTGCTGGCCAAGTGCTGGCTTATCACGACCGTTCTGATGGTGGCTTGTTGGCCACTGTGTGTGAAATGGCCTTTGCCGGACACGTCGGTGTCTCCATGAATTTGGATATGTTGACCATAGATGCCCAGACGTCCGACTGGGGTGATTACAAGATACGTGCAGACCAGGTCGCCGTACAGCGTGACGAAGCCACCCTGAAAGCACTATTTACCGAAGAAGTTGGCGGGGTTATTCAGGTACGTCGCGATCAACGTGACGCAGTGATGCAACATTTGCGCACCGCAGGCTTATCGGCGCATTCTCATGTTATTGGCAGCCTGAATACCAAGGATGAAATCCAGGTATTCCGCGATGGTTTGTGCATCTACCAACAGCCTAGAGCCGAGCTTGGGCAACAATGGAGCGAAGTCAGCCGCCGCATTATGGCGCTGCGTGATAATCCGGCCTGCGCCCAGGCGGAATTCGATCTCTGGCAAGATAGTGCTGACCCAGGCTTCCAGCCCAAAGTCGCTTTTAATCCCCAGGAAGACATCGCTGCACCTTATATTGCGAAAGGCGCGCGTCCTGCAGTAGCTATTTTGCGCGAGCAGGGCTGTAACAGCCATGTGGAAATGGCGTGGGCCTTTGACAAGGCCGGCTTCCAAACCCTGGATGTGCACATGACCGATCTGCTATCGGGTCGTACCAAACTGGACGATATGCATGGGCTGGTGATGGTGGGCGGCTTTAGCTACGGCGACGTTCTTGGTGCAGGCGAAGGCTGGGCGCGCAGCATACGTTATAACGCCATGCTGGCCGACCAGTTTGCTGCCTACTTTGCGCGTCCCGATAGCTTTGCCTTGGGTGTGTGCAATGGCTGCCAGATGATGGCAGCATTGGCCACCATGATACCGGGGGCGCAGCACTGGCCGCGCTTCACCCGCAACCAGTCCGAAAAGTATGAAGCGCGTTTGTCCATGGTGGAAATTGCCGATTCACCGTCCTTGTTTTTGCAAGGCATGGCAGGTACTCAATTACCCGTGGCTGTGGCGCATGGCGAAGGCTATGCCAACTTTAGCCAACAGGGTGACGCGGCTAAGGTACTGACTAGCCTGCGCTACATAGACAACCAGGGCCAAGCTACCCAACAATATCCGTACAATCCGAATGGCAGTCCTGAAGGCATAGCAGGCGTAACTACTGCTGACGGACGTTTCACCATCATGATGCCGCACCCCGAGCGGGTAACGCGTAATGTGATGATGTCGTGGGCGCCCGAACAGTGGGGGCCAGCGGATCAGGGTGGCGTTAGCAGCGAAAATGGTGGCTACAGCCCGTGGATGCGCATGTTCCGTAATGCGCGGGTGCAACTGGGCTAAGCAGCCTGGCATCATCTTTAGCAGCAAAAGCCAGGACGAACTTGCACTTAACGTAAGTTCGTCCTTTTTTACAAGAAAAAACCAGCAGATAGGCGTATAATTCTGCTTTGCACGGAGTTAGTTTATGCGTCTTATCAAAAAAGGCCTTACTTTCGACGATGTGTTGTTAGTACCTGCGTATTCCGAAGTACTGCCTCGCGACACATCCCTGTCCACCCGCTTTACGCGCGACATTACCCTGAATATCCCATTGGTGTCTGCCGCCATGGATACGGTGACTGAATCGCGACTGGCCATTGCCATGGCTCAGGAAGGCGGCATAGGCATCATCCATAAAAACCTGACCGCCGACGCCCAAGCGCGTGAAGTCGCCCGGGTCAAACGCCACGAATTCGGTATCGTCATCGACCCGGTCACCGTGACCCCTGTCATGAAAGTGCGCGACGCCATTAATTTGCAGCGTCAGCACGGAATTTCCGGTTTGCCCGTGGTTGAAGCAGGCAAATTGGTAGGCATAGTCACCAACCGCGACCTGCGTTTTGAAGACCGTCTGGACCTGCCGCTGCGCGACATCATGACGCCCCAGGAAAAGCTGGTCACCATGAAGGAAGGCGCGACGCTTGAAGAAGCCCAGTCCTTGATGCACAGGCACAGGCTGGAACGCGTGCTGATCGTTAATGACAAATTCCAGCTGCGTGGTTTGGCCACCGTCAAAGATATCGTCAAAAATACCGAACACCCTTATGCGTGTAAAGATAGCCACGGGCAGTTGCGCGTAGGCGCCGCCGTTGGGGTGGGCGAGGGCACTGAAGAACGCGTTGAAAAGCTGGCCAATGCCGGTGTGGACGTCATCGTGGTTGATACCGCGCACGGCCATTCCGCAGGCGTCATCGAACGCGTGCGCTGGGTCAAGAAAAACTACCCTAAAGTACAAGTCATAGGCGGCAATATTGCTACCGCTGCTGCGGCACGTGCTTTGGTTGAAGCCGGCGCCGACTGCGTCAAGGTCGGCATAGGCCCAGGTTCTATTTGCACCACCCGTATCGTGGCTGGCGTAGGCGTACCTCAAATTACGGCCATTGCCGATGTCGCCAAAGAACTGGCTGGCACTGGCGTGCCCCTGATCGCCGATGGCGGCATACGTTTTTCTGGTGACATTTCCAAGGCCTTGGCAGCAGGCGCAGCAGCGTGCATGATGGGTGGTATGTTTGCTGGCACCGAAGAAGCCCCCGGTGAAGTCGTGCTATTCCAGGGCAGGTCGTACAAATCCTACCGCGGCATGGGTAGCTTGGGCGCCATGGCCGATGGCTCTGCCGACCGCTACTTCCAAGATCCTAGCAACAACGAAGACAAGCTGGTACCTGAAGGCATAGAAGGGCGCGTGCCTTACAAAGGCAGCGTGCTGGCGATCATTTATCAGTTGGTGGGTGGCATACGTGCTTCCATGGGGTATTGCGGTTGCGCATCCATAGAAGACCTGCACAACAAAGCCGAATTCGTGGAAATCACGTCTGCTGGCGTACGTGAGTCCCACGTACATGACGTGCAAATCACCAAAGAAGCACCCAACTATCGGGCCGATTAAACCCCGGTCGTGAAATCGCTGTACCTGAACCCGCAAATGCATGCTTGTATTTGCGGGTTTGGTTTATGGCGGACGCCTAAAACGTCAGGCGATGCAGTAGATCGCTGACTTTATCAGGTGCTGACACGATGGCAGCATGGCCTTCTGACAGCTCTTCCCAAGCCCATTCGGGTTGGTCTCTGGCCCAGGTCGCTGATGGCTGCACTGCCCGGAATACCGGTTGAACACAATGCACATAGGTACAGGGCAGGCCGTTGCCTACGGGGTATTGCAACTGCAAGCTGCTTTCGTAGACACCCAGCGGTTGCGGTGTCAGTCTGGTATCTAGAAAGGCTATATCCTTGGGGTTAGTCAGGCCCAGTGCCTGGGGACGCGGGGGCAACAGGGCAGGTACTGGCAGTTGCTGTGCCGCTGATCTTAGGTTGGCTGCTACTTCATCGGGCAGGGTGTCAAAGACAGTGGTGCCGCTTTCCAACAGAAAGGCATCCAGATACACCAGTTGCTGTATACGTTCCGGCATGATGTCGGCCACGCCCGTAATGGCCAGGCCGCCAAAGCTGTGACCCACCAACACCACCTGCTGCAGATCTTCGTAGATCAGCACATTGGCAATATCCTGAACATAGGTGTCCAGCGTAATGTCAGGATTTAGCAAATGCTTGCGTTCACCCACGCCAGTCTGGGTCGGCGTGTACACCTGGTGACCCAGGGCGCGTAATCGGTTGGCAACGCGAGCCCAGCACCAGCCGCCATGCCAGGCACCGTGTACCAATACAAAAACAGCAGGAGTAGATGTTGTCGTTGACATAGATATAAGCCCGTAAAAATACACCGATGTTGTAAATGATGCAGTTTAACTGCCCCTAGAGCCTGCGTAAGCGCGGCCAATACGTTACATTACTACCTTGATTTCTTTTTTTCTTTTAAGCCATGCACCAGCGTATCCTTATTCTTGATTACGGTTCACAAGTCACCCAATTAATAGCCCGCCGCGTACGCGAAGCCGGTGTGTTTTGTGAAATTCACCCTGGTGATGTCAGCGATGACTTCATTCGTGAACAGCAAGGCTTGAAAGGCATTATATTGTCTGGCAGCCACGCCTCGGCCTATGACACGGACTCCATGAAAGTACCATCTCAGGTCTTTGAGGCTGGCGTACCAGTGCTGGGCATATGCTACGGCATGCAGTCCATGGCCATGCAGCTGGGCGGTAAGGTTGAATGGTCCGACCAGCGTGAATTCGGCTACGCCGAAGTCCGTGCCCGTGGCCATACCCGTTTGCTGGACGGCCTGCAAGACTTCAGTACCGATCAAGGCCACGGTATGCTCAAGGTCTGGATGAGCCACGGCGACAAAGTCACTGAAATGCCGCCAGGTTTTAAATTGATGGCGTCTACGCCATCTTGCCCAATTGCCGGCATGGCCGACGAAGAACGCGGCTTTTACGCCGTACAGTTTCACCCTGAAGTCACCCACACTGCGCAGGGTTTGGCAATACTGACCCGTTTTGTCAAAGACATCTGCCAGTGCAGCGCCGACTGGAATATGCCCGACTACGTTGCCGAAGCCGTTGCCAGCATACGTGAACAAGTAGGCACAGATGACGTCATACTGGGCCTGTCGGGTGGGGTGGATTCCTCTGTTGCCGCCGCGTTAATCCACAAAGCTATAGGTGACCAACTAACCTGCGTCTTTGTCGATCACGGCTTGCTGCGCCTGGACGAAGGCAAGCAAGTCATGGAAACCATGGGCAATCACTTCGGCATGAATATCATCCATGTCGACGCCAGCGCCCAGTTCATGGGTAAGCTAGCCGGCGTTACCGACCCAGAAGCAAAACGGAAAATTATCGGCAAGGAATTTGTCGAAGTCTTTCAGGCCGAAGCTGGTAAGCTACCTAACGCCCGCTGGTTAGCGCAAGGCACCATCTACCCTGATGTGATTGAATCGGCCAACGCCAAGTCAGGCAAAGCCGTAGCCATCAAATCCCACCACAACGTGGGCGGCCTGCCTGAAACACTGAATTTGAAACTGCTGGAACCCTTGCGCGAATTGTTCAAGGACGAAGTCCGAAAACTGGGTGTCGCCTTGGGGCTATCTCCCGCCATGGTTTATCGCCACCCCTTTCCAGGACCTGGCTTGGGCGTACGTATTCTGGGTGAAGTCAAACACGAATATGCGGACCTGCTGCGCCGCGCTGATGCGATCTTCATCGAAGAACTGCGCAATACTCAAGATACAGTAACGGGTCAAAGCTGGTACGACCTGACCTCACAAGCCTTCGCTGTGTTCTTGCCGGTGAAGTCGGTGGGCGTCATGGGCGATGGCCGCACCTACGAGTACGTGGTGGCCTTACGTGCTGTGCAAACCTCGGACTTCATGACTGCCGATTGGGCGCCATTGCCTTATCCGTTGTTGGCCAAGGTATCGGGGCGCATCATTAACGAAGTGCGCGGCATCAACCGCGTGGTTTATGACGTGTCTAGCAAGCCGCCTGCGACTATTGAGTGGGAATAAAATCAGGTCCTTTTGGGACTATCGCTACTTATCGAAAAACCACCGTAACGTATTGATTTATAATTAAATATGTTGCGGTGACTATCGGTAGCTATCGCTGACCAGCAAAACAAGTTGACGATAGAAGTGGCGGTAGGAACCGGTGGCCCGATTAAGACCCTGCCGTTCACTATTCAGACCAAATCGGTCTTTGACGGTAAAACGCTCCTCTGGAAAGCTTATTTTATGCGGCTTTCCGGGCATCAGCAGGTCTCCTGACCCCTGACGGTAAAAAGCCGTCATAAACAGGAGAAAACTTCGATGCTTACTGACACCGCACTACGCAATCTCAAGCCTAAGGCCAAGATTTATAAGGCTTCTGACCGCGACGGGATGTACGTCACGGTATCGCCCACCGGTACCATCACCTTCCGCTATGATTACCGTCTCAACGGTCGGCGCGAGACGCTGACCATTGGCCGCTACGGGCCAGCGGGCATTTCGCTGGCCCTGGCTCGTGAAAAGCTGATCGACGCTAAGAAAGCCGTCGCCCAGGGCATCTCCCCGGCGCTGGAGAAGCAGCGCGAGAAACGCCGGCTGACCGCCGCCAAGACCTTCGGTGACATGACCGAAAAATGGCTGGCCGGTGCCCGCATGGCCGACAGCACCAAGGCGATGCGCAAGCACATCATTGCTCGGGACATCCTGCCGGCCTTTCAGAATCGGAAGCTCAATGAAATCACCGCCGGTGACCTGCGCGCCCTTTGCAACAAGGTGAAGGATCGTGGTGCCCCCGCCACAGGGGTCCACATTCGAGACATCGTGAAACAGGTCTACACCTTCGCCATCCTGCACGGCGAGAAGGTGGATAACCCGGGCAACGACGTGAGTGCTGCGTCAATTGCGACCTTTGTACCAAAGGATCGCGCCTTGTCGCCGCTGGAGATTCGGCTGATGGCCCGACAGATGGAGTCGGTGGCGACCTATCCGACCATCCGACTGGCGTTACGCATGATTCTGCTCACGCTGGTGCGCAAAAGCGAACTGATCAAAGCCACCTGGGACGAAGTCGATTTTGAGAACGCAGTCTGGACGATCTCCAAGGAACGGATGAAAGGGCGCAATCCGCATGTGGTCTATTTGTCTCGTCAAGCGCTCGATATCTTCGTTGCGCTGCATACGTGCGCGGCTGGCTCCAAGTTTGTGCTTCCCTCGCGCTATGATTCTGACCGTTGCATGTCCCAGGCGACCTTGAACCGGATCACGCAGATTGTGGCGGAGCGGGCCAAGGCCGCCGGTTTGCCGCTGGAGCCGTTCACCGTCCACGACCTGCGCCGTACCGGCTCGACGCTGCTGAACGAAGTCGGCTTCAACCGCGATTGGATCGAGAAGTGCCTGGCGCACGAAGACGGCCGTTCTTCGCGCTCGATCTACAACAAGGCCGAGTACGCCGAGCAGCGGCGCCACATGTTGCAAGAGTGGGCCAACATGGTTGATGCTTGGATCGACGGGGAGAGCTACGTGCCCGCATTGACGCCGGCGAACGCGGTGGTGCCGACGTTGAGCGCGATGGCGTAAGATGGCGGCCAGGCTGTCATCTGGCAGCCTGGCCAATCGTTCCCATGCTGGAGATCACTAAACTGCATCACGTACCGTAAGCAGCAAGAGGCTGACAACGATGCTAAGGAGTAGTGCGATGGAATACACCTTTACCCTGACATATCAGCTCGCCGACGACGATCGCAACCCGGATGCGTTGCTTGAGCGCCTGGGCGAAGCGGGCTGCAACGATGCCTTGGTGGGTATTGGGCAGCCGGGGCGCTTGGCGTTGAAGTTCACCCGCGAAGCCACCGATGCCGGTGCCGCAATGCGTAGCGCGTTGGCGGACGTACGGCGCGCTGCGCCGTCGGCCCGACTGATTGAAGCCGCGCCGGATGTGGTCGGGACCCAACGTGCCCTAGGGGATTAAGAGGGGTAGGGGGATGATTGGGCATTACGGTGAGTTTTTGACGGGACGTGTTTTGCGTTGCCTGACATCCGGCCCTGTCGAGCGACTTGTTGAGGTGAAGCGTGAGGCTTGCTTGCGCGCTTCTATCCAAGCATGCACCTCTTCCAAGTCCCAGACGACGCAACGCGGCGTCAGGTTGAAGCGGCGCGGGAACTCGCCTCGGCGCTCCATTTCGTAGATGGTTGTTTCGGCCAAAGGGACGATCTGGCGTAGTTCCTGGCGGCGGATGGTACGACGAAAAGGCAATACGCCGCCCTTTGGAAACTGAGGCAGATCACCGTAAGCGTCAGAATCGGGCAGCGGCATCGATGCTTCGATGCCATGGCGTTGGCTACTTTTCTGGAACGGTTGATTATCCATGTCGCACTCCGCGAATATGTGGCGCTGCACGTTTTTCTGTTGTACGGAGCAATGGTAGCGTTCATCGACTATTGCTGAAACCTGCGGCAGCGTAGCGGGGCGTATCTCGCTGGTGTAGACAGCTAAGTCGTCTGCTCAGCGGCCGGTTCGCCGGTTGTTTCATCCGTTGCTATTAGCTGCGCAACGATATCTGCTGCGTGTCGCGGATCGGGGTCGTCGACGGGAAGCACATGTGCGAAAAGATGACGCACAGGTTCAAGCACCGCCGGAAAGTTCTTCGATAACTGTAAGGCGATGGAGCCTTTTTTCAGCGTTTTTTCGATGAAGCGAATATGCTCAACGATGGATTCAGGCTTGTCTTTGAAAATCAGCAGACTGTACCGAATAAAAGGAATAGCCTTCTCTCGGGTGATCGCGGCCAACCCCGTTGTTGCATAACCTTGTGTTCTTAGGTTTTGGGAAAGCCTATCGCTGAATGCCGTGATGTAGGTATCCCCGATTTCATAACATAGGAGGAGCATGGGGGAGTTTGCATTTTTCCACTCTTTCATGCCGATTGCGCCGGGTGTGAGCTGATTCGGAAGATGGCAGGCTGCAATGAACTGTTCGCCATAGCCGCTAAGAACTTCGTCTTTGACGAATCCGCGCTGCTCCATCAATTTGCGCCCATAGACCTGATGGTCTGACGCTCGCTCAAGCGACAGGTCTTTCTTATAGTTGCCAGCGCCAGATGGAGGGATCAATGGATACTTGCTTGCAATGTAGGCGACTTGCATTTCCTTGACGTCATTTAGCGATAGTTCACGTAGCGACAAGGTAAAAAAACGAATGTCTTGCGGTGTGATACGGCGCAGAGCCGCATTCTTTGCAAGGGCAGCATAGAGTTCTGTTTTTTCATCCTCCAGATCTTGGACGCATGCGCTCAACAGCAAGTGGTAATCGGCAGCCTCAATGTAGGCATCGGCCATGTCCTGATTCCAATGCTCGTCCTGCTTGATAAGCATGGCGTGAAAATCCACTATACGCTGATTCTGCTTTTGTTCTACATAGGCCTGTGCTTGGGTCACGCCCAGCTTTGCTAACTCATAGGCGGTAGATGCGCCAGGGATGAAACTCAATGCGATTTTGGCCCCGAGGTCGGCTGTTTTTCTGATCGCGGTTTCGGTGACATCGTGCTGAGATTCTTTTGGGGATTTCATGGTTGGCCGTATCTTTTGGTTAACGGGCACAGTGGCCTTTTATGCGTAGGAGGAATATATAAACTGTGTTGGCTTGTCGGAATAAGCCAGAGCTATGCGTGATGCTGATTATGGCATCATGACGCCGAAGGCGCTGATTTGCGCAAGGAGGGCAGAGTCTTCCAGTATTAACTAAGGATAGGATAGTGAGCAAATTAACTCGATAGGAATGGATCGTTGGAAACGCGGCTGTCTCTTGAAGGCAGCGACCACAGTCGCTGCCCGAGAGTTGGAACTGCTGGAGGATTTTATTGGGTTTCGACTATTTCGATAATTTCGAGTTAGTGTTATCATATCAACTATGACTACTAAGCAAACGTTCCCTTCTCCGGACAAGCGGCGTACTGCGCCGGCCCCTCGCCGGGCGGCTGGAGTGCGCGCCGAGTCTGCTCGCGCTTTGCCGATGTTCGAATTATCGTTCGACGTGGAACCCGTCGTGTCGATTGTCCGGCGCCATGTCACGCTCAGCAAGGAAGCCGATGAGGCGATTACGCACGAATTGATCGAAATGCTGGGTCGCGCAACCGTGCAACTGCGAACCACAGATCACAAGGCAGTGGCTCACAACGACGATCCGGTTCTCACCACCGAGCAGGCGGCGCAACTCGTCAACGTCAGCCGGCCCTACATGGCCAAGCTGATCGACTCCGGCGCGGTGGAACTGCATCAAAAGGTCGGTAACCAGCGCCGTGTGCTGCGCAGCGCTGTGACTCGCTGGCAGGCAGCCGAACGCACGCGGCAGGCCAAGGCGCTCAAGCGCCTGTCCAACGATCTGGACGAGGAAATTTTATCGCCAGACTCCTAGTCTGTATGGTGATGCTGTGGAATCATTACTCTGCACGGAACTCATCCAATGGATTACAATCAAACTTTAAACGGCATTGCGGAGTTGCCTTCATTTATTCGCTTGGCCGACAAGCTTCTCAGCCAGAATGAGCGTTCCGATTTAATCAGCTATCTGGCTGAGCACCCCAAAGCGGGCGACCTGATGGAAGGAACCGGCGGCGTACGCAAGCTTCGCTGGGGCCGAGGCGGGCAGGGCAAGAGCGGTGGCGTACGTGTTATTTACTACTTCCACGACGATGCCATGCCGCTCTACCTGTTGACCTTGTTCGCCAAAGGTGACAAGGTCAACCTGAGTAAGGCTGAGCGTAATGAGTTGGCAGGTTTGGTTGATCTATTGGTACACATTTGGAAAGGACATGCATCATGAGCAACGCATTCGACAGCATCAAGCAGGGACTGCAGGAAGCCATTGAGCACGCGCGTGGTAAAGAGATCGGTGTCAAGGTGCATCGGCCCAGGTCCGTGGACGTGAAGGCCGTGCGCGCCAAAGTGGGCATGACGCAAGAGCAGTTTGCGGCGCGATTCGGGTTTTCAACGGCCACACTGCGGCATTGGGAACGAGGCGACAGAACACCGCGTGGCCCGGCGCTGGTGCTGCTCAATGTGATTGAGCACAATCCCGAAGCGGTCATCGATGCTTTGGCATGAACTCCTTTCTTGAAACGGTCATGCAACCCGACCATAGGGAAAGGACACGGAACAGGTTTGCCATACGTCAGCACCCTCCATTACATCAATGATTTCGCGCCTTTATGAGCAGTCTTCCCACTAAAGTTACTTTGGGGCCGCGCTTTCTGAGACCATTTTCCGGAAAGCCCGCGCCATTTTGTTTCTCTGGATTGTTCTTGTTTTCGCCCCATGTTTTTATAAGATTGGGTGGTTTTTCCCTGAGTGGCATTTACAAGGCTGCGGGTCATGAGTCTTTATTTAAACGCTTTGATGCCGTTTCAAAGGGAAGGAAGAAACCTGCGCCCGACGTTGTGGCGGCGCTGCTCCAAGAAATGGTTGAAGCGTTTGGTTTCCCGGACGATGTGCGGGCAATCTTCAGTGAGGGAATTGAGGCCGAGCTCGCTTTAGCCACACACACCAAAAATGAGCGTGCCATGATCAGCATAGAGCACCAAATAGGGGAGTATGGAGCATTTTTTTGGGGGTTAAATCACAACACCGGCCGGTTGGCGTCTTCGCTGGATCAGTCTTTCCTAATAGATGTTGAAACCGCATCGGCATTGGCACATCAGCACTTGATGCAAGAGGCATACCCGCAAGCCTACGAAGCAATCGTGAATAATGAATTATTGAAGCGATTTATCTGGCCGGATGTCATGGTTGCTATGAAGAATGCTGCCACACAGACGCGCTATGTGTTCTTGAGGGCGCTCGTGGCCGTTGAAGTCCATTTAGCCCATCTGGTAATAATGGACCATTCTTATGAAACCGACTGTCTGGCCAACGACACCAATGCGTTGATGAGTGTATGGCCGACATTGGACAAACCGTTCAAAAATCCCACAGCTTTATTGTTTGACTGGACCAAGGCGAAATCCGGGGTGCGCACTATCTCCGCATTCTACGACCACCCAAAACTGACTACTATCAAAATGGAGATGGTCACCTTAAAGCGGTGGAGTAGCGGGAGCCATCAGCCCGACAGAGAATGGCTTGAAACCTTGGTTGCAGCACTATTTGGCGATAAGGCTTATAAACCATTTTGGCATCGGTATTACATGGCGCTGGCTGTGAACTTTATCGGATATGTACATCAGTCGATGACGATGAGAATCAACGATTGCCTTACCGAATCTGAGAGGGCTGTCATTGCGCCTTGGCCTCAATTGCCGCATGGTTATTCGGACTTCGCTACATGGGGGCGCGAAAGATATCCCGCTTGGCGCAAATATGCTTGCGACTATCAGGCCGAACATGGCGGGTCGTCGCAAGCGTCTGTTTGAATTCGGGCGGTGTTACTTTTTAGAAGGGTTGTTTCCCCGACCACCGCCAGATTTCTGGCCTGTTTTACTTGGGGCGTTTTCGAGAGTCGTAAGATTTGCGTTCATATCTATTTCCTTAAATGAGGTCTCCGGAAATCCCGGAAAACTTAGTATTGCAAGATTCCGTTCGCATGTCGGTATCAGGGTTTGGAACGCTTGCAATAGGCGTTTCATTACCGAAAGCTTGAGAGACATGACATCTATGCCGGAAAAGTGCGTTGCTAGGGGAACCATCGGGACTAGCAGTATCGACATAGCCACAATATCTCTAAATAACAAGTAGTGCTTATGACTCTCGATCACTGAAGGATCGGAGTCAGCTAGCTTGTAGAGCGCATACCATTTTGTGTTGTGGTCTCCATCTGAAATGGGGAAATTCACCCGCATGTTGACGAACCGATGCCAGATCAATGCGGTGGTCTGCCATAGCCGATGAATCGCCGGAGCCTTGCAGTCAAAAGCATAGATTCGCACCTTTACTGAGCTTCTATCGATACAATATGTTTTGTCACTTTTTATAAAAATTAATTACTGAAATGCCTTTTTCGTTGAAACCTGTCATTACAAGTGAATGCAACTTTGCTGAATGGTCAATTAATGCGAGGAAGAGAAGCGTTCTGATCGAGACTGTTGCTTATCTCTATTTGCGGCAGGAGGAAAATGCACAGCGCGTGATTCAGTCTTTAGAACCGCAGTTGCGAACAGCAAAGGGAAAAGTTGCCCAAAACGTTGTTAGAAAACTGACGGCTCCGCGTCAGAAAGATATTGATCTGGAGTTAACAGGCTCAGAAGAGGAAAAGGCTGCGGCGAAAAGACGGATCGAGACGTCAATCATTCATCGCGACGGCCTCTTGTTTCAGCATGTTTCATGGGTGGCGGCAAGGATCACTATGCCGAATGCATACATGACTTCTCCGCATGTTCGGCAGGCAGACAAGGGGTTTGACGGTTTCATCATTGAGCTGGACGGTGCAGAAAGCGAGATCAAACGAATCGTCATTTGTGAGGACAAGGCTTCGACGAAGCCTCGCAATCTCATCACTTCTAGCGTGTGGCCCGAAATTAAGTCGATTCGCGATGGTGACCGTGATGACGAAATTCTTGCAGACCTTGTGACATTGTTGAAGAGCGTTCCCGGAATCGATGCCGAGGCAGCGGTCGACGAGGTATTTTGGGAGGAAGTGCGGCAGTACAGGGTCGCCGTAGCAACAGGAGAAAATCGGCGTAAATCAGGGGGCTTCGTTCATGTCATCGCGGGCTTTGAAGCAGCGGCCGGCGGAGCTCTTGAAACCCGCTTCGCTGGCATATTAGCCTTCAACGACGTCCGTGAGGGGCTTGCCATCCTTGCAAACGAGGTCGCCGCCAAAGTCAAGGAAATCACCAGTGTTTGATTCAAGTTCCCGAGCCCTTTTGCGACAGGCACCAGACCTTCCTGGCTTAGAGCCTGAAACGTTGGATGAGATTCTTACGGCCGCTCATATAGAGCTGGCGACGGTTCGTCTTCAATCCCAGGAGGAGGAGTTTGACGCAGCAAGCGAAGTGATCGATCGTGTCCGGCGCCTTGCCTCGACATTTGAGGCTTATGTCGCGCTTAATCTGAGACCTGAGCAGACGCGCGCAGCGGCCTTCGTCGCGGCAAGTGCGCATCAGATACTGGCCCGTTTGCGTGAAAAAACACCAGACCGGCCCACGGTCGTATCAAGTGATGCTATCGGTTCAACGATTTCGGCGACGCTTCTCTTTCTGATCGCGGATCGGGCGGCTGATGCGGCGGAGGCTGCGGGCCAATTAAAGGCGAAGGGCGAACGGCGCGCGGTTCGGCGATCTCTGATTCTGAGCCTTCGGGAGTTGGCAACAGGGAATCTCTCAACTTTGATAGAACGCGAGTTGGGCAAGGAGATTATTCGAGAGGGAGATAGCCGTGAAGTGGCAACTGACCTTCTCTTGCGAGAGTGCGCATATGTCGTTCAGAATCTTGGAAGACAGGCGCGTAGGGGGGAAGACCCTGAGACTGATGTCCGATTGATGCTTCAGCAAGTCATCAGCTTGTCGGAGGCCGCACCGGTTGAAATAGAGCTGGGTTTCGGGGGGATAGTACATCATCAGTTTGCGGGACCACACCATTTGGCAACGCTCTTGAGCCGTGTCATCGATGGCATGCAGGCGGCGATGCTAGTTCGGCTTCCGACGCCATCTGGCGCACGGGCACCCGCATGGTCCGAGTGGCTCCTGTCGCAGGCACAGTCGCGACCGTTCCTCTGGATCAATCATCTTAAGGCGATCCGTACGGGATATTTGAACTGCGGCAAGTCAATGGTGATGACCTCTCCTACAGGCTCGGGAAAGACGACGCTCTCCGTACTAAAAATCGCTGCGACCTTGTGTGCAGATGAACATGTCGTCTATCTGGCACCTACGCATGCTCTCGTCGATCAAGTCGAGGCAGACATGTCTGCACAGATTGGGGATCTGGAAACGGTCAGCATTGTCGAAGATGTTGCATTGGAAGACCTCGGCGAAAGATTGCCGCCGTTTTCCGTGATGACGCCTGAGCGCTGCCTTGCCCTTTTAGGCTTCGCTCCAGAACTGTTTGATAACGTGGGGCTTCTCGTATTCGATGAGTTCCATCTCATCAGTGCAGAAGATCCCGAGACGTCATTGAAGGTAAATGCACGTGCGGTCGACGCGATGCTGGCCCTGCTGACATTTATCCACCATCGCAAGAATGCGGACTTGCTGCTGTTGTCCGCTATGGTTGACAACGGCGCTGAAATTGCGCGATGGCTGCGAAAGGTTACGGGAAGGGAGGTCGAGGCGTTTGATGATCCTTGGAAGCCTACCCGGCAACTCCGCTCTTGCGTTATATATGACGAGTTTGATATTGAGCTAGCCGAGCAAACGGCATCGGAGAAGAAGACCAAGGCGGCGCGAAGTCGGATCCTCACGCAGCCCCTGGGGCTATTTTCGTTGATCTCTGGGTGGCATCCCAAGAGACCGGAGAAGCTGGTGGTGCAGGCGCTCACGGATCAGCGGCCACCGCTTCTAAAGAAGGACAACGGGGAACTGACCTCGAACAGGAATGAAGTCGCCGCGCAGATCGCAGCAGACTATGCGTCTGTCGGAAAGCGCGTGATCGTATTTTGCAACGATGGCCGAGCATGTGGAAGCGTTGCAAATAGGATCAATGAACTTCTGGAACCGGCCACGATCACGTTAGATGAAGTGCAGGAAAGGATGCGTGTGTCGATTCTCAAGGATGTGGGGGATGGTAAGGCTGCATTTGATCCGGTTGGCTGCCGTGCAGCGGTGCATCACGGCGACCTGCTGCCTTTAGAGCGAAGGCTGACGGAAAGCGTTTTCAAGTTGCGCAGAGATGCCGAGAGTCAGGATTTAGGTCTTGATGTGGTGGCTGCCACCTCCACGATTGCTCAAGGATTGAATCTTCCGTGCGATGTCGTGATCCTTGCCGGTACCGACAGGAGTGTAGTGGATGATCCAAACGGAAATCCCCGTAAGGATCTGCGTCCTCACGAGATACTCAACGCATTGGGCAGGGCAGGACGCGCGGCATACGCTGCAACCGGTCTTGCCATTGTTGTTCCCGCCCAGCCGATCGTTATCGATAAAGAAAATCTTGCGCTTCCGCATGGCGGAGTTTTGAATATCGTCTTTTCAGAGCAGGATGCCTGTGAAGAGATCTATGATCCGATCGAGTTATTGCTGGATCGGATTGAGGTCTCCGCTGACCCTGATCCGAGGATGCAATCGATGATTCGGCGTTTGTCGGCGGTCACGGCAGTAGGGGGGAGTAGCTTCGACGAGATCGTAGGTCGTTCTCTCGGATTTTTTCGACGACAGCAGGCTGATGCCCTGGGGGCGAATCGCTGGTTGGAGGGGCGCCGTGCTGCATTGATGGTTGCCAATGGGCAATTGGAAGATCCCCTCGTTCTTGATTGGCAACGTGAAATTGCTGTCCGAAATGGTATTCCTCCGAGGCTCATAGCGCGCTTGGTAGAAGCACTTGATCAGGCACCTATCGACAAGTCGATCACTGCTGATTGGATTAATTGGCTGTTAGATGTTGTAGCCGAACATCCTTTGGATCTGACGATCTTTGTCAGGGAAACCGCTCTGGAGTCTGTGTTTGGTCGCGCCTATACAAATACGACAGATGACGAAGTCACGGCCAGAATAATTCTGGATGCACTTAAAACTCTGGTGTCTATGTGGTGTGGAGGGCGAACACTTGTAGAGATTGAAGAGTGGCTGCTTGAGTTTGTTCGGACGCACGAGGGAGATGTTAGGCAGCAGACAAATCAATCCTCGACGGCACATCGCGCGCGGCGTTTTGCCATTCGGATCACACCGGATCTGGGTTTCCTATGTAGTGTGCTTGCTCAAATCGTGGCTCGTAGGGACGCGCAAGAGGAGGTAGCCATGATGCCAGTAATTGATATGCTTCCGCAAATGGTACGGGCAGGGGACCACGACCGTTACCAAGCGGCACTAAGGCAGATGACGACCGCAGCCTCGCGTGTTGAAACCTTTGAGAAGTGTGTTGCGATGCGTAAGTATTTCACCGCAGATCCTGCAGCCAAAACGGACACGATTCGGGATGAGGTCAACGCGGCGATAGCGTTCCAGGCGTTTATGGATTTGGACGAATAGGATATGTCACAACTCAATTTTCAATGCACGTTTGGGATTCGGAAACACCGGAGCACGTATACCGCTGTCAAGGCGGCGGATGGGCCGGTGAAATTCACGGTAGCTGGCCCCGATGGGAGCACCGCCACCGTGACCCTAGACCCTTACCTGCAATCGGCGCAGGTGCAGCTTGTCGGCATGTTGGTGAGCGCCGAGCTCTGCGCCTGGTTGCCGTCCGCCGACCAACTCTATGCCAATGCCTACCCTACCGATGTCGCTGCCGAGATCGACTGCGTGCTGTCGGCACTCGATGGCGCCGCGCGGACCGTTGTGGAGACGCTCAAGTATTACCTGGGTAAGACGAGTATTCAGGATGACGTGATTGGGGACGGGACACGTAACGCGTTGTCATGGGCAGTCGATGAAACAGCATATCGCCCGTTTCCTCCGCTCATAACGGCTAGCATGACGATGTCATCCGAGACGCATTTATCCGATGCGGTTCGCACCGCGCTTCAGCAGAGTCTCGATCTTGGGTATCGACCCTTTCTGGGAATGCGACACCTCTACCGGGCCATTCAAGAAACGGTGCCGCGCTTCAAATGGATCGACGCCACGATTGCCGCGGAGCTCTCTGTGAAGGAAGCACTGCTGCGCGCCAAACCGGAACTTAAAACGCTGTTGGTGAACGTGCCTTCGCCGCCTATCAGCAAGCTTTACGGTGAGGTGCTGGAAGCCTACCTGGGGAAGCCTTCTCCCTATCGGAAGGCACTGATTGCCGGGGCTGAACGACGCAACAAGCTCATCCATCGGTCCGAAGAGACACCTGTCACACCGGCGGAAGCCGCCGAATACGTTCAGACAGTGATGAAGGCCATACACCACCTCTATGAACTGCTGTATCCCGAATGGCCAGGTAACGAGGCGCTGCGCCAGATCGAGCATTACGGATAGTCAGGCTCTGCTCCGAAACTCCTCCTCGGTCATGCCAATGTCGTTTTCCCGCTCGCCGTCCAGGTCCCATTGTCGAGTAACGATTGTCCGGAATGCCTCGCGCAACGCCTGGTTCGCCGGATCTCGCAGACTACGCACGTAGTTCTCGAAATGTTCCTGCGTGGCGCGGTACATGCGCAGCGGGTTGACCGTGATAGACGAGACTTCAGCATCGGTATCGAGCGAGCCATCTGCCGTTTTCGGCCAACTGGTGAACTACCGGTTCCGTTCGCCGTACTACATTGTGGATCGGCTCTTCGGCGCGGCCGAACTGCGCCTGGGGGGTGATCGGGGCGATGCGGTGCGTATCGAGCGTACCGATGGCGTGACACGGAGGAACTGAGCATGAGCCAGGAAAACACGTCTGATCAAGCCGCGCCACAGGCGCCAGACAAGGTAGCGCCTGAAACCGTGGCGTTACGCGCCCAGCCTCGGCCGGTCACGCGGTTGAACCGCCGAACGCTGGCGATGCTGGTGGGCGGCCTGTCGGTCGCCGTGTTGGGTGCCACGATCTGGTCGCTGCAACCGTACCGGCGCGGCGCAGGCCAGCAGACCGAGCTTTACAACGTAGACCGGGTATCGAAGTCGGAAGGGCTCGACCAGCTTCCAGCAGACTATTCCATGCTGCGACAACCGGACTTGCCGCCGGAGGTGCCCGAGCTTGGGCCGCCGCTACCGGGGGACTTGGGGCCGGCCATCGTGAATGCGCAGCAACCGGCGGTGGCCACCTATGCGCCGCCGGGTGTGGATGCGCAGGCCGCCGAACGGGAGGCACGGCGCAAGGAAGTCGAAGCGGCGGCCGCGTCGTCGGTGTTCTTTAGCACGGGTCAGGGCCAGTCTGGTCAACACTCGGCGACGGTCGCGCAGGCAACCCCTGTTGCGCCTGGCATGGATAACACCTTGGCCGCCTTTGACCCGCTGGGCGCTGGCCCGGCCTCGATGGCGCCGCAGCCCTCTGACCCCACCGCCGTGCAAAACCGGCAAGACCAGAAAGAAGCCTTCCTGCAAAACGGTTCTACGCAAACCCGTAATTCCAGCAAGTTGCAATTGCCCACCTCGCCGTATCAGGTCATGGCCGGTACGGTCATCGCCGCCGCGCTGGTTACCGGCATCAAGTCTGACCTACCGGGCGACGTAATCGGCACCGTCACCGAGCCGGTCTACGACTCCGCGACCGGCAAGCACCTGCTGATTCCACAAGGCTCGCGCATCCTGGGCCGCTACAACAGCCAAGTGAGTTATGGGCAAAGTCGGGTGCAGGTGGTGTGGAACCGCATCATCCTGCCCGATACCTCATCGCTCACGCTGGACAACCTGGCCGGTACCGACCCAGCCGGCTATGCCGGCCTGGAAGATGGCGTGGACTGGCATTGGGATCGCATCGTGGGCGGGGCGGTGCTGACAACGCTGCTGGGCGTCGGCGCCGAGCTGGCCGCGCCCGAGAACCGCCAGGACGGCGACCGCATCATCATCGCCGGACGCGACAGCGCGCAGGACAGCATCAATCAAGTCGGCCAGGAAATGACGCGCCGCAACCTCAACATCCAGCCCACTCTGACCAGCCGACCCGGCCTGCCAGTGCGGATTATTGTTAATAAAGATCTAGTGCTGCGGATTTACCAGCCATTGTTTTTCAACAATTAAGGAGCACCATAATGAATACAGTCAGAAAGCTACGGCTCGGCCCACTGCCGTCCAGCAGTAGTGTCAAACTGACTTTTACTTGCCCGGCGACTCTGAAGGCGGAGCTGGAGCGCTACGCCGCGCAGCATGGGCAGACGTATGGGGAAGCGGTCGATGCCGTGACGCTGATTCCCCATATGCTGGAGGCGTTCATGGCGGGGGATCGGGGGTTTAAAAAAAAGATGTGAGTGGCAGAAAGTTACATAATTAAGAATTAGCTCTAGAATTACAGCTATCGGTTGAATCCGCAGTCAATAGCCGACACATATAGAAGGTTGATCTCCTCATACCGAACGCTGATGCGGCCTGGAAAAAGAGCAATGCAACAAGTAAATCCAATCGAATTCAGCTCCGATGAACAGAAATTGGTTCGAAAGAGCCG
The DNA here is from genome assembly GCA_017983955.1 of Burkholderiaceae bacterium. Taxonomy (GTDB): domain Bacteria; phylum Pseudomonadota; class Gammaproteobacteria; order Burkholderiales; family Burkholderiaceae_B; genus JAGOAJ01. The sequence goes on from JAGOAJ010000003.1 coordinate 84,711, forward strand.
GCTTCAAGCATTCTCGGAAGACTACATTCATAAGTGTGTCGAAATGCGGCGAAATGCGGCGACAACGCGGTGCTACCGGAGCATAACGGTGTCTAGGCTCTTGGCCAACAGCCAGATGCAGGTCAACCACAGCAATGGGAAGCCTGCACCAGAAATTTATATGGGCTATATGAAAGATAAAAATTTGCCTCATCGCGATAAGGATGCGGTTCTGACGCTTTATGCCCACTATTTCTTGGCAGGCGATCTGATGCTTAAGAACTATAAGAAATTGAATGAGAAATGGAAGGTGCGCGGTCGATTGAGTCAAAATGACCGTGTGCAGCTATCGATCTACTTTTGCACTTGGCTCGGTTTCCTTGCTGTGACCGCTGAGGGATTCAAGGAGCTGGGGGTTCGTAAGTTGCTGCAGGATGATCGTCCTCCCGAGTTTGTCGAATTGATTCCGGTAGCTAACGATCTGGGAAAAATCCTGAAGAAGCACGACGACGCGTTAAGGAAATTCCGGAATAATGTTTTCCACCTGCGGAAGAGCACCGAAGAGGTTGAGCGGTTCTTTAGGGAACGGCCAGATCGACTGGGGTGGGCAGAGGAACTACAGGACTCATTCGCCGCATTCTTTTCTGGTTACCGCGTGCTCTGTCAAGTGCACTACGTAGTCCAGAATCGCACGCAAGAGGTCTTCAGGTAGCCGACGATCCCATTGTGTGTGTGATGCAGGCTCGCCAAGTCAAGAGCAGATATCCAAATTTAGATATTGTAGAAGACCTGAACGCTTGGTCCATTGGATGCGATGACATTGGCCGTGCAGTTAGGTTGTTCCCGCTGGTAAGATTCCTTATATTACTGACCGGATGGGCTATACATGGCATGAACCAAGTTATCAGGGACTCAAATTGGAGATAACAGAAGAGCTTTTAGCCGCTGGAGCCAGTAAGCGGGGCGGATTTTCTAAGCGACAAGTGGATCTGCTTGGGATAGCGTGGCCTCCGCAACGCGGTTGGAAAAAATCGATAATTGGCAACACAATTTCCGAGGAGGCAGCAGAGGAATTCGTGGGCCTCTCTGATCAGCATCTTGCGGACAGGGCAGCAAAAGAGGGGCAGGCACTGAACTGGTTTGGCGCACTTGAACCCATCGCTATCTATCTATACGTTTTAGCCCTGACAGGTGATTATTTTTATGTCGGCCTTACGCATAATGTTGATCAACGCATAAAGCAGCATTTTTCTGGAAAAGGGGCGGAGTGGACCAAATTGCATCCGCCAATTCGGGTCTTACACACTATCTGCACCGGCACTAAAGATGCACGCAAAGCCGAGCAAATGGAGAACGAGGCCACTATCGCGCTGATGCTTGACTTCGGAATTGCGAGAGTACGTGGAGGTCATTTTTGCAATATTGAGCAGGAGTTGGTGGAAGGTGAATTACGAAAGCGAGGCTTATGGGAGCGGATTAAGCAAGTGGCGCTTGATCGCCATGCCTTTGAAACTCAAGACAGCTGGAGCACCGCAATAGAGCGTTTTCTTGTTACTGCACTACGTTACTACGAGGCAGATGCCCCTGTAGATCAACATGATGTAGTCTTTGCCGCCTGTTATAGCCTTACGCGTTATCGCTATTGGCATGAGGATTTTATGCCTGGCTTGAGCTGGCAATTCTGGGGCAAAAAGGGTATTTTGCCTGTATTGCTATCATTCAAATTTGGGCGTCCTGTGGCTAGCCGACTATCTTCGTCGTACGAAGTTCTAGCTGCGGCTTTGTGTCGTGGTCGCAACGGTAAACACCCATTGCGGCGTATTTTCCTACTTGCTTGGCAAGCCTATCTCCCACCCACCACACATAATCAAGCCATCACTGTGGCGCGTTTTATGGACTATCTCGAAAGTGACGACGAATATGATCGCCAATATGACGCGTTCATAACCATCCTTTTTCCAGAATTGAGGCATCTTTTTCGGCAACACTGCTAAGGAAGTGATCCTGCATGGCCGTCAAGAAGAGTCTGACCGCACCATAAGTTCTCGCTTACTTCGCTGGACTATGCTGTGCTGTGCTCCAGCGAGTTTTGCTTCACGACGTTGTCATGCATCCTATAGGTAATACCGGAGACCTTTGGGAGTTGTCATGTCACAGTCAGTTGTTGCCGAAACGTGTGGTCAGCCCGAGCCCGCTTTTTACCGTATGGCGGACGTATTGCGGATTACGGCCTTGAGTCGTTCAAGTCTTTATCGCCGTATTGCATCAGGAGATTTTCCTGTTCCGGTATCACTCGGTGGACGAGCTAAAGGATGGCGACGAGCGGCGCTATTGGAATGGATCGAAGATCCGGTTCGGCTTGTTCCTGCTGTGCCCGACGAGCGTCCAGCGGATCAATGCCTTGGGCTCGAAGGGCGTTTGCATCTCGGGCAAGATCGCGTGCGATTGCCAGAGTGACGATGGGGTAGGAGCCTAAGCCCATCTTCAGTTGTTTCTTGCCGGACTTGTAGCGATAGAGCCAACTCTTGCTGGCTGTGCGTACGCGCAGGTAGAGGCCGTCGCCGTCGGCAACTAAGTATTCTTTGTTGCGTGGCGCGGTCGTGCGGATTTTCAGATCAGTCAGGAATCCCATTGGAGTCCCCCCAAGAAAAAATTGAAAGTACAACCAGTCTAGGGGACACCCTGGGGGACGCGCAACGTTGGGATTTGGTGGAACTTGATGGAATCTCATGGGTTAGGTTTCTAGCCTAAATCAATGATTTTATTTAGAATTTTGTGCGAATTGGACTTGTTTGGAACAAGCGATTGGTGCCCTGCCCAAGACTGAAACCGTCAAGCTGACTTTCGCATGCCCAGCCAGCCTGAAAGCGGAGCTGGAGCGCTACGCCGCGCAGCATGCGCAAACGTATAGGGAAACCGTTGATGCCGTGATGCTGATTCCGCATATGCTGGAAGCGTTCATGGTAGGGGATCGGGGGTTTAAAAGGGCGAGCGACAAATAGTTACAAAATCTCAGTTGAAGCTTTACAATGACAGATGTCGGCCATGAACGGAAGTTCAGCAGGCGCAGTTCATTGCCGGCTCTGCAGCGTCTCCTGTCCTCTGAAAAACGAGATTGCACTCGCGCTGGAATTTCACACCGGTCACCGGGTAGCTCAGCAGATAGATGGGAAAGCAGCCGGCTTGAAGGGCTGTCTTAGTGTCGACTTGACACGTTGCAAGAGAATTACGTTTTTGCATAACCACTGCCAGTGGTCGCCTGGACTCCCACCGACGTTCCCCCATGTTCAATGGCGGCATGCTGATTAACCTTAGGAAAAGCTTTTACATTTAGGAAAACGAATGATGGAAGGGGGGGATAAAGACGCGATCCTGACGCAAGGATTTAAACCGGGCGAACTGTTCAAACATGGCTTCACGCTGGAGAGTATTGACCTCATTCAGGGCGGAACTTTCCGGGAGGTCATTGGGAAAATGGCCATCTTTTTAATGTGGGCTCGCCAAAGCCAGGAAGGAAAGCCCCTATTCTCTCGCGGCACGATCATCCTCCCGCCGGTAGGAGTGTCAAAGGTTGATGAAAATGCCGTTCACGAAGTACTCGCGGCTGGCCTTGAAGCACTGCGGGGATCTTCTCCTGATGACAGAGAACGAGCGTTTCTGAAAAAATATTTTCGGGTGATGCATTGCGTGACTCTTGAGGCCGCAGACCTTGCAGAGCTCGTTTTTCGCGAAAGTGACGGGTGCTTGGTCGCCGTCGCTGATGGAAGCAAGTACCGTGACGCATCGGTTTCATTGCCGGCTCCAGTGGGACTGTCTGGCGTGCGGACGGCGGAAGACCAATGGGTACCCCATGTCGCAGGACTATGCGAGCGCTGCGTTGCTGCGGTTCGTCAGACAGGAAGCTACGCATTCATACATGTCGACGAAACGCCACCTCAGAACCCGGAACTGGAAGCCATGCTGGTGGCCATCGAGGACTGCTATCCAGTCTTTATCCGGGTGCAGGATGACCCTGAAGAGGTTGTAATTCGTTGCGCGCCGCATTGGGTTTCTTTGGCCCTGGGAGGCAAGCTAGATGACGCAGTCAGCGAGATTCAAGCCTTAACGATCTCGGAATCCTCTCGACTACACCTGATGCTCCAGCTGATGTACCGAGTTGACCGGCATGACGAAGCGTTGGCGCTGCTGCAACAGCTCTGGCCACATCTGGAAAGCTTCGAGAAGGGCAAAGTTGTTCAAATCGCTAGAATTGCCTACAAGTGCGGTGATGATGTGGCCGCTCGACAGTTGCTGCCCCGAGACCCCATGGGCTGTGACGAAGAAATGTGGCTCGAAGAAGGGCTCGATCTCGCCACTGAACTTCAGGAGGACGAGCTCATTACACGCTACGACGCTCAGCTTGCTGCGCTCTTTCCGAACTCCGAGCGACTTCGCGAGAATCGCGACCGGCGGCTCTTGTTGAACTGCCGAGAAGTCTCGGTGCATCGCGGGCATGTCTTCACAACAGCCGGGTTCTCGGCGCGGCATCTGGAAATTCTGGACGCCGTGACGATGCCTGCCCCTCACTATGACGAACTCATCGAGAAGGCGACGAAATGGGACAAGGAATGGCTGGAGCTTGCAGCGATCTGCTGCGCCATGCACGCGCTGACGGTCGATAAGAACTTGGACGCTATTGAATCAGGGAGTCTCATCACTTCGTCACCGCTCTACGGACGTCAAGCTACGCAAATTGTCTTGTCGGCCACGCGTGCCCTGATGCTTGAGGGAGGTGTGTCCCAAGAAGAACGAGAGTACTATCGCTACCCCCTGATGGCGGCCGTCAGGTTCCTCGCACAGCATCCGGAAGACAAAGACGTCCGCGCATCCTTCTCACGTCTGCTGTCCGTCGAAGCTTGCGGCGAACTTGGGCTTCCCGTGATTGCGGTCACCATGTTGGACCTCGCCAGCGTCGGCGTCTCGCTTGCGAAGGGTCCGAGCGAGACGCAGGCCGACTCGGTAAGCGGAGACGAGAAGACCGACGAAGATGCAACGGAGGCAGCGCTGATGCGTTGCATGGAGTGGATTGCTGAACGAGGCTATGGCGAGTTCGGCGTCACCGTCGTGCCCCGGGGGCTAGTCGGAACCTACGCCGATCGAGTCATCCGACTGATTTCTCAAATGATGTTGCACGCTGGGGGAATCGAAGGGCAGGATATGGAGTTGCAGACTATGTCTCAACTGGTGCTCGTAGCAAGTGCTGTCAGACCCTACGCGACCACTGAGCGGGACGAAGACCTGCGCCTCTTGAGGTTGCTGGCTGGGCACTATACGGTCGCCGGGCGTTTTCAGTACGCGAGAAATCTGGCGGAGCAAATACTGGCTATCGGGCAGGATACTGAAGTCCGGCGCCGTTTGGCATGGTTTGCATTCGCGGACGTGTACCAACGATGCAGGAACCCCATCGACGCGCTTGTCGGTCTGGCCTGCGCGTTCGCGACCGACACACCAGTCGAGAAGGCGGACCTTTGGCAAGAGGTCTACACCGTAATTCGAGTGCTTCGAGACCTTGGAATGACGGAGTTCGCAAGTAAGTTTTTGCCGGCGCTGAAGACGCTCATTGCAGACCTAGGCTATGACCCAGAGACGGACCCGCGCATCGTGTCAACAGAGCTGGGGCTACGTGTAGTAAAGATTTCCCGGTTGGATGCCCAAGGCGTCTCGACCCTCATTGACGACATTGTCAAAGCATGCGGGCGGGCCAAGGACAAAAGCGATGTATTGCCCTTGGTGGTTCTGTTCGGTCAAGTCGTCAGGGCCGCAGATGAGCGTTCCATTGCAGTACCCATGGAGGCGCGCAGGCTCTTGGCGGTGCTAGTTGGACGTGTGGGCGCTCGCGAATCAGAGCTTGTGGAAACAACGTCCTCACTTGTCCCGACCACGTATCAGGTAGTCTCAATGTTCAACAGTGTTGAGCGTGCGATGTTCGGAGGAGATGCCGCTACCGATTTGGAGGTTGTTGGCATGGCTGCGCGAAGGTTGCTAATCGAGCCTGGGGATGCGGCCGAGACAGGCAAGGCAAGCACTCTTGCCGTTGAGCTTCTGGCAGATCAGACCATGAACTTGTTTGGCTCGCCGCCCGATCTCACCGAGGATTGGGCGTTGCAATATGCCCTGAGCCTGAACGATGAGGGGTTGGATGTTGCATTCATGGCTTTGAACAATGCTGGCGAGCTGTCGGTTACCCTTGTGTCCAAGGGGAAGGCAAAAGTCATCGAGCAACCCAAGCATGAAAAGTCTTTCCACCGGCGCATGCAGGCCTGGCTTGGGAAGTACCCCAAGGCCTATGGGCTCATCGACGCGTATCACGGGAACAATGAGTTCTTCAGCACCATGGAGGCTCTGAATGTGCGCCTACCGGAGTCGGAGAAGCTGCTGGTCGTAGCCGAACCTCTTCTGCAGCAACTCACAGCCAATCTCGTGGTCGTCCATCCGGAGGATGGTGGGTTCGAGTATTTCTATGGCTCACGGTCCGCTGTGGGGTTTGTTCCGTCGCTCAGATGGCTGTCGGTGACGAGGACAAGGGCGCGAGCGGGAAAGGAGACGTATCGGGCTTGGATTTCTGCTGATTCTGGTCCGGACGCAGCTGGCACGCTGGACATCGCTCTGGCACGGCTGAGCGGGACGTTCGAAGAGTTTGGCTTCTCAGTCGATACAAACCGTCGCCTACCCGGCGGCATGTCAGATGCTGGCTTGGTCGTTGTGACCGCGCACGGTGGATTGGCTCAAGAGGGGCGCTATCTACACAGCATCCGGGATGAGGGGAAACTTGTCGAGCCTCCCTCGGCGCTGGCTGCATCGCTTGCCGACGTGGAGCTTGTCATCCTGTTCGTCTGCAGCGGTGGCCGCATTGACAAACACCCTTGGGGGAACCGGACTGTTGGCTTGCCTCGGCAGTTGCTAGACAAAGGAGCTCGAGCTGTTATTGCTTCGCCCTGGCCGCTCGATGTAAAGGTGACCTATACCTGGCTCGAGCCGTTCATGAATGCATGGAACGCGGGAGTGACGGTTTTGCAAGCCACGAAGGTGGCCAACGAAGTGGTGGCAACGCGGCTGGGTGAAAACCCTCAGTACTCGCTAGCCATGAGCGTCTACGGCGATGTGCTGATGACGAAGTGAACAAGCTTCCGCTTTGGGTCGCACTCGGTCATATATCGTTGGCTACAATCGGCCATTTACAGCCACTCGCAGATGCCAACAAATATAGAGTTATTGAGACCGAGAATGAGTAATCAATGAAACCATTAATCGAATACTGCTGCGGGGCCGTCAAAGCACTAAATGCTCAATACGAGATGACTAATGTGCTTCGTCACTCTGCCACTGCTGGGTCGGCGCGAGAGCGCCTCATCCAAGATTTTCTTATTGCACACCTTCCAGAAATGACCAGTGTAGTGAGTGGAATGATTGTCGACTCCCATGATCGGCGCTCGAAACAGCAAGATATCGTATTAATGTTGAAATCCATGCCACGGCTACCGTTTTCTAGCGGCCACGACCTGATTTTTCAGGAGGGAACCGTTGCAGTATTCGAAATCAAGACTGACGTCACGCCATCTGTTCTTGAGGCGATCGCTCCCAATATTGAGAGCGTTCGAGCGCTAAAATCGAGCACATTGGAGGCCGTCAATCTGGGAGATCTAGACTGGCCTTACGCGAGGATATTGAGCGTTGTTCTCACATATGGAGGTTCTGCTTTGGAAAGCATTGAGTCTAAGCTCAAAGAACTGCAAGATACGGGCCAACCAGATGTCTACTTGGATCTCACGAAAGGAATTCTTGTTAAGAACGAGGGCTTGCTGTTTAGCCAAGATGGCTCCAATCCGTACCTTCGATTCGACGATCCCGCCATAGGTCTTGCACGCTTGCTTGCACTGTTGTCGAAAGTGACCGGTCGCTTAATAATGCGTAGTGTGCGATGGGACGCATATATCTCATGACTACCGCAGGCTTAGCATCCACATGCGGGCGACTGCCGAACGCACTCGCCTGCCTCGCTGCCAACAAGTCTGCCACTCCAGGGGCCGCTATGGGTCGGTCTTGTTGAAGAAGGGGGACGACATCAGTCGCAGCCCAGTCAACCAAGCGAGAACGGATCTCTTTGCTCCACTTTTTTTCCTGAAACTTGCTCGCTGGGAGTGGATCGTTTGTGTCGCCGATCAGATCGGGCGCAATGGCTCGGATGTCGTAGGTGAGATTTACATTTTCGGAGAAACGTGAATGACACCATAAGCCTTCGACAAGGAGGTGCCGCCTGTGAATACCAGGTGTGAAGCATAGGGAGCGGTGAAAATGTGTCGCAACGACCATACTACCCAGACATCTTTTTCCAACAGATGAGGAGGGCGCCCCGACATGTGGGTAGCCCGCTCAAGCGCTTCCAGGCGATCATTGATGGAAAGACTGAAGAACTCAGCCATGGGACACCAGAGCGCTGATTTCCTGTGCCATCCAGGTCGGTAGACGTGCACGTGCTGAAGTCACTTTTTCCATTTCAGCGGGTGATAGTTTGGCGCGCAACGTACGTATTGCCTTACCGGATCTTTCTGGTCCCAGCCAGGCCAGTGCACGCACCATATCGCCAGCGGCGCGGCCGGGGTAAATCAATTGCCATTCCGGTGCATGTCGCAGTTCTACTTTTTGTGCCCCGAGCGTCAAGCGTCGGCTTGGGCCGGAGGTCAGGTAGATGGCCTGCATAGGAACTTGTGCTGTGAGGCCGAGTGCATTGGCAGAGGACGCACCGTGCGGCACGATGACTTCGCCACGTTGCTTAGCCAGATTTTCGACCATCTTGGCTGTTGAGGGCGCACGGGTGCCAAAGCGGTTTTCGATCGGCAACACATAGATGCCACGGCCCGCACGCAACAAACGACCGCGCTGAACGAGGCGGGACAGGGCCTGATCTACGGCAGCGCGGTTGCCCAGATGCAGTAACTCTTTTGCGACCAAAGGCGCGCCCTCCGGTAAACCGGTAGCGTGCTCAAGTATTTTTTGGGAAAGAGTCTGCATAAGGCTGCCTCCTGACTGGTAGAAATATAGCAAAGTTTCTGGCACTTTTCAGGATGAGCGGAGGACCATAGGACTTGTAAGTATCATGGATGGTCTTGGGAGTCTTTACCGTTGCTGAACACAACTTTGGTGTGCTGTAAGCTCATCACCTTGCGCGACGACGCTGATTCCGCATCTGCTGGAGGCGCTGATGGTGAGGGGTAGAGGGTTCAGGCGAAGGCAACAGTTCGGAGCTGAATTTTAGAAAATTTATTTGAATCGTAGTTTAACTACGATCATTAGGATGATATAAAATTGACAGTTATTTAGAAAAAATGCTTCAATCGGGGTATGGCTACGACTAATCAAAGCAAACTAAACGCACTTTACACCAAACTTGCGCCAGGTATGCCACTGACCTCTGAGGATTTGGCGAGATTGGGCATTTCCGCAGACTTGGCCGTTCACTACGTTAAGGCAGGTTGGCTCACGCGGCTCGCACGGGGAGTGTACTGTCGTCCGAACGATACCTTGGCCCTTCATCCCAGTCTGTTGTTATTGCAGCGCCGGTTTGAAGGGCTGCATGTCGGCGGCAAATCGGCACTAGATTGGTATGGCGTTCGCCAGTACGTGTCGCAGAAGCCGGTGCTGCACCTATATGGATGGGCGACGGGGCGACTACCGGAGTGGTTCACAGAGCGTTTTCCAGCCGAGTACCACCGCAAACGCTTGTTTAACGAGCAGCCTGGCGCGTTGCTGCATGTCGGGCCCTTCGAGAAGCGCGTCGGCGCGCCGCACGTGTCAGCACCGGAGCGGGCATTGCTAGAACTGCTGAGTGAAGTCGGTGTGCGTCAGCCGTTGCAGGAGGCCCGTGAACTTGTCGAAAGCGCTTACAGCTTGCGTGCTGACATACTACGTGAGCTATTACAGCGTTGCACCAGCGTCAAAACCGTTCGGCTGTGCCTTCAGCTTGGCAGCGAAGTATCGGTGCCCTGGGTGGCTAAACTCGACCCGGCCGCACTGCCGACTGGTAGCGATCGACCCTGGGTGTCTCGCTCGGCCGACGGCTTGCTGGTGCTCAAGCCATGAATCAAGCCTATCTCGATACGGCACGATTGCTGACGCAGGTGGCGCCATTGGTGTTTGTAGATGACACTTTTGCCTTGAAAGGCGGCACCGCGATCAACCTGTTCGTGCGCGACATGCCGCGACTGTCGGTTGATCTCGATCTGGTCTTTCCCGACCACACGTTACCGCGTGAAGATGCCTTGGTGCGTATCAACGAGGCTGTTCGGCAGGCTGCCGAGCGGCTGAAGAAGAGAGGGTTTCAGACGCATGCGCCTGCGGCAGCAGCAGGGGAGACCAAGCTGTTGGTGCGTAATGGAGCCGTGCAGGTCAAGATCGAAGTCAACTTTGTGATGCGTGGCACTGTGCAGCCAGTGCGTCGCGCTTCGCTCACGCCGGTTGCACGCGACGTATTGATGGCGGACCTGGAAATCCCCGTAGTGTCGCTAGAGGACGTGTATGGCGGCAAGCTGGTGGCTGCATTGGATCGTCAGCATCCACGCGATTTGTTTGATGTGATGCAGCTCTTTGCGCAGGAAGGCATCACGCCCGGCATTCGGCGCGCCTTCGTCGTTTACCTGGCTAGCAGCAATCGGCCCGTCCACGAGGTGTTGTTTCCGGCATTGCGGGATATTCGGCATGACTACGAGCACAATTTCCATGGCATGACTGCCGAGCCGGTGCCGCTCGATGCATTGCTTGCTGCGCGAGAGCGCATGATATCCGAGGTCCAACAGAACCTGGACGACAATGAGCGGCGTTTTTTACTCTCCCTAGTCGGTGCAGCGCCAGAGTGGTTATTGCTGGATATCGACCATCTCGAACACCTGCCCGGCGTACGTTGGAAGTTGCGCAATCTGGTGCAGTTGCAAAAAACCAATCGGAAGAAGTTTGCCGAACAGGCCGATGCCTTGGCAGCAAGATTTGCCTCCATCACATTTCCAAGCACAGGAAAGGAGTAAGCATGGAAGTCCTGTATTTTCTCAAAGATCGCACGAGGCTTATTCGTCAGTACTACGAGTGCGCGGCGCAGCCCTTCATCGAGATCATGAGGAAGATCGAAGCGAAGGAGGAGCCTTACGTTCCTCCGTACAGCGAGGACGGGGAACCCGCTTTTCTCAGTGAATGGATTGATGCGAGTGAACTGTTGGAGGTCACGGGTCGCTGCTGTATCTCCATGCTATCCGCGTCGCTGCAGCTCTACTTCAGGACTTGGGAACGCCAATTGGGGCTGAGTTGCGGAAAGGAGTTTGCGGCTGCGTTTAAGAAGGAAGGGCTAGTGCGGGGCTATCAGACTTGCTTGGGCGACAAAGTTGGAATCGATTGGAGTCGCTGTCCAGCCGACCTCTCCATCATCGAGCAAGTGATACTTGCGCGGAACCGTGACCAGCATCCCGAAAGCATTACGACGGTCAGAATAACCCATGCCGAAAAGGACTGGAAAAGCTATCCGCAACCGTTCTTTCTGAGCGAGCGGGAAAGCGATCTATTTCAAGACAGCGATGACGCGAGCTGGTTAATGTCGCCGTCGCTTCATGTTTCGCGGGACAAACTGATGACTGCTATCGACCAAGTAGAGTGCTTGTGCGAATGGCTCGAAGAAAAGATGTTTGATGCCAAGTATCCTTCGCGGATGCGTCGCGATTGAATAGGAGGATGTGTGCTCCAAATTGCCACTGGAAAGTTGTTTACTAGACCTGCGGGCAGGGAAAACCTTTTGCGAGGCATGCTCTATACGAACGCCATCCTCGCCCGAGAGAATACTGTCGACACAGTCGCAGGACGACTGTTGCCGTCGTCGAGCTATTCGATACGTCCCGCTGTCCTGGTTTCCGAGTTCACTGAGCGCATGGAAGGTGAGGAACTAAAGCCGGGAGTGATTGCCTCCTCCGGCGTCGAGCCCTATCTTCAAGACTATTCGGTGGTGGTGTCTTTTTCGTTGAACTGTGTTTGTACGCCTGACGTTGATTTGGCCCGGAGACTGACCACCGGGCAGCGCGGACTGGTTACGAGGGTTACTCCGCAGACGCTTGTCCGCAGGTTTTTCGATGGGGATATCTGGTGTAAGCCAGATGAATTGAAGTTTCTGGAAGATTTTGTTGAGAAGCTCATCGGACTGCCGCGACGCACCTTTCTAGGAGTGATGCGTGCGATTCGAACTTACGTCAACGGTATGCATCGCATTGCCGATGATCTGGAGTTGGCTTACACGTTACTTGTTGCCTCCGTGGAATCGCTCGCCCAAGATTTTGACGACCATAAGAGCGACTGGGAATCGTTTGATGAGCGCAAGCGAAAGGAGGTCGATGAGGCGTTGTCTGGGGCAGATGAAGTGATTGCGCAACGTGTCAGAGAGGCGCTATTGAGAGTTGAACACGTCGCGTTGGCGCGTCGCTTTCGAGAGTTCGCTGTGGCACATACTCCGTCCACGTACTTTCGGCAGGCTTCCGACACTGCCAATGAACCTTTGCTGGGAAGATCGGATCTTGCAGAAGTGCTCGGTACGGCCTACCAATCGCGATCCAAATATGTGCATCAACTCCGACAGCTACCGCATTCCGTGACATTGGGGCATTCCCAAGGCGAGACTGCCATTAACGGTCGGACCACGCATCTGACGCTTCAAGGACTGTCGCGTTTGATGCGTAGTGTCATCATTGAATTTGTCATGCGTCAGCCTACAATACTGCATGAACCATATGACTACCATCTGGAACGAAGTGGCGTTGTTCAAATGCGCATGGCGCCGCAGTACTGGATTGGTCGAGCTGAGGGTGACATTACGAAAGCTGGTCGCGATAAGTTGGAGGGGTTTCTACAGCAGATTGCATCTTGCCTTCTCAGAAAACCTGATGCAGTCGTGACTGATTTGAAGCCTGTGCTAGCAGTGGCTTGTAAGGTTGTTCCTCGTCTGGAGAAACGTTTAAGGTTGCCGTACTTGGCTTTGCATGCGCTTTTCAATATGAATGTAGTGAAGCAGGACTCTGCTGACATGCCGCCGGCAATCGAAGCGTTGATTCAAGAGGAGTTGGGAGAGCCCTCTTCGGAAGCTCTGATTGCCCATGCACTGGCTGGGCAAACCGTGACATGGTCATTGGAAGACCACCGAGTGGTTTTGAACACCTATTTCCGTCGGCGCGCTGCTGCTAATGGGCTGAGATTACCTCGGCTGTTTGAAGCAGCAATTACCTTGGAGTTGGCTGAACGACTTCGATGCGCAGGCGATATGGAAGGATGTCGCGAAGTTGTGGCGCTAGCAGTGGAGAACCATCCTGGACACACAGAGTTGTTGGAGTCCGAGACAAATTTGCTGCCTGAAGTTCCGATCAATTGGCGCGAGGTTATGCTGCCTCCTGCGGAGCAGCCGCAATAGCAAAGCGCCTGGCACTTGCCCATCCTTGATAGTCCCAGAAGAAAAAATTATGCTAGTCCACTACCACCATTGAAAATACAGTTTTGCCCACGTAGCTAACTAAACCGATTGCTCCTCAAGGAAGGAGACAAGGGGAGTTCTCTCCTGTATCCTTATATTCTGATTGATAATCGTGTTGTTAACGTTTACGCCCCGCAATTCGCTCCATCTCCCGCGCCAGCAAAAGATCTGCGTTTTTGACGGTAAAAGCGACGATAAAGACACATGTCGATCACACCCAAGTCCTTTAACCATGCGGGTTGCGAGACCTATTGATGATGGAGTGGGAGTGATTCGCAGCCTGGCAGCATAAGGCGGTAACAGGCATTAAAACGATGGAGAGCCAGAGTTTGTACGGCTCTCCGTTTTTTCGTCTGGCGTTGTCGGGCAGTACAAAGCAGCGCCAAAAAAAGGATCGTGACGGGGCAGTCGCCCGCCCAGGAAAAGGCCCGTAGCAAGGGCAAATTACGAGCTGAAAAAAGATTCGGTGCCTGGGTGCAAGAGTACTTACGTGGCCATGAGATGGCCGAGTCTACCCGCGACATGCGCCGATCCGTGTATATACGTGACCTCAAGCCTTTTTTCGATAACTGGCTTCTGTACGAGATTACCGAAGAAGATGTGCGTGGGCGTCATCGCGCTCACTTAGGAATGGGTGGACGGTTCTTGCGGTAGGAGTTCTTCAGTAAAATCTTGCCGCCGCGAAGAGTGAATACATCACAACCATCAACTTCGACGCGAGTTCCGTCCGCCCGTGTTCCCGTGAACGTCCACTCCGATACGCCTCGATCTCCCTGGACGAAATGGCGCGCGTTCTCCCAGTGTGCATCTGGAAAAACCGCCCAAACCTCCGCGAAGCCAGCTCGCACGGCTTCTCTGCCTACGTACTGGACTCCGCAGACCTCAGCGCCGGCCGAAGCTTTGAAGACACAATCCTCGGTCATGAACGACATGAGAGCGTCGACATCGTGCTGATTCCACGCGTCGGCGAAGGCCTGCAACATCTCCGCCGTCGCTTCGTGAGTCACTGTCTGCATAATCGGGGGCCTCCAGTTACTCGACAGCCAAGAACGCTCCACCTAACTTCCTTCGCCATCTTTTTTAGCCTTTCACTTTTTCGATCATGTGGTTGATGACATGGCTGTGCTCAAGCTGAGGGCTGAACATGATGATATCGGCATCTGCCTCGACCTTTACGTTATGTCCTGGTGGCCAGTAAAAAAGATCATTCGTGTTCACCGTCTCCTGCACGCCATCCGCGTCGGTCGTAGTGAGTTGGCCGCGCAAGACAAAGCCCCAATGGGGACACTGGCACAAATCGCCCTCTAACCCTTGGAACAGTGGTGTGGTATCTACGCCAGACGAGAGGCTGAAGTATTCGCCACTAATCTTGCCTAATCCAGTTGCGTCTCCGAAATCCGTTTGTTGACGGATCACGGCGCCAGGAATCTCCATTTTTACGTCTACATTATCTTTGGATATCCGCATGGTCGTTTCTCCTGTGGGTTAACGGTTGCTTTGAGTTTGATATCCTTTTTATCGCCCCATCCGTTTCAAGCGATAGACGTCCAGCACTTTGACTATAGTCCTCATATGGCCAGTTGCGAAACAATTTTGACTTGAACGAATTGCTAGACCCAAGAACTCTATCGAGAGGTCTGTGCGCTGTGGCACCGCACCGAAATTGTGGCTGAACAGATGCAGATGCTTGGAGACCTAAACTGTGCAGGTTCCTCCGGGTCATTACAGCGTCAAGCAATCGCAAGCAAGGTCAAGCGAGCTTTTGAGGATGGTATTGGCAACAGTTGGTTCAAATAAACCCAATTAAATCAAAGGTATTATTAAGCTATTGACCATAGAGTGGGAATGATTTGCTGCTTAGTAGCATGATGCAGTAACAAGTATTAAAACGACGGAGAGCCAGAATTTTTGCGGTTCTCCGTTTTTTATGTAGCGTTGCCGGGAGGTCTTAAGACATTTTTACGATATTTTACGTGGACGCCATTCATTTTTTGGCATGAGGCGCGTAGAGTGAAACGTGTCCACATCTCTAAGTCCTGAAGGGAGCCTGTTATGAAACCCAACCCCGTCGTCTGGTTCGAGATCTACGTGCAGGACATGGCGCGAGCGCGCCGCTTCTACGAAACCGTGTTTCAGTGCAAGCTGGAACCCATGATTGCGCCTGAGGGAGAGCTAGCTGAGTCTGGCATGGAGATGCAGGGCTTTCCCATGACCATGGACGCCCCGGGCGCGGGCGGTATGCTGATAAAGATGGACTGCCCGCCTGCGGGCGGGCCGGGCACGCTGGTGTATTTTGCATGCGAGGACTGCGCGGTAGAGCAGGGCCGCGTCCAAGCCGCCGGTGGCAAGATATTCAAACCTAAGTTTTCGATTGGCCAATACGGCCACTGCGCCCTCGTGATTGACACCGAGGGTAATACCATCGGCCTGCATTCGATGAAGTGAGCCGGCACCTTCTGCGGCAATGACGATATCGCAGATTTCTTCGCTGCCATATTCTCGCATTCTGGAGAATATTGAAGGAACTTGTGGCGATTCAGTTTGGTGGAACTGCACTTGGTGACGGATAATGGCGGCTACGTCATTTTGAGCACCATTTTTAGAATTCCCCATGGAAATTAAAGTTAACTTTCTGGATAAGCTACGTCTCGAAGCCAAGTTCGATGACTTCACGGTAGTGGCCGACCAGCCCATCCGTTATAAGGGCGACGGCTCGGCGCCAGGTCCCTTCGATTATTTTCTGGCCTCGTCGGCCTTGTGCGCAGCTTACTTTGTGAAGTTGTACTGTGACACTCGCAATATTCCTACCGAAAATATTCGCTTGTCGCAGAACAATATTGTTGATCCGGAAAACCGCTACCAGCAAATTTTCAAGATTCAGGTCGAGTTGCCCCCCGATATCTCGGAAGCAGACCGCCGGGGTATTTTGCGGTCTATTGACCGTTGTACAGTGAAAAAAGTGGTACAGGCCGGACCCGAGTTCGTCATCGAGGAAGTGGATAGCTTAGATGCCGATGCACAGTCCTTGCTGTTGCTGAAGCCGACGGCTGACGCCAGCACCTATATGACGGGCAAGGATTTGCCGTTAGAGCAAACCATTGCCAATATGTCAGGCATTTTGGCGGACTTGGGCATCAAGATTGAAATCGCTTCGTGGCGCAATATTGTTCCCAATGTATGGTCGTTACATATACGCGATGCACATTCGCCGATGTGTTTTACCAATGGCAAAGGATCGACCAAAGAAAGCGCTTTGGCGTCGGCCTTGGGCGAGTATATTGAACGGCTTAGTTGCAACCAGTTCTATACCGAAGCGTTTTGGGGCGACGACATCGCTAATGCAGCGTTTGTGCATTACCCGAACGAGCGCTGGTTCAAGCCTGGCCCCGAAGATGCATTGCCAGCTGAAATCCTGGATGACTACTGTCTGGAAATTTATAATCCCGATGGCGAATTGCGTGGTTCGCATCTGGTAGACACCAACTCCGGCAATATACAGCGTGGTATCTGTTCGCTACCGTATGTGCGGCAGTCCGATGGCGAGATAGTGTATTTTCCGTCCAACCTGATTGAAAACCTTTATGCCACCAATGGCATGAGTGCTGGTAATACGCTGGTCGAAGCGCAAGTGCAAAGCTTGTCGGAAATTTTGGAACGGGCGGTAAAACGCGAAATTCTGGAAGGTGAAATTGCCTTGCCTGATGTGCCGCAAGAAGTACTAGCCAAATACCCTCGCATCCTTGCTGGCATTCAGGCATTGGAAGAGCAGGGCTTTCCGGTGCTGGTGAAGGATGCCTCATTAGGAGGCGTGTATCCGCTAATGTGCGTTACCTTGATGAATCCACGCACAGGTGGTGTATTTGCTTCGTTCGGTGCGAATCCAAGCTTGGAAATGGCGCTGGAACGAAGCCTGACCGAAGTGCTACAAGGACGCAGTTTTGAAGGTCTGAACGACTTACCTCAGCCCACTTTTGTCAGTAACGCCGTAACCGAACCATATAACTTTGTTGAACACTTCATTGATTCTAGCGGTGTAGTGTCGTGGCGTTTTTTCAGCGCTAAATCGAATTTCGAATTCGTTGAGTGGGATTTTTCTATCCAGGGTGAAAACTCTACAGCTCAGGAAGCAGCGATGTTGTTTCGCATGCTCGAAGATATGGGCAAGGAAGTGTATATGGCGGTGTACGACCAATTGGGTGCCATAGCCTGCCGGATTGTGGTGCCTGGTTATTCGGAAGTTTACCCGGTAGATGATTTGATCTGGGATAACACCAACACGGCGCTGTTGTTCCGCGCCGATATCTTGAACTTGCATAGGCTGGACGACGCCAGTCTGGCTGCACTGCTTGAACGGTTAGATAGCAGTGACCTGGATGAGTATGCTGATATTTCCAAAGTGATCGGCATCGAGTTTGATGAAAATACAGACTGGGGGCAGCTAACAGTTCTTGAGTTGAAACTGCTGATTCACCTTGCCTTGCAGCAATTCGAGGCGGCGCAAGAACGGGTGGCAGCCTTCCTGCAGTACAACGACAATACGGTCGAGCGCGGATTGTTTTATCAGGCCTTGAGTGTGGTACTCGAGGTGCTGCTTGATGACGACCTAGAACTGGACGACTACGCGGTCAACTTCCGTAGGATGTTTGGCAACGATAGAATGGACGCGGTAATGGGGACAGTGGACGGCAGCGTGCGTTTCTTCGGGTTGACGCCAACGAGCATGAAGCTAGAAGGTCTCGATAGGCACCACCGCCTGATCGACAGCTACAAAAAACTGCATAAGGCCCGGGCCGATGTGGCGGCTACAGAGGGCCAATGCACGGAAGTTTGTTGAACAGGAAGGTATGTTTGCCGAACGACTAGCTCTCACTAGATGATGTTCAACTCTGTGTTCTCACGTTCACCATCCACGGCGTACCGAAGCGGTCCTTGACCATGCCGAAGCCGGGCGACCAGAAGGTTGCTTCGAACGGCATCACAGACTGTCCACCCTGAGCCAAGGCGTCGAACAGGTGTCGGCCCTCGGCCACGTCGGTGGCATGGATCGACACCCACAGGCCTTGTGGTGGCTGGTAGCCACCACCGCACGCGGCGTCCGCTCCAGGCATGGCATCGGAGCCCATCAACGACTGCTCCTTGACTTGCAGCTGCACGTGCATGATGCGGTCTTTGGCCGATTCGGGAATGGGAGGCATGTTTTCTGAGGCGGGAACTTCGCCGAAGGTGCCTTGATAGACAATAGTGCCGCCAAACAGCTTGGCGTAGAACGCAAAGGCTTCGGCGCAGTTGCCGTCGAAATTGAGGTAGGGCGTGAATTGCATAAGTTTCTCCTGGGTTTGAAACTTAGGGATGGCGAAGCAGGGCGCTATAGGGTGATTCCAGTGCCATTGAACGCGAGTTAGGAAGCTGTGAACGGTGTGTATTTCTTGAATTATGAAAGTCGGAGTGGACGACGTCCACATGAAATTTGTTTCGGTATGTCAGGTAACGCTTTGGGTCCTACTCGTCCTGCGGAAAGATTCGTAGAGTTCTTAATCCCTTATTGTGATAGCCCAATCACGGTAGCGCGTATCTGATTTCGTCCCATTTTCTTTGCGGTGTAAAGCTGTGTATCCGCTTGCGCAAAAATTGCCTGCACGCCGGGGTCGCCTTTTATGACTGTCGCAGCGCCAATGCTCAGCGTGAGCTGCTGCAAGGTGGACGATGGATTAGGAAGGCCTAGTTCAACAATGCCTCGGTTGATCCGCTCGGCGACCTTGCGAGTTCCTTCGGGCGTGATATCAGTCAATAAACACGTGAACTCTTCACCGCCATAACGCGCGATCAAGTCTGTTGAGCGAACTATGCTGTTTTCTAAGACGCGGGCGATAGCACGCAGGTAGTCGTCGCCTACCGCGTGACCGTAATGGTCGTTGACGTGCTTGAAATGATCTACGTCGATGATAAGTAGGCTAAGGGGCGACCCTGTGCGCAGGTAACGTCCATACTCGTAGGCCAGCATTTCATCGAAGTGACGACGATTGGATAGCCCGGTCAAACTGTCGGTCCAGCTTAGTGTTTGTAGTTTCTGATTAGCGTCTTGCAAGGCTTGCTGATGTTGTTGAATGCGGGTGTTACGCTCGGCCAGAAGCTTGGTTAAACGGCGATATCGAAGTAGCCCCAGGTATGAGATCAAGGCCAGCAGCGCCGCCGCCACACTGGCAGTTTGAAGCAATACCCGTTGGTCGCGCTGTGCCATATAGCGCTCAAGAAAATGACGCTCTCCTTGCTCGTGAATCATTACCGCCGCGGATACGTCAATAGCAGCTAAATAACGGTCAAATGCCGCGACCGTACGCTGATGTTCGGGCGATTGACTGAAATAGTAGCTATAGGCGCGCGGGTGTTCATGCAAGGTATGAACGATATCCAGATCGAAAAATTCCTGGTGATAGCGTTTTTCAGTAAAAATTTGCTGATTGAATACGGCAATGTCGATCACGCCGTCTAGAACGTCCTGAAACAGTCCATCGCTGCTTGTTTGGTTATAGGGGTGCAATTGGGCGGCAGGAACCACGGATTGGAGTATGGGCTGGAGCGAGACCCCTTCTACAAAACCGACCTGGTAGTTGGCTAAATCGGCAGTGCTGCGTATTGAAAGGCTTCGCCCATGGCGCGCTATGACCGCGTAATGGCTTTTGTAATATGGAGTGGTAAATAGGCCGTGCTTTGCGCGTTCCGATGAATGGCTCAGTGGAATGAACACATCAGCATGTCCTTCTTGCACCTGTCGAATTTTATCGGCTACTGTTTGATCGCGGCCAGGGGTGATCTCGAAACTCAAACCGAGTTCTTTCGTGATAAAACAGAGTACGTCTATCCCGATACCGTTGTAGGTCTGACTTTCTTCATCGTAGCGAGCCATCGGCGGGGCGCCCACCGCGACCACTTTCAGGGGCGGCATGGCCTGAAACTCAGCCCGCTGTTGAGCGCTGATTTCTACAGGCTTAAGCAATCGGATGTTTTGTGCTCCATCACATGCGACTGCCGAATTGCTCAACAAGATACAGAAGGCAATGCATAGTGTGACGATGCCGCGGCGAAGGACATCTGTAGACCCGCACAGTTTTTCAAGAAATATGAAGTTTGTTTCCAATGCTGCCGCCAGAACCAGCGTTGCCGGGATTGGAGATTTCGCCATAACTCGCCGCGCTACCTCCCCCGTAAAGGACTATATTGTAGCTGGCGCCTTGACTACGCCCCAGGTTAAACGCCATTAGATGCAGATAGAGCGTAACGACCGGTTACGCTGAATGTACTAACTCAGTACCGTGACACAGCGATTCGGCTGAAAACCCCCATATACGAGAACGCGAAGTCCGCCTAGAATCCCAGGAATATCAAGCAATTTTAAGCCAACCTCTGGGAATTGTATTGCATGTGATTACAGTAACCAGAAGAGTTGTCATGAGGTAGGATGTAAGGGCTTTGTAGCAACAATAAATGTTGTACTGACGGCAAGGGGAGCCATAAGATGCATGGTGCTACAAGCAAGTCAATGAACTACATCAGGTGGGCTGCACGACTGGCGATATTTCCGTTAGTAGTGCTTCTTATTATGGTTGCGGGCTGGCCAACTGAAGCTCCGGCTCAGGTACCCAACTTCCACCCTTGTAATTCCCAGCCTGCCTTGCCAATCTGCAAGTACGGTTATGGCAAGCGCATCGCCGTCAAACGTTGGGGTGCGCAGTCAAATCCAATGGACCCGGATGCTGCTGCCAAGGCATCGCTGGTCACGCGCAATCCGGCACTAGAGATCAAGAAAATCAAGTCCAGCACGGTGATCGTAGAGGACGTGGATACGTCCGAGGTCCTGTTTGCCCGCCAGGAAAATGTTGTGCGGCCAATTGCTTCCATCACTAAGCTCATGATGGCGTTGGTGGTGGTCGATGCTGATCTTCCCATGGATGAGATGATCAGCATAGTCGCCGCAGATAGCAAATCAGAAAGCGAACTACCTTCACGCTTGGCAGCAGGTGCTAGCCTGAGCCGATCCGACCTGCTGCACCTGGCACTGACTGCTTCCGAGAACAGCGCAGCGCAGGCCTTAGCGCGTACCTTTCCGGGTGGCATGGAGGCTTTGGTCGTGGCCATGAATGCTAAGGCGCTGGCCTTAGGCATGATGGATTCGAAATTCGTTGGACCGACCGGTTTGTCTAATAACAATGTTTCTTCGGCCAAAGACCTAGTCAAGCTGGTTCAGGCGGCCTCACAGCGGCCCTTGGTGCGGCAGTTTTCTACGGATGCCAAGCACGAGGTCGATGGGCAGACCTTCCGTAATACTAATATGCTGGTAGGTCGGCCAAACTGGACGATACTGGCCTCGAAAACGGGTACTACCCGCGAAGCTGGCAACTGCCTGGTCATGCTGATTCAGCTTGGTGAGCGTAAGCTGGCCATTGTGCTGCTCAATTCACAAGGTCAGAATGGTTCGCGGTTTGGTGACGCAGTGCGCGTGCAGCGCATTGTGAATAGCCAAATTGCGGCAGACATGGCCTTGGCGTTGCAGTAGTATCCGGCCAGACGGCGCTTAGTCAACAAGCATCTGACAGAGAAATCAAACGGCGAAGCAGCGTCGTACTTATACTATTCCTAGGCCTTATAATTTCGCGATGCAAACGAACCCCTACACGCCTCTGGCCAGTTTCATCGACCTCTTGGTCGATGCTGTCTTCGCGGTTGATGTCGACGCCCGTGTCGTTTTTGCCAGTGCGTCATGCGAACGCATTTTTGGGTACACGCCGACAGAAATGATCGGCAAAAATATGTTCGACATGATGCTGCCGGAAGATCGCGAGCGTACTCGGCATTCGCTGCCCGATATCATGTCTGGCCGTCCTCAATTGCACTTTGAGAACCGGTATATCCGCAAGGACGGACAAGTCGTCCACATCATGTGGTCAACCCGCTGGTCACCGGCTGATCAATTGCGGATTGGGGTTGCACGTGACATAACTGAACCCAAACGAGCCGAATCGTTACAGGCTGCGCTCTATTCTATTTCCGAAGCCGTACACACCGCCGAAGATCTACTTATGCTGTTTAAGCGCATTCATCAAATCGTTGGCACACTACTGCCGGTAGATAATTTTTCGATAGCATTGTATGACGATGAAACACGCCAACTCAGGTTTGCATATCATGTGGACGAGTATCAGCAAACCCCCGAACCATTTAAACTGACACCAGGGATGCTTTGTGCAGAGATTATTCATACCGGGCGTCCGCTACTGCTGACACCTGAGATGGTTTCTGATCGCCTAGCAGAGTTGCACATCCCCGCCGGCAGGAATCCGCTCTGCTGGCTGGGTGTGCCGCTCAAATCGCAGAAAGATACGATCGGTGTGCTTGTGGTCAAAAGCTACCCGGGCGGTGTGTGCTACAGCCAGAAAGACCAGGATCTGCTTCAGTTCGTCTCGGCTCAAATCGCAACCGTCATTGAGCGTCAGCAAATGCAAATTCGACTGAAGTACATGGCGCAGTATGATCAGCTGACGGCTCTCCCCAATCGCGGATTTCTGTATGATCGTCTGAAAGTCGCACTGTCAACAGCACGACGAGAGCAAGGGAGAATGTCTTTGCTTTATATTGATCTTGATAAATTCAAACAGGTCAACGATACATTGGGTCATGACGTAGGAGACCTATTGCTGCAGGAGGTTGCCGAGCGCTTAAAGCTGTGCGTGCGCGAATCGGATACAGTCGCTCGCGTCGGCGGCGATGAGTTTGTGGTGCTGCTACAACGTATTCGATTGCCGGAGCAAGCCACGCTGGTGGCGGAAAAAATCCGCAACGCTCTACATCGTCCTTTTAGCTTGGACGGCCACAGTCTGAACATCGTGCCGAGTATTGGAGTCGCACTCTATCCCGAGCATGGTCTCGACGAGCAGAAGCTCTTTAAATACGCCGACAAGGCCATGTATTTCGCGAAAAATGTCGAAGGTAATTGGCCGGTCACTGTGTAGCCTACAGCGCTACAGTGACCGTTAAATAACATCAGACCAGTCAGATATCGAGCACACCTTTTAGTCCGTGTGCTAAAAAACTGACCAGCGCAGAAATGCGTGGCGCCAGTGCTCCCTGTTTATAAAATACCGTCCACACGGGTTGGCTCCATGGTAGCGTTGGCGCGCCGATTAGGGCGCCCGCGCTTCCAGGGCGGCCCGGGCCGCATCGTCAACGGTATCAAGCCAGATGAAGTGCAAGCGGTTGCGGGCCTCTTCTGGAATGTCCTCCAGGTCTCGTTGGTTACGTGCGGGCAAAAGTACGGTCGTGATGCCCGCCTGCAGGGCGGCCAGCACCTTTTCCTTGACTCCGCCTATAGGTAGCACCAGACCGCGCAAGCTGATTTCGCCCGTCATGGCATGATCGCTTTGCACCGGGGTATTGGTTAGCAGCGAAAGCAGCGCTATGTACATTGCCACCCCGGCGCTGGGGCCATCCTTGGGAATTGCTCCGGCCGGAACGTGTATGTGGATATCGCTTTTTTCGAAAAGGCCTAATGGAATATTAAGGTGTTCTGAGCCGGACTTGACCAGTGTAAGCGCGGCCTGGGCGCTTTCTTTCATAACGTCGCCCAGTTGCCCGGTCAGTATCAATTTGCCGCTGCCTGGCGTGCGGCTGGCTTCGACGAACAAGATATCGCCACCTACGGGGGTCCAAGCCAGCCCTGTCGCTACTCCCGGAAGACTGGTACGCATGGCAATTTCGCTTTCAAACCTTTCAGGCCCCAGGGCCGTGTGCAGTTCGTCCAGATCGATTAAGACATGTTGAGCCGTACCTTCGGCAATACGCATGGCGGCATGACGCAGGGCGCTGCCTATTTCGCGCTCAAGGTTGCGTACCCCCGCTTCGCGTGTGTAGCTGTGAGCTATCGTGTGCAGTGCTTCGTCGGTGATTTCGCATTGCTCAGGGGTTAGACCGTTGGCGGTCATTTGTCGTGTGATCAGGTAGCGCTTGGCGATCTGGATTTTTTCTTCTTCAGTGTAGCCAGGCAGCTGTATTACTTCCATTCGGTCGCGCAAGGGGATGGGGACAGTGTCGAGCATATTCGCGGTGGTAATAAACATGATGTGCGACAGGTCAAACGGCACTGCCAGGTAGTTGTCGCGAAACGTGTTGTTTTGCTCCGGGTCCAGGACTTCAAGCAGGGCCGACGCCGGGTCGCCTTGTATGCCGGCTCCCATCTTATCGACTTCGTCCAGCATCATGACGCAGTTCTTGGATCCAACCTTATGTATGGCTTGAATAATATTGCCGGGCAGGGCGCCAATATAGGTACGCCGATGGCCACGTATTTCAGCCTCGTCGTGGACGCCGCCCAGGCTAAGGCGGGCAAACTTGCGTCCCGTGGCCCTGGCTATGCTTTGCCCCAGAGATGTTTTACCAACCCCCGGAGGGCCGACAAAGCACAGTATGGGACTTTTGCCCTTGGGGTTAAGCTTTTGCACAGCCAAGTACTCAAGAATACGGCGTTTTATTTTGAGAAGGCCGTAATGATCCTGATCAAGTATGGTACGCGCTTCGGCAATGTCGATACGGTCTTCGGTAGTAATCGACCAGGGCAGTTCAGTGACCCAATCCAGATAGGTGCGTAGCATGGAGTATTCAGCCGATGCGTCGGTCATATGCTGTAGGCGTTTTAATTCTTTACGGACCTGAACTTCAACGTCCTCAGGCATTTTGGCTTGCACAATTTTTTCTTCGACCTCAGCGATCTCGGCCTCGTTGTTTTCCGTTTCCCCAAGCTGCTTCTGGATGGTTTTCAGTTGTTCGCGTAATAGAATTTCGCGTTGCCGCTCTTCAAAGCGCTCTTTGGTTTGCTGATCAATGTCTTGGCTGACGCGCAGAACCTCGATGTTGTGAATCAAAAGCTCAAGCACTTTGCCCATGCGGGCTTCCAGATCTATGGTTTCTAGCACATCCTGCTTTTCTTCTGGCTTCAGGTCCATGACTCCAGCAATAAAGTCCGTTAGCACCGAAGGCGACGTAATGTTCTGCGTTGTGGCAACCAGCTCCATCGGCGCTTGGGGCAGCATCTGAAGTATCTCGGCGCTGCGGGTCTTCAGTTGAACCATAAGCGCTTCAATGTTCAGGTTTGAGGTTTTCTGTTCTTCAAAGCGCTCTACCGAGGCGACTGGGAAAGGGTATCCGGTCAGAAATTT
Source organism: Burkholderiaceae bacterium (assembly GCA_017983955.1). GTDB lineage: Bacteria > Pseudomonadota > Gammaproteobacteria > Burkholderiales > Burkholderiaceae_B > JAGOAJ01. The sequence goes on from JAGOAJ010000003.1 coordinate 110,418, forward strand.
CTTCACACGGTAGCGCTGTTCACCCTGGCAAATAATGTGGTGTGAACCATCGGGCACTGTCACGTAGCGAAGTATGCTGGCGACAGTACCCACACGAAATAGCTCGTCGGGCGTGGGGTCGTTGGTGTCGTTCTGCTTCTGTAACAACACGCCAATTTGGCGCCCCGAGCGCGCCGCTTCTTGTGCAGCAGCTACGGAACTTTCGCGCCCTATGCTAAGGGGCACGACCAAGCCCGGGAATAGCACCAAGTTGCGCACAGGAATAATAATCAGCGCATCTTCCGGGATCGTGATTACCGGAACGGCCTGTTCTTTTTCAGTTGTCGTAGGTACTGTTTCAGACGAGGTGGCTTTATCGGGGATAGTGTTGCTGTTGTCGTTTGCCATGGCTTGCCCGCTTGTTGTTTAAATGGCTATGCTCGTTTTAATAAGCTCAAGAGCAGACACCCATTAGTCAGGGTGGACTCTTGAATTTCGAAGTGGCCTGGCGGCAACTCGATACGTCGTTCAAAGCGGCCATAAGGAATCTCCATGCGGCGTATTTGTGCGGATACTGGGGCGGGTATGGGGCGTTGACCAAGAATGACTAGCGCATTGCCATCAATAACAACTTTGACTTGATCAGATGCGACTCCGGGCAAGGCCACCAACACTGATAAGTTGCGGCCAGTCTCGAAAATGTCGACTGGAGGTTCCCATGTGGGGCCGGAACTGCGGCCACCGCTTAAGCGAAAGAACTGCCGGTGCAGGCGATCGGCTTGTTCCAGCATATTGATGGCATTGGCCCATGTGGAGTCAATTGGCTTACGGAATGTCATGAATTACATCCTCGTCCTGCGGCAGTTTTTGCTGCTTGCAACTGCGGTAGCAGAGCACGGTATAGTAGGAGCGAGCCGACGGCGCCGACTTTATATATTATTAACTATAGGAGTAAAAAACGCCGTTTGCAATATGCTAAATGGTGTTGGGCCAGCGGCTACGTCAGCCGTACGCTAAAACTAACGGATTTGGAAGTATAGGTTCAGCTTATAATACAAGTCAGCAATTGAATGATGTGTCTATGTCCGATGAAATAACTTCCGATTCGTCCGTGGCGCCCGTTTGGGGCGTGGCGCTGCGACGCAGTTCCGAAACTCTCTCTGTGCAGTTAACCAAGGATTTGGGGGCCCGCATTGCGCGTGGTGAAATCAAGCCTGGCGATAAATTGCCCAGCGAACATGCGCTGATCGATGCGTATGGGGTTAGCCGAACCGTAGTGCGCGAGGCAATTTCCAGCCTCAAAGCCAAGGGCATGATCGCTACCCGTCACGGGGTGGGCGCATTCGTTTTACAGGCCACGCCCTCCGTCACGCTGCGTATCGAGCACGCTGGCCTTAGCGTTCTTGGCGACATAATGAATGTGCTAGAGCTGCGTATCGCTCTCGAGGTCGAGGCAGCCGGTCTTGCGGCGCAACGTCGCACGGTTGCTCATCTTGATGTCATGCGTACCTTACTCGATCAGATGTCACACACCACCCTGCAGGGCGGGGACGGCATAGCGCAGGACAGGGGTTTTCATATGGAATTGCTACACGCGGCGGGCAATCCCCATTTTTCAGCCTTATTAGAGCCCTTAGGGGAGATGGCGATACCGCGTGCTAGTTTGGACCTTTTTGCTCAAGATGGCGTAGCCCGTACAATTTATCTGCAGTGTATCGGCTTGGAACACGAAAATATTTATCGTGCTATTTATGATCAAGACGTGAAGGCCGCGCGTAGTGCCATGCGCCAACATTTAAGTAACAGCCGTGAACGGCTGCGTCAAAGCTTTGAGGCACAAAGTGCCATCAGCGAAAGTAGTGTTATCCCATAAGACACACAGTCCAACTTTTTGATGTTGTTTTATTCTTACTTGTATGACAACATACAAGCTGTCGAGATTATTAGAACAAATTGAGTCTTCAGATTTAATCCTGTTTGCTGCACCTAGTGCGCGCACTAATCAAAAGGGAGTGAGGTTGTGAACCTTGGTTTTATTGGTTTGGGCATCATGGGTAAGGCCATGGCTCTTAATTTACTGAAAGGGGGCCATACCCTCCATGCGCATTCCCGCAGCGGTGTGCCTGAAGATCTAGTGCAGGCTGGTGCTCAGCCATGTGCTAGTCCGTCAGAGGTCGGCCGCAAGGCCGATGTCATCATCACCATGCTGCCTGACACACCAGATGTAGAAACGGTTTTGTTTGGGCAAGATGGTTTGATCAATGGGTTGGCGCCCAAAAAAATCGTCATCGACATGAGCTCTATATCACCGGGTGCTACGCGTGATTTTGCGAGCCGCATTCAGGCGTTAGGCTGCAGTTACATCGACGCGCCGGTATCGGGCGGGCAGGTCGGTGCCATCAATGCTTCCCTGACGATTATGGTGGGTGGCGATGCAGCAGTATTCGAATCTGTAAAGCCTTTGCTGCAGTTGATGGGCCAGAACATTACCTTGATCGGCGACTCAGGCGCGGGCCAGATGTGCAAAGTGGCAAACCAGATCATCGTGGCCTTGAATATTGAGGCTGTTGCCGAAGCCATGCTGCTGGCGTCCGCCGCAGGCGTTGATCCGGAACGGGTAAGGCAAGCCTTGATGGGCGGCTTCGCATCTTCGCGCGTGCTTGAAGTGCATGGCGAACGCATGATTAAGCGCAATTTCGAGCCTGGGTTCCGGATCGAACTGCACCATAAAGACCTGAATCTGGCGCTGACCGCTGCCCAGGAAATGAATATCCCTTTGCCCAATACCACTGCTTGCCAAGCATTGTTTGCTGAATGCATGGCCAACGAAGGCGGGCAATGGGATCACTCTGGCTTGGTACAGGTGCTGGAAGACAAGGCGGGTCGAAAAGTAGGCCTTCAGGACACGGTGGCATGAACGCGGCAATTGCCTGAACACGCTAAGTCTTAATAAAAAGAGAGTGAAAATGATTCCAAGCAATAAATTAAAGCAAGCGCTGGCAGAGAACCGCCGGCAAATCGGTTTGTGGTGTTCCTTGGCTAGCAATGTCACGGCTGAAATCGTGGCGGGATCCGGTTTCGACTGGTTGCTGATTGACGTGGAGCACTCACCGAATGACCTGCGTTCGGTGATGGCTCAGTTGCAGGCGATGGCGCCGTATCCGCTAGAGCCTATTGTGCGTTTGCCGCATGCTGACCCCATATTGATCAAGCAATATATGGACATCGGTGCGCGATCCTTATTGCTTCCTAGCGTCGACAGCGCCGAAGAGGCGAAAAACATAGTTGCCGCGACCCGATATCCGTCAGGCGGAATAAGAGGGGTTTCTCTTTCCCAACGCGCTAATCGTTATGGCAGGGTGGCCAACTATCACCTGAATGCAGAGCGCGATATTTGCGTGATAGTGCAGATTGAATCTGCAGCCGCCGTTAGTGCGGCCCAGGCCATCGCCCAAGTGGATGGAGTCGATGCCTTGTTTGTTGGCCCTTCGGACCTGTCGACAAGCATGGGGCATTTGATCCAGCCTGGTGTGGACGAAGTGCAGCAAGCCATAGTGTCGGTGCACGCTGCAGCACGCCGGGCCGGAAAGCCAGTAGGCATCTTGGCGCCGGCCGAGGCTGACGCGCAACGCTATCTGGAGCTAGGCTACACCATGGTGGGGGTTGGTTCTGACCAGGGCTTGCTGACCAGCGCCGCCGATAAACTTGCCAGACGTTTCAAGTAAACAAGAGAACATCATGAATTATGAATCGGAACGCGTCCAGCGCATCAAGGCGTCACCAAGCATGGCCATCTCCTTGCAGGCCAAGGCCATGCGGGCGACCGGCATCAATGTTATTGATCTTAGTCTCGGAGAGCCTGATTTTGACACGCCCACGCATATCGTTGATGCGGCCGAACGCGCGATGCGTAACGGTCAAACACGCTACACGGCTGCAGATGGTACGCCTGAACTCAAGGCCGCCATTGTGCAGAAGTTTCAGCGTGAAAATGGTCTGACGTTCGCCCAAAACGAAGTATCGGTAGCAAATGGCGCCAAACAGAGCATTTTTAATGCCTTGCAGGCAACATTGGAGCCTGGCGACGAGGTGGTAATACCCGCGCCTTATTGGGTGTCTTATTCAGACATGGTGACCCTGCTGGGGGGAACGCCTGTACCACTGGAATGTGGTGCTGAACATGGGTTTCTGGTGTCGGGACTACGCCTAGCCCAGAGCATTACCCCGAAAACTCGATGGGTTATTTTGAACTCACCCTCGAACCCCAGCGGGGCCATCTATTCCCAGGAACAATGGGCTGAACTGGGCGCAGTATTAGCTAAGTTCCCTAGGGTGCTGATCATGTCCGACGAAATCTACGAGCACATAATCTATGACCAGCCCTTTGTTTCATTCGGCAATGCCTGCCCCCAATTAAGGGATAGGACTTTGCTGGTGAATGGGGTTTCCAAGACCTATGCCATGACCGGCTGGCGCATAGGCTACGCCGCTGGGCCGCAAGGTCTGATCTCTGCAATGGGCAAGATTCAGTCGCAAAGTACCAGCAACCCGTGTTCGATTGCCCAAGCTGCGGCTGTCGAGGCACTGAACGGGCCCCAAGCTTTTCTGGCTCCTATGGTGGCCGAGTATAAAGCGCGGCGTGATCTTGTGGTGGGGGAGCTAGCCAAGATATCAGGGCTTGAGATTATTAATCCACCAGGCGCCTTTTATGCATTTCCACGGTGCTCTTCATATTTCGGTATGCAAACGCCGGACGGTGAAGTCATCAATAACGATACGGATTTATCTGCCTATTTGCTGCGTAGGGCAAATGTAGCAACGGTGCCTGGCGCCGCATTTGGGCTGAGCTCATATATACGGCTGTCGTTTGCGACGTCGCAGCCCGTGCTGGCAGATGCAATGCAACGCATCAAGTCTGCACTGGACGAATTAGTTATTGGTTAAGGGTAGTGTCAGGTAGTTGTCGAACATTCTTGCGTTATTAAATTTTCTTGAATAAATAATTTAAGCTAAAAGGATTATCCATGAAATTGTTGAAAATGGCAGCAGTGGGCGCTTCGTTGTTTTTCGCTACAGCTAGCGTGTATGCTGGAAACACATTCGATGCCGTCAAAAGTAAAGGTTTCGTGCAATGCGGGGTCCACGTGGGTAACCCTGGTTTTTCCCTGGCAGACAGCAAAGGCGAATGGAAAGGCTTGGATGTGGACTTATGCCAGGCGATTGCTGTGGCAATGTTTAGTGATGCCTCCAAGTTCAAGTTGACCCCGTTGACCAGTCAGCAGCGATTTACGGCATTGCAGTCGGGTGAAATTGACGTCTTGACGCGTAACTCGACGGCAACGCTTTCACGCGATACCGCACTGGGCCTGGTTAGTACAGGCATCAACTATTACGACAGCCAAGGCATAATGGTGAAGAAGGAACTAGGCGTGACAAACGCCAAGGAACTTAGCGGCGCGGCTGTGTGCGTGCAGCCTGGCACGACAACTGAATTGAATCTGGCAGACTGGTTTCGCGCGCACAAGCTGGAATATAAGCCTGTCGTGATCAATAGTCCCGAAGAGGCGATGCGGTCCTTCATTGCAGGCCGCTGTGATGCGTTCACCAGCGACAAGTCGCAATTGGCGACCATGCGAGCAAGCTCAAGCACGCCTGATACGTTCGAGATCCTGCCAGACGATTTCTCCAAAGAGCCGCTAGGACCCATGGTTCGCAAAGGCGATGAAGAATGGTTCTCGGTCGTTCGTTGGACGTTTAACGCCATGCTCGAAGCCGAGGAGTTCGGCATTACATCCAAAAACGTGGATGAAATGCTAAAAAGCAACAACCCCAACGTACAGAGGATACTGGGTGTCACTGGCGAACTGGGTACGGACTTGAAGGTCGACAACAAGTGGGTCTATAACATCATCAAGCAAGTAGGTAATTACGGCGAAAGTTTTGAACGCACGCTGGGTATGGACAGCCCTATGCAACTGCCACGTGGCTTGAATGCCCAGTGGAATGATGGTGGCTTGATGTACGGATGGCCACTGCGCTAGGCAACTTTCCACGCTAGGAGCTTTCGCTAAGGATACCAATGTGTTCTATGGCGGCGGAGTCTACGGCCTGAACAGTTTCTTACTGTCCAGGCCTTATTTTTTGATTTTTGGTCGTGTCGCGCCGTGAGCTTTGGGCCTGGACTACTTAAACGAAAATGCAGGATAAAGATGTGATAATCTGATCTCAACAATAAATCACGGGGACGAAAGATGGGTGGATCAAGAAGCTTAAAGAACGGTTTTCTCAGTTCGGTGTTAGCCCTGTTTGCTTCAGGGGCAGCGCATGCTCAAGGTAGCATAACGGTGACAACTTTCACTGGTCCGTGGGAAATAGCAGAAAGGGAGTGTTTTATAGATCCGTTTGTTAAGCAGACCGGTGCCAAGGTGATTATAGAGCCAGGTGTTTCATCGGTGACCCTTATGAAACTGCGCCAAGGGAAAGGTTCAGCAGGTGTGGATGTTGCCTGGATGAATGGAGGTGACTCGGAGCGCGCCTGGGATGAAGGGCTGCTGGACCCGATTGATCCAACCAAAATGTCGAATATTAAAAACCTCTCGGATCGAGCGGTATACAAAATAGGCGAACAGATCTATGCGCTGAGTACCGGATATTTCGCACTCACATTACTGTATAACACCGAGCTTATCGATGTCCCTCCAGACTCCTGGTGGTCATTGTGGGATAGTAAGTACGCCGGTAAAGTATTTTCCCTAGGACCTGCTGGCAGCCTGTTTACACCCATGATGATGCATTTGAATGGTGTGCTTGGGGGCAGCAACAGTGACTTTAGCCCCATCGTAGATAAATTTTCGACCTTGAAGGCGGCCATATATTATTCATCCTCGGGATCGTTGCAACCAGCGATACAGTCCGGCGAGGTGGTTCTTGGTGCATATTATAGTAATACCGCCTGGACCCTTATTGACGAGGGGGTACCTGTGGCTGTCGCCAATCCAAAGGAAGGTCTACCTGCCGCCGATCAGCGCTTGCATTTGGTGAAAAATAGTCCCAACAAGGTACTGGCTGAACAATTTATTGATTATTCGTTAAGTGAAACCGCTTTAAATTGCATTGCTGAAAAAATGTACGTCGGGCCTCCGTTAATTACGCCAACCTTAAGTGCCCGTGCTAAGGAACGCATGCCTTGGGGGCTTAATGGCAGTATTGAGGACTTATATATTCCGGATTGGAATGAAGTCAACTCCATACGTCAATCTGTCACCAACCTTTGGAATCGTCGCGTGGTTCAGTAACATTGCCTAGTCGGCTGCTTACGACTCGAGTCGGCAGCTGCTTGCAGTTTGTCGACTGTGTTCGCGAGTATTGTTTTACTGGAGCTGAATATGACTACTAGGATCAAGATCGATTTTGTCTCTGATGTATCCTGTCCGTGGTGCGCCGTGGGCCTTAGTTCGCTGGAAGTTGCGCTAGCCCGGCTAACTGGCAAGGTCCAGGCCGAGATTCATTTCCAGCCCTTTGAGTTGAACCCGGATATGCCGCCCGAAGGGCAGGACACGGTCGAACGACTTGCCCGTAAGTATGGAATGACGCCGGAACAGGTACGCAGCAATGGCGAGGCCATCACGGTACGAGGCCGCGAGGTCGGCTTCACATTCAATATGGACAAACGAACCTATACATACAACACCTTCGACGCGCATCGACTCCTGCACTGGGCCGACCTGGAAGGGCATCAACTAAAGCTAAAGCATGCGCTGTTGAAAGCATATTTCACCGACGGCGAAAATCCCAGCGCACACGATGTTCTAATCAGGCTGTGCAGCGAGTCGGGACTTGATGCCGAACGCGCACGCAAAATTCTGGAATCCGATGAATACGCCGCAGATGTCCGCGAGCGCGAGCGTTTCTATGCAGAGCAGGGGATCAATTCTGTACCAGCCATTATTATTAATGATAAGCATCTTATCCAAGGCGGACAAACGCCTGACGTATTCGAACAGGCACTGCGCCAGGTCTCAGGTATTGGGGCTTAGTAATTAATGGGTATGCTGTCAGTCGGGCCTTTGGCCATTCCGCATGGAGTTTTTGCTGGTCTACTGGCATTTTTAACGTTCACGATACTGGTGTCCTTTGCTGCGCGTCGTATCGATCAAAAGCTGGAACGTTGGTCGACCATTGCCTTGGTAGCCGGAGCGGTTGTAGCCAGGGCCGTCTACGTGGCACTTCATTGGGCTACATTTTCGAACGATCCGCTGCGTGCGCTCATGTTGTGGCAGGGCGGGTTCGAATGGTTTTCGGGAGCTGCAACTGCGATTGTTTCCGCCTTGCTTCTGATTCGCTCGTGGCGCAGCCGCGGGGTGGCGATGGCGATTCTGGCTATAAGTGCACTTGTGTGGGTAGCTACGGTAGCCATACTTAACGACACAAATAGCGCAGTACCGCTACCTGATATCACTGTAAGTAGCTCAGCTGGCACAGATATTAAGCTGCGCAGTTATGCTACTGGTCCTGTTGTCGTGAACTTGTGGGCCACATGGTGCCCGCCCTGCAGGCGTGAGCTACCCGCGATGGTAGCCCAGGCAGCCGCAAGCCCAAGTGTGCCATTCCTTTTTGTGAATCAGGCAGAAGACCCGGCCACCGTACAGGCTTTCTTAAAGCAGCAAGGACTCACTCTAGAGCATGTCCTGTTCGATACAGGTTCTAAACTGGCTCGCGAATTACATACCGTGGGGATACCAATAACTTTCTTCTTTTATGACGGAATGATGGTGGATCTGTATGCCGGTGAAATATCCCCTGAAGCCTTGCGGCAGAAGACAAAAGCACTTATTAACGCTAGATAAGTAGCGATATAAAGGCGGGTTGGCACGTATACTGTGTCAATGGCGCTGATCCGCTCAAAACAGGGGAAGGACATGCTGAATATTTCATGCTTGGCCACATTTTGTTTAGTTGCAGCCACCACCGGAGTAGCGCAAGGGCAGGACAGCGAAGAACTACTTGCGCGCGGCAAATACCTGGCCAATGGGCCTGTGGCTTGTGCCAACTGCCATATGCCGCGTGGCGATCACGGCCAGCCTTTATACGACAAGGGTCTTTCGGGCGGGATGCGTATTGATGATCCCATGTTTATTGCCTATGCGCCCAATATCACCCCTGACGACAAAACCGGGATAGGGCTGTGGACGGATGCACAACTGGCCAAAGCCATACGCGAGGGCGTCCGGCCCGACGGCAGCATCATAGGGCCCCCCATGCCAATTTCGTTTTATCGGAATTTGTCTGACTCTGACTTGGCCGCCATTATTGCGTACATCAAAGTGCAGCCGGCCGTTGAACATATGGTGGAAAAGTCGGTTTATAAAATACCGCTGCCGCCCAGCTATGGACCGCCAGTCCATGGGGTTAACACCCCATTATCAACCGACACCTTGGTATACGGGCAGTATCTGGCTGACATTTCCCACTGCATGGACTGCCACACGCCACGCAACAGCAAAGGCATGTTAGAACATGCCTACGAGGGGGCCGGCGGGCAGGTATTTAGCGGCCCATGGGGAGAAAGCGTAGCGCGTAATCTTACCCAAGATAAAACGGGTTTGAAAAACTGGAGCAACGCTCAGATCATTAATGCCATTCGGCATGGTGTCGACCGCGACGGCGTGCACTACCACCCGCCCATGGCCTTTGACTGGTATGAAAATATTAACGACACTGACATGGCTGCGCTGCTTGCCTATTTGCACTCCCTACCGCCGCAACCATTTGGCGGCAAGAAATAATTAACATATAATCGAATTTAGGCAAATTGCTTTTGTTTTAATTGTTTTTATGCGCCTGTAATCGATTAAGGTGCTCGAGCCGTCGTCCCGTACCGCTTTTATATACGCGAAAACAATCAGTTCAGGACTCCTCCATGAGCAACCTCCCCGCCGATCCAATTGGCGCTTCTTGGCTGGCCCTAACGTTTGGGGTTATGCCTCTGGGCCGCTTTCCTGTGCTTAGCCGGGTGGGTGGACGCCGCGCCACAGAGGTCAACGACGGATTCCGGCTGGAAACCTACCTGCAGATCATGCGGCCAGATTCAGAACCGGCCGCGCATTTGCAGTTCCATCTGCGCCACGAAGTGCCACAGATGGAGTTTCTGGCGCGACTGTTTGCACAGAGCGGCCCCGCCTTCGTTCAAGCATGGGTGGATACTGAACCAACCGGCCAGTATTCCCGTAGGGCAGCGTTTTTATACGAATGGCTGACCGGTGACCTGTTACAGGTGCCACAGCGGCTGGGTGGCAACTATGTCGATGCAATGGATGGCTCCAAATTGGTGGTTGCTTCCGCTGATCGGGTGGTAAAGGTACAGCGTTGGCGGGTGAATGACAACCTGCCTGGTACACGGCATTTTTGCCCCTCGGTGGTGAAGACAGAAGCAGTCACACAGGCCTCGAACTTGGATGTACCTAGCCTATTTGGCAAGCTGACCGCCGAGTTCGGCGAGGATCTGTTGCTGCGCGCTGCGGTATGGATGACCTTGCGAGAGAGTAAAGCCAGCTTTGCCATTGAAGGCGAGGCGGACCAGGCGAATCGTGTCCAGCGATTTGCAGACGTGATGGCTAGGCGAACCGGGCAAGGCGAACCACCCTTGAACGATACCGCACTTGCCGAGTTGCAGCATGAGATCCTGGGTGGAAGAACCACGATCATGAATTTTGGGATGCGACAATCTCCGGCGTTTGTCGGCGAGATGGTGCGCTACCAGGAAATTGTTCACTATGTAGCGCCGGCGGCAGCGGACGTTGCGGCAATGCTAGAAGGACTAGGGGTGTTCCTTGAAAGAACACAGGGGCAGTCGCCGGTGATGCGTAGCGCCGTAGCGGCTTTCGGCTTTGTCTACATCCACCCGTTGGCTGACGGGAATGGCCGTGTACATCGGTTCCTGATCAATGATGTGCTGCGCCGTGATGGCGTGATTCCAGACCCAGTGATTTTGCCGGTGTCTGCTGTTATCACGGATGATGTGGTCGAGCGGCGTGGCTACGATAGCGTACTGGATCAGGTGTCTAAGCCTTTGATGCAGGCGGTGCGTGAGCACGTCACATTCGAGCCTATGCAGACCACTTATCCGGATGGCATAGTATCGAACTTCGCGTTTAGTGGTGTTGATCAGGCCAGACCACTGTGGCGCTATCCAGATTTGGGACCGCATGTGATCTTTCTTTCCAAGGTTATTGGCCGCACCCTTACCGAACAGATGCGCAATGAGTCTCGCTACCTGCGCAGCCACGCCCTGGCGCGCGCGGCCCTGAAGGAAATTATCGAGATGCCTGATCATCAGGCAGATCGGCTGCTGCGATCAATCGAACAGAACCGGGGCGAACTCAGTAATGCGCTTGCAAAGGAAATGCCTGTGCTGCTGGAACCAAAGGTTTGGGCGGCCATCGTCGAAGCCGTGTCGCAGGCTTTATACGAAGGCGCGCCTGCCGATGGTACCGTCACCGAACGTTTAAATTAAGTATACATAGAAGGAACTGGCAGTTGATGCCAAGAAAATGGTGGTGTTTATTATTTTTACTCCGATGTGCTTAGCGCCCAGAATGCTTGATGAATAGACGGTTCAGCATTAAGCAGGGCGATTAGGCGATCCATGTCCTCGCCGCTTATTGATGTTGCCATAAGCGTCGCCTCGATTTCAATTTCCTCGTCGCCAAAGGGGGTGATATCCAGTTCAGCCAGGGGATAGTTTGCCAGCTCCAAAGTTTTCTCTAGTGCTGCCATGGCGCTTTGGCGTTGATGACTGGGTGTAATGATATGGATAGTATTTGTGATCTCACTGGATTCACTATTTACAGGCAAGCGATTTATGTAATTGACAAGCGGGCGCAGCAATGTGTTTGCTGCTAAGACAAAGAACGTCCCCAGGGCCGCCTCTATAACCAGCCCCGCCCCGGCACAAGCACCGATGGCGGCCGACCCCCACAGGGTAGCCGCAGTGTTCAATCCACGTATGCTGCCTTCTTCACGCATAATGACGCCAGCGCCTAGAAAGCCCACGCCCGAGACCACGTAAGCAATGACCCGAACCGCGCCGTCATGGCCCGCAATACGAAAGGCCATATCGACGAAGATCGCTGCGCCAACGGACACCAGGACGTTGGTGCGCAGACCTGCTGTACGTTGACGATACTGTCGCTCGAAACCGATGATGGAACCCAATATAAAGGCCGAGGTCAGGCTGATCAAGGTGTCGGCAATTTCAAACAACTGGATGTTGGCGAAGGCTTTCATTCTCAGACCGCTTCCGGTAGTACCAGCATCAGGTTGGCGATATTGAAGTAAATCAGTACTCCTACGCCGTCGCAGATGGACGTGATCAGTGGTGCGCTGGCCGATGCGGGATCAAGCTTGAATCGCGTTAACAAAAAGGGCAGCAACATGCCGATAACACTGCCCACAATAACGATAAGAACCATAGTGATAGAGACAATCAGTGCCACTTCAGGTCCAGCTCGGACAAAGCCAATCAAGGAAACGGCAAAGGCCATACTTAAACCTAACAGTAGGGCGACAAGAATTTCTTTGCCTAGCATTTGCACCCAATCTTTGGCGACGATCTCGCCGGTTGCCAAGGCTCGGACCATCAGCGTGGCGCTTTGCGAGCCAGCATTACCACCACTGTCGACAAGCAGCGGTAGGAAGAACACCAGGGCGACCATACTTTCGATCAGACTTTCAAAATGGGCAATACCTGCCCCAGAGAAAATATTCCCAAAGACGAGAATGACCAGCCAGCCTACCCGCGTGCGGTACAACGCGCCTATGCTTGCGTCTTTAAGGGACACGGCAAGACGACCGACCGCGCCCAATCTGAGTTGGTCCTCGGTGCTTTCTTCCTCGGTCACGTCCAGCGCATCGTCATGCATGACGATGCCCACCATCTGACCTGCTTCGTTGACTACAGGTACGGCAATCAGGTCGTAATGGGCTATTTGGCGTGTTGCTTCAGTACGTGGCGCATTAGCCTGGGACTGTATGACTTCTTGCACCATGATATCTTCGACCACTGCGCTTGGCGCGGCAAGTATCAGGTCGCGCAAGGAAATTGCACCCACTAGGTGACGGCCCACGTCCAGGACATAAGCCTGGTAAATCGTTTCCTTGTCGGGCGCTTCCAGCCTGATGGTGTCCAGTGCCTGGGCTACTGTCTGGTCGGCTCGTAGCGTCACGTAAGCGGATGTCATAACGGAACCGACTGTACCTTCGGGATAGCTGGCCAGCAGACGGATATCTTCACGCTCAGCGTGTGCTATCCCAGGCAGCAAGGCCTGGCGTTCGGATTCGCTAAGTCGCTTATACAAGTCGGCGCGCTCGTCGTGTTCCATTTCCTCGAACAACAAAGCCAAGTCCTTGCGACTCATCAGGCGTGCCATGTCGGCCTGCATAGCAGGGCGCAAATGCCCGAATACCGAGGCTTTACGATTGGTGCTTAGGGCAGCCAGCAGCTTCCATGCTGCGTTTAGCGGTGTTGCATTGAGCAGGTCGGCGACATCTACTGCAGGCACTTCATTGAGTAGTGTCGTGTTTATCGTGTGTGTTATGTCCTGGTGCAGGGATTGTTGTGTTGCGTTATTCACTGTATGCATCCTGTTGCGCCCAAGCACGGACAGGAGCTCCAGCCTTTTTATTAATCAAGCAACTGGGCACTCTGCCGGCACAAGTCTGGGCTTGGTCGGTTAGAAAAATAGCTAGGGTTAGTGTTGCTCGCTGGCCGCTTCATTAGGCGGGCAGCGAGCGGCATCTCGTTACTGTCGTTGTTCATGATGTTTCCTTTTAAATGGGCAATACGGCAACAGTGCTGTCAGCTGTATTTTCGACATGAATCCGGCGTATGTTGGGGCTTTGGCCCAGCCGTAGTGCAAGTGCATTCAGCTTTGGACGTAGCTCAGACGGGCACTCCAAATTGACCGAGGTGTAGGCCAGGTGATCTGCGTCGGCACAAGAAACATAGACCCGTGAAATGGGGACATCCAACGCTTGCAGCTCGTAGTAAAGCTGTTTACGTATCGTGTTGAGCATAGTGCTTAAGCTGACGATGGTTAGCCGATAGGTAGTCGGCCGCTTTTCGTTCTGGGCGGCGCCCGAACGGTGTAACCATTGCAATAGTTTGATGGTGCGCATAGTTATCTCCTGCAAAAGGGGAGAAAACGGTGATGAATCTATAAGCATGCGCCGGCTTTTATCTATGTATGGTTGGCACGCGAACGCACACCACCAATAGGTATAGCTAAAAAAGCGATAAAAATGAATGGGGTTGAGTGGGCAACTGACTGTTGCCCGAGGCTCTCCACATCCTGGCTTAGCAGGATGTGACAGAAAAAAGGTTTCTGCTGATCCAGCTAGGCGGCGCGTGCGATCTTAGATCGACTACATCCGTCTGTGTCCACAATTAACCTTTAAACGTTGAAAACAGGACGGATTGTAACCCGGAATGTAGGGGTTAACCAGACCTGCCCGGTTTTTAATTATTGTAGGGACCGCTACTGGGCTTCAGGCATAAGTGACGAGTGGTGGCTGGTGATCAGCCAATTTTTTCCATCGCGTCGATAAGTGAAGGTGTAGCGCGCTTTTGCGGTCGATCCGTCATTGAATGCGAAGGTGTACAGCCCGGTATCGATGGCGGCATTGCACTCGATAATAATATGCCGCTGGTCTATCGTGCCAACAGGGTGCTTCTCTAGGAAGTGCTTGAAGTAGTCGACCTTGGCATCGGCTGTTACCCGCACAGTGTTAGATAGCGTTGGTAGCAAGACAGAGTCTGACGAATAACGAGCCACGACGGTTTGCGGCTGACCCGTTTGCAACGCGGCATTCCATAGTCCAAACTGATCGGCAATTTCCTGCGAAGAAGCACGGTAGCAGGTGCTTGCTGTCTGATTACTTGATGGTGTTGCGCAACCGGCCAGCAGTACTACTGCCACCGAGGTAATTAAAAGACGCATGATAAACCCCACAAGAATTATTTTGTTACCCGCGAGTATACGGGCGATCAGCCACTTAAGAAAGCCTGGCTTACTTGGCGCGACCTGCGATTACCTGGTCGGCCACCTGGCTGGGTGCTTCGGCGTAATACTTGAACTCCATGGTGTAGCTGGCACGGCCTTGTGTAGCGGAACGCAAGGTGGTCGAGTAGCCGAACATTTCCGATAGGGGCGTGTCGGCCCGTATGACTTTGACGCCGGTGCTTATGTCATCCATGCCTTGCAGCGCAGCACGGCGCGATGATAAATCGCCCATGACATGACCGGCATATTCCTCGGGTGTTTCCACTTCGACAGCCATGACGGGTTCAAGTATGACCGGACCAGCACGTTTGCAGGCCTCTTTGAAACCAAGGATGGCGGCCATTTTGAACGCCTGCTCGGAAGAGTCCACTTCATGATAGGAACCGAAGGTCAGGTGCACCTTAATATCAACGGCTGGGAATCCGGCCAGCACACCGTTGTTCATGGCTTCGCTTATCCCTTTTTCAACGGCAGGGATGTATTCGCGCGGGACCACGCCGCCTTTGATTTCGTTAAGGAATGTCAGGCCTTTGCCGCGTTCGTTGGGTTCAACAGTAAGCACCACATGGCCATATTGACCTTTACCACCTGACTGGCGCACGAACTTGCCTTCTATATCTGACACAGCTTTGCGTATGGTTTCACGGTAGGCCACCTGTGGCTTGCCCACCTTGGCTTCGACGCCGAATTCTCGCCTCATGCGGTCGACGATGATGTCCAAATGCAGTTCGCCCATGCCCGAGATAATAGTTTGGCCCGAGTCTTCGTCGGTGCTTACATGAAAAGATGGGTCTTCTGATGCCAGATGCTGCAAGGCAACCCCCATTTTTTCCTGGTCGGCCTTGGTCTTGGGTTCTATGGCTTGGGCGATCACCGGCTCTGGGAACTCTATGCGTTCCAAGGTAATGTGCGCGTTACTATCGCACAGTGTTTCGCCGGTGCTGAAGTCTTTTAAGCCGACGCAGGCAGCGATATCCCCAGCGTAAATATGATCTACTTCCAAGCGTTCATTGGCACGCATTTGCAGGATACGACCGATGCGATCTTTTTTGTCCCGGACAGGGTTAAAGACGCTATCGCCTTTCTGTAGAACGCCCGAATAGACTCGCACAAAAGTGAGTTGGCCCACATAAGGGTCTGTCATCAGCTTGAACGCCAATCCACAGAACTTTTCATCATCGGAAGGCCGACGGCTAACAGGCTTGCCGTGGTCGTCCGTGCCAGCGACCGGCGGGATATCAACCGGCGAGGGCAGGAAATCGATGATGGCATCCAGCAGACGCTGCACCCCCTTGTTCTTGAAGGCTGAACCGCACAGCATAGGCTGGATTTCGCCAGCAATTGTGCGCATACGTAGGCCCTGAACGATATCGTCTGCGCCTAAACCTTCATTCTGCAAGTAGCGGTCCATTAGTTCTTCGCTGGCTTCGGCGGCTTCTTCCACCATCTTGTCACGCCAGGTAGTGGCTAGGTCCAGGAGGTCAGGTGGTATGTCTTGATACGCGAACGTGACGCCCTGGGTGCTGTCATCCCAGACGATGGCGTTCATCTTGACCAGATCCACCACGCCTATGAACTTGTCTTCAGCCCCGATGGGCAGGACGATGGGCACAGGGTTGGCATGCAGGCGATCCATCATCATCTGGCGCACGCGGAAAAAGTCGGCGCCAACGCGGTCCATCTTGTTGACGAAGGCCAGGCGCGGAACATGGTTCTTGCTGGCCTGACGCCAGACGGTTTCTGACTGCGGCTGTACGCCACCTACGGCGTCATACACCATGATGGCGCCATCAAGCACGCGCATAGAACGCTCGACTTCGATGGTGAAATCCACGTGCCCTGGAGTGTCTATGATGTTGATACGGTGTTCAGGCAGGCTGTGGTCCATGCCCTTCCAGAAACAGGTTACCGCGGACGATGTAATGGTGATGCCACGTTCTTTTTCCTGTTCCATCCAGTCTGTTATCGCGGCGCCATCGTGAACCTCGCCCAGCTTATGGCTGACCCCGGAGTAGAACAAGATGCGCTCGGTGGTCGTGGTTTTTCCAGCGTCAATATGCGCAGAAATGCCGATATTGCGGTAGCGCTCGATAGGTGTCTTGCGGGTCATGGCATCTACGCTCTCTGGGTTGTTTACTGCTTAGCATATACCCCTGCCAGCTAACTGCCAATAGGCGTCACAAGAGCTAGCATCAAAGATGCGCTAGGGTAAATACTTAGTAATTTATCCTAGATCAGAACGAGCGTTCGTTCTACGATGTGTGCATGCCTGAACTACAGTATTCCTTATTTCCAGATATCGGTGTGCGCCAGCTTGCCACCTTGCGTGTAGCGTTACGCCTGTTTAATGACAAGGGCTATTTCAATACGTCTGTTCATCAAATAGTGGCTGAAAGTGGCGTCTCTGTAGGCTTTTTTTACCATCATTTCAATGACAAAGAGGGCATTGCACGGGCCCTTTACCAGCACTTATTGCAGGGTATGAACGAATTGTTAGATGACATTGAAAAGCGTTCTGCTCGGGCTGATGATCGCTGCGCGGCGGTGATCCAAATGCTGTTTAGCCTGACTGAAAACGAGCCCCAAGCAATGGGGTTTGTCATTCATGCTCGTCACCGCGAGTTTCTGCCAACAGAAAAATCAATCTGCACGACTTCAGCTTTTGTACGCATGCGCCGCTTTGTTGCCGAAGGCATAGAGCAGGGTGAAGTAAAAACTATCGACCCGGTCGTGGCTAGCGCATTGATGTATGGCGCTGCCATACGCTTGGTGTGTTTGCGACTGGACGGGATAGTAGAACGACCATTGCATGATTATTTTGATGAACTTTGGTCCCATACCTGGGCTGAATTACAGGGGGGACAATAAACGCAGTCTGCCAACATAGGTAGCCTGCATTCTTAAAGTAGTAAAGAACCGCTGTTAATTCTTTACGAATAATAGAAGGGGACTTTGATGGCGCATCATATTTTGATCATAGGGGGCGGCATAGGTGGCACGATGACCGCCAATCATCTAGTAACGAAACTTTATCCGGAAATACGTTCGGGCAAAGTAAAAGTCACGCTATTGTCAAATTCGCCCTGGCATTATTACAAGCCAGCGTTCATGTATGTCGCTTTTAATAGTTTTTTTCGCGACGAGTTGCGTCGGCCACAGCGTAGTCTGTTACGTCCGGAAATCGACTTTCAACTCGAAGAGGTTGAGCAGTTTGATTTTCCAGGCAATAAGGTGCGCTGTAAAAGCGGCAAAAGCCTAGGCTATGACCAGCTTGTGATTTCTACCGGCTGCATTCCTTCACCCGAGCGGATTGAGGGCTTAAAGGAAGGCGGTGATCACTTTTACCAGCATGCGCCGGCCAGACAACTCGCCGACAAACTTAGCACCATAGAAAAGGGGCGTATTTTCATCACGGTGACCTTTCCTAAAACACATAACGTTCCACATCAATGTGGTATCGCTCCTATTGAAACGACCTTGATGTTGGATGACCTGCTAAGAAAGCGGGGCGTTAGGGACCAGATAGAAATCGTCTACACCTACCCCACAATGGCTCAGTTGCTGCGCAATTGCCTGTTTTTGCAAAAAGACACCTGCGAAGTATTGCCCACGATATTCGAACAGCGTGGCATCAAGCACCAGCGTGGCTTTACGCTGGATAAAGTTGATCCCGATAAGAGCATTGCCTACTCGGCTGAAGGGGCCGAGGAAAGCTTTGATATTTTGATGGCCACACCACCCATACGCGCAGTCCAGGCGGTGCGGGACTCTGGTATTTCACAAGCCGCAGACGACGAAGGCTGGCTACCAACCGATCACCAAACCATGAAGGTGATTGGCCTGGAAAATGTCTATGTTTTAGGCGATACAGTGGATCTTCCCGTCAGTAAAGCAGGGGGATCTTGCCATAGTCAATCCCCGGTGGTTGTTAATAACATTGCCTCTGAATTTAGGCACGGGCGCACATGCGATGCTTATGACGGCAAAGTGGTGGCAATTGCACAAATGGGACTGGATGATGGCATGCCGCTTTGGTACGACTACCAGACCGACGTAAGCCCTACGCCGCCCAACAAGCTGGGTGGTCTTATGCGCAAGGGATTCAATCGAGGCGTGTATTGGTCTGTGGCCAGAGGCCTGATATAGGGTTTTGCACTGACATCTTCAGAATGTAAATATACCCATTGGAGGATAGTATGGATACGACAGCAAATACGACACCAGACCAGACGTTACCCAGCGCAGGAGCAACTGCTGATGCGTCAACTCAGCTCAATGACCTTCTGCATGACGATGCTAGCTTGAAAGGCTTACAAGAACTGATGGCTAAGGTCGAACCGTTGCTAGCCGGAGGCCGCCTGAACCGAATAGTCGACTTGGTATCGGTTACTGCTGACCTGGTCGATATGACAGATGCCTATATGATAGAAAAACTGGCTAAAGCCGTCGATGACGGGGTAGGGGCGGCATGGACAGCAGGTAACGCGGCTCGCATGGCTCGTCAACAGGTTTCCAGCATGCAAGAAACTCCCACCCTAATCGGTCTGCTGCGCATGGCCCGAGAACCAGAGGTACGCCGCGGCCTAGCCTACATGTTGGCAATGGCGGGCGTCCTTGGGAAGGGCCTTGCCTATGACTCGCTGGATTACACCAAAGATTGATCAGCACTAATTGATCGTTAGCGACTAGCCAGATGGCGTATTGCAACTCCTGTAGTACGCCATCTGGCTAGGGTCAGAGGCATAGCCACTCTAGTCGACAGTGATGGACATTGGCCTTTAGTCAGTGCTAATGTATTCAAACACAATAAATTATGGATGATTAGTAATACAACAACCATAAGGACAAGCTAATGAGATCGTTATGGGTATTATTTGCTATCGTACTTTCGCTGGGGTTAGGCAACGCGTCTTTTGCCGCACATGGTGATAACAAGGTTGATCACTCCGTCACTTATATACCAGATATCACCTTTACCCTGCGTACGGCTATCGCAGGGGGCAAGTTGGTATTTGTCGGTACATCTGGGGAACTGGATGGTCAACTGAACCCTGACCTGCGCGTGCCCGAAGGGGCCGTGGTGCAAATCAACCTGGTCAACGATGACGGCGCGGTGCATGATATTTCTGTACCGCAATTTCATGCCCAATCGGATCAGATCTCCACCAAGGGCGCTGCCACGGCCATAGTGTTTCGGGCCAACAAAAACGGTACTTTTGAATACCTATGTACGCTACCTGGCCATAAGGCCGCCGGCATGTTCGGCAAAATCATAGTAGGCGAACCTGTTGCCGTTGACGAACGCCAAGCACCGCAAATCGCGCATGATCCGGCCAATGTGGGCGAGCCTGTCGGCAAGCGTGAACCCAAAGACGTCACCATAGATCTGTTGACCACGGAACTGGAAGCACGGCTGGGCGATAGCAGCACCTATCGATTCTGGACCTTTAATAACAAGGTTCCAGGGCCATTTGTCCGTATCCGAGTGGGTGACAACGTCACAGTTAATGTGACCAATGCCAAAGACAGCAGTCATATTCATTCAGTGGACTTCCATGCGGTGACTGGACCTGGCGGTGGCGCTGCGGTGACTCAGGTGGCCCCAGGCCAGACTAAAAGCTTCTCTTTCAAAGCCATGCACCCCGGGTTGTTTGTGTATCACTGCGCTACACCCATGGTGGCCCAGCATATTACCAACGGTATGTACGGCATGATACTGGTCGAGCCCGAAGGCGGGCTGGCTCCAGTGGATCGCGAGTTTTACGTTATGCAAGGGGAGCTGTATACAGCAGAGCCACACGGCACCAGCGGCCTGCAGGAGTTTTCCTTGGAAAAGCTGCTGGCCGAGAACCCTCAGCATTTAATGTTCAACGGCTCTATGGATGCGCTGACGAAAATCTACGACATGAAGGCCAAAGTGGGCGATGTGGTGCGTATATTCTTCGGCGTGGGCGGCCCCAACCTGACTGCCAGCGTGCACCTGATAGGCGAAATATTTGACCGCGTCTACGACCAGGCTTCCTTGACCAGTCTACCCCTGACCGATGTGCAAACCACTTTGGTACCCCCAGGTGGCGCCACTATGCTGGAATTTAAAACTGATTACCCAGGGCGCTATGTGTTGGTTGATCATGCGCTATCGCGTATGGAAAAAGGACTGACAGGCTTTCTGACGGTAGAAGGCGAGGCAGACCATAGTATTTTCCACAGCACCGAGGAAACCGATCCGAACTCTGGGCATTAAGTCTTATCAAACAACAATTTGACACCCAGAGCCACCAGCAAGCCGCCCATGACGGCGTCAACAGGGCGGCGTATGCGGTTATAGCCCTGTTGCACCCGGCCGGTGGAAAATAGTGCGGCCATGCTATAGAACCAGATGGCTGATACACCGCCTACTATGCCCAGCGTTGCGCCATGCACCCATAGCGGCGCATGCAGGGGCAATATAGTGACGAACAAGCTGCCGAAAAATACGGCGGCCTTGGGGTTGGTCAGGCCGACCAGCAAGCCTACGCGTAACGACGCTGATGGACTTCTGACTGTGGCGTGTTTGATGACGGTCTGCGTAGCGGGCTTGCGTGCCCCCATCAGCATTTTCCCGCCTAAATAAATAAGGTACCCAGCCCCCGCGATACGAATGACGCCATATAGCCACCCCAGTTGGGCGACGATGACACCCATGCCTAAAATAGCCAAGGCAGCCCATATCGTGTGTGATACGGCGATCCCAGTGGCGACGCCTAAGCCAGAGTCACGGCGAGTTAAGGCATGTGATGTGACTGCCAGGAGGTCCGGGCCGGGGCTGATGCAGGCCAGCAGCATGACGCCAGCGACAGTCAGTAAATGCGGTAGATAATCCATTATTCTTTTGGTCTGATGTCGGTATCGGAATTTTTCGGGAACCTGTATTGTAGCGCTTTCAGGGTGTCCGATTGCTGAACAATCAACACGCCAAGGCCAGCACATACCAAGCCTAGCCAAGCCAGGGCGGGCATACTTTCACCCAGCATCAGCCAGGCAATTAACGCCGCCAGGGGCGGCACCATAAAGAATAGTGAAGATACCTTAGATGCAGCGCCGCGACGTATCATGCCCAACAGTAGGGTGATAGAAATCAGCGAATTGGCTATTACCAAATAGCTTAGGGATATCCACAGTTCAGCGGTCCAGTCTACGCGCCATTCTTCCAGCAACAGTGCCAGGGGAAAAAGGGTCATTAGCCCGACCACATATTGCACCAGATTAGTGGTGACCGGGTGCAAGTCCTGACCATAGCGCTTTTCATAAAGGGTGGCTGCGGTCATGGCGCCCAGGGAACCAAAAGCTAGCGCCAACGCCATCATGGACAGGGTTTCTATACGCGATTTCGCCAAGATGACGATGGCCGCGCCCGTTAAGCCTATGGCCAGCCCAACCCAACGTATCTTGCCGACCTGTTCGTTAAGTAGAAAAGGGGCGCAGATGGCGACCAACATGGGCTGTAACGACATAATTAAAGCAACTGCGCCCGCCGAGGCCCCTAGCTTCATGGCTAGATACATCAATCCAAAATATAGGGTTTGAATCAGAAAACCTGTGATCAGTAGCGGTATCCATTGCTGCAGGCCTTGCGGCAATGGTGGGCGTAGCCATGCGAATACAGGGATCAGAATAATGACGGCGCAAGCGTACCGCATCGCCAGAAAGGTGAGCGGCTCGGCGTGCAACAGGCCTAGCTTGGCGAAGCTAAAACCTGCTGACCACAACAACAAAAAAATCAGCGGAGCGATTCGCCAGAATACGCTTTGCTTGCTGTGGTTTGGACCGGAGGAGCTCATTTTTTCTCAGTGCTTATCTGATTGAGATGGGCTGCCTGGCCACTAGGTATGCTAGCTTAGATCGGCCGCGCGATTGGCCAGGATCTGTAATTGGCGCGCCTCGGCTTCTAGTCGGACATCTTCTATGTCTTGCAATAGTGCGTCCATATCTACTGGTAGGCTATCCATGATGAACTGGCCTGTCAGTATGGCGTCCTCGCGCAGGCTGCCCGCTGCATATAAGGCCCAGATTTCCTTGCCATAAAGGGTAGTCAAGAGTTCTGGCGCAAATTGGCCAAAATAACTGGCCAAGTTGTCGACATCGCGCTCTAGCATGGCAGCGGCTTCAATATTGCTGGCGGCATCTATGGCTTGGGGCAGATCTATGATGACAGGGCCTTCGGCAGCCAGCAGTATGTTGTATTCGGACAGATCGCCGTGAATAATTCCTGCGCACAACATGCGTACCACCTGGTTCAGCAATTCTGCATGCAGCTCCAGTGCGCGCTCAGGTGTAAGTTCCACGTCATTTAGCCGAGGTGCGACGTTGCCGTCGGCATCCAGGACCAACTCCATCAACAGGACGCCATCGGTACAGATATAAGGTTGAGGCACACGTACCCCGGCATTGGCCAGTCGAAACAACGCGTCTACCTCGGCATTTTGCCAGGCGTCTTCCTGCATCTGGCGTCCATAACGGCTGCCTTTTTCCATGGCGCGAGCCTGTCGGCTGTTTTGGACTTTACGTCCTTGCATGTAGGATGCGGCCTGTCGGAAGCTGCGTTGCTTGACGTCTTTGTAGACCTTGGCACAACGTGTGGCTGAGCCGCTGCGTACAACATAAACTGTAGCTTCTTTGCCACTCATGAGCTGACCCAGCACTTCGTCTATCAGGCCTTCCTCCAGTAGCGGCGCCAGGCGTACTGGCACTTTCATGAGAAATACCCCCGGTAAAGGGCAGCATGCAAGCCATTGGGGGGCGAGATCTTCAGCGCGCCTGATGAAGCAGGCGGGTTAGCTAAGCGTAGTGTCATGCCTGATTATACGGGCTGTCGCGTCGATAGCCAGCCATGTGCCTAGTACAATTGAATGATGACCATCGCTGAGATTACCCCCGGACTGATGCTGGCTCATGGCAATCAGCCAGAAGCCTTGCGTGACTTGGCTGTGATATGGATGCGCCGCTATCCATTGGCGCCACTGGAAAATGACGTGGTGCTGGTACAAAGCAACGGCATTGCTCAGTGGCTGAAGCTGGCCTTGGCCGCTGATCCTGATAGCCCGGATGGCGCAGGCTTAGGCATAGCCGCCGCCCTGGAGTTTTCCCTACCATCGCGATTTTTGTGGCGTGCCTATAGGGCCGTGTTGGGGGCAAGCGCTGTGCCCGAGCAATCTCCCTACGATAAGCCATTTTTGATTTGGCGTTTAATGCGTTTGCTGCCTCAAATAAGCACTCAGGACGTCTATGCTCCACTGACGCGTTTTTTGCAGGACGACACCGACAGACGTAAACGTTTTCAACTGGCGGGCCGACTGGCTGATTTATTTGACCAGTACCAGGTCTATAGGGCTGACTGGCTAGACGCCTGGGCCAGCGGTGACGATATTGTGATCGATGCGCGTGGCGGGCGTAAGCCCTTGCCGGACGAGCAGCTTTGGCAGGCGGCGCTATGGCGCGTCTTGCTGGCTGACGTGGAAGGGATGCGGCCATTGGCCACCGATAGCGGCAGAGCCGCTGTACATGCCAATTTCATGCTCAGCGTGAACAACTGGACTGAGCCCCATCGCCCGGCAGGCCTGCCGCGCCGTTTGGTTGTATTTGGGATTTCCGCCTTGCCCCGTCAGTCGCTGGAAGTGTTGGCTGCTTTATCGCGCTGGACCCAAGTCTTGATGTGCATACATAACCCTTGCCAGCATTATTGGGCTGATATCGTCCCCGATAAGGACTTGCTGCGTAGCGCCCAGTCACGCCAGCAGCGCCGTGCTGGTTCGCCACAGGAACTGACTGAAGACCAGGTTGCTTCCCATGCACACCCTTTATTGGCGGCCTGGGGTAAACAGGGTCGTGACTTTATTGGCCTGCTGGATGAGCACGACAGCGATGTGTCGCGCGCGGCTTATCTGCCTCAGTTCAGCGCCATACAACAGCGTATCGATTTATTTGCCAGTCCTGGGCAGACCACGCTATTGCAGCAGTTGCAGGATGATATTCTTGATTTGCGACCGGTACAGGAAACTTGCCAGCAGTGGTCTGCCGTTAATGCGCAGAACGACGCATCAATACGGTTTCATATTGCACACAGTCCGCAGCGTGAAGTCGAAATTTTGCATGACCAGTTGCTGGCTGCGTTTAATGCTGACGTCAGCCTAAGGCCGCGTGACATTATTGTCATGGTCCCGGAGATCGATAGCTATAGTGCGCATATTCAGGCCGTATTTGGTCTGCACGATGTTAACGACCCACGCTACATACCTTATAGCGTGGCTGACCAAAGCCAGCGACGTATCAATCCGCTGATATCGGCTCTGGAGCAGTTGCTGGGCATGACGCAGTCGCGTTTTACCGTTAGCAATGTGCTGGATTTACTGGACGTACCGGCTGTACGCCAGCGCTTTGGTATCGCTGACACTGACATGCCTTTGTTGCATCGCTGGATCAGGGGCGCCAATATACGCTGGGGTCTGCATGCCCAACAGCGTACCAGCCTGGATCTGCCCGACTACTCCTTGAACGCTGCTCAAAACACCTGGCTATTTGGCTTGCGCCGAATGCTGCTGGGTTATGCCACTGGCGCCGGCGCCCAGGCCTGGCAGTCCATACAGCCCTATGACGAGATAGGCGGCCTGGATGCCGCATTGCTGGGCCCCTTGTTGCAATTTTTTGAACGTCTGGATGAGACTTGGCGTAGTCTAAGCCAACCCGCGACGGTGCCTGTCTGGTGCGAACGCCTGGAAAAGCTGCTGACGGACTTTTTTATTGATGATGATAGCGACGACGCCTATACCCTACAGCAGTTACGCGACACCCTGGAACGCTGGCAAGATGCCGCAAACCAGGCCGCACTTACCGAGGAGCTACCCTTGTCGGTGGTGCGTGAGTACTGCCTGGCCCAACTCGAAGACAGCCATTTATCGCAGCGTTTTTTTGCAGGCTCGGTCACCTTTGCGACCCTGATGCCGATGCGGGCCATACCATTTAGGCAAGTTTGCCTGCTGGGGATGAACGATGGCGATTATCCGCGCACGCGAGTACCGGTGGACTTTGACTTGATGAGTGGTGATTATCGCCCGGGCGACCGTTCACGACGCGAGGATGACCGCTACCTGTTCCTGGAGGCACTGCTATCAGCCCGCGAACGCCTACATATATCGTGGGTGGGGCGCAGCATTACAGATAACACGCCGCGCGCGCCATCTGTATTGGTAGGGCAGTTACGTGACCATTTGGTCGAAGGCTGGACTTTGGATAAAACTAAGACAGCGACACCGGCTGATCTGCTGTCCGCACTTACTGTAGAACACCCTTTGCAACCTTTTAGTGTTGAGTACTTTCCCGCGAAGCCATCACCATTGGGCATGTTTACCTATGCCGCAGAATGGCGCGCACATGAAGTGGCTACAGCAACTGTAGGCGGTGCTCCTACAGTGACCTTGTCTGCTGTGCAGCGCCAAGAAGACATGTCCTTACGCGAGCTGGGTGATTTTCTAAAGCAACCGGTACAGGCATTTTTCCACCAACGCCTGCATGTCGTGTTCCAGCCTGGTCAGAACTTGGTCGAAGATCACGAGCCTTTTGGATTGGATGGCCTGGAAAAGTGGCGTTTGCAAGATGAACTAATACAGGCTCAAGCGGCTGCTATCGCTGACGGCAATGACCCGGTGCAGGCGCGTGATGCTTGCCTGGCGGTTATCCGCGGCCGTGGCGAGCTGGCCGAAGGCAGTTTTGCCGACTTGATGGCTGCTGATATCACTGCCTTGATGGACGAGTTGTTTCAGGATTATCAAGCAGCGCTGCAGCGCTGGCCTATACCCGGCGCTATAGGCCAGCAGGTCCACTACGCGTATGTCGCTGCCGACGGAACACCCATTAATGTATCTGACTGGATTACCGGTCTGCGTGGCGATGCCCAGGGTAACCGGGCCATAGTGCGTCTAGAGACCAGTAATCTGACCGAAGGCAGACACTATCGTTCTGATCGTCTGATTAACCATTGGGTCGCACATGTGGCTGCTCAATTGGATGGGCAGCCGCTAACGACCTTGGTCATTAGCAAAGCAGGCATGGTCGAACTCAGCCCTTTGGATGCGGGCACTGCCAGGGATATCTTCGATACGTTGCTGCAGGCCTGGCATGACGGCATGCAAAGGCCTTTACCCCTGGCTGCCAGAACCGCGTTTACCTGGCTGCGTGGCGGCAAGGATGCGCTGGGCAGCGCGCAAGCCGTCTACGAGGGAGGCTACCATCAGCTTGGCGAAGTAGAGCGCAGTCCTTATCTATTGCATTGCTATCCTGACTTTTCTGCATTGGCAGACAGCGGGGAATTTGCCGAATTGGCGGTGCGCTTGCTGGGGCCTTTACATCAGGCCAGTTATGCCGCTGGCGACCAGGTAAAGCCTGCAGGCAAGGACAGGTCATGAATCGTATTGATGAAGTGGCTATTAGCCCAGAGCCATTATCGCTGGACCCTTTGTCCTTCCCGCTGCATGGCAGCAGGTTGATAGAGGCCAGCGCGGGTACTGGAAAAACCTGGACGATTGCAGCCCTGTATGTGCGGCTGGTGTTGGGGCATGGTGATGAGCTGGCCTATGCGCGTTCACTAACACCGCCCGAAATCCTGGTGGTGACCTTTACCGAAGCTGCAACCCAGGAACTGCGTGACCGGATCCGGTCACGTCTGTCAGAGGCAGCCAGTTTTTTTATGTCACCACCAGCGATAGGTGACGATGAGTCGGCCGAAACGTTTCTGCTGGAGCTGCGTGACAGTTATTCGCCAGATAGCTGGCCTATGTGCGCACGCAAATTGCAATTAGCGGCTGAATGGATGGACGAGGCCGCCGTGTCCACTATCCATGGCTGGTGTAATCGCATGCTGCGCGAGCATGCTTTTGATAGCAATAGCTTGTTTAGTTTGACGCTGGAAACCGATCCCAGTGAATTGCAGGCTGAAGTGGCGCGTGATTACTGGCGCACTTTTATCGTGACCCTGGACACCAAACTGGCGGCCGAACTACGCAGCTGGTGGGCGGGTCCGACTGAGCTTCAACAGGACTTGCAAAACCTGACCCCACACGCCGATCTACTGGACATTGCGGAACCACCCGCCCAACAGCTAGGCCAAGTGCAAGCCAGCCGCCTGGCTTTATTGCAGCAGCTTAAGGAACCGTGGCTAGCATGGGCTGACCAACTGGCTGATCTGCTGGATGGTGCGGTCGCCAATAAACTGGTGGATGGCCGAAAAATTCAGTCGCGTTACTACCAGCCCTGGTTAGCAGCGCTGCGCGAGTGGGCGGACAACGCCGATTTGCATGAGCCCGTCCTTACGGACAGCGCCTGGAACCGGCTAGGGCCAGATGGCTGGGAAGACGCCTGGAAGCAGGGTGATCCGCCAGATCATGAAGCAATACGCGCCATCCCAGAGCTAAGGATGGCGCTAGGCAGCCTGCCTTGCGGACGCAACGATGTGTTGCGCCATGCCGCCCGTTGGGTGGCCCAGCGCTTTGCAATCGAGCAGGCACGCCACGCCAAAATGGGTTTTAACGACTTGCTGACAGGCTTAGACACCGCTTTGCAAGGGACTAGTGGCATGCGTTTGGCGGCCACCATACGTCAGCAGTTTCCTGTGGTCATGATTGATGAGTTCCAGGACACCGACCCGGTGCAATATCGTATCTTTGACAGCATTTACCATATTGCACAGAATGCCCAGGATACTGGCGTAATCTTGATCGGTGACCCTAAACAGGCAATTTATGCCTTTCGTGGGGCGGATATTTATACCTATCTTGAGGCTAGGCAGGCTAGTGCAGGGCGCTTATACACGCTGAAAAAAAATTTTCGGTCGACCGCGCCTATGGTGGCCGCCATAAACCGCTGCTTTGAGTTTGCCGAACACCGTGAGGCGGGTTCGGGGGCTTTCTTGTTTCGCCATCATGATGTCAATCCCTTGCCTTTCATCAGTGCCCAAGCACAAGGACGACAACAGGTATTTACGCTTGATGGCCAGCCGCAGGCTGCCTTGACCATTTGGCAGGCCCAGCCTGGCCAGGGTGCCTTGACTAAAACTCAGGCACAGGCCCAGATGGCGGCGGCCTGCGCCAGCGAAATTACGCGTTTGCTGAATTTGGCGCAAGCCGGGCAAGCAGGCTTCCAGGATGACGATGGCGTGCAGGCACTAAGACCTGCCGACATTGCTGTGCTGGTTAATAACCGTATCGAGGCCCAGGCAGTGCGTAACGCCTTGACGACCTTGGGCGTGGGTAGCGTGTACTTATCGGATCAGGACTCGGTGTTGCAAAGCGCTCAGGCTACCCAAATGTATTATTGGTTATCGGCCTGCGCCGATCCCGATGATGGCAGGCTATTACGTGCTGCGCTGGCCACGCCCACGCTGGGGTTGGATTGGTCTGAACTGGACCAGTTAAACAGCGACGAAATACTTTGGGAAGAACGGGTATTGCAATTTCGTGCTTATCGCGATTGCTGGCGCAAACAGGGAGTCCTGCCCATGTTGCGCCGTTTACTGCATGATTTCAACGTACCAGCGCGTTTGTTGGGGCGCTTGGAGGCGGCAGGTGGCGCTACTGGCGAACGCATTTTGACCGATATCCTGCATCTGGCAGAATTATTGCAACAAGCCAGTGGTTTGCTGGAGGGCGAACACGCCTTGATACGCTATTTGCTGGAACAGCAACAGACGCCTGCTGGCGCGCGCGGTAACGACGCGCTGCAAATACGCCTGGAAAGTGACGCTGACCTGATCAAGGTAGTGACGGTGCATAAATCCAAGGGACTGGAGTACCCCTTGGTTTTCCTGCCGTTTGCTTGGAACTTTCGCGAGGTCAAGGCCGACGATCTACCCTTGAAATATCACGATGACAACGGCCGCCTGCAACTGGCCTTGTCATCCACCGATGTTTTGCGCCAGCGGGCCGATCAAGAAAGGCTAGGCGAAGATCTGCGTAAATTGTATGTGGCCCTGACCCGTGCCCGTTACGCTACCTGGCTGGGTGTTGCGCCTTTGCCTGATCAAGAACATAGCGCGCCTGGTTCTTTGTTGGGCCTGACGGCGCCCGTTACGGCTGATAGTCTGCTAAATGCTTTGCACAGCCTGTGTACAGGGACTGACAACATCGTTCTGGCGCCACTACCCGATCAGCAGCAACCGGCTTTGCTGATGCCTATATCACCAGTAGTGCGTGGCGCAGCGCTGCAGCCTCAACGATCTGTGCGTGAACAATGGTGGATAGCCAGCTACTCTTCACTGGCCGCACGGCAGATGGCATCCGACTATGGCGATGACCCCTCGCCGGAAACCCCCAGCCAGGAAGTATTTGACGAGGCCATGGCGGCCGCTATGTTGCCGCTTCAGCCTTGGCCTGAAGAGACCGATTCCGCAGGCAGCGCCGTCTTATCATTTGGCTTGCTGCACGATTTTCCCAAAGGACCAGGACCGGGCAGCTTCCTACATGAATTACTGGAATGGGCGGCCACCCAAGGATTTTCCCAGATTGTCAGCCAGTCCGATAGCGTGCGTGATGTGATTGCCCGACGTTGCCAGCTTAGGGGTTGGGAAGCCTGGATAGAACCCTTGACGCTATGGTTGCAAGACTTTGCGACAACCCAGTTTCGTCTGGGGGGGCATCATGGCATGCCTGCCACCACATTCTCGCTAGCGGATCTGGATGCTCTAAGCATCGAAATGGAGTTTTGGCTGTCTGCTGATACCGTGAAAATCCAGCAGTTGGATGATCTTGTTCGCCAATATACCTTGCCGGGCCTGCCACGCGCGCCCTTGCAGGCAGGCCTATTAAATGGGATGTTGAAAGGTTTTATGGATCTGGTGTTCCAGCACGATGGACGTTATTACGTAGCCGATTACAAATCCAATTGGCTGGGTGATGGAGATACATCGTATACACAAAATGCCATGCAAAACGCCATACTGCAACACCGTTATGAACTGCAGTATGTCCTGTATTTACTGGCCTTGCATCGCCTGCTGAAATCACGCCTGCCAGATTACGATTATGACCGCCACGTCGGTGGCGCAGTGTATTTCTTTTTGCGTGGTCTGCAAGCGCCAGGGCAGGGCGTGCATGCCGAGCGTCCACCACGTGAACTTATAGAGACCCTGGATGATTTATTTTCCGGCATTCCTACAAGGAAGTCGGCATGAGTTCACCAGCAGTCGTACAAGCGGATGTTCTCAGCCTACATGCGGCCGATAATATTGACATGCAGGCCTTACTGGACCGTTGGGTGGAGCATGGCTGGCTGCGCGGCTTGGACGCCGCGTTTGCCCGCTTTTTATGGACTGAAGTCCCCCAGGCTCATCCGCTGTTGATACTAGCGGCCGCCTTGGCCAGCCATCAATTAGGGCGCGGTCATGCGTGCTTGGATTTAGTGGCCACGCTGCATGACCCGGCATTTGCCTTGTCCTTGCCGCCGGAAGGCCGACACAGCAGCGACGTCTTAGAGCGTCCCTTGCCTTTGCCCACTGAAGTTTTAGCCGGCGTGGATATGGCAAGCTGGCAATTGGCCCTGAACAATCCATTATTGGTTAGTGACGGGTCAGGAAATACCCCTTTGGTGCGCAAGGGTTCGCGTCTTTATCTGCGCCGCTATTGGCGCTACGAGCAGGATGTCCGTAACGCCATAGACCACAGGCTAAGCCTGCCCACGGGGCAGCAGCACTCCTGGTCTGTAGCCGCGCTGCGTGAATTGCTGGATGTGTTGTTTGCTAAATCGGCCAACGTATCGCCTGACTGGCAGAAACTAGCTTGTGCCTTAGCAGCCCGTAGCGCCTTTAGCGTAATTACCGGTGGGCCAGGAACAGGCAAGACGACTACGGTGGTGACCTTGCTGGCTTTGTTACAAGCGTTGGCGTTGGGCGATGATGTTGCCCATGGCAATGGTCGTGCTTTGCGTATACGACTGGCTGCGCCCACGGGCAAAGCCGCGGCGCGCTTAAGCGCTTCTATAGCACTAGCGATAGAGCGTTTGCCCCTGACAGCGCTGGCGCAGGCTAGAGGCATACAACCCGAGCTGATCAAAAAAGGCATACCCGACAGCGTAACCACCTTGCATAGACTGTTGGGCAGTCGTCCCGACTCGCGGCATTTCCGTCATCATGCGGCTAACCCTTTGGCCCTGGATGTACTGGTTATCGACGAAGCCTCTATGGTCGATCTGGAAATGATGGCGGCGGTGCTGGCGGCTTTGCCCCCAACAGCCAGGATCATACTGTTGGGCGACAAAGATCAACTAGCCTCGGTAGAAGCGGGGGCCGTATTGGGTCAGCTTTGCCATCGTGCGTCAGGCGGCCATTACACGCCGCTGACCACCGACTGGCTGCAGCACGCCAGCGGTCAGCTAGTGTCGTCGGTTTTGGTGGATACGCAGGGCGGAAAGCTGGACCAAGCGGTGGTAATGTTGCGGCACAGCCATCGCTTTGCGGCTGACAGCGGCATCGATACCTTGGCTCAGGCGGTCAACGGCGGCGATGTGGCGGCGGTGGCAGCGATCTGGAAACAGAGCTATCCAGACCTTAACCTGGTTTCGCATGCAGCTAGGGACCCCATAGTATTTCGTGAATTAATGCTGTCTGGCACCAGTACGTCGTCTGCTGAAAACTCTGTGGCGCCGCCGCGCTATGGTTACCGCTACTATCTGGATACGTTGACACAAAAACGCCCGGCTCTGGATGCTGGCAACCTGGCGTTCGATGACTGGGCTAAACAGGTGCTGGAAGCACACGCACAGTTTCAGGTGCTGTGTGCTGTGCGTAGCGGCGCCTGGGGCGTAGAGGGCTTGAACCAGCGTATTGCTGCCGTATTGCATAAGGCTGGCCACATACCAGCCGTGGATGGTTGGTATGTTGGCCGTCCGGTCTTGGTGGTGCGTAACGATTACAGCTTAGGCCTAATGAATGGCGATATAGGGATCACGCTAGAGTTGCCTGGGCCGGATGGCGTCAGTTGGTTACCTCGCATCGCTTTTCCTGATCCGCAAAGCGAGCGTGGCATAAAATGGGTTTTACCCAGCCGGTTGCAGGCGGTAGAAACAGTTTATGCCCTCACGGTACATAAGTCTCAGGGGTCAGAATTCAGCCATACCGTGCTGATTTTGCCTGAAAATGTCAGCCCAGTACTGACCCGCGAGCTGTTATACACCGGGATTACACGCGCCCGGGCCAGGTTCACCATGGTCAGTCCCGGCCCAGCTAGTGTGCTTACACTAGCGGTGCAGCGGCGGGTGCTTAGAGTAGGGGGGCTGATATCTCAAGACCCAGAGCCGAGCGCAGACTGATTAGTTGTATTATCGTGAGTGTTTCATTACAGTAAGAAAAGATTACCGGAGACCATAATGTCCAGCATGTACGATCAGGATTTGCCCAAAACGCCCGCTAACTACACGCCCTTGACCCCCTTGCTGTTTCTGGAGCGGTCCGCACAGGTTTTTCCTGACCATTTGGCGGTAGTGCATGGTAGTGGCGAAGCTGCGTTGCGGCGTACCTGGTCTCAGGTATATAGCCGTTGTCGCCAACTGGCTAGTGCCTTAAGCAATAGCGGCATAGGCAAAGGCGATACAGTGGCAGTGATGCTGCCCAATACCCCGCCCATGGTGGAAGCACACTTCGGCATTCCTATGATGGGTGCGGTACTGAATACGTTGAATACGCGGTTGGACCCAGAAACCATCGCCTTTATGCTGGACTACGGCGAAGCTCGTATGATCATCGTTGATACCGAGTTCGCTCCGATAGTGCGTCAGGCACTGACCCTGCGCAAGACCACCACGCCAATACAGGTGGTGGACGTGATTGATCCTTTGTATACCGGCGATAACCAACCTTTGGGCAAGGTCAACTACGACGACTTCGTGGCTGCAGGTGATCCCGACTTCGCCTGGCTGTTACCTGCTGATGAATGGGACGCTATTGCACTGAATTACACCAGCGGCACCACAGGCAACCCCAAAGGGGTGGTTTATCACCACCGCGGTGCTACCAGCGCTGCTATCTCCAATATCCTGGAATGGGACATGCCCCAGCATGCTGTTTATTTGTGGACGCTGCCCATGTTTCATTGCAACGGCTGGTGTTTCCCTTGGGCGGTAGCTGCCAGGGCCGGGGTCAATGTCTGCTTGCGACGCATCGACGCCAAAAACATTTTTGATGCTATACGCGAACACGGTGTCACTCACTATTGTGGTGCGCCTATAGTGCATGGCTTGCTGGTGAATTCGCCTGACGAACTTAAAGTTGGCCTGCCCACCGGCGTTAAAGCTATGGTCGCTGGCGCTGCGCCACCCGCTTCCATGATAGAAGGGATGGAACGCATGGGCTTTGACCTGCTACACGTCTACGGGCTGACTGAAACCTATGGTCCAGCCACAGTATGCCCCCCGCACCCAGAATGGGCTGATGTCGATATAGGTGAACGGGCTCGTTTGAATGCCCGACAAGGGGTGCGTTATCACCTGGATAGGGCGGTCAGCGTCATGAATCCAGAAACTATGGAACCGGTCCCGGCAGATGGTGAAACCATGGGTGAAATCATGTTCCAGGGCAATATCACCATGAAGGGCTACCTTAAAAACCCCAAGGCGACCGAAGACGCACTGTCTGGAGGTTGGTTTCATAGTGGTGATCTGGCTGTTATGGACCCAGACGGATACATTAAAATCAAAGATCGCAGCAAGGATATTATTATTTCCGGTGGCGAAAACATTTCTTCTATCGAGGTCGAAGATGTCCTTTATCGCCACCCCGACGTCTTGGCTGCTGCTGTGGTGGCGCGCTCTGACGACCGTTGGGGGGAAACGCCCTGCGCTTTTGTAGAACTTAAGGAAGGTTCAACAACAACCGACACTTCTGTCATAGAGCATTGCAAAAAGCACTTGGCCAGTTTCAAGGTGCCCCGTACCGTAGTTTTTTGCGAGCTGCCCAAGACATCGACAGGGAAAATTCAGAAATTCGAGCTGCGTAAGCAAGCCGAACTTCTAGCCAAGGCGTCAGCCTAACTAGCCTGCGCAAGTATTTTTATTCGGTCGAGCTGCGTGCCAGACCAGTTTTATTTTTTTGGATTTGTTTTATGCCTTCATTTGATGTGGTTTCTGAAGTTGATAAGCACGAACTGGCTAATGCCGTAGATCAGGCTAGTCGGGAACTGGCCACCCGTTTTGACTTCAAGGGTACAGACGCGAAGTTTGAGCTCGATGGTTATGTGATCAATCAATCCGCCTCTAGCGTGTTCCAGCTTAATCAAATGCTGGACATATTGCGCGGACGCTTGTCTGCACGTGGCGTTGATGTTCGCTGTATTGATGCCGAATCCCCGAATGAAAATCTGGGTGGTGCACGGCAAAAAATCACCATACGCCAGGGCATAGAGCAGCCTATCTCCAAAAAGCTGATTGCAGCCCTAAAGGCTGAAAAAATCAAGGTCGAAGCCCAAATCAATGGCGAAAAACTGCGTATCAGCGGTAAAAAACGCGATGATCTTCAGTCAGCCATTGCCTTGCTGAAAAAAACTGACGTTGATGTGCCTCTGCAATTTGAGAACTTCCGCGACTAATAACGTGCAATGGGATTCACAGATGTGAATCTTGCCATCTCTGCTTAGTTACAGGGGCTAAGGTATCGTGAGCGATTATGAGGGCCTGCGCGATCAGGACGCGAGCCTGCTTTATTATGCGCCGCCGCGTGCCAAAACAGGGCTATTTAACGCGGTGGTCTTTGCCGTGGTCGCCGGTCTTTCCCTGCTTGCCATTGTGGTGCTGGTGTTATGGAGCTCACGCGATGCGCAGCTGGAATCGAAAAAAATCGCGATTGAAAACCTTGCCCAAACCATAGGCCATCACACGGATGCCATCATCAAGCAGGCCGATGTGGTGCTATCGGGCGTGGTGCAAAGCATTGCTGCGGAAGGCATGCAAACAGATCACTTAAGGCGGATGACGCGTATTCTTGCGCAGCAACTTAACCATTTGCCCCAAGTCCAGGACTTTATCGTGCTGGACCAGTCTGGTCAGCGGGTGCTTTCAGCCCATCCCTTGGCACCCGTCATGAATACTGCCATGCAAGGCAGCTACTTCGCCTATCACATGACCAGCCCTAACCCAGAGCCCTATATCGGTCCGCCACAGCGCAAGCGCAGCAACAACGAATGGGTATTTACCGTTAGCAGGCGTATTAATCATCAGGACGGCAGTTTTGCCGGTGTGGTGGTGGCGCGTATCAGCATAAGCCACTTCATAAGCCTGTATGGCGGTCTGGCCGTGGGCCATGACCGCACTATGGCCTTGGTCATGAACAATGGTACTGTCCTGTGGCGTCTACCATTCACCGAGGCCCATGTAGGTAGCAACATTATCAATGGGCCTTTGTTCGGCACATATTTGAAGTCCCGGGACAAAGGCACTGAAACCATGAAGTCGGCTATTGACGGGGTCACCCGCCTGGTTAGCTTTGTGCGCCTGGATGATTACCCTTTAGTAGTTTATGTCGCTAATAGCCAGACGGATATGTTGGGCGACTGGCGTAGGAACTCAGTCATTTTCACATTCATTGTCTTGTGTCTAAGCGTGGTGTTGGGATGGTTAGGCTATCGTTTATTAACGCTGGTGAAGAATCAAGAACGTGCCGGCAGCCAACTACGAGAAACCCAAGAGCGCTTGCTACGAGCTAATAATGCCCTGGAATTACTGGCACGAGAAGACAGCCTGACCGGTTTGAATAACCGTCGGGAGTTTGAATATACCGCTCAACTGGAATTCAAGCGGGCCTTGCGTGATCAGCATGCCATAGGTCTGTTAATGCTGGATATTGATTACTTCAAACGCTATAACGATACCTATGGGCACCAGATGGGCGACGAGTGTTTGCGCAGGGTAAGCGCCATCATCAAGGCAGCGGTCAGCCGACCCGGTGATTTGGTCGCTCGGTACGGCGGCGAGGAGTTCGTTGTGGTGTTGCCTAATACCAGTAGCATAGGCAGCATGAAAGTAGCCGAAAGAATAAGAAAAGCGGTTTACGATGCTGCTATACCAAATGAAACGGCGCCGCTGGGAATATTAACCATAAGTATAGGCTTGCAGATTGTGGTGCCTGACGAAGATGACAGCGTAAAGACTATGGTGGCGGCGGCCGATAAAGCGTTGTATCAGGCCAAAACCGGCGGTCGCAACCGCTGCGTGGTGGCCTGATAGGCTATGCTGGATTAGTGTGACAGCAGTACTGGCACTGTCATGGAACTAAACAGCGTGCGCGAGGCGCCGCCCATGATCCATTGACGCATGCGGCTATGGCCATAGGCCCCCATAACGATCAAATCACTGGCGTAATCGGTAGCCGTATTCAGGATCATATTGCCTACGCCATAGTCTTCACTATCTTTCCTTTCTATGGTGGGGCGCGGATAACCCATAGCTATGCAGTAATTGCTGAAATCGTTATCAGGAATATCCTGATTGTGCAGCGTGCTAGAACTTAGGCCTACGCTTAACACCACCAAAGACTCGCACTTTCTAAGCAACGGTGCCGCATCAGCAAAGGCACGCGCCGATTCGCGCTTTTGATCCCAACAGAATAATATGCGTTGGCCTATGGTGGTTATTTGGCCTACGGTAGGTATCATGATTACAGGACGGCCTGCCGCCATAACAACGGATTCCGGCAGGTTCGGAATAATTGCGGTAACCGTATCGCGGTTCTCAGCTTTGCTCATGATCAACAGATCGCAGTAGCGCGCATGCAGGGCCAGGACTTCGTCGGCATTGCCCTTGGGTGCTCGCCATTGCGCCATCACGCCAG
Source organism: Burkholderiaceae bacterium (assembly GCA_017983955.1). Classification (GTDB taxonomy): domain Bacteria; phylum Pseudomonadota; class Gammaproteobacteria; order Burkholderiales; family Burkholderiaceae_B; genus JAGOAJ01. The sequence goes on from JAGOAJ010000003.1 coordinate 148,290, forward strand.
CCGCAGCGGTTTGCTCGGTGAACATTACTTTCGTTTCTGTCCTGGATCGGGCTGCCTGATTACGTATCACCTGCTGCAGTTCTATAGGAATAACGGTATCGTCATATCCCTGCTGTGGCATCAAGTCAGAGGGGTAGACCCCTATGATTTCTGACTTGTGGTGGCTGGCCAGCCATATAGCAGCGCTAAGGCGGCGTTGGCAGCCTTGGTCATGACTTAGGTGTACGGCAATACGACTTAGCATAAGACCTCCGATTAACGATGATTCCACGCGCAATAAACAAAGCAGCTAGCCTTGTTCTATCATAGGTATGTTACCCGGGCTGGTAATGTTTTGGTACATCACCATCAGGTTGGTGCTCCTGGCTTACTGTTACTATCGCCCGCAAAGCAAAAATGCTACCGGTTAGGGAATTTTTACGGTGGATAACTCAGAATTTTTTGATCCTGACTTGCGAGCCATGCGGCTTGCTCTGGAACAGGCTAGGCTGGCCTATGCGGCGGGCGAAGTACCTGTGGGCGCGGTAGTTAGTAACGCCAGCGGTGAAATTATTGCCACCGGCTTTAATCGGACCATTATGGATCATGATCCTACCGCGCATGCTGAAATTGTGGCGTTACGCCAGGCAGCGCGTCTCATGGCCAACTACCGCTTGCCGGAACTTAGCCTATATGTAACCCTGGAGCCATGCGCAATGTGCATGGGCGCCATGTTACATGCCAGGATTAGCCGGGTAGTATACGGAGCATCCGACCCTAAGACCGGGGTTTGTTCCAGTGTTTTTAGTTTGCATGAAATACCGCAACTAAACCACCAGACTCAGGTCAGCGGCGGCGTGTTGGCCGAAGAATGCGGCGCCATGCTGCGGCAGTTTTTCCGCGAACGGCGTGCATTAGCCAAATAAGCCGGTTAGCATCTAATCCTATCTCATCTTACTTATTACGAGCCAACATGACGTCTACGTCAACAGCCCCTCATCAGCATGACCATCACGCTGATCATCACCATCATCACTCACACACTACGCCCGATGGCATTTATCTGATTTCACCCTCGGGGGCGGTCGCTGATCCGGCAAGCTTGGACCTGGCAAGAAGCCGCCTGGGCGAACTGGGCTTTAAAACCACGGTAGACCGCAGTGCCCTGGCGACGAACCAGCGCTTCGCAGGTACGGATAAACAGCGCCTTGCAGGCATAGTACGGGCTGTAAAACAGCCCCTGCCAGTGGTGATGGCGACGCGTGGCGGCTATGGCTTAAGTCGCTTGCTGCCCTTGATAGACTGGCAGGCGGTGGCTGACAGTGGCAAGATTTTCATAGGTCAAAGCGACTTTACCGCGTTCAATTTAGCCTTACTGGCCACCACTGGGGCGGTCAGTTATGCCGGCCCCACTGCCATATTTGATTTTGGCAACAAGAAAATGGATGACCTGACGGCGGCCTTGTTTGTCGAGACCCTAAGCCAGGAACTGGAAATCCTAAGCTTCGAGGCACCGGATGCTGACCCCGTGGATGCGCGTGGCGTGTTGTGGGGCGGCAATCTTGCCATGGTGGCCTCATTGATCGGCACACCTTGGATGCCACAGATAGACGGGGGGATTTTGTTTTTGGAAGATGTAGGTGAACATCCTTTTCGTATCGAACGCATGCTGACTCAACTGTGGCATTCAGGGATCCTTGCGCGTCAGCAAGCCATAGTGCTGGGACGTTTCACCGATTACCGGCTGGCCGCTCACGATAATGGCTACGACCTGGACGCGGTGATCGCATGGCTCAGGGCTACAGTCAAAGTGCCTGTAATTACTGGCCTGCCTTATGGCCACGTCAAAATTAAGGCCACCTTGCCAGTAGGTAAAAAGATAGGCATCGCCACCGAAGACGGTATGGCGCATTTGGTATTGCAAGAGCACGTCTAACCATTAGCCCAGGCTACTCATCGTTGCGCCGCAACAATATCAAGCAAGCTTCTTGCCGCCTTGGTAAACTAAGCGGTTGTTCTGACTACTTTAATGTGAAAACCCACCTGTGATTTCTACCGCAAATCTTACTATCCAATTTGGCTCCAAGCCGCTTTTTGAAAACGTCAGCGTCAAGTTTGGCGACGGCAACCGTTACGGTCTGATCGGTGCCAATGGCTCCGGCAAGTCCACTTTCATGAAAATCATAGGCGGGGACCTGGAAGCCAGCTCCGGCAACGTAGCCCTGGATCCAGGCGTACGACTGGGAAAATTGCGCCAGGATCAGTTTGCATACGAAGACGAACGCGTACTGGATGTGGTCATGATGGGTCACGCCGAGATGTGGCAAGTTATGGCAGATCGCGATGCCATCTATGACAACCCGGACGCCACAGAAGACGACTACATGGAAGCGGCCAACCTGGAAACCCGTTTCGCGGAATACGATGGTTATACCTCGGAAGCGCGTGCGGGTGAACTGTTGCTGGGCCTGGAAATTCCGGTAGAGCAACACAATTTGCCTATGCGTGAAATTGCCCCTGGTTGGAAGCTGCGTGTGCTATTGGCTCAGGCACTTTTTTCTAACCCGGATGTGTTGTTACTGGATGAACCCACCAACAACCTGGACATCAACACCATACGCTGGTTGGAAGACGTACTGAACGGTTATCAAAGTACCATGATCATCATTAGTCATGACAGGCACTTTCTAAATCAGGTATGTACCCACATGGCCGACCTGGATTATCGCGAACTACGGGTCTACCCAGGCAACTATGACGACTATATGTTGGCGTCTACTCAGGCTAGACAGCGCGTCCAGTCAGCCAATGCCAAAGCCAAGGAACGCGTCGCCGACTTGCAGGACTTTGTACGCCGTTTTTCGGCCAACAAGTCCAAGGCTAGACAAGCCACCTCGCGCCTTAAGCAAATTGATCGCATCAAGGCCGAGGCCATTGAGGTCAAACCCTCATCGCGTCAAAACCCTTATATTCGTTTCGAGCAGATCAAAGTCTTGCATCGCCTGGCGGTTACCGTAGAGCGCATCAGTAAAACCTACGATCAGCCAGTAATACCATCGTTTTCGGCCATGATAGAAGCCGGTCAGAAAATCGCCATTATCGGTGCTAACGGTGCGGGTAAAACCACCTTGCTGCGTTTGTTGGGTGGCGACATCGAGCCGGATACCGGTTCGGTCAAGTGGTCGGATAACGCCAATATCGGTTATATGGCCCAAGACGTTTCGCACCAGTTCGACTCTGATAAAAATCTGCTGGATTGGGTAGGCGACTATCGTCAGGATGGCGACGACGACCAGACGATAAGGGGCATATTGGGCCGCTTGTTGTTTTCCGGCGACGATATCTCCAAATCAGTCAGGGTATTATCGGGCGGCGAGAAAAACCGCATGACCTTTGGCCGCCTCATGCTGGGCCGCCATAACGTCATGTTGCTGGACGAACCCACCAACCACCTGGATATGGAGTCGATAGAGTCCTTGCAATATGCCCTGGAGCAATATGCAGGTACGCTGATTTTTGTGTCCCATGACCGGGAGTTCGTCTCTGGGCTGGCAGACCGCATTATTGAAATTTTGCCCGATGGCAAGATTGTTGACTATGTGGGTAGCTATGACGACTACCTGGACTCGCGTGGTATCGGGGCTTAATCGCTTGGGATAACTTCATATACCCTAGCTGGGCCTGCCACTTATCAGGAAGATATCCGTAAAAGCCGCTTCTTGGTGCATGCCGGGCCAGTCGATAGCCCGGCCCAGGCTTTGCAATTTTTTGACCAGCATAGCGTGGCCGAGGCCACGCACAATTGCTGGGCTTATAAAATAGGCAATGAGTATCGTTTTAACGACGATGGCGAGCCTGGCGGCACAGCAGGCCGCCCCATACTGCAGGCCATAGAAGGGCAGCAGTGCGACCAAGTGGCCGTATTGATAGTCAGGTGGTTCGGTGGGATTAAGTTAGGCCCTGGCGGCCTGATACGGGCCTATGGCGGCACAGCGGCGCAGTGCTTGCGTCTGGCCAGTCTGGTTGAGCTTGTTGATCAGGTTCGCTTGGACTGTCATTGTCACTTTAGTGATATGGCTGTCTTGCAATCGCGCCTGGCCTTATTCCATGCCACCATAGAACAAGAACGCTTTGACGATCAGGGCGTGCATTGGACCTTGGCCGTTCCACGCCATCAAGCTGCCGATTTTATTGCAAGCTTTATCAACCTGACTCGTGGTCAGGGGGTATGGCGTAGTGACGATCTGGAATCTGATCTGCGATCGTAAAGCTCGAACTTAAGCGTTACTGCTGTCAGAGGCTTCTTGAGCCGCAATATCAGCATGGACTTGTTCCATGTCAACAGCCTTCACTTGGGCAATCAATTCGTCCAGCTGGCTGGCCGACAAGGCTCCAGGCTGAGAAAATAACAAAACCTGTTCGCGAAATACCATTAGCGTGGGTATGGAGCGTATGCCCATGCCGGTGGCAAGTTCTTGTTGGTCTTCGGTATTCACCTTGGCAAAAGTGACTTCGTCATGTTTTCCTGCGGCCGCTTCAAATACAGGTGCAAAATTACGGCAGGGACCGCACCAAGGCGCCCAGAAATCCACGATCAGCGGCTTGCTGTCCTGTATGGCTTCCTGGAAGGTGTTTTTGTTCAGATCGACGGTACTCATGGAAATCCTCACAACAGACGGTAGCGTACCCGTCTTATTCTAATAAAATGTTTGGAACGCCAGTGTAGCGTTTAACGCTGGAGCTGGCGTCCACCGATGCGCACTGTTACTTGCTTGTGCCTATACGCTAAATAACATGACTATATGTTCTGGTTATTTACTTATTTACTTATTTACTTATTTAGTCCGGAAAGGCCGCGTACTTGATCACAAATAGTACAGCCACCAACAAGGTGGCTGGATGAATTTGGCGGAACTTTCCAGTTGCTGCCTTCAAAACCACATAGCTGATAAAGCCAAATGCCAATCCATTGGCGATGGAGTAGGTGAAGGGCATGATCATGGCCGTTAGCGCGGCAGGCGTGGATTCGGTGATGTCGCTCCAGTCAACCTCGGTAATTTCACGCAGCATTAGGCCAGCAACGTAAAGCAGGGCAGGTGCTGTCGCGTACGCAGGTACCGAGCCCGCCAGTGGAGACAGAAACAGGGCCAGCATGAATAGCACAGCAATGGTCAGTGCGGTCAGCCCGGTACGACCACCTGCTTGCACCCCGGATGCGCTTTCTACATAGGCTGTGGTGCTGCTGGTGCCCAACATGGAGCCCGCTACGATGGCGGTGCTATCGGCCAGCAGGGCGCGGCCCAGACGGTTAGGCTTGCCAGGTTCTATAAGATTAGCCCTTTTGGCCACGCCCACCATGGTGCCAGTGGCATCAAACACTTCCACCAACACCAGCACCAGCACCACATGCACGAAACCAGTATTCAAAGCGCCAATAATATCCAGCTGCATAAATGTAGGCAGAAGGCTGGGGATGGGTGAAATCAGTCCGTTGTAGTGATTATGACCAGTCGCCATAGACAGCAGAGTCACGGCCAGTATGCCTATCAGTATCGCACCACGGATTTTCATGGCATCGCAGGCGGCAATAACAAAAAAACCAAAGATGGCAAACAGCGCAGGAGCCGATGTCAGGTCACCCAGAGAAATTTTCGTGGCTGGATTAGCGACAACAATTTCAGCATTGCCCAGGGCAATAATGGCCAAGAATAAGCCAATACCCGCCGCAATCGCTGATTGCAAGGATTTGGGTATGCCGCGTATTAACCAGGATCTGGCCCCTGATAAGGTCAGAACGACAAAGATAACACCCGAGATAAATACCGCGCCCAGCGCCTGCTGCCAGCTATAGCCCATGGCGCCGACTACGGTGAAGGCGAAGAAGGCATTTAGCCCCATGCCAGGTGCCATTCCTATAGGCCAGTTGGCAAACAGAGCCATGATTAGCGTGCCTACAGCGGCTGCGGCACAGGTGGCAACAAACACGGCACTTTTATCCATGCCTGTACTGGACAGTATCTCGGGGTTTACGAAAATGATGTAGGACATGGTCAGGAAGGTGGTGATCCCTGCCAGTATTTCTGTACGCACGGTAGTTCCGTGCTCAGTTAACTTGAAAAAACGATCCAGCATGCTTGTCTTCCTTTTCGGTGTGTTATTTATTATCTACTTCGTAATGCAGACATGGATTCTAAGATGGTTTCGCAAGTTGTACACTACGGCTGATGATAATTATCGGTTTTGAAAGTTCATGTGACGAAACAGGCGTCGCTGTGGTCAGCACCCAGCAGGGCCTATTGGCGCACGCCTTACATAGTCAGATCGCCATGCACCAAGAATACGGTGGGGTGGTGCCCGAACTCGCGTCGCGCGATCACATTCGCCGGGTTTTGCCTCTTACACGCGAAGCACTGGCCAAGTCTGGTCTATCCATAAAGGATATAGACGCTGTCGCTTACACCGCAGGTCCTGGCTTGGCTGGGGCCTTGTTGGTAGGTGCCAGTGTTGCTCAATCCTTCGCTTGGGCGCGCGGTTTGCCTGCCATACCTATACACCACCTGGAAGGCCATCTGCTGTCACCGCTTATGGCCAGTCCACGCCCGGAATTCCCGTTTGTCGCGTTGCTGGTTTCAGGCGGCCATACGCAGTTAATGCGGGTGGACGGCACCGGGCGCTACGAATTGTTGGGCGAAACCCTGGATGACGCTGCCGGCGAGGCTTTTGACAAAACCGCTAAGCTGATGGGCCTGGGGTATCCGGGCGGGCCTGCGCTGTCCAAGCTGGCTCGTCAAGGCGATCCAGACAGCTATGCCTTGCCCAGACCCATGCAGCATAGCCAGGACCTGGATTTTAGTTTTAGCGGCTTGAAAACGGCTGTATTGACTCGGCTCAGGGATATTAAAAAGCAACAGTCCGGGGAAATCAGCGATCAGCAACAGGCCAACTTGGCAGCGTCCACCGAAGCAGCAATAGTGGATGTATTGGCGATTAAAGCTATCAAGGCCATGAAGCAAACAGGCCTGAAGCGCTTGGTGGTGGCGGGTGGAGTAGGGGCCAATCACCGCTTACGCAGCCGCTTGACCCAGGCCCTGGAAGCTCGTGGCGGGCAGGTGTTTTTCCCACCACTGGAGCTGTGCACCGACAATGGCGCCATGATAGCGTTCGCTGCCGCCATGCGGGTCAATGCAGGTCTGGTAGACCTGAACGACCATAGTCACGCCTTTACGGTGCGCCCGCGCTGGGACCTACAGGACGTTTGCGCCCCAGACCAAGGGGTTTAAGCTGATTTGCCTTTTTTGGCGCCTATCCGACTTTCCTTGCCTTTAAGCAGACGGCTGATATTGGCCTGGTGACGAAATAGCAACAGTACGCTGATGACCACGATGGCAACGGCATACGCCTTATTCATTTTCCACGCTATGCCGGCGCCCAGCAGGTAGTACAAGGGGGCAAACACCGCCGACACGATAGCCGCCAGCGACGAATAGCGCATTGCATAGGCTACGATCACCCACGTGGCGATGGTGGCCAGGCCCAGCCAGGGGCTTAGGGCCAACAAGACGCCCAACGCGGTGGCTACGCCCTTGCCGCCTTTGAACCCCAAAAATATAGGGTATAAGTGGCCCAGGAAAACGGCCACGGCACTGGCAGCCACCACAACCGAGGATAATCCCAGCCGCTGCGCGATCCAGGCGGTAGCCAGCACGGCTATCGAACCTTTGGCCGCATCGCCTATCAAGGTCAGCACCGCTGCTGTTTTGTTGCCAGAGCGCAATACATTAGTAGCGCCGGGATTTTTAGATCCAAAACTGCGGGGATCTTGCAAGCCCATGCCGCGGCTGACCAATACGGCAAACGACACCGATCCGATCAAATAAGAGGCCAGTACTAGGGCCAGGGCAATAATTACGGCATAGGTCATATGGCACTCACTCAATAAGATAGTGCGGCGATTCTACCTAGTGTTAACCAAAACACCAAAACGACCGGGTACAATTCGCTACGTTCAGTTGGTATTTTATGGAAGGGTAATGCGCAT
>JAGOAJ010000047.1 GCA_017983955.1 Burkholderiaceae bacterium
TCGCCAAACCAATAACGGTCCAGCATGATGTCGCCTATGACCAGAACGTTAACGCGGCTGACCGCCGCGTGGGGAAAAGGCATCATTTCATTTCCTCGAGGCGATGCGGCTGATAGGTTTCCCAGGAATTGCAGCCTGGACACTGCCAGTAATAATTTCGCGCCTCGAACCCGCAAACCTTGCAGGAATAACGATCCAGACGCTGAGTGTGTTTATGGATCAGCGAACGCAGCAAACCAAGGTCTGCGCCCGCCATGATGTCTACAGCCGCCGAACTGGGTGCATCAGCACCGTCTGAAGATGGCGGTATCAGCGGATAGCCGCCAGAGGCGTCTTCTGAGCTGAGTTCAGCCTCCAGGAGGCGATCCAGACCCAGCAGGGATGGGTGGGCACGCAAGGACTCGCGTGCAAACGCCCAGGCGACCTGATGCCCTTGCTCTTGGCGCAGTTCGCGGAACACCACGTTAAATGTGTCCAGTGACGGGTAGCGCTGATAATGCGCTTGCAACAAGGCCAGGCCTTCGGGTGCGCGCCCCATACGGCGGTGGCAATCCAGGACCTTGGCGGCCACCAGGCTGGCGTATTCGGGTGCTATGGTCAATACCGACGTCAGGTAGGCAGATTCAGCACTCAGCTTGCTGTCATGCCGTGCCAGTTCCGCCCTGAGCATAGCGATTCTGGCCTCTGAGGCCTGACCGCGCTCTTGGCCACGCAATGCGTTGGCTGCGTGATCTGCGGCGTCCAGAGCCTGGCTGGCTGCAGCCAAATCAGGGGGTGTAGCTGCCATGGCAGCCACAGCACGTTCGCATTGATAATGCACCAACTGCGGCACGGGTTCGTCGATTAGTGCCCGCAAGCGTTTAACCGCATCAATCGCGCGCGGCCAATCGTGCTCGGCCTCGTGGATGCGTATCAAGGCCCGTATAGCGGGTACCGCGAAACGGGTATCCAGCACTTGGGCAAACGCCAGTTCGGCGCGATCCAGCATGCCAGCCTTAAGGTAATCCTGAGCCAGTTCATGCTGAGCGCTTTCGCGATCGGCCTGGGGCAGATCAGCACGGGACAGTAAACTTTGATGCACACGTATAGCGCGTTCCATTTCCCCACGACGCCGAAACAGGCTGCCCAAGGCAAAGTGCAGCTCTGTGGTTTCAGGGTCTAGCTTGGCGACTTCGACAAAGGCGTCTATCGCCCTGTCAGGTTGCTCGTTCAGCAAGAAGTTCAGCCCTTTGAAATAAGAGCCAGGAAGCGATCGGTTTTCCGACAGCATTTGCCGCACATCGACCCGGGCGGCAATCCAGCCCAGGGCAAACAGCAACGGCACAAAAATAAGCCACCAGGGTTCAAAATCCACTACATCAACCTTGCGCGAGTTACAGAGGAGCCAGCGGCGCGACCGTTTCCGGCGCAGCAGCTTGCGTGGGCGTCAGGGGATGGCGCAGGCTGTCCTCGAGACGATGAATTTCGCGTTTGAGGCGGGCAACTTCCCGACGACGACGCATAATGGCTGGCGCGGCAATCAGCCAGCCTCCTGCCACACCGAGCACGAACACGGCCAGCATGACAACAATAAGGGGAACACCAGTAAGTACATGGTCAGCAAAAAATCTGACATCGACGGGGCCGGTATTTTTCAGGGCGAACAAAAGGACGATGACAAACACCGCCAGTCGCAGTATCCAGACCAGGTAACGCATAAGAGGACTCCAGTAAACCAGGAATTCTGCAATTGTAAGGTGAATCACGCAAACAAACAGGCCCTCGTCAGAGGGCCTGTGTACTACTAACCGGAACGAAGGACACTAGCCATGCAAAATGCGAGTGTCAAACTGTCCTAGCGTAAACATAGAATCGGAGACCGAGTCGTCTTTACCGCCGGAATCAACGCGTTCGCGTAATTCTTTACCGGGTTTGAAGTGCGGTACCTGCTTAGCAGGTACCAACACTTTTTCGCCTGACTTAGGATTACGTCCGATACGTGGCAACCGTTCTGACAGTGAAAAACTGCCAAAGCCACGGATCTCGATGCGCTGACCGTTGGTTAAAGCCTGGGTCATGGCATCGAGCATCGTTTTAACGGCATAGTCCGTATCGCGCGCTGACAGTTGCGGGTAGCGACTGGCAAGAATTGCGATCAGCTCAGACTTGGTCACGCCGCTTAACCGTCGTCGCGAGCTTGGTCAAGTTTGGCTTTTAGCAAAGCACCCAGGTTAGTGGTACCCGAAGAAGCGCTGGCATCCGACATACGCTGTATGCTGTCTGCGGTTTCTGCAGTATCACGAGCCTTGACCGACAACTGGATAGAACGCGCTTTGCGGTCAATGTTGATGATCATGGTTTCGATGTTTTCACCGGCCGTCAGAACAGTAGTAGCGTCTTCGACACGACCCACCGAGATTTCTGAAGCGCGCAAGTAACCTTCGACTTCAAGCGACAGTGTGATCACTGCACCCTTGGCTTCGACGGACTTGATAACGCCAGGAACCACAGCACCCTTGTCGTAGGTAGCTACGAAGTTGTTGAAGGGGTCGCCTTCCAGCTGTTTGATGCCCAGCGAGATGCGTTCCTTGTCGGTGTCTATGCCCAGAACCACGGCGTCGATTTCGTCGCCCTTTTTGAAGTTGCGTACTGCTTCTTCGCCAGTTTCTGTCCAGGACAGGTCGGACAGGTGAACCAGACCGTCGATGCCACCAGGCAAGCCAACAAATACGCCAAAGTCGGTAATCGACTTGATAGCGCCACGGACCTTGTCGCCGCGTTTGAAGTTGATGGAGAACTCTTCCCATGGATTGGCACGGCACTGCTTCATGCCCAACGAAATACGACGACGATCTTCGTCAATTTCCAGAACCATGACTTCGACTTCTTCGCCCAAGGTAACAACCTTGCGTGGATCAACGTTTTTGTTGGTCCAGTCCATTTCGGACACGTGTACCAAGCCTTCGATACCGGCTTCGACTTCAACAAATGCACCGTAGTCGGTCAGGTTGGTTACCTTGCCGAACAAACGTGTACCTTGTGGGTAGCGACGTGCCAGACCGACCCATGGGTCTTCGCCCAGCTGTTTAACACCCAGCGAAACACGGCTTTTTTCTTGGTCGAATTTAAGTACTTTGGCTTCGACTTCCTGACCCACCTGCAGAACTTCGGAGGGGTGACGTACACGACGCCATGCCATGTCAGTGATGTGCAACAGACCATCGATACCGCCCAGATCCACGAACGCGCCGTAGTCCGTGATGTTCTTGACCACGCCCTTGACCACTGCGCCTTCGTGCAGTGTTTCCAACAGCTTCTGGCGCTCTTCGCCCATGCTGGCTTCAAGTACCGAGCGACGCGACAGCACAACGTTGTTGCGCTTGCGGTCCAGCTTGATAACCTTGAATTCCAGGGTCTTGCCTTCATAAGGCGTAGTGTCCTTGACGGGACGCAGATCAACCAGCGAACCGGGCAAGAAAGCACGTATGCCATTGGTCATGACAGTCAGACCGCCCTTGACCTTACCTGTGATGGTGCCGGTAACCATTTCGCCGGATTCCAGCGCTTGTTCCAGTTGCAGCCATGCCGACAGGCGCTTGGCGCGGTCACGTGACAAGATAGTGTCGCCGTAGCCGTTTTCGAGCGAGTCAATAGCTACCGATACGAAATCGCCAGCCTGAACCTCGAGCTCGCCCTGATCGTTCAGGAACTCTTCCAGAGGAATCAACGCTTCGGATTTAAGTCCGGCATTGACGACAACAAAATTGTGATCGATACGCACGACTTCAGCGGAAATTACCTCGCCGGACTTCATGTCCTGGCTTTTGATACTTTCGGCAAATAGGTCGGCAAAGCTTTCGCCGCCGGTGGCAGCAGTGGTTGAAATGGTGGACATTAAGTTGAAATCCATTAGCCAGGATGGCTGTTAATAACACACCAGGTCGGAAACACCCGCCCGGTGGAGTAAAAGTAAATTCAGAACAAGACAGGCCTAACGCCTACTACCCTGCTCTAAACGCCAAGTTCGACCATAGGTCGAGTACTACTTTGACCGTTTCATCAATGGTTAAATTGGATGAATCGACCGTATATGCATCGGTCGCCGCAACTAGCGGCGCATTGGCTCTGTGGCTATCACGTGCGTCACGCGCCAGCATATCTTCCAATAAGTGTGTAAGGTTAGCAGGAAAGCCCTTTTCCTTCAACTGCTTACAGCGCCTTTCTGCACGAGCTTGGGCATCGGCCACCAGAAATATCTTCAAACTGGCGTCTGGAAACACTACCGTACCCATATCGCGGCCATCGGCAACCAGTCCAGGCGCAATACGAAAAGCGCGTTGTCGTTCCAGCAAGGCCTGACGAACGGGCATGATGGCGGCAATTTGCGACGCCAGATTACCAATGGCTTCCTGACGTATTTCCGACGTCACATCCGCATCAGCTAGCCAAACCTGCCCCGCCTGAAAGCGTATATCCAACTTGGTGGCTATACGCGCCAAGCCATTTTCATCAGCAATATCCGTACCCTGCTGACGACTGGCCAAGGCCGTCAACCGATATAAGGCACCACTATCCAGCACCGCCCACCCCAGAGTGTCAGCCACCCTGTGAGCTATCGTGCCTTTGCCCGACGCGGTAGGCCCGTCTATGGTAATTACTGGAACGGTCTGGTTATTCTGGATCATGCTTGCACCAGCTCTTTAAACACCGAGAAATACTCTGGGAAGGTTTTGCTGACGCAATCTGGATCCATGATGGTGACCGGCACAGGTCCAAAGGCCGCCAGGGAAAAGCACATGGCCATCCGGTGATCATCATAAGTATCGATATCTGCGGCTTGCCAGCGGCCCTCGGACACGGGATGCACGCGCATCCAGTCAGGGCCGGACTCGACACGGGCGCCCAGCTTTTCCAGCTCAGTGTGCATAGCGTGTATGCGATCTGTTTCCTTGACCCGCCAACTGCCTATATTACGCAAGGTACAAGGCCCATCGGCATACAGTGCCATAGCAGCAGCGGTCATGGCCGCATCCGGAATCAGATTAAAGTCCATGTCGAAAGCGTGCAAGCGTTGGCCATCGGCCACGCGCACGCCGCTGACTTCCACAGAGTCCTGATGTTTGATGACGGTGGCCCCCATGGCTTGGACCACATCGGCAAACGCCATATCGCCCTGTATGCTGCCCGACCCAGCGCCGTGTATATGCACAGGACCGCCGCCTATCGCACCCAAGGCCATGAAGTAAGACGCCGTTGAGGCATCGCCTTCGATATGAAAATCACCAGGTGAGGTGTAGCTGGAACCGGCAGGAACAACAAATCGCTGCGGACCATCCTGCACTACCGTCACGCCAAACCTAGCCATGATATTTAGGGTAATCAGAATGTACGGGCGGGAAATCAGCTCGCCGTCTATTTCTATGACAACATCGGTATTTGTTCTGGCCGCAACCACAGGGGCTGCCAACAACAATGCCGTCAGGAACTGACTGGATACGTTAGCTTTGATTTTGACTGGCGCATCGGTACGAATAACCCCAGTGGAAATATGCAAAGGCGGATAGCCGGGATTACCCAGATAATCCACCTGAGCACCCATAGAACGCAAGGCATCCACCAAGTCGCCTATAGGGCGTTCGTGCATGCGGTTTACACCCGACAAGCGGTAGTCGCCCCCCATCAAGGCCAGGACCGCGGTTAAGGGCCGGAATGCAGTCCCTGCGTTGCCAAGAAAAAAGTCACCTGCTTGCACGCCAAATGGCAGCCCGCCATCCAGCACAGTCGTGCCATCAGCCTCCTGGCGTATGGATACGCCTAGCTGTTTTAAGGCGGCCAGCATGACCCGAGTATCGTCGGAATCCAGCAAACCTCTAAGGGATGTGGTGCCCTGCGCCAGGGCCGCAACCAGCAGCACCCGGTTGGAAATGCTTTTTGATCCAGGCAAAGCCATATAACCTGTTGCACTGCGTACTGGCGCAAGGCACAGGGAGGAATTAGATAATGTCATAAACCGCTCCGACTACCCCAAAAGCGGCGCGCCAACGCCGCACGTTCAAGAAATTCCTGTAGTTCGTCATCGTCGCCAGACGCCAGAGCCTGCTCTGCTTGCGCCAACGCCGCTTTGACATGCTGCAGCTCGGACAGCACCGCTGCACGGTTGGTCGAGAAAATATCCCGCCAGACCTCGGCCGAGCCCGCTGCGATACGGGTAAAGTCGCGAAAACCGCTACCTGCCAGTGTCATGCGTAAATCCGAGTTCTGGGCGGTGGCGACCTGCCACATATACACAGAAGAAAGAAAATGCGGCACATGGCTGACAGACGCCAATACCGTATCATGGGTTGCTGCATCCATGGTCAGAACCTTGGCTCCGCAGCGTTCCCAGACACGGGTCAAATGGGTGCGATCAGCCATGCTATTTTCAGCCAGGGGAGTCAGCACCACTGTGCGCCCTTGATACAGAGACGCCTGTGCGGCCTCGGGGCCTGTGGCCTCGGACCCAGCGATGGGATGACCAGGAATAAACTGGCCTATGCTGTCGCCCAGGGTCAAACGGGCAGCCTGGACCACATCCTGCTTGGTGCTGCCTGCATCGGTCACGATAGTGCCCGACCTAAGGTGTGGCTGCAACTGGGCCAGTATGGTTTGCGTAGCGCCCACCGGCATAGCCAGCAAAATCAGATCAGCCTGTTGGGCAGCCTGTTGTAGTGTGGCGACTTCGTCAATCAGACCGCAAGCCTGTGCCCGCGCCAATGACGCGGCATTACGCCCCACCCCCAATACACGGCCCACACCGCCATGGCTGCGCAAGGCGGCGGCAAACGATCCACCGATCAGGCCCGGGCCAACCACAGCCAAGACAGGCACCAAAGGCTGCCCAGCCTGTTTTACAACGGTGCTTGTGCTCATGCGCCAGACAGGATATCGGCCAGCGCGGCAAGTAAACGTTCGTTTTCGTGAGGCAAGCCTATGGATATGCGCAGCCATTCAGGCAGGCCATCACTGACCACAGGACGCACGATAACGCCACGTTTAAGCAGTTCTAGATTGACCCGTGCTGCATCGCCCACACGCACCAGCACGAAATTACCGTAGCTAGGCACGAACTCCAGACCAAGCTTGCTGAAACCCTGTTCCAGGACCTGCTTGCCCACTTTATTGATATCGTAGGTTTGCTGCAAAAACTGTGCATCCGCCAGGGCAGCAATTGCCGCTGTCTGGGCCAGGCTGTTGACGTTGAATGGTTGGCGTACCCGGTTCATCAAGTCAGTCAGACGCGGTTGGGCCAGCGCATACCCCACGCGCAAGCCAGCCAAACCGTAAGCTTTGGAAAACGTACGGCTAACGATCAGGTTGGAATATTGCCTGACCCAGTCCGTGCTATCGAAACGGAATTCCGGATCCAGATATTCGTTATAGGCTTCGTCCAGCAAAACAGTGACGCTGTCGCCATGACGCTGATACACCTGCTGCAAGAACTCAGCCACGGCGGCCGCTGGCAAGAAAGTGCCCGTGGGATTATTGGGGTTGGCAATAAAAACCATACGGGTATCGCTGTCTATAGCGGCCAGCATGGCATCCAGATCATGACCGTAATCACGCGCCGCAACCATAATATGACGCGCACCGCGCGCTTGGGTCGCCAAACGATAGACCGTGAAGGCAAATTCGGAATACACACTGGCTGAGCCAGGTGCCAGGAAGGCTAGCGATGCCAGTTCCAGCAAGTCGTTAGAACCATTACCTAAAGTAATCCAATTGGCCGGCACCGCATAACGAGCTGATAACGCCGCCTTGAGGTCAAAACCATTAGGATCAGGGTAGCGCCCCAGCGACTCCAGGGCTTGCACGATCGCAGCCTTGGCCGATGCCGGCATACCCAAAGGATTTTCGTTAGACGCCAGCTTGATGATGTCAGCAGCGTTCAGATTGAATTCCCGGGCCAATTCATTAATGGGCTTGCCCGCTTGATACGGCGCTATCGCCTGTATGTAATCAGGTACGGCTGCCGGTGCAACCTGGGTAGTGATATCGGTGGTACTCATGCCATCTGCCTTTACTGTATGGGGTAAGAACCCAGCACCTTGAAAAACGCAACCTGCTTTTTAAGATCATCCAAAGCCTGCTGTACAGCAGGCTCGTTGCGATGCCCCAGCAAATCAATATAAAAATAATATTCCCATTGCCCTGTACGCGCCGGACGGGACTCCAGCCGCGTCATGGACACACCGTTGGTGGCCAGCGGAGCCAACATTTCATAGACAGCACCAGCGCGGTTAGGAACCGCCAGGATAATACTGGTTTTATCGCTGCCGCTAGGTAGGGTTTCAATGGCGCCCACAGCCAGAAATCGCGTACGATTCTGAGGGTCGTCCTGTATGCCTGATGCCACAAACTGCAAGCCCCAAGCTTGGGCGGCGGCGTCCCCGGCGATAGCTGCAACGCTGGGATCTTGAGAGGCCGCCCGAGCTGCCTGTGCATTGCTGGAGGCCGCCGTACGCACCAGATGTGGGGCGTTCTGCAACAACCAGCCCTGGCACTGCGCCAGCGCCTGGGGATGGGCCATTACCTGAGTCACGCCATCCAGCGTGCCGGTACTGGTCAGCAAGTTGTGGTGGATTTTTATAGAGCGTTCGCCCAGCACTTTCAGTGGTGAGTTCAGCAACAAATCCAGACTGCGATTGACAGCGCCTTCGGCCGAGTTTTCGACGGGAACTATGCCCACATCGGCTTGCCCTGCTTCGACGGCACGGAAAACTTCGTCAAAGGAATCACAACGCAAATGCGTAATGGCATGACCGAAATGCTCGATTGCAGCCTGCTCGGAAAACGAACCCTGTGGCCCCAGATAGGCCACGGTCAGGACGTTTTCCAACCCGCGACAGGTGGAAATAATTTGCGTCCAGACAGCCTCTATGGCCTGCGATGTAAACGGACCTTGATTCAGCGTCTGTAAACGCCGTATCACCTGGGCTTCGCGCTCGGGTTTAAGCACAGAACCATCATTGTCGAACTCTTGTTTGACAACGCCCACATCCTGAGCGGCTTTCGCCCGCTGATTCAGCAATGTCAGTATCTGTTCATCCAACGAATCTATGCGCTCGCGCAAAGGTAACAACCGAGTTTGCAATGAATTAGCCATGGCGACGCTTGAAGTCCTGCATAAACGAAATAAGAGCTTGTACGCCGTCCATGCTGACCGCGTTATAAATGGAAGCGCGCATACCGCCTACGCTTTTGTGCCCTTTAAGTTGCAACAGCCCCTGGCTGTCGGCCTCAGCCAGAAACACCGAATTCAGGGTTTCATCGGCCAAGAAGAACGGTACATTCATACGCGAACGCGCTGCAGCGTGTACCCGGTTGGCATAAAATCCCGAGCCATCCAGATAGTCATATAAGGCCTGTGACTTCTGTATATTTTGCTGCTCTATCGCAGCAATGCCACCCAATCGCTTGAGCCACTGGAACACCAAACCTGCCATATAAATGGCATAAGTAGGCGGCGTATTGAACATGGAGTCGGCTGCCGCTACATTCGCGAAATCAAAGGCCGACGGACACATCTCAGAGGCATGGCCCACCAGGTCTTTACGCACTATGGTGATGGTCAGGCCCGCAGGACCCGCATTCTTCTGGGCGCCTGCGTACACCATGGCCGCTTTAGAGAAATCCACCGGTCGCGATAGGAAATGCGAGGACACATCAACTACCAAAGGCAAGTCCGCCAGCCCCTGATCCAATGTCGCCATATCTGGCCAATTGGCGAATTCGACCCCGCCTATGGTTTCATTGCCACACAGATGCAAATAGGCGGCGTCAGAACGCACCTGCCACTGCGCAGGATCGGGGAACCAGGTCCAAGGGCCATACTGCTTGCCATCCAGCGTACATTCAGTACCGCTGCTGGCCGCTACGGCGATATCACCATAGCGCTGGCCTTCGGCGTATGACTTGTTCGACCAACTGCCCGACCGTATGTAGTCGGCCTTGCCCGAACCGCCCCGCCCCAACAGATTTAGTGGGACGATGGCGTTCATGGCAGTGGCGCCACCCTGCATGAATAAGACTTCATAGTCAGCAGGCACCGCCAGCAATTCACGCAAATCGGCTTCAGCCTGATCGCGTATGGCGGTGAACTGCTTGCCACGATGGCTCATTTCCATGACGGACATGCCAGAACCCTGCCAGTCCGTCATTTCAGCAGCTGCCTGCTGCAGCACTTCCAGCGGCAAGGCCGAAGGGCCTGCCGAAAAGTTCCAGGGACGCATTACGAATCTTCCCCTTCTGGCTCAGGCGTTGAGCCTGCTGGATCCTGTGCGGGCTGATCGTCTGCCTCTGGGGCATCCGTCACGTTGTCTGCATCGCCGGAATCGCTATCGACATCATCAATAGCGTCTTCGTCGAGTTCATCATCGGCATCGCTTTCAACCACGCGACGCACGCCAGACAGTACGCTGTTTTCATCCACGTTAATCAAGGTAACCCCTTGAGTAGCGCGACCCATTTCACGAATTTCAGAAACCCGGGTACGTACCAGCACGCCGCCAGTGGTGATGAGCATAATTTCGTCGCTAGGCTCGACCAGCACTGCCCCCACCACCCTGCCATTACGGGCAGAGGTTTGTATGGCAATCATGCCCTTGGTGCCACGTCCATGACGGGTGTATTCCAGTATGGACGTACGCTTACCAAAGCCATTTTCTGTTGCGGTCAGCACGCTTTGCGTTTCATCGCCCGCTACCAGCAGCGAGATGACCGTCTGGCCTTCATCCAGCGTCATACCGCGCACCCCACGAGCAGTACGGCCCATGGGTCGCACATCGTTTTCGTCAAAGCGTACAGCCTTGCCCGCATCGGAGAACAGCATGATGTCGTGCTTGCCGTCAGTCAGGTCGGCGCCGATCAGGAAGTCGCCCTCGTCCAGGCCCACGGCAATAATGCCGGCCTTGCGCGGGTTAGAGAAATCTGACAACGGCGTTTTCTTGACCGTGCCACGCGAGGTGGCCATGAAGACATACTGATCTTCAGCGAATTCTTTGACCGACAACACCACCGTGATTTTCTCGCCATCCACCAGCGGGAACATATTGACGATGGGGCGACCACGTGAGTTGCGCGAACCCTGTGGTACTTCCCAAACCTTGAGCCAATAAACGCGGCCATGATCCGAGAAACACAACAGGAAGTTGTGAGTATTGGCGATAAACAACTGGTCTATCCAGTCATCTTCTTTCATGGTGGTGGCCTGCTTGCCGCGCCCCCCACGCTTCTGGGATCGGTATTCAGACAGCGGCTGGCTTTTGATATAGCCGGTTTGCGACAAGGTCACCACCATGTCCATGGGGGTGATTAGATCTTCAGTATCCAGTTCGGTGGCGTTGTGCTCGATTTCCGAACGGCGCTCGTCCTTGGCGGCGGTAGAAAATTCAGCCTTGATGGCCAGCAGTTCGTCACTGATGATGGCCGTAATGCGTTCCGGACGCGCCAGGATATCCAGCAGGTCGGAAATGGTATCCATGACATCTTTGTACTCGGCGACTATCTTGTCCTGTTCCAGGCCAGTCAAGCGCTGCAGACGCATGTTCAGGATTTCCTGAGCCTGAGTGTCGCTAAGGCGGTACAGGCCATCACCCTGCAAGCCAAAAAACTCCGGCAAGCCATCAGGACGATAGGCAGCTCGGCCGCCAGGCGTCTGGCCATCGTCGGCCCTGGACAGCATTTCACGCACCAAGGAAGCGTCCCAGGTGCGGTCAATCAGGCCCTGACGCGCCACGGGTGGTGTAGGCGCGGCCTTGATGATGGCAATGAAGTCATCAATATTGGCCAGTGCTACTGCCAGGCCTTCCAGTAAATGACCCCGCTCGCGGGCTTTGCGCAGCTTGAATACGGTGCGCCGTGTTACCACTTCACGACGGTGGAACAGGAAGTACTCGACAATTTGCTTCAGGTTCAGCAAGCGCGGCTGACCATCAACCAAGGCCACCATATTGATGCCGAAGGTATCTTGCAACTGAGTATGCTTGTACAGGTTATTCAGTATGACTTCGGGAACTTCGCCACGCTTAAGCTCTATGACCAAACGCATGCCGTCCTTATCGGACTCGTCGCGAATATCGGAGATGCCTTCGATTTTCTTTTCGTTAACGAGCTCCGCTATGCGTTCCTGCAGCGTTTTCTTGTTCACCTGGTAGGGCAAGGCGTCAATAACGATAGACTGGCGATTATTGCTTTTTTCGATGTCCTCGAAGTGAGTTTTGGCACGCATGATGACGCGGCCACGGCCCGTTCTATAGCCCTCACGCACGCCAGACATGCCATAGATAATGCCCCCGGTAGGAAAGTCGGGGGCGGGTATCAGTTCCATCAGTTCATCGATGGTGCAATCTGGATTGCTTAGGCAATACAAGCAACCGGCAATCACTTCGGACAGGTTATGCGGCGGTATATTGGTTGCCATACCCACGGCAATACCAGAACTGCCGTTGATCAGCAGATTAGGCAGACGCGAAGGCAGTAACAAGGGTTCTTGCTCGGCGCCGTCATAGTTAGGGCCAAAATCTACCGTTTCCTGATCAATGTCAGAAAGCAATTCGTGGGCTATCTTGGACAGGCGGATTTCGGTGTATCGCATAGCCGCCGGGCTGTCGCCATCGACGGAACCGAAGTTACCTTGACCATCAACCAACATATAGCGCAGGGAAAAGTCCTGCGCCATGCGAACTATGGTGTCATAAACCGCAGTATCACCGTGGGGGTGGTACTTACCAATAACGTCACCCACAATACGGGCGGACTTTTTATAGGCCCGGTTCCAGTCGTTATTAAGTTCGTGCATGGCAAACAAGACGC
>JAGOAJ010000004.1 GCA_017983955.1 Burkholderiaceae bacterium
GGCCATAATGGCACTGCGCTTTTTACCTTAAAACTGGCGATTAATGCGCCATAGTTTTAGCGGATTTCACCTCGCACTGAGCACTGGCTTTTTGACCGTTATCAAGCATGAAATCCATCATCACGGTGCTACCTACGGGTATGTCTGCCTGTGGCTTTTCCAGCATGGCATGGTAGCCACCCGGCTTAAACTCCAGTTCGCTGCCCGCAGGGATGTCTATGGCGTCAGCCATGGACATTTTGCTTAAGCCATCGTGATTGGTGGTCTGGTGCAACATAACCATGCCATAGGATGGCGATGCCGCACCCACCAACTTAACCGCGTTAGCGCCACTATTTTTGGCCACAAAGTACCCTGCTGAAGGCGCAGGCAGCGGCAAAGAACGTATCCAGCAAGACGATACCGTAAGGTCCTGGGATACCGGAGCATCAGCGACGGCTGTCGCGTTGTGCTGGTCACCTGCCTTGTCATGACGGTGCCTATGCCCCTCATGGGCTGATACTGTCGTTGTCACGCTAGCCAGGCCTAAAAAGCCAATAAATACTATCTTCTTCATAATTCATCCATGTGTAGAGGGTCAGATATACATCCTAAGAAAAAACTTAAGCTATCTGTACACAGGAGGGGCTCGCGCACCCAACGGGGGGCCACGCACCAGCCACAAGGGAATACTACTTTCACCGATACTGTGCAGTATCACACCGGAAAACAGTGCTATCGCCAGGTAAACGATGGGACCCACGGGAGGCCCGTCATGACCCAAGACTGACGCCAATGCGCAATACAGAGTAGTGTGTTCAGGGGAAGATGGCTCGCTATCCAGATCCAGCACACGCACAGTGGCAGCTGACAAGCCCGATACGCACATGCTTAGGGACAAGGCAGTGGCTTGCCCCTGTCTGGCCGCAGGCATATACCCCATAGGTATCAGTGCATGTAGCAGGAACACCAGTGCTAACGACAGCGTCAACGTACGCTGGCGAACATCGTGGATCACGCATCTGATTGGCCAGTTCATAGCTGCAGAGTGTACTACGACACAAGCTTAGTTATACTGGACTGGCGCCTGGCTAACAGGTCTATAGGACCTGGCTTGCACAGCCTTTTAGACACTGCATAAAAATACAATATGACAACACTATCTAGCGACACCCCGGCCTGCATTACCGTCGAAGGCTTTAAGCAGCTACTGCAAGATGTCCACCCATTTGCAGCACTTTTGGAAATTGAAATACTGGAAATTGGCCATGGCACCGCCGTGCTGCGGCTACCTGAACGGCCATCGCATCAGCGCTTGGGCGGCATGGTCGCCGGCCCTATGCTAATGGGCCTGGCCGACTTGGCGCTGTATGCCGCCATCGTAGGAGCCACAGGTAACCCCGAAGCCGTGACCGCCAGCCTAAGCATCAACTTCTTGCGAAAATCCCCTCCTGGCGGCGTCCTGGCACACTGCACCATACTGAAAACCGGCCGCCTGGCTGCCGGCGAAGTCACCATAACCCCTGTCGTTGGTGGCGACCCCGTAGCTCATGCCATCAGTACCTGGTCGCTTCCTAAGCCCCGCGCATAAAAAACGCCGCCCTTAAAAACAAGGGCGGCGCACTTGGTGCTTAAGCAGCGTTACTGCTTATTTTGTAGGCAACTTACCTGCCACGCCTTGAACGTAGTAGTTCATTTTGTTCAGGCCATCGTCATCCAGAACGCCGGACTCCAGCTGAACCTTACCTTGGTTATCGGTAATAGGGCCGGCAAACGGAGCCAGCGTACCAGCAACAATTTCAGCTTGTTTTTCGGCGACTAGTTTGCGGATGTCATCGTTTACAGCAGGGCCAAAACCTTCCAGAACGGCCATGCCTTCCTTGATGCCGCCCCAGGTGCTATCGGACTTCCAAGTGCCGTTCAATACATCAGAGGCTTCTTTAGTGAAGTATTTACCCCAATGATGGGTAACCGCGGCCAACTGGGCGTTAGGTCCGAATTTGCTCATGTCAGAGTGATAAGCAACAGCGTACTTGCCCTTTTCTTCGGCAGCCTGCACCGTGGCGGTAGAGTCGGTATGGTGGGTAACTACGTCAGCGCCCTGCCCCATCAATGCCAGCGCGGCGTCACGTTCCTTGCCTGGATCAAACCAGCTGTTCACCCAAATGACACGTACTTCGGCGTTGGGGTTCACACTGCGCAGGCCACGCGTAAACGCGTTAATGCCCTGCAAAACTTCAGGAATCGGGAAAGCACCCACATAACCAGCGATATTGGACGTGGTCATTTTGCCAGCGACGATACCCGCCAGGTAACGTGCCTCGTAGAAGCGCGAGTTGGTAGTGGCTACGTTTTCGGCAGTTTTATAGCCGGTAGAGTGCACGAACTTGACGTCGGGGAACTGTTTTGCCACCTTGATGGTGGGGTTCATATAGCCAAATGACGTGGTGAAAATCAATTTGTTGCCCTGCTGCGCCAGGTCACGGATGACGCGTTCAGCATCAGCGCCTTCAGGCACGTCTTCAACATATTGAGTCTTGATTTTATCGCCCAGCGCCTGTTCCATTTCCTTGCGGCCAATATCCTGCTGCCAGGTCCAACCCGCCTCACCGATTGGGCTCACATAGACGAAACCAATTTTTAGCGGTTCCTGGGCATCGGCAGCTAAGGCCTGCGAGGACAAGGCCAGCGCGGGCACAATCGCCGCTGCGAATAAAGCTTTTCGTAGTAATTTCATAGTGACATGATCCTTAAGAGTTTGGATTGAAATTTTTGCCCAGTGAGGCTGGCATATTAAGCCTGATCCAGTTTGCGTTACGGGAGATAAGAACCAACACCAGTATGGTTGCTAAATAAGGCAGCATAGATAATAGTTGAGACGCAATCGGCACACCCATTGCTTGCATATGATAGGTAAGAATAGTGATTCCACCAAATAAATAGGCACCGATCAGCACACGCACCGGACGCCAAGTGGCGAAAGTGGTCAGCGCCAGCGCAATCCAACCACGCCCAGCTACCATGCCTTCTACCCACATGGGGGTGTAGACCAATGACATAAACGCACCCGCCAGACCGCAGCAGGCGCCGCCGAATAGCAAAGCACTTAAGCGTATGCGACGTACGTTATAGCCCAAGGAGTGGGCAGACACGGGGGACTCACCCACGGCGCGCAGTATCAAGCCAGCACGCGTGCGATGCAGAAACCAGACGATGGCACCACACAGCAATAAGGAAAAATACACCATGGGATGATGCTGAAACAGCGCAGGCCCTACTATAGGGATATTCTGCAACACAGGAATGCCATATTGACTGACCTGCAGGCTGTTACCCACATAATCTATGCCCAGATAGGCCGACGCGCCAGCCCCAAACAGTGACAGTGCAAGCCCGGTCGCCACCTGATTCGCCCCCAGCCATACAGTAAGCCAAGCAAAAAAGCCCGCCAGCGCCATACCAGCGACCGCGCCAGCCACAAAGCCCCAGCCAGTAGTGCCGGTATGAATAGTGACCGCGAAACCAACCACCGCCGCCACCAGCATCATGCCTTCGGAGCCCAGGTTAATAACGCCTGATCGTTCGTTGATCAACAAACCCAAGGCCGCCAGCATCAAGGGCGTTCCAGCGACTATGGCAGAGGCCATCAAGGGAGCTATAGCGTCCATTATTTTCTCCACCGTAATTTGTTATAGATCAGGACGTCGCAGGCCAATAAAGCAAACAACAAAATCCCCTGAAATATGCCGGTGATGGCGCTGGGCATACCCAGACGCGTTTGTGAGAGCTCACCACCTATATACAGCAAGGCCATCACAAAGCTGGAGAAAATCACGCCAACCGGGTGCAAGCGACCTACAAACGCTACGATGATGGCGGCAAAGCCATAACCGGGTGATACGGACGGGGTGAGCTGCCCTATAGGACCCATGATTTCCCCGGCGCCGGCCAAGCCTGCCAAACCACCCGAGACCAACATGGCCACCCATAAGGAGCGGCGTGAGGAAAAACCGGCGTAACGGGCAGCCAGCGGCGCCATGCCACCCACACGCAGGCGAAAGCCCGAGAAACTACGGGACAGATACAGCCAGCCTATCAGGGCAGCCAACAAAGCCAGGGCCATGCCCAAGTGCAAACGGGTACCCGGCAAAATAATAGGCAGCAAGAAGCCATCAGAGAACAAACGCGATTGCGGGAATCCAAAGCCATCTGGATCGATCAGGGCCCCATGCACCAAGTAGCTAAGCAAAAGTTCTGCCACATAGACCAGCATTAAAGACACCAGAATTTCGTTGGCGTTGTAGCGATCTCGCAGCCAGGCCGTAATGGCTGCCCAGCACATGCCGCCCAATGCACCAGCCAACAGCGCCAAGGTCACCAACCAAAACCCGCCATTGGTTTCATTGTCGAAATACAGAATAACGGTACCGGCTGTGATGGCCCCCACCACCAACTGGCCTTCGGCGCCGATATTGAACACATTAGCGCGAAAGCACATAGCCAGCCCCACCGCTATCAGCAATAAAGGCGCCATTTTGATGCCCACTTCCGACCAGCCGCGCAGATCTTTGATGGGTTCAAGAAAAAACACAGCCAAGCTGGCGAAGGGGTCTTTTCCTACGGCCAGGAATAACACCACG
The DNA here is from genome assembly GCA_017983955.1 of Burkholderiaceae bacterium. Classification (GTDB taxonomy): domain Bacteria; phylum Pseudomonadota; class Gammaproteobacteria; order Burkholderiales; family Burkholderiaceae_B; genus JAGOAJ01. The sequence goes on from JAGOAJ010000004.1 coordinate 4,620, forward strand.
CCACAGGCCATGGTCAACACTACCGCCAGCAGGGGCGACATCCAAGACATCAGCCCGGAGGGCTGGGCGCGGGGTTCTAGCTTAAACATGCGCGGCCTCCGTGGGCGTAGTCCAAAGCCCGCTCATCCATTGCCCTATCAGGTCCAGACTGGCATCGGCAGTGCTGATGGAGGGTGACACCCGGCCTTTGGCAATGACGATCAAGCGATCAGATATCTGAAAAAGTTCTTCAAGTTCTTCGGAGATTAGTAATACCGCGCAACCCGCGTCACGCAAAGCCAATAATTCCGACCGTATCTGGGCGGCGGCCCCTACATCAACCCCCCAGGTAGGCTGAGCCACCAATAAGACTTTAGGGTTGCGTGTGACCTCGCGGCCTATGATGTATTTTTGCAGATTACCGCCAGACAGGCTGGATGCCGCGGCACGTGAGCCGCCCGCCTTGACGTTAAAGCGTTTGATGATGTCGGCCGCCATGTCGTGAATAGCGCGAAAACGGATGAAACCGTGCTTGACTACGGTACTGTCTTGATGCGAAAGCAACATATTCTGCGCCAACGTTAATTCTGGGACTGCCCCCCGACCTAGACGCTCTTCGGGGACAAAGGCAACGCCATGAGCGCGACGCCAACCCACAGAACGTCGACCTATAGGCTGACCATCCAGCAGGATGGACTGAGCTTGGGTACGGTCATCCTCGCCGGACAAGGCCGCCAGTAATTCCTGCTGGCCATTACCAGATACGCCAGCTATGCCAAGAATTTCGCCGGCGTGCACTGAAAAATCAATTTGATCCAGAGCCGTCGCAAAAGGATGGGACTTATCCAGACTCAATTGCCGCACTTCCAGCATGGCTTTACCCGGTGTGCTGTCACGGTGGGTAATACGGGGTGGTTCCGACCCTATCATCAAGCGCGACAGACTGGCTTCGGTTTCCTGCCGCGGGTCGCATACGCCGGTGACTTTGCCTGCCCGCATTACAGTACAGGTATGGCACAGCGCACGGATTTCATCCAGTTTGTGGCTAATGTATAGAATGCTGCAACCATCGGCGGCTAACTGGCGCAAAGTCTCGAACAGTTTTTCCACGGCTTGCGGGGTCAATACCGACGTAGGTTCGTCCAGTATCAGCAACTGTGGCTTGCCCAGCAAGGCACGGACGATTTCCACGCGTTGGCATTCGCCTACCGACAAGGTGTGTACATGGCGCTGTGGCTGCAATTCCAAACCGTATTGGCTAGCGGTATCGGCAATGCGGCGTTCTAATTCATCCAGGCGGGTGTCGCTGGGCAGGCCCAGGGCAATGTTTTCCGCTACGGTTAAGGTGTCGAACAAGGAAAAGTGCTGAAACACCATGCCTATGCCCAACTGGCGCGCCGCCGCAGGGCTAGCTACCCGGATTTCTTGGCCGTTCCAGAACACTTGGCCATCGTCGGGTTTGTTCACGCCATAGATAATTTTCATGAGCGTGGATTTGCCTGCGCCGTTTTCCCCTAACACGGCATGGATTTCACCCGGCAAAACGGTCAAGTCAACCTTATCATTGGCAACCACCGTGGGATATTTTTTAGTTATTTGCTTTAATGCCAGGCGTATCGTCATAATTCCTTGTGAGATCCGGCTATGTAGCGACCACAGCGCTACGTAACGAAAAATTCTACCGTTAAATAGCGTTACCCCCGCGGGGGGATTTCCCTAATATCGCTTTACCTACAAGCCCACTCTCTGTTTATTGCCCGCCATTCTAACCCCGCTATCACGATAGGGCCAAAGCAAAGGGGTATTGCCTGCGCGTGGTGGCGCGGGCAATACCCCAGTAAACGTCAAATCCAGCTTACAGCAGTTCTTTGCGCAAGGCTGCAGCTGTTTTAGGCGACAACAAGCCGGGAGCGATATCCAGTACTGTTTTAGCACCGGTACTTCCCTGCTGGTTTAAACGCCAAGCGGCACGTGCATACGCCACCAGCACGCTAGAGGTAAATTCTGGGTTGCTATCCAGCTTCAGGGCATATTCAACGACCTGGTCTGTACCAGCGCCTGTTTTACCGCTGCGTATCACAAAGCCCCCATGCGGCATGCCTGCATGTTCGCGCTTTAGTTCTTCGTGAGTCAGAAAGTTAACTTCGGTGTCATAGTCGGAAAAGTAGTCTGGCATATTGACTATGGTTTCCTGAACCACTTGGGCGCTGCTGCCCTCTTCCAGCACAACAAAGCACTGACGGGTATGCTTTTGGCGAGTGCTTAACTGCGGCATGCTGCCACTACGCACCTGCTCTATCGCAGACTGTACCGGCAAGGTGTACTGGATGGCGTCCTTGACCCCAGGTATGCGGCGCAAGGCGTCAGAATGGCCTTGGCTTACGCCCTTGCCCCAGAAAGTATAAGTGGCGCCTTCAGGCAGCACGGCTTCGCCATACAGGCGGTTCAGTGAAAACAGACCTGGATCCCAGCCTACAGAAATAATGGCGGTATTGCCTGCAGGTTCAGCAGACTGGTCAACGGCGTGAAAGTATTCTGGGACCTTGGCGTGGGTATCAAAACTATCCACAGTGTTGAACATAGCCGCCAGTGCCGGTCCCTGCTGGGGCAAGTCGCTTTTAGAGCCGCCACACAGAATCAGGACATCAATGGCGTCCTGAAACTTGACGATGTCGTCCAGTTTATGCACTGCTACCTTAGGATTACGCAACACCACGCTGTCGGGGCTGCGTCGGGTAAACACCCCAACCAACTCCATGTCTGGATTCTGGCCCAACGCCGATTCAACGCCGCGCCCCAGATTACCGTACCCAACAATGCCAACTCTAATTTTGGTATTCATGACGAAACTACTCCTGTGTAAAACTGCAAGTGCGTAGTTATTGTAACGGCCTTGGCAATCAGACTTGTGAATGCGAAATGTAAAAAAAGCAACAACTGCACAAAGGCAGTTGTTGCTTAGAAGGCCTGGTGCCTTAGGACCAGGCCTAAAGGCCTAATGACTGAAGGCCTGAACGCTTAAGCTACGGCAGCGACCTGCTCGACTTCTTCGTCAACCGAGGTGCGGATAAGGTGATCGAATGCACTAAGCGCGGCTTTGGCGCCATCACCAGCAGCAATCACTATCTGCTTATACGGAACCGTAGTGGCGTCCCCTGCGGCAAATACCCCAGGTAAAGATGTTGCGCCACGTGCATCAATTTCAATTTCACCATGACGGGACAAGGCCAGCGTGCCTTCCAGCCATTCGGTATTAGGTACCAGACCGATTTGAATGAACACGCCTTCCAGTTCTACGTGGTGTTGCTGATCAGTGCTGCGGTCCGTGTAGCTTAGACCATTCACTTTACTGCCATCACCGGTAATTTCAGTGGTTTGCGCCGAGGTAATGATGGTGACATTAGGCATGCTGCGCAGCTTGCGCTGCAACACGTCATCAGCACGCAACTCGTCACCATACTCAAGCAAAGTAACGTGCTTGACCAGGCCAGCCAAATCAATAGCGGCTTCAACTCCGGAGTTACCGCCGCCAATGACAGCGACATGCTTGCCTTTGAACAACGGACCATCGCAGTGCGGGCAATAAGCCACGCCAGCATTACGGTATTGCTGTTCCCCGGGCACATTAATTTCGCGCCAGCGCGCACCAGTGGCCAAGATAATGGTTTTGCTTTTTAGCACGCCACCATTGGCCAGCCGAACTTCATTCAAACTACCAGGCACCAAGGCGTCGGCTTCCTGCAAGTTCATGATATCTACATCGTAGACCTTGACGTGCTGCTCGAGTGCGGCCGCAAATTTTGGTCCATCAGTTTCAGACACAGAAATAAAGTTTTCTATAGACATGGTGTCCAGCACCTGTCCGCCAAAGCGCTGGGATACTACACCGGTACGTATACCTTTACGTGCTGCATAGATAGCCGCCGCCGCACCCGCAGGACCACCACCTACGATAAGTACATCATAGGGGTCCTTGGCAGAGAGTTCCTCGGCCTTGCGGCTAGCTGCACCGGTATCCAAGCGCGCTAGAATTTCCTCGACGCTGGAGCGTCCCTGGCCAAACACTTCACCATTCAGGTAAATGCTAGGCACAGACATGATTTGTCGTGCATCCACCTCGTCCTGGAACAACGCGCCATCAATTGCCACGTGACGTATACGTGGGTTTATAATGGCCATGGTATTCAGTGCCTGGACCACATCGGGGCAGTTCTGGCATGACAGAGAAAAATAGGTTTCGAATTCGTAATCGCCGTCCAGGTTGCGGATTTGTTCAATCACGTCCTGTTCCAGCTTGATGGGGTGACCACCCGCTTGCAATAGCGCCAGCACCAGCGACGTAAATTCATGCCCCAGCGGTATACCGGCAAAACGCAGGCCGATGTCGCTGTCAGGACGGTTAACGCTGAATGAAGGCTTGCGATGGGGTTGGTCATTACGCTCGGTCAGCGTAATGTGGGCGGACATTTGCTGGATCTCTTGCAGCAGTTCACGAAGCTCGCGGGACTTGACCCCGTCATCCAGGCAAGCAACGATTTCTATCGGTTGCGAGATCATGCCCATATATGATTGAAGCTGGGTTTTTAGCGTGCTGTCCAACATAATGTATTCACCTTTTTATTTGAGACACGGGAACCCGACTCTTGGGCTACAAGCCCAAGAGCGGAGACTATGTAAACTAACGGTTTACTACTAAGCGCAAACTTAGATTTTGCCAACCAGGTCAAGTGACGGGGTCAGAGTTTTGGCGCCTTCTTCCCATTTAGCAGGACATACTTCGCCGGGGTGAGCTGCAACGTACTGTGCTGCTTTGACTTTGCGCAGAAGTTCGGATGCGTCGCGGCCGATGCCGTTATCGTGAACTTCCATGACTTTGATTTCGCCTTCAGGGTTGATGACGAAGGTGCCGCGCAACGCAATACCTTCTTCAGCGATCAATACGCCAAAGTTGTTGGCCAGCACGTGTGTGGGGTCAGCCAGCATGGGGTATGTAACTTTGCTGATGGCTTCGGATGTATCGTGCCATGCTTTATGCGAGAAATGGGTGTCAGTGGAAACGCTGTAGATTTCAACGCCCATTTTCTGGAATTCGGCGTAATTATCGGCCAGGTCTTCAAGTTCCGTCGGGCACACAAAAGTGAAGTCGGCGGGGTAGAAAACGAAGACAGACCATTTGCCAGCCAACGATGCTTCGGTAACGTCAATGAACTTGCCGTTGTGGTAAGCAGTTGCTTTAAAAGGTTTGATTTTAGTATTTACGAGTGACATAGAGCCTCCTGGTTACGGGTTATTAATCTAACGTGAAACCAGTATAGGATGCGGCCGTCTATTTGTAAAATTGATTATAAGCATCAACACGATTGTTTTTAGCTATCGCGCAAACAGACGGCCGTTGTCACTTACTATGCCAACATATTATTCCAGATGGCCTTGGACCAACCCAGAGCTTCCTCGCCTTCGCGCTCGGTGGGCTCGATAGACAGCCCGCCAGAACCTTCGACGGTCAGCATGGTTTTCTTGGCCGCATCGTAACGGTGTACGCTGGCCACGTGTATGCCATGCAGATCGGAAACAAAGCTGAAGCAGGTATTGGAATAAATAGGCGTGTCGTTGACTGGACGCTCTAGCAACAAGGCGGCAATAGCGCCCGCGCAGGTTTTTCCGTGCTGGTTAGCCATGTGCCCGGACTTAGGCATGCCAGGCGCAATTTGTATCGCATCGCCCAGTACATGCACATTAGGAACGGCAATGGATTCAAACGTCAGGAAATCGACTTCGCACCAACGACCATTGGCCGTCGCCAGGTTGGAATTCACGGCTAGGTCACCGGCCCGCATAGGCGGCACGATATTCAGCACGTCGGCGCTTTCCTCTTCGCCTAGCTCGAAGATAACCTTGTTATTAGCCACATCCACGTCTACAGCCTTGAACGCCGGTGTGTATTCTATGATGCCGGGATACATGTTTTTCCAGGCCGCTTTGAACAATGCCCCTTTCGAGGTGACATCGGCGTTGGCATCAAAAATATGCACCTTGGATTTAGGCTTGTGCTTTTTGAAATAGGACGCCACCAAGCTGGCGCGTTCATAGGGGGCAGGCGGGCAGCGGTAAGGGGCCTCGGGGACGGTAATAATGTAGCGTCCGCCATCGGGCATGGCTTCCAGTTGCTGGCGCAAAGCCTGCGTCTGGGGACCCGCTTTCCAACCATGGAAAATTTTCTGCTGTGCTTCAGGGTTATTCATGCCAGGGATTTTGTCCCACATGAAGTCTATGCCAGGCGACACCACCAAACGATCCCAAGTCAGCTTGTCGCCGCCTTTGAGTGTCACGGTGCGCGCGCTGGGGTCTATTGCCATTGCATAATCGCGCACTACACGCACGCCGTGTCTGTGTTGCAGCTCGTCGTAGCTGACAGTAATGTCAGCCAGATTAAAGCGGCCTTCCAAGACTAGATTGGAGATAGGGCAGGATACAAAATTGGCATTGGGCTCGATCAGTGTGACCTGGATTGCGCCTTGACTGAACAGACGCAGGTATTTAGCCGCGGTAGCGCCGCCATAACCACCACCCACAACCACCACATGCGGCGCAGCCTTGTCAGACGCCCTGCTGACTATGGGTGCAGTCGCCAAAGCCATTGCCCCAACGGAGCCTAAAAATAAACGTCGATTCATTTCTGCTCCTTTTGTTGCGCATACCAGTTGGCAATGCGAACGACCATGGCTTCATCGTAGCCCCGTGCAATTTGCTGCATCAGGGAGCCGGGTACGTCGCCAGCCGCATAGGCCTTCATTTTTATGACGATTTCCTCGGCGGGCATACTGGCCAGATTACGTATGGGCGAGTTGGCGATAGGCTCAGCTCCACCATGGCAGGTAACACAGGATGATGCCCAGCTCATGGCCTGAAAGTCGATGTTTTCAGCATTGGCCATGACAGGCACGGTCAAGCCAGCCAGCATTACGCCAGCCAGGGCGAGCTTCAGGTTGGAACGATAGGATTTAGTTGTGTTGCCAGACATAAATCCTCCGGAGTGTTGATATTGAGAAAATCATGTAAGTCTCCTTGATAAGCTACGGTCATCGCCGCATTATTACGCTGCCAGTCTTGTACCTTGCGATACCCGTTGCGTAAATACTCACGCAGGTCCGAGCCAAGATCGACGTGCATAAGCATACACAGCGGATGCTCACGTTGCGCATGCACGTAATAGACCTTTTCCAGACCCTTGTTGGCGTACTGTAACAGAACGTCCAGCAGGCCCGTTGGAGGGTATGGAATATCGACTGGCATGACAAATAGCCACGGCGTACGCACATGAGGTAAAACGCTGGCTATGCCAGCTAAAGGCCCCTGAAACTCACCTAAGTCAGGGTCATCCACGACCACGCGGCCATACTGCGCATAGGTTTGCACCTGTCGATTAGCGCTAATCCAGACATCAGTAACGATGGGCTGCATATAGTTGTTCATACGCGCCACCAACGGCTGCCCGCCCAGTTCCAAAAGACCTTTTTCGATCACGGGTCCGCTAGTTGGCTGCAGCCGACGGCCCTGGCCGCCGGTGAGTATCAAACCGCTAATTTGATCACGCGTAATCATGCAACCGCTTCCTAGAAAGTAGTGCTAGTGATCGTGGGGGCCATCAGCCGCCGATATAGCTCATTTCAATTTTTTTGACGCCAGGGGTCTGGCTGCCACGTATTTCCGAATAGTGGTCAGCGCGTTTGGTCCAAACTTTGCCCATAAACTGGGCAATATCATTGTCTGAGCCGCCACTACGCAATATTGCGCGTAAGTCATGCCCCTGAGAAGCAAACAAGCACGTGAATAGCTTGCCTTCTGGTGATAGTCGCAAACGCGTGCAATCGCCACAAAAGGGTTGCGATACGCTGGTGATGATACCAATTTCGCCCTGACCGTCAGTAAACTGCCAGCGCGCGGCGACTTCACCTCGATAGTGTGACTGCTGGGGCTGCAGAGGAAATTCTTGCGCAATGTGATCGATGATTTCCTGGCCTGTCATGACCTCGGACAAATCCCAGCCGTTGGTATCGCCAACGTCCATAAACTCAATGAAACGCAATACATGGCCTGACCCGCGGAAATGGCGCACCATGGGCAGTATTTGGTCGTCGTTAATGCCTTTACGCACCACCATATTGACCTTGACGGGCGTTAAGCCAACCCGGGCGGCTTCCTCTATGCCATCCAGCACAGTACGCACGGTGACTTTGCTATCGCTCATGGATTGAAAGACTGTTTCGTCCAATGCGTCCAGGCTGACGGTAACCCTATGTAGCCCTGCGTCCTTCAGGGCCTGTGCCCTTTTAGCCAGCAAGGTGGCATTCGTGGTCAGCGTCAAGTCCACTGGCGACCCGTCGGGCGTACGCAACTGAGCCAGCATGCCAATAAGCACATGCAGGTCTTTACGCAACAAGGGTTCACCCCCTGTCAGACGAATTTTTTCTATGCCCTGGGCTACGCCTAAGCGAGCCACGCGGGTAATTTCGGCAAAATCCAGCAACTGCCCCTGCGGCATAAAAACATGGTCCGACCCGAAGATATCGCGCGGCATGCAGTAGGTGCAGCGAAAATTGCAACGATCAGTGACGGAAATGCGCATGTCGCGCAATGGCCTACCCCGGGTATCTGCCAAAGGCTGCCCGGACGGGACAAACGTGTGGTCGCTGGGCGCAGGCACAGCGCGAAAAATAACCTTGCTCATGTGTCTATGATAAACCCTTAACTGGTCGGGAAGGTTGCTATGCTTGGGAACGCTTCTTGTAAAGTCTGCACCTTGCCAACATTGCTGGCATCGTAGCCCACCAACTGGGATACATATGCTTGATATTCCGTGCTGGCCATTAGCTCCATGAAACCTTGCATGGCAACAGTATTTACGGCCTCGTGACGTATGGCCAGAAAGTAACGTTCTTGAGCCAACGGGATAAAACCCAAGCCAAAACGCCAGGCAGCCGTTTCTACGCCTATGCCGGTATCAGCCATGCCACTGGCAATATGGGCCGCCACAGCCATATGGGTAAATTCCACGGAATCATAACCGTGTATTTGTCCCACGGGAATTCCCAGCTTGGCCAGCATAAAACCCATCAACCTGCGGGTGCTTGAGCCACTTTGCCGGTTCACAAAACGGACATCGGGCTTAATCAGATCGGCGACAGACTGTATGTTTTTTGGATTATCAGCTTGGACAAATAACCCCGTATTACGCGTGGCCAGATTGATCAGCCTATGCTTTTTTGGATTCAACCAAGTAAGGTAACGCTCCAGGAAGTAAGGTTCAAACTCCCCCAAGGGAACCTGAAAGCCCGCCACGTCACAATCGCCCTTGTTCAGTCCAGCCAAGGCTTCATTAGCAGTGCGATAACGCAGCTCGATGGGAAGCATTCCCTGATCATTAGCTAATTGCATCAGCCCTTCGACTGCAAAACCGTGACTGGCATGCAGACTGAGCCGTCGCTGAGCCTGTGGATACAGTCGCTCCAGTTCTTCCTGAAGTTCAGACGCCATACTTTCTAACGTAGGCGTCAAGCGAGCATCAACACGACGATTAGCCCAAATTAGTTGTTGACCAAAGGTCGTCAACTTGCTGCCCCGACGCCGCGAGGTTTCTATCAGAGCGGCTTCGAACTCACGTTCGGCGTTACGTAATATGCCCCAGGCATGGCGATACGAAATATTGCACGCTTTACACGCACCAGTGATATTTCCGGTCGCATCAATAGCGTCAAGCAGGCGTAGTATTTCACTTAGCGGTAACACAGCGCCAGATGCTTTTTCAAGCACCCATTCCGAGCTTAATTTTGCTTTAAACCTATAGGACATTGGTATGGCTCTCGGGGGATGTTAAGCAACCGCGTTCCGTCGCTTATTAATGCCAAATAATCTTAACTGGCAACTTATAGGCTATTTATTTCATATTGAACTTATCCATAGACACTAGTAGATTACTCTAAATTATAGAAATTAATCACCATCATATATGCACACGATTGCATATAAGAGACAAAACAGGCGGCACCACCGCCGTCGGAGGACAGCCTTATGTTGACTGAAACCCAGAGCGCAGACAGCGCGCCGTCTGCGCAAACCATTACGCAGGTGGTCAGACTAGCGGTAGACCATTATCTTGGTCAGCAAGGCAATTTGCTGCCAATTCTGCATGCCATACAACACGCCATCGGTTACGTTCCGCCTGAAGCGGTCCCCATGCTGACCGAGGAACTACAACTGTCACGCGCCGAAATACATGGCGTGATCCGGTTTTACCCTCACTTTCGCGAACAGCCCGCCGGCCCAGTGATATTGGAAATATGCCGGGCAGAATCTTGTCAGGCGATGGGCGGTACTGAACTGGCTGAACATGCCCGTCGTTCGCTGGGCTGTAATTTCCACGAAACCAGCCTTAGCGGGACCACAACACTGGAACCGGTTTATTGCCTGGGACTATGTGCTCAGTCACCCGCCGTCATGATTAACGGCATGCCCTACGCCCGCATGACGCCCGCTCGCCTGGACCAGCTACTTCAAAACGCCGAGGCACAATCATGACATCCCCTATAGTTATTTATGTACCCCGCGATATGGCTGCTATCGCTGTAGGGGCCAACGATGTTGCCACGGCCATTACCGACGAAGCGGGACTGCGCGGCATTGCGGTACGCATCGTGCGCAATGGTTCGCGGGGCATGCTGTGGTTGGAGACGCTGGTGGAAATAGCGACTCCAACAGGACGCGTGGCTTACGGCCCGGTCACTGCTCAGGATGTGCCGGGCCTGTTCGATGCCGACTGGCTAAATGGAAAAACACACCCCTTGCATCACGGTCTGACCGAAGAAATCCCTTATTTGAAGAATCAGGAACGCCTGACATTTGCGCGCATCGGCGTCATAGACCCGACCTGTCTGGACGATTATCAGGCGCACGGCGGTTTTGACGGCCTGAAAAACGCATTGGCCATGACGCCAGCTGAAATCGTGGATACGGTTACCGACTCCGGGTTGCGCGGGCGTGGCGGTGCTGCCTTCCCCACCGGCATAAAGTGGCGCACCGTACTGGACACCCCTGCTGACCAAAAATACATAGCCTGCAATGCCGACGAAGGGGACTCCGGCACGTTTTCGGACCGTATGGTCATGGAAGGCGATCCATATTCCTTGATTGAAGGCATGACCATAGCGGGGCTGGCAGTAGGCGCCGACTATGGCTATATCTACGTGCGTTCGGAATACCCCTATGCCATCAGCACGCTGGAAGAAGCCATCTCCAAGGCCAGGGCCGCGGGATGGCTGGGCAAGCATCTGCAGGGCAGCCCCCACCACTTTGACCTTGAGGTGCGAAAAGGCGCCGGTGCCTATATTTGCGGCGAAGAAACCTCGATGCTGGAAAGCTTGGAAGGCAAGCGCGGGCTAGTGCGGGCCAAGCCGCCACTACCGGCCATCAAAGGCTTGTTTGGCAAGCCCACCGTTATCAACAACGTTATTTCCTTGTCCACCGTTCCCGTCATTCTTGCCAAGGGCGCCAGCTATTACTGTGATTACGGCATGGGGCGCTCTATGGGCACCCTGCCTTTCCAGCTGACAGGCAACCTCAAGCAAGGTGGCTTGGTCGAGAAAGCCTTTGGCGTAACACTGCGTGAACTGCTGTATGACTTCGGTGCAGGCAGCGCCAGCGGACGTCCTTTACGGGCCGTACAAGTCGGCGGGCCGTTGGGTGCCTACTTGCCGGAATCGCAATGGGACACCCCCATGGATTACGAAGCCTATATGGGTATCTCGGCCATGATAGGTCACGGTGGGCTGGTTGCATTTGATGAAACCGTAGACATGTCAAAAATGGCTGGATATGCCATGGAATTCTGTGCCATCGAATCCTGTGGCAAGTGCACGCCATGCAGGATAGGGTCCACGCGCGGCGTGGAAATCATCGCCAAGATCCAGGCTAACGAACAACGTACTGAACAAGTGGCCTTGCTGCACGACCTGTGCGACACCATGATTGCTGGCTCATTGTGCGCGCTGGGCGGCATGACGCCCTTCCCTGTTTTGTCGGCACTTGAACATTTCCCCGAAGATTTCGGCCTGCCCCAAACGTTACACACGACTGAAGAAGTCGCCTGACGGAGATCGCTATGCTGGAAACAGTTGCAGTACGCGAGCGTGATTTTGGTACGCCCGTGTCACTAAATACAGAGATGGTGCAGCTCACCATAGACGGCCATCTTGTGGAGGTTGCCGCAGGCACATCGGTAATGCGGGCCGCTGCCGAAATGGGTATCAACATTCCCAAACTGTGCGCCTCCGACAATCTGGAAGCCTTTGGATCGTGTCGGCTGTGCCTGGTACAAATAGATGGCCGACGCGGCTATCCTGCCTCGTGCACTACTCCCGTCGAAGCGGGCATGGTCATACACACCGAAACCCCCAAGCTCCATGACCTGCGCCGCAATGTCATGGAGCTGTACATCTCCGACCACCCGCTGGACTGCCTGACCTGTCCGGCCAATGGGAATTGCGAGCTGCAGGATATGGCGGGTGTCGTGGGATTGCGCAACGTGCGCTACGGTTTCGATGGAGCCAACCATCTGAATGATGTCAGTGATGACTCCAACCCCTATTTCACCTATGACCCCTCCAAATGCATAGTATGCAGCCGCTGTGTCCGAGCTTGTGACGAAGTGCAGGGTACATTTGCCTTGACCATCGCAGGGCGCGGTTTTGATGCACGTGTCACAGCAGGCCAAAACGACAGCTTCCTGGGCAGCGACTGTGTCTCTTGCGGTGCCTGTGTCCAAGCCTGCCCCACGTCAACGCTGATGGAAAAGACCGTCATAGAAATGGGCCAGCCAGAACACTCAGTAATCACCACCTGCGCCTATTGCGGAGTAGGCTGCGGCTTCAAGGCCGACATGAAAGGCCAGGAAGTAGTCCGCATGGTGCCCTGGAAAGACGGGAAGGCCAACCGAGGTCACTCGTGCGTCAAAGGACGCTTTGCCTGGGGTTATGCCACTCACGAAGATCGTATCGTCAAACCCATGATACGCAGCGATATTGCCGACCCTTGGCGCGAAGTCAGTTGGGAAGAGGCCCTGTCCTATGCGGCATCCGAACTGAAACGTATACAAGCCAAGTACGGCCGCGACTCTATAGGCGGGATCACATCATCGCGCTGCACCAACGAAGAAACCTTCCTGGTTCAGAAGCTGGTCAGGGCGGCGTTCGGTACCAACAACGTCGACACCTGCGCACGCGTCTGCCACTCACCCACCGGTTATGGCCTGAAAACCACGCTGGGCGAATCAGCAGGCACGCAAACCTTTGACTCGGTCATGCACACCGACGTCGTCATACTGATGGGTGCCAACCCCAGCGCTGCGCACCCAGTGTTCGCATCACGCCTGAAAAAGCGCTTGCGCGAAGGCGCCAAGCTGATTGTGATTGACCCGCGCAGTATAGAGCTGGTCAATGCCCCGCACATCAAGGCCGACTACCACCTTCCAGTACGGCCAGGTACCAATACAGCATTGTTGACCTCGTTGGCTCACGTCATTGTTACCGAAGGGCTAATTGCCGAGGACTTTGTCGCAGAGCGCTGCGATGTTGAAAGCTTTAATCAGTGGCGGGAGTTTGCCGCCCGACCGGAAAATTCGCCAGAAGCCATGCAAGCCATCACAGGCGTATCCGCCAATGACGTTCGCGGCGCGGCACGCCTGTTTGCCACTCAAGGCAACGGGTCTATTTATTATGGCTTGGGTGTTACTGAACACAGCCAGGGATCGACCACCGTCATGGCCATCGCCAACCTGGCCATGGCCACTGGCAACCTGGGCCGCGAGGGCGTAGGCGTGAATCCCTTGCGTGGGCAAAACAACGTGCAGGGTTCATGCGATATGGGTTCCTTTCCGCACGAACTACCCGGTTACCGCCACGTATCCGACAACGTGGTACGCAAACAGTTCGAAGACGACTGGGGCGTCACCATACAACCTGAACCTGGCCTGCGCCTGCCCAATATGTTTGACGCGGCGCTTAGCGGCTCGTTCAAAGGACTGTATTGCCAAGGCGAGGATATCGTTCAATCCGACCCCAACACCCAGCATGTCGCGGCCGCGCTGGCGTCCATGGAGTGCATTATTGTTCAGGATATCTTCCTGAATGAAACCGCCAAATACGCCCACGTATTCCTGCCCGGCTCTTCCTTCCTGGAAAAGGAAGGCACTTTCACCAATGCCGAGCGACGTATTTCCAGAGTGCGCAAGGTCATGGAGCCGATGGGCGGATTGGCTGATTGGGAAGCCACATGCGCACTGTCCACAGCCATGGGCTACCCCATGGACTACCAGCACCCTAGCGAAATTATGGACGAAATCGCCCGCCTGACGCCCACATTTTCCGGGGTGTCATTCCAGCGCATGGAAGAACTGGGCGGCAGCATACAGTGGCCTTGCAACGCAGAGGCTCCCGAGGGTACGCCCACCATGCACATTGACGAGTTCGTGCGCGGCAAGGGTCGTTTCATGATCACCCAATATGTAGCTTCTGATGAACGCAGCACACGGAAGTTTCCACTGCTGTTGACCACAGGCCGCATCCTGTCGCAATACAACGTTGGCGCGCAAACTCGGCGTACCCCCAATGTGTTGTGGCATGACGAAGACCTGCTGGAAATTCACCCACAGGACGCCGAAGATCGCGGCATATCCCAAGGCGATATGGTCGCTATACAAAGCAGGGCCGGGGAAACTGCACTTCGGGCCGACATTACCACCCGAGTGCAGCCTGGCGTGTTGTACACCACCTTCCACTTCCCGGAGTCGGGTGCCAACGTTGTTACCACCGACAGCGCCGACTGGGCCACCGACTGCCCAGAATACAAGGTAACTGCAGTTCAGGCGCGCCGGGTGACCGAGGCATCCCCATGGCAGGTGAAGTGGTCACGCTTCAGCGAAATCCAGGAAAACCTGCTGGCACAACGCGAACGGGACGGAAAACCAGCAAAGCGGGCACCCACGGTAATACCTATCGCCAAGGCACAACCGGCACCAAAGCCGCTTGTTCAGCCTGAGCCTGCACTCAACCAGGAGGACTAGAGCGTGCCTACTACACCCCTACAAGGCAGTTTGCCGCATACCGTGGTGCGCTCTGGCAAATCTGGCGAGCTACGCACTGAATCCGATGAGCTGGCCGAAGAAGTCGCTGTGGCCTTGGAATACAACGACATTAGCCATGCCACCCTACTTGCCTCGCCAACCCATCTGGATGATCTGGCAATAGGCTTTTCCTACACAGAAGGCATTATCCGGTCGGCAAAGGATGTATACGAGGTTGATGTCGTCAAACAGCCCGAAGGCTGGGTAATACAAATGCGCATCGCCTCGGCCTGCCTGAACCAGTTAAAGCTAAGGCGGCGGCAAATGGCGGGACGTACCGGTTGTGGCCTGTGCGGTCTGGAAACCCTAAGTCAGGTACAGCGTGAACTGCCAGCGCTACCCAAGCCAGCCCTGCAGATTTCACCTGCGGCCATCTCGAAGGCCGCCGAAGGTCTGCGCGCCAGCCAGCCTTTGCACCTGCGAACTGGCGCCACCCATGGGGCAGCATGGGCGACCCTGGATGGCGACATTGTCCACACGCGCGAGGATGTAGGCCGCCACAACGCCCTGGATAAGCTGATCGGCTTGTTGTTGCGGCGTGAAATAGACCCTGGGTCAGGATTTTTTGTAATTTCCAGCCGAGCCAGCTTCGAGATGGTGCAAAAAACAGCAGCAGCGGGGGTGTCAGCCCTGGTCGCCGTATCAGCGCCAACATCCTACGCCGTACGCATGGCCACTGATCTGAACCTGATGCTGGCAGGATTTGTCCGGGGCGAACATTTCACCGTTTACAGCCACCCAGAGTTTCTTCTTGACCTAAGGAGTCCGTCATGAAAAATATTGACCATCTGATACGTCAGGCTAATCGTATTGGCGCCTTTTTCGAGGCTATGCCCAATCGTAGCGAGGGCATAGCGGGCATTGCCGATCACATCCAGAAATTCTGGGAACCGCGCATGCGTACTGCCCTATTGGGCTTTCTTGAGCGTCAGCCCGACGGGCATTCTGGGGATATTGCCCTAAGCCAGATTGTTCTAGACGCCATCGATCAAAACAAAGTCAGTTTGCAACCCCAACCCAGCACTCGCTGAAACACCACAACAAAAAAGAAACATCCAGGAGACAACATGAGTACAAGCAACCCCGGCTTCTTTAGCAAAGAACGGATTACCGCACCGCCAGGCTTCAACCGCTGGATGATACCGCCAGCGGCACTGGCCGTGCACCTGTGCATAGGACAGGCCTACGCGTTTTCTGTCTTCAACAGCCCCATGACCCGCCTGCTAGGTATCAGTGAATCGACCGCCGCTGACTGGGATTTACCCACCTTGGGCTGGATTTTCAGTCTAGCCATTGTATTTCTGGGCTTATCTGCCGCATTTGCTGGCAAGTGGCTGGAAGAGGCGGGCCCTCGTAAAGCTATGTTTGTAGCAGCTTGCTGTTTTGGCGGCGGCTTTATGGTGGCGGCCGTTGGTGTTGCCATGCACCAGATATGGCTGGTTTACCTAGGTTATGGCGTACTCGGGGGCATAGGCCTGGGCATAGGTTATGTATCGCCCGTGTCCACATTGATCAAATGGTTTCCCGACAAGCGCGGTATGGCCACCGGCATGGCGATTATGGGCTTTGGCGGCGGCGCTTTTATTGCATCGCCCATGTCTGTAGCACTGATGGATTACTTCCAGACACCCCAGTCCATGGGCGTTACTGAAACCTTTGTTGTCATGGGATGCTTGTATTTTGTATCTATGATCATAGGATCATTGACCATACGTTTGCCAGCGGCAGACTGGAAACCCGAAGGCTGGGTGCCGCCGGTAAAGCAAAACGCTATGATTTCGCAGAATCACGTCCATATTGACCAAGCCCTGAAAACACCGCAGTTTTGGTTGCTGTGGTGGGTACTATGCCTGAACGTCACGGCTGGGATCGGTGTTCTGGGCCAGGCGTCAGTCATGATCCAAGAAAGCTTCCGAGGTGGCATTACTCCCGCCGCTGCCGCAGGCTTTGTCGGTGTGCTGTCATTGGCCAATATGTTGGGCCGTTTTTTCTGGTCGTCAGTCTCGGACTACATAGGCCGCAAAAACACCTACTTCATTTTCTTTGCATTGGGAGCCGTACTGTATTTCCTGGTTCCAGGCATGGGTAGTGCGGGTAACGTAGCCCTGTTTGTACTGTTCTACGCCATCATCATGTCCATGTATGGCGGTGGATTCTCCACCGTACCTGCGTATCTTGCAGATCTGTTCGGCACACGCTATGTGGGGGGCATCCATGGACGCCTGCTGACTGCGTGGGCCGCCGCCGGTGTGCTCGGTCCCGTATTAGTGAATTACATACGTCAGTATCAGGTAGATAGCGGCGTACCGCCTGCCCAAGCCTATACCACCACCATGTACATTATGGCCGGACTACTGATCGTGGGCTTTCTGTGCAACCTAATGGTTAAACCTGTTGCCGGACGCCACCACATGCCCAAAGAAGGACGCAGCGCCATGCCAACTGCCGTCGCTGCTGAATAATTCGGAGAATAATTATGCAACTAAGCACCACAAAAACCACTTCACCCATTTCTTTAGCTATTTTTTGGCTGTACGTTGGTATACCTCTGGTACTGGGTATCTGGGAGACCCTGCTAAAAGCCACCGCATTGTTCCAATAAGCTGTCAGAATGCAAAAAACCACCGCATGCGGTGGTTTTTTATTAGAACGAAGATAAAGCTTATTCGCCGCCAGAGTCCTTAACCCTGTAAACCAATACAGCGACCTTGGCCAGACTAAGTACTTTGTTGGTGACGCTGCCCAACAGCAAGCGCGACAAGCCGCTGCGCCCGTGACTACCAATGAATATCAGGTCGCAGCCTTCTTCGTCAGCGGTCTGCACCAAGCCGTCGGCCACATTGAAATTGGACACGGCCCGGGCGCTGGCTTTAACGCCTGCAGTCTCGGCGCGATCAAGCACAGCCTGCAAGTATTTATTGGCCTGATCACGTGCGGTTTTATCGTAATCCTCGTCAGTAATCGCGTAAGCAGCTGCCATGCCATCAAACCCGACGGTTGCGGCAAACGGTTGCGTCACATACAGCGCCACGACTTCCGCACCGATTTCACGAGCAAAGCACACGCCCTTGTTAGCGGCCTGAGCCGACAGGGCTGAGCCATCTGTAGGAATAAGTATTTTTTTGAACATGTTATGTGCCCCTATAGTGACCTGCAATTAAACTGTATTCAGCTTAACCGGAACTGACCCAAAAATACAGTGTTACAGCTGACGCAAATTTGATCTAAGTCAAACTTCGGTTGCAGACCGGTATAGCTGAGTACAACGTCCGCCAGAACGACAGTACGCCAGTACCGGCGCAGGCATTTCATGCAATAAGGCAGCAAATTGCTGCACATCTTCTGGAGTAATGCTGCCGCTGACCACAGGCTGATATTTGACGATCAAGCCAGCCTGCTGGGCCGCTTTAATTACATCAGCCGAGTTGGGCTGATCGGGGCCGCCCTCGAAGTCAGGGCGGTTGATAATGACGCTTTTGAAGCCGGCATCGGCCACGGCCTGCATATCGTCAGCCGACATTTGTGGAGCGACAGCAAAATCGTTATTAATCAGAGTAACTTGGACGGACATGTAAAGCTCCTAGGGGCAGTCATAGACTGAATAACAAAATAATAAGGATAGGCTGGCGCTGACGCAAGCCCCACGGCAAGTGTTAAGCACCAAATTTAAAGGCGTACACCATAAGCACTTAGCCAGTCGCCTAGATCGGGACTGCCCAACACCTGGAATTCAGCATAGCGTTGCGCACCCAAGCTATCGTTGGCCTGAACACGAGCCGCCGGATGGCACATTACCATGTCGCCATCCTGAACGGTCTGCAACCAGGCCTGCAGCAGCACGGCATAGCCCTGAGGGCCGCCAGCAAAGTCGTACACGCCCAGAAAGGCACGGTTCATGGGATAGCCTTGTTGCCGTGCCAGAGCCGCAAAGGGTCTGGCACCCAGCGCACCAATAATATGTGCCTTCAGCCGTTGTGCGATAGGCGTGCCCGTCAGCCTGGCCGGCCAGGTATAGCGCAAGCGTGGCTTATGCTGTGGATAGCGTCTGTCCAGCGCATGCAATAGTTCAGTGCGTATCTGGGCAAATTGATGTACATGTTGATGCCCATCGACAAAGGCTGGGGCCTGGCCCATGGCGTCTTCATATTGATCCAGCTGCGTGTCGATCTGCGCTCGCAGCTGATGCACATCCAGCTGTCTTAGCATTGAGTGCCTGATCAAGTATGACACTGGCATATACAGGCCAGCTTGCCCCATGGATTCCGTAAAATTCAGGTGCAAACCACTGCGTAAGCCTGATGCCAGCAAAGCAGGCGCGCCGCTGCGAAACGCTGGCCCGCCGACCAAACACGTGGTGGCGCTAAGGCGACCTTGCCCTGCAAGCGCTACTATGCCGTCATTGACGGCCTGATTCATGCCAAAATCATCAGCGCACAGCACGATATGTTTTTCTTTAACCTGCTTCATGGCGAATTCCTGGGACATCTATGAGCTCAATTATCAGACAGATAGCTTGGTTTGTTGCCGTAGGCTGTGCCGCAGCTGCCACGCACTGGCTGGTAGTCGTGATGCTGGTTACCCTAAACAACCAGGAACCGCTGGTGGCAAATTTCATAGGCTGGCTAGTGGCTTTTTGTGTATCGTTTACGGGGCACTACTACTTGACCTTCAGGCTACACGCGGCACCTGTTGTCAGGGCAGCACTACGGTTTTTTGGCGTATCGGCGCTAGGCTTCGCAATAAACGAGCTAGCCTACGCCTGGCTGCTGCAGTACACCACCCTACGTTATGACGTACTGCTGGCACTGATATTAATCACCATTGCCGGCATGACCTTTGTCTTGGGCCGCTACTGGGCCTTCCGCAAGGCCTCGTGACTTCGCCCCCTGGGGCAAGCCACTACCCACCCTGCGCCTTACTAAATACACTGGCCGGTTTTTCACCTCGCCAAAAATACGTGCGATGTACTCGCCCAGCACCCCCAGCGATATCAAATTGATACCGGCAAAAAACAGCACAATAGTGACCAGCGTCGTCCAGCCTTGCACGGGATCGCCGTAGAACAAGTGGGAAACCACTATGTATAAACCATACATAAACGACAGTAGCGATAAGCCTGTACCCACCAGACTCAATAAACGCAAAGGCCAGGTGGTAAAGGCAGTTATCCCGTCCAACGCGAAGCGAAATAGCTTCAGCGGATTAAAATACGAGTTGCCAT
The DNA here is from genome assembly GCA_017983955.1 of Burkholderiaceae bacterium. Classification (GTDB taxonomy): domain Bacteria; phylum Pseudomonadota; class Gammaproteobacteria; order Burkholderiales; family Burkholderiaceae_B; genus JAGOAJ01. The sequence goes on from JAGOAJ010000004.1 coordinate 24,992, forward strand.
GCAGGCGATCTGGCGGAATATACAGCATAGGTTCCGCCTGAAAACCTACCCAGGCAAACAAGCCCTTCATGAAGCGATTACGCTCGGGCATCATCAGCAGAGCATCCACGACGATACGGTCCATCAGTCGGAAGTCACCTGCATTTTCCGGCACTTCCAGCCCACCCGAGGTACGCATCAGTTTATAGAACAGACGGGTACCCCAGCGCTTGAACCAGGACTCGCCATCGCGCGATGCGCGCACAGCGTAGACCATTTCTACGCCCTGCTGCCAGCGGGCAAACATTTTGGCAATCAACGAGGGAGGATGTTGTAAATCAGCATCCATACAGACCACTACCTGCCCCTTGGCAGCCTGTAAGCCGGCCGTCAACGCTGCTTCCTTGCCAAAGTTACGCGACAATTGTAAATACACAATTTCCGGATATTTACTGGCCCAAAGCGTCATGCTGGCTGCAGTGCCATCCGTGCTGCCGTCATCAACCACAATAATTTCATAGCTACTGGTGAGCTGTTGCAATTCCATCATCAATAAAGGCAGTAATACGTCCAGGTTTTTCTGTTCATTAAGGCCGGGAACTATGCAGGTCAGTGTAGCGTTTTCAGGAGTGATTTCATTCATAAGGCAGTGGGGGTGGATGATTGACGCTAACGCCGTTTTTTCATAAGATAGATATTAAATATATCTTTATGGGGTGTTGGTTGTTTGTAACAAAGCTGACGAATTCATTCATTTTAACGTTACCCAGGAATACCCGCCATGGCCAGACACGAGCTGTGCACTGAAGAAGAAATTGAAACGCTGGTCTATGGGTTTTATGACAAAATCCGCACCGACGCACTGCTGGGCCCGATATTCAACACCCACATCAGCGACTGGGATGCCCATTTAGCCATTATGGTGCAATTCTGGTCATCCATACTGTTAGGTGCTGGCACGTTTAATGGCACGCCCATGCCCAAACACGTGGCTTTGCCCGATCTGCAAGCCAGCCTGTTCAGGCATTGGCTACAGTTGTTCAATGAAACCACAGCCACACTACCCAATCGCGCCCTTGCTGAAAAGGCCAGCGAATTTGCCCATCGCATCGCCCGCAGCCTTTGGTTTGGCTACCAATTGAACAACTTTCCCGACCGCCTCCCCTCGGAACTCACGGCATGACCACATCATCATCTGCTCGTCCTGATCTGAACGCTTTTCTCAGTCTGGGGTTCCGCCCGCTATATATCGTCGGTGTGTTGTGGGCACTAGTGTCCATAGGCATATGGATTTTCTATCCACAATGGATTAGCGCGCCGTTCACTGCCCTGGCCTGGCATGCTCACGAGATGCTGTGGGGCTTTATTGTCACCATCGCCGTGGCTTTCCTGCTAACAGCCAGTGCCACCTGGACGGGATTCAATCCGTTGAAAGGCGGCTCACTGGCTGGCGTCTGTTTGCTGTGGGTGGTAGCCCGCGTAGGTTATCTGGCCGGGGGCACAACGGCCTTCTGGATTGCTGGCGCGGCTGAAACCGCATTCTTTGGCATTAGCGCCGCCTGCCTGCTTAGGGTGATGGTGAAGGGAAAAAGCAAACGCAACTATGGCGTACCTTGGTTGATCGCTGGCTTGGGCGTAGCCAATCTGCTGTATTTACAAGCCTCGCTACAAGGCGACTATGTACTGTTGATGCAGCGCTTTGACCTGGGTCTGATCTGCATGGCGGTGGTTGCCTTATTGATAGGTAGGCGAGTGATTCCATTTTTCGCCATGCGCATGGTGCCGGGGTTGGAAATCCCCATGCTGGTACGTAGCGGCCATATACAACTGGCCGCCAGCGTAGCAGCCATTATCCTGGGGCTATTCAGCCTGAAGCTGCTTATGGCCGTCGGGCTGGTCATAGCCGGAGTGATCGCGCTATGGCAACTGGTTTTATGGAAGCCTATGGCAGTACTGCATAAGCCCATGTTGTGGATACTCTATCTAGGCTACGGCTTAATGGGCATAGGGCTGCTATTTGCTGCCGTGCACACGGCGGGCTGGGGCGCTGGCGTACTGGCCCGCGCCGCTACCCATGTACACATCATAGGCATGGGCGGCTTCGCTGTACTAATCATAGGTATGTTGACTCGCACGGCACTGGGGCACCTGGGCAGGCCATTAGCACTGGATACCAGTATGCTGACCAGTTACTGGTTGATGATAGCTTCGGTGGTACTGCGACTGGCTGCACTGTGGCCTTCCATGTATATGATATGGCTGCAACAGGCTGCCGCACTGGCTTGGATGGCGTGCATGGTGCTTTACCTGTGGCGCTTTGTGCCCATATTGATACGGCCTCGCGCCTAACAGGACCGGAGACCGCCATGCGTCTGACCACGATGACCGACTATGCTATGCGTTTATTAATGTATGTGGGGCAACGCCCCGAACGCCTGTGCACCATCTCTGAAATTGCCCTGGCCTACGGGATCTCAGAGCCCCATCTAATGAAGATTACCCACAAGCTGGCTCAACAAGGCTGGATCACCACGGTCAGGGGTAAAAATGGTGGCATGCGGCTGGGCCGCCCGCCATCGTCCATAAACCTGGGGGCAGTAGTTCGTGATACAGAAAACGACCTGAACCTGGTCGAGTGCATGGGTAGCAACAACACCTGCACACTTAGCGGTCAATGCGGCTTGACGGGCATACTACAGGGTGCGCTCACGCAGTTCATGGCGCACCTGGATCGCTATACCCTGGCCGACATACTACCCGCTACAACGTCTTTGGATGGGCTGCCCGACGGCAGCCATCCCCTGACGCGCATCACGGCCATCCATGAAACCGAAGGCTAGCGTTTGTCAGGCATGGCGAACGCTAGGGTTTAAATGCGGTCGCAGCGCACGGTAATTTCGTGCTGGCGCAATGCCTGCATTACCGCATCGTCCACCTGCCCTTCGACATCGGAAATCACGTAACCAATTTGCCCCAGGGTTTGCAGCTGCTGGCTGACAATGTTCAGACCATGTTCAGCCATAATGCTGCTTAGCGAACCCAAGGCGCCGGGTACGTTGCGATGCACATGCAATATACGGGCAGACCCAGCCATTTCGCGATACGACACTTCCGGGAAATTGACCGAGCCCTTGGTGCTGCCGTTTTGCATGAAGCTGACCAGCTTTTCAGCCACTTCACGCCCAATGTTTTCCTGGGATTCTTGAGTGCTGCCGCCAATATGCGGGGTTAGCAAGACATTGTTCATGCCTCTCAAGGGACTGTCCAGGGCTTCATCAACGCTTTTGGGTTCCGTAGGAAAGACGTCAATAGCCGCCCCAGCCAGATGACCAGATACTAAAGCGGCATGCAGCGCAGCTATGTCCACCACCGATCCGCGCGCCGCATTAATCAGGATAGAGCCAGGCTTCATAGCGGCTATCGCTTTGGCATTCATGATATTGGCCGTGCCTTTACCACCAGGCACATGCAAAGTGACCACATCGGCTTGCTGCAGGAATTTACTAAACGACGCCGTGGGACGTGCATTGCCCAGTGGCAACTTGGCTTCAATGTCATAAAAGATAACGCGCATGCCAGCGGCTTCAGCCAGCGTACCGACCTGCGAACCTATATTGCCATAGCCTATGATGCCTAAGGTTTTGCCCCTAGCCTCGAAGGCGCCTTCGGCCGACTTGTCCCAATGTCCCTGGTGCACACGGGCGTTCTTTTCAGGAATGCGGCGCAGCAACAAAATAGCTTCGCCAAGTACCAGCTCTGCGACCGAACGAGTATTGGAAAACGGTGCATTGAATACTGGCACGCCCTGCATTAGCGCGGCATCCAGATCAACCTGATTGGTGCCTATGCAAAAGCACCCCACTGCCCGCAAGTCATTGGCGCTGGCCAATGCAGCAGCATCCAACTGCGTGCGGGAACGTATACCTACCAGTTGCGCGCCTTGCATGGCTTGGTGCAAAGCATCGGGCGACAAGGCCGAAGCATGCTCGATAACATCAGTAAACCCTGCTGCGGCAAAGACCTCTTTGGCACTGGGGTGTATATTTTCAAACAACACAATACGAGTCATTAAACGTTCCAAGCTAGACAACAAAAGACTATTGTGACGCATTCCCCAAGTAAATCCAGTTACTCCCCTGTTATTACAAGGGATAATAGACAGGTTGCAATTTTTTGACGGGTAGTTGAGCATGACAGTTTTCCTGGAAACCCTGACGCGCGAGTTGGGCGCTGACATCGTACAGACGCAGGCGGCCGATATTGCGCCCTGGCTGACAGATTGGCGCGGTATTTACACTGGCCAGGCCCAGGCCGTAGTCCGCCCTGTGAATACAGCACAGGTCGCAAGCTGCTTGCGACTGTGTAACGAACACCACATTCCAGTGGTAACTAGGGGCGGCAATACCGGCTTGTGCGGCGGCGCCACACCTGACAACAACCCAAACAATATTATTCTGTGCCTGGATCGCATGAATACCTTGCGCTCTATAGACCTCATAGCCAATACCTTGGTGGCCGATGCCGGTTGCATACTGGGCAACCTGCGCCGCAGCGCCCACGAAGCAGGAAGGCTATTGCCGCTAAGCCTGGCCGCCGAAGATTCGTCACACATAGGCGGCAACTTGGCCACCAACGCCGGTGGCGTCAATGTGGTCAGATATGGCATGGCCCGCGAATTGGTGCTGGGCATAGAAGCCGTGTTGCCGACAGGTGAAATCTTCCATGGCTTACACCCTTTGCGCAAAGACAACACGGGCTACGACCTGAAGCAGTTATTGATAGGCTCGGAAGGCACGCTAGGCGTCATTACCGGCGTGGCTTTGCGCCTGCATGCGCGTACCGACGTACGTAGCGTAGTTCTGGTGGCGGTAGATTCTGCCCAGCAATCCCTGGAACTATTCAGCCTGCTGTTCGGCCTGTGTGGCCCACGCCTGCAAGCCTTTGAATACTTTACCAGCGACTGCCTGGATCTGGTGCTACGCCACACTGAAGGCCTGCATGCGCCCTTTGGCGAAGCCCACCCGGCCTACGTCCTGGTCGAACTGGCTGATACTTCAGATGAAGATGCTCTGAATCAATTGCTGGAAACCGCCATAGGTGCGGCCCTGGAGCAAGACCTATGCAGCGACGCTGTGGTGTCTACGTCCCTGGCGCAGCTAGAGTCTTTGTGGCGACTGCGCGAAGAAATATCCGAGGCCCAGCGCGCCGATGGCCCCCACCTGAAGCACGATATCTCACTGCCTATCGCCAGCATACCTGCCTTCTTGGAGACAGCTCAGAAACGCATGGACAGCGTCAGCCCAGGCTGCCGTGCCTTTGTGTTTGGCCATTTCGGCGACGGCAATTTGCATTACAACATTTCGCGCCCTGTCAGTGCCGACACAAACTGGGCCAGCGAGCACGAAGCGCAAATCAGCCAGGCCGTATTCGACGAAGTCATGTCATATAGTGGCAGCATCAGCGCCGAGCACGGCATAGGTCAATTAAAGCGCGAGGCTTTCCTGCACTACAAAGACCCGCTGCAACTTCGCCTGATGCGCGACATTAAACGCGTCTTCGACCCCAACAACATCATGAACCCGGGCAAGCTGCTTTAACGGGGATGATAGCGATCTGCGTGTACGATACCCTACCTATAGACTCAGCAAGGACATAGCAATGCAACAACGACAACTTGCCGGATTCAGCGTATCAGCCATAGGGCTGGGCTGTATGAACCTGAACCACGGTTACGGCACACCACCATCGCCACAGCAAGGCCGTGAACTGCTGCTGAAAGCGCTGGATCTGGGCGTAACCTTGTTTGATACAGCTGCCCTATATGGTTACGGCGCGAACGAAACCCTGGTGGGCGACACGCTGTCACCCTATCGCAGCCAATTCATGCTGACCAGTAAATGCGGCATTTTCCACGAAAACGGCAAACGCGTCATAGACGGGCGACCAGACACCATACGGCGTACCTGCGAAGACAGCCTTAAACGACTGCGCACCGACGTCATCGACCTTTACTACTTACACCGTTGGGACAAAAAAGTCCCCATCGAAGACAGCGTAGGCGCGCTGGCCGACCTGATGGCCCAAGGCAAAATACGCAGCATAGGTTTGTCTGAGGTATCGGCAAATACGCTGCGCAAAGCCCATGCAGTCCACCCTATAGCCGCTGTACAAACGGAATATTCCTTATGTACGCGTAATCCCGAAATTGCCGTATTGGATGCCTGCAAGGAACTGGGCACTACCTTTGTGGCCTTTAGCCCGCTAGGGCGCGGTTATCTGGGCGATACCATACATGACGTAAGCGGTCTGGAAGATAATGATTTTCGCCGCAGCATGCCGCGTTTTTCATCCGAAATTTACCCGGCCAACCTGCGCCTGTTAGCAGACTACCGCCAAATCGCCGCCCAGGTAGGATGCACACCCGCCCAACTGGCGCTGGCCTGGCTGCTGGCTAAAGACGACACCCTGATCCCTATACCCGGCACCACGAATCAGCAACACCTGGCAGACAATATGGGCGCCATGTCGCTACAGCTTAGCGACGACATCATGCTGCAACTGGAAACCTTGATCAATCAGAACACAGTCGCTGGTGAACGCTACTCTGCCGGCTCGCAATCCGAAGTCGATACCGAGCAATTCTAGGAGCCCCCATGCTGCTGCGACAAAAACTAGGCGTATTTGCCATAGCAAGCGCCGCCTTGGGTGTCATGGGTTCGGCTTACGCCGACACGCTGAAAATTGGCATGATCTTACCCATGTCCGGGCCCTTTGCCGCCTACGGCACCCAAATTCAAAACGGCGCCCGGCTTTACCTTAGTCAACATGGTGACACGGTAGCTGGAAAAAAGATTGAACTGATTATCAAGGATGATACCGGCGTTGCCCCTGAAATCAGCAAGCGCCAAGCACAGGAACTGGTCATCAAGGACAAAGTCGATATTTTGGCTGGCTTCGGTTTAACGCCGTCGGCCTTTGCGGTTGCCCCGTTATCGGTTCAAGCCAAAAAACCCATGGTGATACTGAACGCCGCGACATCATCCGTTACGACAAAGTCGCCCTATATAGTGCGCACGTCGTTCACCCTGCCCCAAACTACGGCTCCTATCGCCAGTTGGGCCATAAAAAACGGCATCAAAAAGGTATACACCGTGGTGGCCGACTATGGCCCCGGCCATGACGCAGAAGCGCAATTCAAGAAAACCTTTGGCTCAGCTGGCGGCGAGGTCATAGGCGAGGTACGCACCTCGGTGAAAAACCCTGATTTCGCCCCCTTTCTACAAAGAGTCAAGGACGCCAAGCCTGACGCCATCTTCCTGTTTGTTCCTGCTGGCGAACAGGGCGTGGCATTTATCAAGGGCTTTAAAGAGCGCGGCCTGGCAGAAGCCGGCATACAGCTGATCGCCACTGGCGACCTGACGGATGAAGACGTGCTAGATGCCATGGGCGAGGCCGCCGAAGGGGTGATTACCTCGTTTCATTACTCAGAAGCCCATGACTCACCAGAAAACCTGGCCTATACCCAGGCTTATACCGTAGCCTACCCCAACCATAGGCCTAATTTCATGTCGGTATCAGGCTACGACGGCATGCACCTGATCGTCGAGGCCCTGAAGAAAACCCAGGGTGACGCCAGCGGCGACGCCTTTATCGCTGCAGCCAAAGGCATGAGCTGGACTAGCCCGCGCGGACGCATCACGATAGACCCGGAAACCCGCGATATCATTCAAACGGTGTATATCCGCAAGGTAGAAAAAGTGAACGGAAAACTGCAAAACGTCGAGTTTGACCATATTGCCGACGTCAAGGACCCTGGCAAACTGAGATGACCATCATCTTCGACGGCATAGCATCCGGCATGCTGCTGTTTCTTATCAGCGTAGGCCTATCCGTCACCTTGGGCCTGATGAACTTTGTGAACCTGGCACATGGCGCTTTTGCCATGTTGGGTGGTTATGTGTGCGTCATGCTCCTAAATGGCTGGGGTATGCCCTTTCTGGCCACCCTGCCTATCGTGATCATCGTTTCTGCCCTAACGGGCATCATCTTGGAACGTACCCTGTACCGGCGCTTGTACACCGCCAGCCCTCTAGACCAAATACTATTTTCTATAGGCTTGGTTTTCATGGCCATAGCTGCCGCCCACTATGCGTTTGGCGCCCAGCAACAGCCCTTGCTGCTACCGTCATTTTTACAAGGCCAAATTAATCTGCCTGGCCTTGATATGGGGATATACCGTCTATTCCTGATCCTGCTTGGCCTGTCTATTGCCGGACTGCTGCAGTGGACAGTCGCGCATACGCGTTTCGGCGGCCAATTACGGGCAGCGGTAGATAACCAAGCTACCGCCCGTGGTATGGGTATAGACGTAAACCGCATCTTCAGCCTGACCTTTGCCTTGGGCTCTGCGCTGGCTGGCCTAGGGGGCGCCTTAGGGGTGGAACTACTAGGCCTGGACCCCGAGTTTCCGGTTAAGTATTTGGTCTACTTCCTGATCGTGGTCGTGGTCGGGGGCAGCGGCAGCATCAAGGGCTCGCTGATTGCCGCGATTATGCTGGGTGTGGCCGATGTCGCCGGCAAATACTATGTGCCTCAGGTGGGCTCGTTTGTTATATACGCCGTCATGATCGCCACGCTGATCTTGCGTCCTCAGGGCTTGTTCGGGCGTAGCCCCACCCGCTAAAGCCATCATCATGAATTCATCACCCACTACACCGAACAGGTCCGTCGCGCCCCACTACGACCCGCTACCCATGCGCCATGGCGCGCGCTGGCGCCCTGTGGAATATGTGTTCTGGCTGCTTCCAGTGCTGGCGTGGTATGTATTTCCTGATAATTTGCTGCTGCTTAGCCAGATCGCCATTACCGCCCTGTTTGCGCTGTCGCTGGACCTGATACTGGGCTATGCGGGCATAGTGTCGCTGGGTCATGCGGCATTCTTTGGCGTGGGTGCGTATACCGCTGGCTTACTGGCGACCCATGGCTTGGGCGACCCCATCATGGGTTTACTGGCTGCTGCCGCCGTCGCCGCCCTATTGGGCTTGGCCAGCAGTTTTTTACTGCTACGCGGCTCGGATTTGACCCGCCTGATGGTCACGCTGGGCGTATCCTTGATGTTGCTTGAGTTGGCCAACAAACTTACCCGCTATACCGGTGGGGTCGATGGCTTGCCGGGCATAGAAATGCAACCCGTACTGGGGTTATTTGGCTTCGATATGTACGGACGCACAGGCTATATCTATAGCGTTGTCGTGCTATTTCTACTGTTCTGGCTAGCCAGACGCCTAGTGCATGCCCCCTTGGGACTTAGCCTGCGCGGCATGCAGCAAAACGGCTTGCGCATGCCCGCGCTGGGGGTGCCCGTCAAGCACCGACTGATTCTGGTCTACACCATAGGCGCAGCCTACGCCGGCGTGGCAGGGGCCTTATTGACTCAAACCAATCAATTCGTATCCGTAGACGTCTTCAGCTTCCAGCGTTCTTCTGAATTGCTGTTAATCCTGGTGCTGGGCGGCACGGGTCGCCTGTATGGTGCGCTGCTAGGTACTATCGTTTTCATGGTGGCGCATGCCATGTTGTCTGACCTTAACCCGCAGTACTGGCAGTTCTGGTTGGGCTTAGTGCTGGTTATTGTTGTGCTGTTTGCGCGTGGCGGCATCATGGGCGGCCTGGATAGGCTATGTTTAATTCGTAAAGGCCCGCTATGAGCTACGTCTTGCAAACCCGTAACCTAGTCAAGAAATTTGGCGGCTTTGTCGTCATTAATGATGTCAGCCTGAATATCGCCCCAGGCGCCCGTCATGCCCTGATAGGCCCTAACGGCGCGGGTAAAACCACCTTGATCAACCTGCTGACTGGCTTACTGGAACCCACCACGGGCACCGTGTTGCTTAACGGTCAAGACGTTACCGGCATGGCCCAGTATCAACGCTGTAAGCAAGGACTTGCGCGCACGTTTCAGATCAATCAGTTATTTGCCGATATGACGGTGCTGGAGTCCGTCACCATGGCTGTCTGCGAGCGCCTGGGCTTGGGCGCAAAGTGGTGGCGCCCCGTGGGCGCCTACACGGCTGCCACCGACGAAGCAGCCCAACTGCTGGATAGCCTAAAACTGCTGGACGTGGCCTATGAAAAAACCCGTACGTTGGCTTACGGCCGTCAACGCCTGATAGAAATTGCGCTGGCCTTGGCATCCCAGCCCCGGGTGCTGCTGCTGGACGAACCCACCGCCGGTGTTCCCAGCAATGAAAGTCGTGAACTATTTGACACCATTGCCCGCCTGCCCTCGGATGTCACCATCTTGCTAATAGAACATGACATGAATCTGGTCTTTCGCTTCGCAGAGCGTATCTCGGTACTGGTCAATGGCGCGGTATTGGTCGAGGACACGCCAAATGCCATCGCCAGCAACCAGCGCGTCAAAGAAATCTACCTAGGCGAGGCCGCCCATGACTGAATTACTACGTCTGGACGACGTATGGGCCGGCTACGGCGACGCCATCGTGCTGGAGGGGATATCCTTCGCCCTGGAGCACGGTGACAGCCTGGCCCTGCTGGGGCGCAATGGCATGGGTAAAACCACACTATTGGCAACCTTGATGGGCGCAACCCGGCAGGTCAAAGGCCGCATACAGTTCCAGAGCCAAGACTTGGCCCATGTCGCCAGCCATAAGCGGGCCCATGCTGGCCTGGGCTGGGTCCCCCAAGAGCGCGATATTTTCCCTTCATTAACGCTGGAAGAAAACCTGACCGTAACTGCCAGGCCTGGCCACTGGACGCTAGAACGCGTATACGCCACCTTCCCACGCCTGCGGGAACGTCGCCGCAATATGGGAAACCAGTTGTCAGGCGGCGAACAGCAAATGCTGGCCATGGGCCGCGCCCTGATGCTGAATCCCAGTCTATTACTGCTGGACGAACCACTAGAAGGCTTGGCGCCGCTAATTGCCCAAGAACTGCTGCATATCATTAACACCATGGTGCAGGAAGGCAGCATGGCGGTCATTCTGGTCGAACAGCATGCCCAGCAGATACTGCCCATGACCCGTCAGGCCATTATTCTGGAGCGTGGCCATATTGCGTATCACGGCGCTAGCCACGAACTGGCGGCTGATCAGGCGCTGCTTGATAGGTGGCTGGGGGTGGTGGCGTATGACGATAGCGCCGCGTCCTGACGACGACCACAGCGCGTGGTCGGTCTTTCTGATATTTCTGCGTCTGGGTTTGACCTCGTTTGGCGGACCTATTGCCCACCTGAGCTACTTCCGCGCCGAATTCGTCACACAACGCCGCTGGCTGTCTGAACACAGCTATGCAGATCTAGTAGCCCTTTGCCAATTCTTGCCCGGACCAGCAAGCAGTCAGGTCGGCATCGCCTTGGGACTATCGCGGGCGGGCTACAGCGGGGCGCTGGCAGCCTGGGCAGGCTTCACACTACCCTCGGCCATCGTCCTGATCCTGTTTGCGCTAGGCATAAGCAGCTATGGCGATTACATCTCACCTGGCGTCTTACATGGTCTAAAAGTGGTGGCCGTAGCTGTGGTCGCCCAAGCCGTCTGGGGCATGGCGCGCACCCTATGCACAGATGGCGCGCGTATCGCCATCATGCTGATGGCTAGTTGTGCGGTCCTGCTAATACCTGCCGCCTGGGCCCAGATAGCCGTGATCATTGCCGCCGGCATAGCAGGCCGCCTCTGGTTCCGTCCAACACAGGCACCCGAACACCAACCTCTGACTATGTCGGTCAGCCATCAGGCTGGATTAATTTGTTTGTCCTTGTTCCTAGCCTTGTTGATAGGCCTGCCGATACTGACCCAACTACTGCCTAACAGCACCACCCTAAGCATGGTGGACGCCTTCTACCGGACGGGTTCGCTGGTATTTGGAGGTGGCCACGTGGTGCTGCCCCTGCTGCAAGCCGAAGTCGTGCCCACAGGCTGGGTCAACAACTCATCCTTCCTGACGGGCTACGGGGCGGCTCAGGCCGTGCCCGGCCCCTTGTTCACCTTTGCCGCCTTCCTGGGTGCGTCGATGAGCATTAGCCCCACGGGTTGGATGGGCGGCCTGGTCTGTCTACTGGCTATCTTTGCGCCATCATTTCTGCTGGTCGTCGGGGTCCTGCCCTTTTGGGAAAGCCTGCGCCACAATGCGGGCACGCAAGCGGCGCTGGCCGGAGTCAATGCCGCCGTCGTCGGCCTGCTGCTGGCCGCGCTTTATCAACCAGTGTGGACCAGCGCTATCATGCGGTCGCAAGATTTCGGCTTGGCCCTGGTTGCGTTGGTGGCACTGATGTTCTGGAAGTTACCGCCCTGGCTGGTGGTTATGGGTAGCGCAGTAGCGGGATGGGCGTTGGGGGCGGTGTAGGAACATCCAAAGATGCCCCTGACTCGATTTAAACGTTAAACAAGAAGTTCAACACGTCGCCGTCTTTGACCACGTATTCCTTGCCTTCGGCGCGCTGCTTGCCGGCTTCTTTTGCGCCCTGCTCGCCCTTGAAGGTGACGAAGTCTTCAAACGCGATGGTTTGGGCACGAATAAAGCCGCGTTCGAAATCGGTGTGTATGACACCTGCCGCCTGAGGAGCCACATCGCCTACCCGTATGGTCCAGGCGCGGACTTCTTTGACGCCAGCGGTGAAGTAGGTTTGTAGGCCCAGCAATTCGTAACCAGCACGGATGACGCGATTCAGGCCGGGTTCTTTCATGCCGATGTCGGCCAGGAAGACTTCTTTATCTTCATCGTCCAGGTCGGCAATATCGGCTTCGACTGCTGCACAAACGGCGACGCAAGGGGCATTTTCTTGCTTGGCATAGTTCTGCACGGCTTCCAGCATGGGGTTGTCGGTGAAGCCGTCTTCCTTGACGTTAGCGACATACATGGCGGGTTTAGCAGTAATAAAGCAATAGGTTTTGATCAGAGCCAGTTCGTCTTCATCCAGGCCCAAAGACCGTATGGGACGCGCCTGGTCCAGCGATGGCATCAGCTTTTCCAGTACGGCGACGATCTTGATGGCGTCCTTGTCGCCAGCACGAGCCAGCTTCTGATTGCGGTGCAAGGCCTTTTCAGCAGACGCCAGGTCAGCCAAGGCTAATTCGGTGTTAATGACTTCGATATCAGAGATAGGGTCAATCTTACCGGCTACGTGAATAACGTTTTCATCGATAAAACAACGCACTACGTGAACGATGGCATCGGTTTCACGGATATTGGCCAGGAACTGGTTACCCAGGCCTTCGCCCTTGGAGGCGCCTGCTACCAGACCGGCAATATCCACGAACTCAACCACAGCGGGCAAGACACGCTGAGGTTTGACGATCTCGGCCAGAGCATCCAGACGCGCATCAGGCACTTCGACCACGCCCACGTTGGGCTCTATGGTGCAGAAGGGATAGTTTTCGGCGGCAATGCCGGCCTTGGTCAAGGCGTTAAAAAGAGTTGATTTGCCGACGTTGGGTAAACCAACAATGCCACATTGCAAAGCCATGATTATCCTGAAATAAAAAAACTAAAAAAGTATTGTAGGCTGGAATGTGTTCCGACCATACACCATTACCACGCTGTATCAGCTAACTATGCCGGGATTCAGGCGCAGTATCATCCATACAACCAACAAGGGCCCACCGTTGAAGATGGCATGCAACAACACCGAGGCCCCGATGCCGCGCCGCACGCGCAACCAGCCCAAAACCAACCCCGTCAGCCATTGCGGCAACACCAACAAAGGCATTAGCCACCAGGCCATCTGGTGCAGATTGAAATTCACCAGGTGTATGCCTGCAAATGCCAGCGACGCGCCGTGGAAAACCCAAGGGAAGACACGCCGGTAGTTCAGCAGCAAACGCCATGTTCTGCCCTGACGCTGCGCGAAAGGACGGCCTGCCCCAGGACGCCAGCACATCAACAACACCGCCAGCAACAATAAGCCCGTAGACCAACCTGGTCCACTAAACATCACTACGGCGGCGGCCGGCAGCATCCACAATGCATGGGCTACACGACGCAGGCTGTAGCGGAACATCAGCTCTTCAACCAAGGGGGCCCACAACAAGGCCATCAACCAGGGAATGGCGTCTAGATTCAGACGGTGTTGGGCACCGCCAGCACCTGCCGCCATAACAGCGATAGGCCCCAAAAAAATCAGATTAAGCGTCCACAGCAAGCCAGCCCATTGCAACAAACGCTTGATGGACACGCCAGGTAGCCAATCGACGGTGATTCCCCGCCCTGTACGTCGGCCAGGAGTACGCGGCCCTAGCGTAGGATGCTTTAGAAAGGCGATGAAATCCGCTAGTTCAGCACGAAAGCGCAAAGGATCCGTAGGTGTTTTAGCCACTATTACCGCCATGCAGCTGGCTAATGGCCTGGTCAAAATTACCGTCCAGCAATGCCGGGGTAATAGCCCGACAGCGGTCTATGACAGCTTCAATTTCCTTGAGTTCGTCGCGCCGTGGCTGATTCAACACAAAAGCGGCGACGTCTTGTTGTAGACCCAACGTCCGGGGGTGGCCTATGCCTAGGCGCAAGCGCCAAAAGGCCGGGCTGGAAAAGGTGTTTTGAATATCACGCAAGCCATTATGGCCTGCGTGGCCGCCACCCTGCTTAAGCTTGGCTTGGCCTGGCATCAGATCCAGTTCATCGTGCAGCACCAACACTTGTTCGGGAGTCAGTTTATAAAACCGCATCAGTGCCCCAGCAGCCTGCCCTGAACGATTCATGAAGGTCGTCGGTTTGGCCAGTATGACGGCCTCGCCCTGATGACGCCCTTTGGCTACCCAAGCGGAAAAAGGCTTTTCCAGCGTAAAGCTGGTTTTGAAATCGTCAGCAAGGTGATCAACCAGCCAAAAACCGGCGTTATGGCGCGTGGTTTCATACTGTGGGCCGGGATTGCCCAAACCTATAATCAGACGTATCGGTGTGGTCATGCAAACTTCCATCAGATAAAGCGAAACCCCTGCCAGCATGCGCTGGAACAGGGGTTTGCCCGGCTATTTCCTGGTTAGGGGGTCTAAACCACCTGCCCCAAGAGATGTTTGCCTGGGTTTACTCAGCAGCTGGCTCTTCGCCTGCGGCGTCTTCATCAACATCAACTGCTGCACCACCCAGCGACAGCGCAGCTGCCAGCACAGGGTTAGCGTCTATACCGGCGTAAACCACGCCTTTGGGCATAACCACGTCTTGCAGGTGCACGTTCGCGTTAGCAACCATTTGACCCAGGTCAACTTCAATGCCTTGTGGCAGGTTGGCTGGCAAGCAAGTGATTTCCAGGTCAGTCTGAACGTGGCTGATAACCTGACGGCTTAGCTTGACGGCAGGCGATTCGTCGCCGTTCAAGAAGTGCAGGGGCACCTTGGTAGTGATAGCCTGCGAAGCCAACACGCGCTGGAAGTCAACGTGCAGAACTTGCTGCTTGTACGGGTGCCACTGCACAGCGCGCAGCAAAACCTGTTGTGACTTACCTTCGAGTTCCATAGTCAGTATGGATGCATGGAAGGCTTCTTTGCGCAGAGCGTGGTAGATCTGGTTGTGGTCGAGTTCGACGCTAACGGGCACGTCGGTGCCGCCATAAACAATGGCGGGAACGCGGCCAGCGTGGCGCAGGCGGCGGCTCGCACTCGTACCCTGATCGCTACGCGAAGTGGCTGTGAATTTCATGGATAACTCCGATAACTACGGGCTGATATCAGCCCAGTGGAAAAATGCAGCCTATGCTGCAACGACGTTGCCCGCCGCGACCAGCAGGCAACGATATAAAAATTTAATCAGCAAACAGCGAACTAACCGATTCGGCGTTCGATATGCGCAATATGGTTTCACCCAACAACGATGCACACGATAGCTGGCGTATTTTGGGACAAGCACGCGCGGCTTCGGACAGCGGTATGGTGTCGGTAACGACCAATTCGTCCAGTTCGGATTCAGTGATGCGCTGTACGGCATCACCAGACAACACCGGATGGGTACAGTAGGCGTACACCGTGATGGCGCCGCGCTCCTTGAGGGCCTGAGCGGCCTTGCACAAGGTGCCAGCTGTATCCACCATGTCGTCCATGATGATGCAGGTACGTCCATCGACTTCGCCGATGATATTCATGACTTCAGAAACGTTAGCGCGTGGACGGCGTTTATCAATAATGGCCAGATCTGCTTCCAGCTGCTTAGCCAGAGCACGAGCACGTACCACGCCACCGATGTCGGGCGACACCACGACCAGGTCCTGATAATTATGACGCCAGATATCGCCCAGCAAAATAGGGCCAGCGTAGATATTATCTACGGCGATATCGAAAAACCCTTGAATTTGGTCGGCATGCAGGTCCATGGTCAACACACGGTCAACACCCACCACTTGCAGCATATTGGCTACAACCTTGGCGGAAATGGAAACACGCGCGGAACGTGGACGGCGGTCCTGACGGGCATAGCCGAAGTACGGAATAGCAGCGGTGATTTTGCCAGCAGAAGCGCGACGCAGTGCGTCAACCATCACCATGATTTCCATTAGGTTGTCATTGGTGGGCGCGCAAGTGGGCTGCAAGACAAAGACGTCCCGACCGCGTACATTTTCGTTGATCTCGACCATGACTTCGCCATCGGAGAAACGGCCTACTGTCATTTTACCTAAGGACATATCAAGGTGATTTGCCACATCGACCGCCAGTCTAGTGTTGGCGGTACCGGTAAAAATCATGAATCTGTCATGTGCCATGATGATGGGTAGAGACTTTGGTAGCGTTAAACAACAAAGCTGTTGACCAGCACCCCACATGGGACCGACTCAACAGCTTGACGTTAACTGTGCGCCTGTAAGGCGAGAAAAGTGGCTGGGGAAGAAGGATTCGAACCTTCGCATGCTGGAATCAAAATCCAGTGCCTTAACCAGCTTGGCCATTCCCCAATTCAACTGCGTATCCAGTGCTGCAACGGATGTTCAAACAAACCTGGGCAAACCCAAATCTTTTCAACTTCCGCCGCGCTGCCGCTTTCGCGAAGCGCTATTTTACCAACAATTTGCTGTTCGTAAACCTTGGCTTGTAGAACTGTTGCAAATTCAGCAAAAAAACATGCTCCGGAACCCGTCATTCTGACATGTAAACCTTGATCTTGCAACCACGTCGCGGCTGACTGTATCTTGGGATACTTTGCAAAAACAACTGGCTCAAGATCGTTACGGCCAAATAGCTGCGTGTAATTACCGCAGTTATTGGCTGAACTATTTGTTTGCCAATCAGTAAAGACCGACATTTTGACGCAAGCTGAATCTCTTGTCAAATCGGGGTCTGAAAATACGCCTGCCGTGGCGACAGATTGCGTGGGCTGAGCGATCAAATAAGCACGCGAGGGCAAGGCCATGGGACTGAATTCGTCACCTATGCCTTGGGCAAAAGCGGGCTCACCGTAAATAAAAATGGGAACATCAGCCCCCAGACTAGCCCCTATACGCATAAGCTGGGCACGGTCCAACCCTGTTTGCCACAAGCGATTCAGCGCGATCAGCGTACTGGCCGCATTGCTGGAGCCACCGCCCATGCCCCCACCGGCGGGGATGTGCTTGCGATAGCTAATTTGCGCCCCATGCGGTGTGCCCGTAGCCTGCTGCAAGGCCAGTGCAGCACGCACCACCAGATCGTCCTGTTCAGCCACATCGCCCATGCCACCCTCGCGGCGTATCAAGCCATCAGGGCGCAGATCAAAATCCAGATAGTCGTACAAACCAACAAAACGAAAGACGGTTTGCAGCAAATGGTAGCCATCGGGACGCCGACCGACTACGTGCAGGAAAAGATTGATCTTGGCAGGCGCCGGAACATCATATAAAGCCATGGCACGCTAACGCTTAGTGACTATCGGCGACTAGCCGTACGCTGATATCGCGGACGGCGTCATTGCGATTCAGCTGCAGCAGCGTAGGCCCCTGAGCATCGTAACGCGACAGACGTACCCGCCAGCCGTTCTGGGTAAAAGACAGTACCCGCCCCTGAGCATCCACCTGTAGCTGGGCGACCGAACCATCTCCGGTGCGGCCTTGCAACCAATCGCGCAAGCCTGCTACGGGAATGGGACTACCCAGCACCAGTTCCACCAGCGCATCGGGATGTGATGCCGTTTGCTGCGAGCCATCGCTACGGGTCAGCACCGCCTGATTCGCTTTTACCAGCACCCTGGCTAGCGTGCTGCCCAACGGGTTGGCCAAATCCAGCTGTAACTGCTGTCCACTATCCAGCCAGGCAAAACCTCCCTGGACGGCGTCCTGCTTGCCATTGGCATGATGGACGCTAAGCGCAAAACGCCCTACACGCTCGAATGCCTTGCCAGCCGACGGAGCGCCTATTTTTTGCGGTGTTGCACAGGCCGCCAACATCACACACAAACCCGCCACCAGCCATCTGCCCACGACACGCATCATTTCAACTTGACTCCCAAACGCTTCAGAGTGGCCAACAAGGCTTCATTATCGGGATTGGTCTCCAAGGCTTTGCGCCATAGACTTTTGGCGTCGTCCTTTTGTCCGCCGACCCATAACACCTCGCCCAGATGGGCCGCCACGTCAGCCTCGGGCAGTTGGGCGTAGGAGCGCTGCAAATACTCCAAAGCTGCCTGGAGGTCGCCAGTACGGTAAAAATACCAGCCTACGCTATCCAGAATATAAGGGTTGGATGGTTCCAGTTCCAGCGCACGCTCTAGTAAATCCTGAGCCTCGTCCAAATTACGATTTTGATCGGCAAAGGTATAGCCCAGCGAGTTATACGCGTTGGCATTGTCTGGCGCCAAATCGATAACCTGACGCATCAGGGTTTCAAAATCGGCCACCTTGCCTTGTCGTTCATACAGCATGGCCAGATCGTATTTAATTTCCGCAGAGTCGGGAATGTCACGATCGGCCTTGATCAAAATAGCGGTGGCCTCGTCAGTGCGCCCAGCATCCCGGTAAATAGACGCTAAAGTTAGCGCGGCCACCGATTGATCGTGGGGATTATCCGTGGTGGCGGCCTCTATGGTGGCGCGTGCCACAGCCAACTTACCCGCCCTGGCCTGCAAGACAGCCTTATGAATTTGAGCCTGGAATCGCACGGCAGGGTCGTCTATCAAATCCAGTTGGGCAATGGCATCATCAAGCCGCCCCTGCTTTACCGCGATCTGTACCAACAACAAGCGCGCATCCGAGGCATTGGATTGCGCATTGCTGGCATCATCACGTAAAGACTGACGGCGCTGAGTTTCGACATTGATATATTCATTTAACAACGCTTGGGCACGATCGTAGCGTTCGGCCTTGGCATTGATTTCCGCCTCGGTATAGAGCAGGTCGAAATCTTCAGGAGCCTGACGACGTAAGTCGTCCACCAAAGACAGTGCGATATCGAACTCGTGGCGGTCCAGCAAGCGGCTGGCCAGCATCAGTTGCAGCTTGCGACTGCCTGGATACTTTTTAATATAAGCACGGGTCTCGGCTATGGCGGCCTGAGGATCTACTTTTAGACCATATTCCAATACACGCTGAGCTGCGTTCTCGGAGGTCGGCTCCTGCTGCAAGGCCAGCTTGGCTTCGCGCAACGCGCGGCTCGCATCCTGCGCTTCCCAAGCTGCATCGGCCAGCGCCAGGTGCGCCACCGGGATATTACGCACAGACTCGTGCAAGGCCTGGTCCAAGACCTCGAGCGCAACACGTTTATCCGCCATTTTGCTGACTATTGCTGCCGTCTGGAGTATGGCTTGTTTTTTGTCGTCGGCCTTCTCGATACGTGCCCACAACGCAGAGGCCATGCCGTTGGTCTGACCATTGGAGGCGGCCAGCGCCAAAGACGCGGCAACCGCCTCTGGATCTTCGGGCGACAGCATTGCCCACAGGCGTGCTGCGCGATACGCACGCGCCATATCGCGATCAGCGACCGAGAACTGGAAAGAGCGCTTGGCTAAGCGCGGGTCAGAGGTTTCAGTCGCCAAATCCAGCAAGGTCTGGCTGGCCGTATCGTAGCCGCCACGATGAGCAGAGATTTCCGATGCCAGTACACGGTAAAGGATATCGGCAGTAAGATTGACCACAGGCAGTTCGCCTGTGCGCAAGCGTATTTGCTCGATCTGAGTCGTTGGTTTAACGACAGCGGCGGCGTAGGCGGGCGCAACCCCATACGCCAGCAACAAAGGCGCAACAAACAAAGACAGCAAAGGAATTGAACGTTTCATTCACGGGAACCATCGCCGCTGCGCCTAGAGTAAAGCGTCAGATGGCAAAATTACACAGTCGGATTATGATCTTATCACCCCCTTATGCCTGAACTACCAGAAGTCGAAACTACACGTCGCGGAATTGCGACGCTTATGCCGGGCCGGCAGCTGCAACAGTTCGTGGTTTACGAGCCTCGCATGCGCTGGCCGGTGCCCGAAGAGCTTGCACAGACCATTAGCGGACACACCGTGCTGAGTTGCGGCAGACGTGGAAAATATCTGCTGATTAATTTTACTCACGGCACCCAGATCGTGCATCTAGGCATGTCGGGCTCGCTACGACGCGTCCCTTTTGACGAACCCAGACGCAAGCATGATCACGCTGAATGGATCTTTGAAGAATCCAGATTCCTGCTGCATGACCCGCGCCGCTTTGGCGCCATACTTTGGCATGACGCCAACCTGGGTCTAGCCACCAGCCACCCCTTACTAGCCAAGCTGGGCATAGAGCCCTTTGACGCTTTGCTGACACCGGCCTGGTTGCATCAGCAGTTACAAGGCCGCAAGCTGGCGATCAAGCAAGCATTGCTGGCAGGCACTGTCGTCGTCGGTGTGGGCAACATCTATGCTTCCGAAGCGCTGTTTCGTGCGCGTATCAACCCACAAACCGCGGCCGGCAGTTTGTCACTGGCGCGTTGCACGCGGCTACTGGACGCCATACAACAAACCCTGACGGATGCCTTGAATTCAGGCGGCAGCACGCTGCGCGACTACACCAATGCGACGGGCGAGCCCGGCGCCTATTTTGAACTCCATGCCACCGTCTACGAAAAAGCTGGCAAGCCCTGCACCGCCTGCGCCACACCCATACGGCGCATCGTGCAGGGACAACGAGCCACGTATTACTGCCCTAAGTGCCAGCGCCGTTAGGCTTTTCCACAAATTCGCTTATAACAAACACATTGCATATAAACGAACTATGCGATATATTTCTACCCATCCAATGGAGACCTGTACATGACCAAAAAATTCGCATCCCACGGTGACCTCGAGGAAAAAGTCGTTTCCTTCGAGAAGCTATCCGATAATGCCTACGCCTATACGGCTCAAGGCGACCCCAACACCGGCATTATCATTGGTGACGATGCCGTTATGGTGATAGACACGCAGGCCACGCCTGTGATGGCGCAGGACGTGATACGTCGCATCAAGGAAGTGACTGACAAGCCAGTGAAATACATACTGCTGTCGCACTACCATGCAGTACGCGTACTGGGTGCATCAGCCTATAACGCACAGGAAATCATCGCCAGCCGCGACACCTATGACCTGATCGTAGAGCGTGGCGAAGAAGACAAGGCCAGCGAAATCGGCCGCTTCCCCCGCCTGTTCCAGAACGTGGAATCTGTGCCCCCTGGTCTGACCTGGCCCACCATCACCTTCGACGGTGAAATGACCGTGGATCTGGGTAATCTGGAAGTCCACATCATGCAGGTTGGCCGTGGCCACACTAAGGGCGACACCATCGCTTGGCTCCCCGAACAGCGCATATTGTTTGCTGGCGACCTGGTCGAATACCAGTCCACCCCTTACGCCGGCGACTGCTACTTCCGCGAATGGCCATTGACCATAGACACGCTGTCCGAGTTTCAGGCTGAAAAAATGGTTCCTGGCCGCGGCCCAGCACTTAAGTCGGCCCAAGAAGTACGCGAAGGCCTGGCTGGTACTCGTGCTTTCCTGACGGACCTGTATGGCTGCGTCAACAGCGGCGTTGCGGCTGGCAAGGATCTGAAAACCATATACCGCGAAGCCTACGACTTCATGAAGCCGCGCTATTCGGATTGGGTCATTTTTGATCACTGCATGCCATTCGACGTTGCACGTGCCTACGACGAAGCCACTGGCTACGACGATCCCCGCATCTGGACTGCCGAACGCGATATCGAAATGTGGAAGCAGCTGGAAGGTAATTAATACCTGCTTGATATCAAAGCACGACCAAGGAGCAATGGGGTGGGAGACATAGACTATCAAACGCTGGAGCTTGAATACCAGCCCTTGACGACCACGCAGGCGCAGCAGCATCCGTTTGTGGTGGTTGGCGCAGGCCCAGTGGGCCTAAGCATGGCGCTGGATTATGCCCAGCGCGGCCATAAAGTCATTGTCCTGGACGAAGGCAACCGCCTGTCTGTGGGTTCCCGCGCCATTTGCTTCGCACAACGCACGCTGGACATCTGGGATCGCCTGGGTGTGGGCGAGCGCATGGTGCAAAAGGGCGTGTCCTGGAATGTAGGTAAAGTATTCTTCAAGGACGAAGAAGTCTGGAGCTTCAACCTGCTTGCACAAGAAGGCTACCACCGCCCCGCCTTCATCAACTTGCAGCAATACTACTGCGAAGGCTATCTGTACGAAGCCGCCGCGGCTCATCCCAACATCGAGTTACGCTGGAAAAACAAAGCCGTTGCACTGCAGCAGCATGACACTAGCGTAGATATCACGGTAGCCACCCCGGACGGCGAATACATGATGACCGCCGACTGGCTGGTTGCCTGTGACGGTGCCAGGTCGCCGCTGCGCAAAATGCTGGGACAGGAAAGCCATGGCCGTACATTCCATGACCGCTTCCTGATTGCCGACGTTAAAATGACGGCCGACTTCCCGGCGCAACGCTGGTTCTGGTTTGATCCCCCTTTCCATCCCAATCAGTCGGTGCTATTGCATAGCCAACCAGATAACATCTGGCGTATAGATTTCCAACTGGGCTGGGATGCCGACCCCGTCGAAGAGGTGAAACCCGAAAACGTACTGCCACGCGTACGCGCATTGCTGGGCAAGGACACCGACTTCGAACTGGAATGGGTCAGCATTTACACGTTTTCCTGCGCGCGCATGGACACCTTCCGTCATGGACGCGTACTGTTTGCTGGCGACTCGGCCCACCGGGTCTCGCCGTTTGGCGCACGTGGCGCAAACAGTGGAGTACAGGATACCGATAACCTGGCTTGGAAGCTGGACTTGGTCACCCGAGGCCTTGCACCCGACAGCCTGATAGACAGCTACAGTCAGGAACGCGAATTTGCTGCTGCCGAAAATCTGCTGAACTCGTCACGCTCTACCGATTTCATTACGCCCAAAAGCGAAATTAGCCGCTTGTTTCGTGACACGGTTCTGACGCTGGCCAAGCAATACGACTTTGCTCGCAAGCTGGTCAATAGCGGGCGTCTGTCCACACCCACGTTTTACAAAGACTCCCCCCTAAATACGCCGGATAGCGACGATTTCAATACGGACCTACCCGTGGGCGCGCCAACAGTGGACGCTCCGGTATCCCGGAACGGCAAACCAGCTTGGTGGCTGGACCAGACTGGCGGTAACTTTGTGCTTGCCCTGTTCTGCACCTCGCATATCCCCAGCGCCGCGACGGTGCACGAACTAGCCCGCTTGCAGGACCATCCTGCGGGTCTGAAGGTAGTGCTGGTGCTAAATCCAGTATTGGCCCAACTGGCACCAACAGGATTAAAGTCCGTTATAGACGAACAAGGCTTGCTGACCCAGCGCCATGACGCCCACGACGGCAGCTGTTATCTACTGCGGCCAGACCAGCACATCGCTGCGCGTTGGCGCCGCGCAGATCCCGCCCGCATCAATGCCGCGCTGCAACGCGCCATAGGCATACTTTGACAGGCCAGCCATGACCTCACTAAATACCCAGCCTAATTTTCCGTCCTCTGACGACTTTTACGAGCACCTGATAGACGCTCATCGTGATCTATCCCCCGAACAAAGTCACGCCTTAAATGCCGCCTTGGTATTGCTTCTGGCCAATCACATTGGCAACCCAGAGGTCATTAACGACGCGTTGGAAAAGGCTCGCATCACCGCTCAATCTATGGGCACTTAATACTTTCTTTTTTTATTACACAGGCTGGAGCATCATCATGCTTGATTATCAAAATGGATTCGGCAACCACTGTGCCACTGAAGCCCTGCCGGGCGCACTGCCACAAAGCCGCAACTCGCCCCAGGTCTGCCCTTACGGGCTCTATGCCGAACAGCTATCGGGCACGGCATTCACCCTATCTCGCGCTGAAAATCGTCGCTCATGGCTATACCGCATACGACCCGCAGCCCTACAAAACGCCTTTCAGCCTTTTGACGGCATCAAGAACTGGTCACACCAGTTTGGTGAAGGCCCCGTCACGCCCAACCGTTTGCGCTGGGACCCCTTGCCTATGCCCAATGTCCCGACCGATTTCCTGGAGGGCATGACGACCTGGGCTGGCAATGGTCATTGCGATGATCAGGTAGGCGTCAGCATCAATCTGTATGCGGCCAACCAATCCATGACTGAACGTGTTTTTTATAACGCTGATGCAGAAATGCTTATCGTCCCGCAACAGGGCAGTTTGCGCCTAGCCACTGAACTAGGCCTGGTCGATATAGAACCCTGCGAAATTGCCGTTATCCCGCGCGGCGTACGTTTCCGCGTGGAACTACTGGACGGCACGGCACGCGGCTATATGTTGGAAAACTTTGGCGCACCCATGCGCTTGCCTGAATTAGGGCCCATAGGCTCTAACGGCTTGGCCCACGCGCGCGATTTCAAAACACCAGTAGCCTGGTACGAAGACCGTGAAGGTGAATTCCAGCTGATCGCAAAATTTACTGGCGCATTCTGGGAAACCACCCTGGGCCATTCGCCCTTGGATGTGGTCGCCTGGCATGGCACGCATGCCCCCTACAAATATGATTTGCGCCTGTTCAACGCCATAGGCTCCATCAGCTACGATCACCCTGACCCCTGCATATTTACGGTGCTGACGTCGCCATCAGACATCCCCGGCGCCGCCAATATGGACTTTGCCATTTTCCCGCCACGCATACTGGCCATGGAAAATACCTTCCGTCCGCCGTGGTTTCACCGCAATATCGCCGGCGAATTCATGGGCTTGATCCAGGGCATCTATGACGCTAAGGAAGGCGGTTTTGCCCCAGGCGCATCCAGCCTGCATAATTGTATGAGCCCTCACGGACCGGACGCTGCCACTTTTGAAAAGGCGTCCAACGCCGACCTGAGCAAGGCCGATTACGTACGCGACACCATGGCATTCATGTTTGAAACGCGCCGTGTAATCCGCCCCACTCAGGTCGCCATGTCAGCGGCAACGCTGCAAACCGATTACGACCAGGTCTGGTCGGGACTGAAGAAGCACTTCAACCCTGATCAGCTCTGAACGCACACAAGGATATCTGCATGACTTATTTGAATGAAACACACGACCCGGCCCTACAAAGCTGGGTGGCATCAGCCAATGTGGAAAACAATGGTTTCCCCATACAAAACCTGCCCTTTGCCATCTTTCGCCCCGCAGGCGGCAACCATGCCTTTCGTCCTGGCGTGGCCATAGGCAGCAAAGTACTGGATCTAGCCGCTTTGGCGGGCGCCCAACCCTGGACGGGTCTGGCAGCGGATGCCTTGGTCGCCTGCCAAGGCGATACGCTAAATCCCTTGATGTCGCTTAGCCAGGCTCACTGGTCGGCCTTGCGTCTGGAGCTGTCGCGCAGTCTGCGCACAGGTTCCACCCTGCAAACCACGCTGGAACCATTGCTGGTCGACGTATCCAACATCGAATTCAGCATGCCTGCACGCATAGGTGACTACACCGACTTTTATATTTCCGAACACCACGCCACGGCCATAGGCAAACTGTTCCGTCCTGACAACCCCTTGTTGCCCAACTACAAATGGGTGCCTATTGGCTACCATGGCCGTGCTTCCAGCATAGGCGTATCGGGCCAGCAATTCAGTCGTCCTGTTGGTCAAACCCGCCCCACTACTGAAGGCGGCACGCCAGACGTAGGTCCTAGCCAACGCCTGGACTACGAACTGGAGTTGGGCATCTTTGTGGGCCAGGGCAACCAGCAAGGCAAACGCATCCCCATCGACCAGGCAGAGTCCCATGTATTTGGCCTGTGCATACTGAACGACTGGTCGGCGCGTGACCTGCAGGCTTGGGAATACCAGCCCTTGGGCCCGTTCTTAGCCAAAAACTTTGCCAGCACGATTTCGCCCTGGATAGTGACGCTGGAAGCCCTGGCGCCGTTCCGCACGGCTTTCCTGCGTGATGCCAACGACCCCCAGCCTTTGCCTTACCTGTCGTCTGAAGCCAACAAGGCTGCGGGTGCCTTCGATGTGGGTCTGGAAGTGTTGCTGACCACAGAAAAATCACGTGCCCAAAAGGCAGAGCCAGCCTCGCTGTCCAAAAGCAATTTCAAGGAAGCCTACTGGAACGTGGCCCAATTGATCACCCACCACACCGTCAACGGTTGCAACCTGCAAGCTGGCGATATGTTGGGCACAGGCACCTTGTCCGGCCCCGACGTAGGCCAAGAGGGCTCGTTGCTGGAACTGAATCAAGGCGGTAAAAAGCCTATTTCGTTACCTTGGGGCGAAGAACGCATATTCTTGCAGGATAACGATGAAATCATCCTGCGTGCAGCGTGCAGCAAGCCGGGCTACCCCTTGATCAGCCTGGGTGAATGCGCAGGCACAGTATTGCCTGCTCAGCCTCTGTAAGCAGTCTATGATAAGGCCGTAGCGGCCATGTATAACCGCTACGGCCCAGTAGAACTTACAGCACCTTGCCTGGATTCATCAGCCCCAAAGGGTCCAGGGCCTGCTTGATATGACGCATCAAGGCCAGCTCAACCGGGTCCTTATAACGTGGCAGTAAATCACGCTTTAGCTGCCCTACGCCATGCTCGGCGCTAATCGCCCCGCCCACCGCATGCACGCTGTCATGGACTAGCTGATGTATGGCGTCTTGTTGCTCCAGCAATTGTGCCTCGGACCAGACTTGACCACGGGCCACGTTGTAATGCAGATTACCATCGCCCAAATGGCCAAAAATAATATGTTCTACGCCGGGGAAATGTTTTTGCAAGGCGGCATTAGTGGTGTTTACAAAATCGGGAATACGCGACACCGGTACCGAAATATCGTGTTTGACGCTTTTGCCGTAACGCTTCTCGGCCAAGGGTATGCTTTCGCGCAAATGCCATAAAGCCTGGCTTTGCGCCAAACTTTCGGCCACCACCGCGTCTTGGATCAAACCTTTTTCCATGATCTGCTGGGCTAATGCTTCGAAGCGTTCACGTGCATGCTGGGCGCTTTCGCTATCCGATACTTCCAGCAAGGCATACCAAGGCGAGCCTGCCGCCCCGTCTTGAAACGGCGTGCGCCGTTCGGAAAACGGCAAGCGCTGTTCGGGAAAGCACTCTATGACGCCTTCTAGACAGTTACGCGCCATTAGCTCGAAGCCCGTCAGCGAAGCGGCAAACCACGAACGTGCCGCATTCAGTACATCAACGGCATCCTGCAACGAGGACAAGGCCAATAGCGCAGTCGTTTGCGCCCTAGGCTGTGGATACAATTTAATTGCCGCTGCTGTAATGATGCCTAGAGTACCTTCGCTGCCTATGTAAAGATTACGTAAGTCGTAGCCCGTGTTGTTTTTTCTAAGCGCCCGCAAACCGTGCCAGATATCACCCTGGGCTGTCACTACCTCCAGGCCCAACACCAAGTCCCGGGCATTGCCATAACGCAATACCTGAGTACCGCCTGCATTGGTTGCCAGATTACCGCCCAAAGTGCATGTGCCTTCGGCAGCCAAACTTAAGGGAAACAAGCGATCCGCATCGCGCGCCGCCTGCTGGACATGGTGCAAGATACAGCCTGCCTCGGCCACCATGGTGTCATTACCGGTATCTACACTGCGTATGCTATCGAGCCTGGTCAGCGAAATCACCAACGCGCGACCGGTATCATCGGGTGTGGCCCCACCGCACAATCCGGTGTTGCCGCCTTGCGGCACCATAGGCACGCGGCGCTCAACACACCACTTGACCACTTGCGCCACCTGTTCCACAGAACCTGGCCTGACCACTGCCAACGCCCGGCCCTGATAGCGGCCACGCCAATCCGTAAGCCAGGGCTTAGCCTGATCGCCAGTCAATACATGCTGCTGGCCCAGCATTTGCTGTAATTCGAAAACCAAGGGCATAGCGTATCCACCATCTGAAAATCTCAATCTATTTTAGGCCCAGGTCCGTCTGCTGCCTTGTGCTGCAGCGCAAGCAAGCCAAAATTCTTAAATACGCGATAATTGACGGCTACAGACGGAATTTACCTGAGGATATACCGTGACTACTTCTGACCCCTTGCCCGCCGCCGTCTTCAAGGCCTATGACATACGTGGCGTAGTGCCGCAGCAACTTAATCCGGCCTTCGCCCATCAGTTGGGCTGGGCGCTGGCTCAGGTGGCTCATCAAGAAAACGTTAGCACGCTGGTCGTAGGCTATGACGGGCGGCACAGCAGCCCAGCGTTGTCACAGGCGCTGCAAGCAGGCATATGGTCGGGCGGCATAGACACCCTGGACCTGGGCATGGTCCCCACCCCCTTAGTGTATTTTGCGGCGCATACCCAAGAGACTGGTTCCGGCATCGCTATCACCGGCAGCCATAACCCTCCGGAATACAACGGCTTCAAAATCATGATGGCAGGCAAAACCCTGCACGGCGCCGACATCCAGAAACTGCGTACCATAATGGCCGGCTGGCCGGACCGCTCGACCGCGGCTAAACAGGGGCAAGGCCGCCACCTGGACATTGTGGATAGCTACATACAACGCGTGGTTGGCGATATCAAGCTAGGGCGCCCCATGAAAATCGCCATAGACTGCGGTAACGGCGTGGGCGGCGTGCTGGCTGAACGCCTGTTTACGGCACTAGGCTGTGAAGTAGAAACCCTGTACACCACCGTAGATGGCGACTTCCCCAATCACCACCCCGACCCGGCCAACCCCGATAACTTGCAAGACCTGATTCAACGGGTGCAAGCCACGGGCTGCGAACTGGGCCTGGCCTTCGACGGCGACGCCGACCGCCTGGGCGTAGTCACACTATCCGGCGAAATCATCTGGCCCGATCGCCAGCTAATACTGTACGCCCAAGACATACTGGAACGACAACCCGGCGCCACCATTATCTTTGACGTCAAGTGCAGCCGCCACGTTGCCCGCTCTATTAAACTGGCTGGCGGCGAACCCCTGATGTGGCAAACCGGCCACTCCATGATCAAAGCCAAACTGGCCGAAACCGGAGCCCCCTTGGCCGGCGAAATGAGCGGCCATATTTTCTTCAAAGAGCGCTGGTTCGGCTTTGATGACGGCCTGTACACTGGCGCACGCCTGCTGGAAATTCTGTCCAGGCACGACGACCCATCGGCCTTGCTGGAAGCCTTGCCCCAGGACATTTCCACACCAGAGCTGAAACTGGAAATGCAAGAGGGCCAGCCCCACGCCCTGATCACACGACTCCAGGCCGAAGCCTCCTTCCCTAGCGCAGCCAGTCTTAACACCATAGACGGCGTAAGGGCGGAATATGCTGATGGTTTTGGTCTGGCTCGCGCTTCGAACACTACGCCTGTCGTGGTTTTACGCTTTGAGGGCAATACCCAGGAAGCCCTGGAACGCATACAGGACGAGTTCCGAGCGGCCCTGATGGCGCTGGCGCCTGGCATCACCCTGCCGTTCTGATCACCACACACTACGCGATACATTGCCCCTATGGAAGCTTGGCTAGAATCATCGATACAGTGGTTGTTGCTTACACTAGCCCTTCCCGAAATAGGGTTGAGCGCGATTTTTATCGTCAGTCTGGTGTCGGCGACCTTATTGCCACTGGGCTCAGAGCCAGCGGTGTTCGGATTTGTAAAGATTGCACCGCATATGTTCTGGCCGGCCGTGCTGGTGGCAACACTGGGTAATACCTTGGGCGGCATCATCAGCTATGGCATGGGCGCTGGTGCTGAAAAAGCCTATATACGCTGGCAGGAAAAGCATCCGCATAGCCACAAAGGCAAGGCTGGCGGGCGCTGGCACGACTATGTCAGCTACTGGCTGCATAGGCTGGGGCCGATGGCGCTGTTTTTTTCCTGGTTGCCGGTGGTAGGCGATCCACTGTGTGCTGTAGCGGGATGGCTCAGGCTCTCGTTCTGGCCATCTGTGATGTATATGGCCATAGGGAAATTGCTACGCTATATGTTGATGACTGCTGCTTTGCTGTGGTTTTTCCCGAACGCCACTGGTTAACACCGTGGCATAGCGGCCAGATTTTTCAGCTCAATTTCCTCCATTTTCTCTATCAGTCCGGGGGTCGATTAAACTATGCGATTACCCCCCGTATTTTGCACACGCCATGAACGCCCCTGTCGATAGCTATTTGCTGACCAAACCCGCACCGGACTATGCGCCGCGACTGCGTGAAATCCCCTATAACTACACGTCGTTTTCCGACCGCGAGATCGTCTTGCGCCTGTTGGGCGAGGTCGCCTGGGAAAAACTATCCGAACTGCGCACCGAGCGCAACACGGGTCGTTCTGCGCGCATGCTCCTGGAAGTACTGGGTGACATGTGGGTGGTTAAACGCAACCCCTATCTGCAAGACGACTTGCTGGACAACCCAAAGCGTCAACAGCAGTTGGTGCAGGCGTTGAACCATAGGTTGGCCGGCGTGGACGAGCGCCGCGACACCAGCGCGATTGCCCGCGACAGCAAAGTCGCCCGCCTGCTGGAAGCCGCCCGTCAAGCGGTCAGCACGTTCGAGAACGAATTCGTGGTGACCCGCGAACTGCGCAAGCAGGTCGTACGCCGCCTGTCGCGAATTACCCGCAAGGACAACATCAAATTCGATGGCCTGTCACGGGTATCCCACGTTACCGACGCCACCGACTGGCGGGTAGAGTACCCATTTGTGGTGCTAACGCCCGATAGCGAAGACGAAATGGCAGCGCTGGTGCGTGCCTGTATTGAATTGGATATGACCATAATTCCGCGTGGCGGCGGTACCGGCTATACCGGCGGCGCGATACCGCTGACCTGGCGCTCTGTGGTCATCAACACCGAAAAACTGGACGCTCTGGGCCCAGTGGAAGCCATCGCCCTGCCAGGCGTTGCTGAGCCGGTCAGCACCGTGCTGTGCGGCGCAGGTGTCGTCACGCGACGCGTAGCGGATGCTGCGGATGCCGCTGGCTTTGTATTTGCAGTTGATCCGACCTCGGCCGATGCGTCCTGTGTGGGCGGTAACGTCTCGATGAACGCGGGCGGCAAAAAAGCCGTGCTATGGGGCACTGCCCTGGATAACCTGGCCTGGTGGCGCATGGTGGACCCAGACGGCAACTGGCTGGAAGTCACCCGTCTGGATCACAATCTGGGCAAGATACACGACGCGCCTTTGGCACGCTTCGAGCTGCGCTGGTTTGATGGCGCAGCCCTGCCCGGCGTGTCCTTGCTGCGCAGCGAAATTCTTGAAATTGATGGTACGCGCTTTCGCAAAGCCGGCCTGGGTAAAGACGTCACAGATAAATTTCTATCGGGCTTACCCGGTGTGCAAAAAGAAGGCTGTGACGGACTGATTACCTCGGCGCGCTGGATATTGCACCGCATGCCTGAACATACACGCACTGTCTGTATGGAGTTCTTCGGCCAGGCACGTGATGCCGTGCCATCCATCGTCGAAGTCAAAGACTATCTGGATGGTCCTGGCAAAGCCATGGGTGCCTTGCTGGCCGGGCTGGAACACCTGGACGAACGCTATCTGCGCGCCGTGGGCTACTCCACCAAAAGTAAACGTGGCAGCCTGCCAAAAATGGTGCTTATCGGCGATATCGTGGGTGACGACGCGGACGCGGTCGCCCAAGCAGCCAGCGAGGTCGTGCGTATCGCCAACTCGCGTCACGGCGAAGGCTTTGTCGCTGTTAGCGCCGAAGCCCGCAAGCGCTTCTGGCTGGACCGAGCCCGTACTGCTGCGATTGCGCGCCACACCAATGCCTTCAAAATTAACGAAGACGTGGTGATCCCCCTGAATCGCATGGGCGAATACACGGACGCCATAGAACGCATCAATATTGAACTGTCTACCCGCAACAAACTGCGCTTGCTGGATGCGCTGGACGATTTCTTACAAGGCGACCTGCCCATAGGTAAGACCGACGGTCACGAGGACGCCGAGCATACGCGCGAAGAAGTGCTGGCCGAACGCAAGCAAGACGCCATTGCTACTCTGCAAACGGTGCGTCAACGCTGGACCTGGCTATTGAACAACCTGGATCAGCCGCTGTCCGACGGCCTGAACGATCTGGATCGTATCGGCGTTGCCGCCTTGCAAGAAGACCTGGCCCAGCGCCTGTCCACGCAAACCGACACCCGCATACTGGACCTGATGCAGGACCACACCTTGCGCATATCCTGGAAAACCGAAGTGCGCGCCCTGATGGAACGCCATTTTGCCGGTGCCGATTGCGCCGCGGTATTGGCCGAAATTCAGGCCATACACGATCGGGTTCTAAAGGGCAGGGTCTTCGTTGCGCTGCACATGCATGCGGGCGACGGCAACGTGCACACCAATATCCCAGTCAACTCCGACAACTACGACATGCTGCGCGAGGCCAACGAAACCGTTGCCCGCATAATGCAGATTGCGCGCGGACTGGACGGTGTGATTTCGGGTGAACACGGCATAGGCCTGACCAAATACGAATACCTGACCGAAGAGGAACTAGCACCCTTCCAGGACTACAAGCGTCGCGTTGACCCCAACAATCGCTTCAATGCCGGCAAACTGATGCCAGAAGCCGATTTACGCCATGCCTGGACACCCAGTTTCAATCTGCTGGGCTATGAGTCCCTGATTATGCAGCGCAGCGAGATAGGCGCGATTTCCAACGCCATCAAAGACTGCCTGCGTTGCGGTAAGTGCAAACCGGTGTGTGCTACCCACGTACCGCGTGCCAACCTGCTGTACTCACCACGCAACAAGATCCTGGCGACCTCGCTGCTGATCGAAGCCTTCCTGTACGAAGAGCAAACACGACGTGGCATCAGCCTTAAGCACTGGGAAGAATTCGAAGACGTGGCCGACCACTGTACGGTATGCCACAAATGCTATAACCCCTGCCCGGTAGATATCGACTTTGGTGATGTTTCCATGGAAATGCGCGCCTTGCTGCGCAACATGGGCAAAAAGTCCTTCAACCCCGGCACCACGGCGGCCATGTTCTTCCTTAACGCCAAAGATCCACGGGTTATCAATACCACGCGCAAAGCCATGATAGGCGTGGGTTACAAGGCCCAGCGCCTAGCCCATGACATCCTGGCGGCTCCTGCCGCCAAGCAAGTGGCGGCCCCCATGTCCACGGTAGGCAAAGCGCCTATACGCGAACAGGTCATACACTTCATCAACAAGAAAATGCCCGGCGGCCTGCCCAAGCAAGCCGCCCGCAAGTTGCTGGACATTGAAGACGCGGACTATGTACCCATTATCCGCAATCCAGTGACCACCAACACCCACACGGAAGCAGTGTTTTACTTCCCTGGATGTGGCTCAGAGCGCCTGTTTTCCCAAGTGGGCCTGGCCACCCAAGCCATGCTGTGGCATGCCGGTGTACAAACCGTGTTGCCCCCGGGCTATCTGTGCTGTGGCTACCCCCAGCGTGCCAACGGCATGCAAGACAAGGCCGACAAAATCATCACGGATAACCGCGTGCTGTTCCATCGCATGGCGACTACGCTCAACTATCTGGACATTAAAACGGTAGTGGTCAGTTGCGGTACCTGCTATGACCAGTTGGCCGGCTACGAGTTTGAAAAAATCTTCCCTGGCTGCCGTCTGATAGACATACACGAATATCTGTTGGAAAAAGGCATAAAGCTTGAAGGTGCGCAAGGCGTGCGTTATATGTATCACGACCCCTGCCATACGCCCATGAAACTTCAGGAGCCCATGAAGACCGTCAAGGCATTGGTGGGCGATACGACCATAAAAACCGACCGTTGCTGCGGCGAATCTGGCACGCTGGCCGTATCGCGTCCAGACATTTCTACCCAGGTGCGTTTCCGCAAACAGGAAGAGCTGGTCAAGAACACTACCGAAATTCGCGCCGATGGCTTTACAGGCGAGGTCAAGATGCTGACATCCTGCCCATCCTGCCTGCAAGGCATGGCACGCTATTCAGGGGACACCGGTATGGAGGCTGACTACATCGTGGTCGAGATGGCACGCCATATATTGGGCGCCGACTGGATGGAGAACTACGTACGGGTAGCGAATGCGGGCGGGATAGAGCGCGTGTTGGTTTAACGTTGTTGGTTCTTTAAGCAGCAGCGCTCTTACGTGGCGGGCACCTTACGCGGTCGCCCGCTACGGGCTGATCGAGAGCTCAGAACAGGTCTTGTAGGTACGTCCGCCCGCTGTGCCGGGCACCTTGCTCTGTGATCCCGCTTCGCGGAAAATCACTCCCGCAATGTCCCGCCACTACGGGCTAGCCGCGGAATCAGAATGGGTTGCTAACACCCGTTGAATTAGCGGTGAGCATGGCTAGTGAGATCTTTCCGCAGCCCACCAGGCAGGCAAACGTTGGGTTCACGGCAGGGCCCTTTGCGAAGCGGGGGCCCAGAGTGAAGCCCGACGGTTGACGGCCGATGCTACTGAAGAAACAAAAAACCACGCAGCGGTTGGTGGTCAATACCACTTAAGCAAGCAGACCAGACCACACCACGCTTATGCAACAACGCCAGTAACACCGGCACCAAATAATCCAGAGTATGGAGCTATGGCGCGGTCTCGTTAAAACTACACACCGTATAGACAGGCAGACCAGTGGCCTCTATCGCCGTGGAACCACCTAAATCAGGCAGGTCGATAATGGCGGCGGCTTCGATAACATTTGCACCCAAACGTTGTAGCAGCTTGGTCGCAGCCAGCAATGTTCCGCCCGTGGCAATCAAGTCGTCTATCAGCAATACCCGCTGGCCTGGCCGCACCGCATCGGTGTGCATCTCGACCGTGGCGTTACCGTATTCCAGGGAATATTCTTCGGCCACAGTACGAAACGGCAGTTTGCCCTTTTTACGCACCGGTACGAAGCCCAAATTCAATTCATAAGCCAGCACCGAACCCAGAATGAAGCCTCGCGCGTCAACGCCAGCCACCAGATCCAGACGTTGCCGCATATAGCGGTATACAAACAGGTCAACCAGCACCCGAAATGCCTGGGGATCTTGCAGTACGGGCGTGATGTCCCGGAAAGTAACGCCAGGTTTGGGCCAGTCGGGAACGCTACGTATAGTGTTGCGAACGTAGGCAGTAGGATCAATATTCATTCAGGTCGCCAAGGAACGGGTAAAACGATGGACTAGGCCGGCACCGTCCGTTAAAACGGCAGTGCCTTGCTGACAGTTTACCAAGCAAACACCAGTGACAGGCTGATACCGCATAAACGGCAGGCCGCCTAAGCAACTGTATCGCTAACCACGCCGTCAGCCACCTTAAGCACCCGGTCTACTGTTCCTGCGGGCAAGACAGCATGCGTGGCAATAATCACCGTACGGCCAGCCGCCACGCGCCCCAAGTCATTAAAAAACGCAGTTTGCGCCTGGGTATCCAGGCCTGCCGTGGGTTCATCCAGCATCCACACCGTGGCAGGGGTCAGCAGAGCCCGAGCCAAACATAAGCGCCTGACCTGCCCCACCGATAGGCTGCGGCCTGCCTCACCCACCCAGGTGTCCAGGCCCTGATCCAAGGATTGCACAAAGTCATATATCCCAGCCTGGGCCAGTACCTGCCAAAGCTCGGCATCCAGTGCCTGGGGATTGCCCATCAGCAGATTGTCGCGCACCGTCCCTAGAAATACCGGCGAATGCTGCGATAGCAAGGTAAACCGTTGGTGCAGGCTAGCCGACCGCATATGCATCAAAGGTAATCCTGCATACAACACCTGACCCGCACTTGGGTCCACCATGCGCATCATGAGTGCCAGCAAGGTGGATTTGCCCGCGCCGCTAGCACCCGTAATAGCTAGCCTCTGGCCCTGAGGGATAGATAAATTAACGTCTTTTAACACCTGGGTTCCATGCCCATCCGTCGACCAGGAAAAATCCACAGCCTGTAATACGATGTCGCCATGGGCTGGCACCTCCAGTGGGTCTTGAATGTCTGTCATCGCAGGCTTAGTCGCCATGATTTCACGCAAACGCTTGGCTGCTGCCATCGTCAACCCCAAGCGTGTCGCACCCCGCATCAAGGGTCCCAGCACCTCGAACAAACCTATACCACCCAGCAACAATCCAGCCCAGACGGGTCCAGACAATTGACCTTGTTGATGCGCCAGCAAGCCCATGCCTAACAAAACCAGCACACACGCGCTGACCATAAGTTGCTGCATGAACTGCCCCGCCGCCCCCACCCCGGCCAAGCGATCGCGGCTTGCCGACAAACCCCGCGCCGCACTATCAAAGCGGCTAGCCAACTGAGGCTGTACCGCATAGGCCGTGATATCAACATGTGCGGCAACCATGTCGTGTACCAGCACCCGTGTCTGAGCCGCCGCCAATTGAGCATGCCCGCCAGGCCGCTTGGCCCGCCATGTCAGCAGAAATGGAACTACGCCTATAGCCACCAGCAAGACGGCAAATACAGCCCATCCCATCATGGGCACATAAACACCCACCAATAGACTAAATAACAGACCACCGGCCAAGGCAGTCAGCAAGGGCGCAAGTACCAGCAAAAAAAAGGTATCTAAGGCATCAATGTCGCCCGCCAACCGCGCCACCAGATCGCCTTCTTGGTAGGCAGCCAATTGCACAGGGCTTAGCGACACCATGCGCGCAAACACCGTCGTACGCATATCGGCCAATAAGCGTAGCGTGGCGGCATGCCCGGCAACCCGTTCACCCCAGCGCGCGCCTATGCGCCAGAAGGCCAGTCCGCGTATCAAGGCAGATGGTGCAAACAGATTAAAGACCGCGCCAGCACCCGCCAGATAAGCACCGGTTAGGAACCAGCCCGCCACCGTCAACAGCCCCACCCCCGCCAGCACCGTCACCAAGGCCAGCGCCAATGCCGCGATCAATAGCTTGCGGTGGGCACGCAGCCAGGGCCACATCAACCGCCATAGCATCATCACGTAAACACCTGCTGGTCTTGAATACGCCAGATACAGTCCAGACGCTGGGCGACGGCAGGATCATGCGTAGCCACCAGTAAAGTGCGGCCTTCAGAAAATGCCAACAAAGCGCTGATGACGCGATCACGGCTGTCGCCATCCAAGTGAGCAGTGGGTTCATCCAGCAATAACACCCTGGCCTGGCTTAGGAACACCCTGGCCAGCGCCAAACGCTGCAACTGACCGCCAGACATCCCGTATCCACCGGCTTGCAGCGGGGTAGACAGTCCCAGGGGCAAGGCACGTATCGCTGCGTCCATATCGGCCTGCGCCAACGCGGTCCATAGCTGGGTGTCACTGGCCATAGGCGCGGCCAGTTTCAGATTATCCGCCACGGTCGTCGCCATAAAAAAAGGCTGCTGACTAGACAGCACCAAGCCATCAGACAAACTAAGTATCTGCTTATCCAGCAGCGGCACACCGTCATAAAACACGTCACCACCCGCCTTGGCCCGCATGCCGGTCAAGGCCTCCAGCAGGGTGGTCTTGCCGCTACCGCTACTTCCCATCAAGGCAATTTTCTGGCCTTGCCGTATGGACAGAGACACATCGCGCAAGACCGCCAGTCTATGGCTGCCAGCCATTACCACCAGGCGGTGCACGTCGAACACGACGGTGTCCGCCGCGCCCGATGATGCCATTCGGGTGCGATCCCGCTTGGCCGCATGTTGTGTAGCAATACCCGTATCCGCGAAGGCCAAGCACGTCCCTGCATTCTCTGTTTTTTGCACCATAGGCAGTTCGCCAAACAGTGTTTGAATTTGAGCCATGGCAGCACGTGCGGCAGCCCTGTCGTGGTAATTGGCCGCAAACTGGCGCAAGGGGCTGTAGACCTCGGGCGCCAGCAATAGACAAAACAGCCCTGCCTGCAAGCTGGACGGCCCAGCCGTGGGACCCAAATAGCCCAGGAAGCTTAAGCCCACATATACCGCGACCCCGGCCACACCTAAGGCCGCAAACAACTCCAGCACTGCAGAAGACAAGAATGCCAGACGCAACACCACCATGGTTTTTTGGCTTAAGTCCAGGCTGGCCTGGCGCACGCGGCCTACTTCAGCGTCAGTGCGCCCAAACAGCTTTAGCGTCAAGGCGCCACGCATGCGATCGGCGAAGTAACCCGAAAGACGGGTCATCGCCGTTTGGTGTCGCTGGCTGGCGGCCTGGGCGCCCAGGCCGATCAAGGCCATAAAAACAGGTATCAAAGGCGCAGTCAGCAACAGCAACAAGGCAACTATCCAGTCCACAGGCAACAGCACTATGCCAAAGGCCAGGGGCAAAAATACCGCAGCAATGACAGACGGCAGATAGCGTATAAAAAAACCGTCCAGAACATCAATCTGGTCAACCAGAGTGCTGGACAACTCACCCGCCACCAAGTGCCGAGTCGCTGCCGGACCTTGCGCCAGCAGGTAAGCAAACAAGGTGCTGCGCAACTGAGTTTTGATGTTTTCTGCCGCCCAACTGGCAGCCCGCTCGCCCACCCAGCTAATCGCCGCACGCAACATCATCAGTGCCACTATGGCCGCAATCAGGTAGCTGGCCTGTGCAGGTGCCAGGCCAGCGGTAATCGCCACGCCTAGCAGTTGCGCCATCAGCCAAGCTTGCACCAACAACAGCACACCAGCCAACACCGGTGCAACCATAGCCACAGTCATGCTGACTGGCGCCAAACGCCATAACGACGTTAACTGGCCAGACGAAGGACCCACAGTATTACGTGCCTTCGCGCAACTCAAACCACATAGCGTTCAAAATAGAAAATGCGCATGCCAGGCCCAAACCCAATATCCACGAAAAATACCACATGGTCAGTATCCTTATTAGTTAATAGGTGTGATGAGCG
Organism: Burkholderiaceae bacterium; assembly: GCA_017983955.1. GTDB lineage: Bacteria > Pseudomonadota > Gammaproteobacteria > Burkholderiales > Burkholderiaceae_B > JAGOAJ01. The sequence goes on from JAGOAJ010000004.1 coordinate 64,040, forward strand.
TCCTTCAGACTTTGCTCGGTCACCTTGCCGCGCAATACCCGGTATACCCAGATGGTGTAGAGCATCACTATGGGTAACAGTATGCTGGAAACCAACAGCATGATCCACAAACTAAAATGGCTGGCCGATGCGTCCCAAATCGTCAGACTGACATTCGGCGCCAAGGACGATGGCAGCAGAAAGGGAAACAATGCAAAGCCGAAAGTCAGCACTATGCCTATTAACGACAGCGACGAAAACAACCAGGTCATACGGGTAGGACGCCGCGCCATCATCAGCACCATGGTTAAGAAAGCTCCGCCCAGACCCAGCACGGGGCCCCATTGCATAAACGGCCATAGCAGGAAGTTATCCAGCCAGCCGCCCCTGGCCAGAACTACGGCCTTGCCCAGCGGATTGGATGCCAGCGACATATCGACACCGCTGACGATCGCATAACCGTCTATCCCCCAGGCGATCCAAAGCCCACCCAGGCCAAACAGCAGCCAGGTCGCCAAGGCCAGCCAGCGCCCGGCGCGTCTAGCGCGACTGGCCACTGCCCCATCGGTCTTCCAGGTTAAGCAGGCAGCCCCCTGCATCGCCATCATGCAGATACTTAATAGCCCGACAAACAGCGGAAATGGCGTAAACAAGGCGAAGAACCCGCCCTGATACATAGGCCGTAGGTTATTAGGATCGAATTCAAAGGGGACGCCCACCATGACATTACCCACGGCAACGCCAAACACCAGCGCCGTGATGAAACCGGTCACGCACCATAAAGTGTCCCAGGTATTACGCCATCGGGCCTCGGGGCGTTTGCTGCGATAGGTAATCGCCACTGGCCTGATAATCAGCGCAATCAGCAATAACATCATTGCCAGATAAAAGCCCGAAAACGCCATCGCATAAAGCAATGGCCAAGCTGCGAATATGACACCGCCCGCCACGATCAGCCATACTTGACCGCCCTCCCAGACCGGCCCTATGACATTCAATAAGGTGCGCCGTTCCAGGTCGTTCTTAGCCACCAAAGGCAGCATGATGGCCACGCCCAACGTAGTGCCATCCATAACGGCGAAGGCTGCCATCAACAGGCCTAGCAAGGCCCACCATACTACCCTTAGTGTGGGGTAATCCAGCAATACCCAGGCTTCCATGACATATCCCCTATCAGTATTCTGTACTGGTCAACGGGCTACGCTGGGCCAGCGCCTGCCCTGGCGGTAGGTCCTCGGGACCTGTGCGTATTGCATGCAGCATGACCTTAACGCCGACGATAAATAAAATCGTATACAGCACAAAAAAGATGCCCAGACTAATCAACAGATCACTAACGGCTAGCCCCGAAGCCGCGTAATACGTAGGTAACACGCCTTCTATCACCCAGGGCTGGCGACCAAACTCGGCCACAAACCAACCACACTCTATGGCTACCCAGGGCAAGGGCAAACTATACAAAGCCAGCTTCAACAGGCGCGGATACTTCTGTAGGCGCCCGGTAGACGCCATCCAGAAAAACAGGGCAAACAAAGCGATGAAGTAAAGCCCCAGCCCCACCATGATGCGAAAGGTCCAGAACAGCGGCAATACCTGAGGCACCGTATCCAGCGCCGCCAGGGCAATCTGCTGATCCGTGGCCGTGCTGACATTATCCGTATGGCGCTGCAGTAACAAGGCATAGCCCATATCCCTCCAGTTCTGGCCAAACACGACGCGCGCCTCGGCATCCTTGGGGTCGGCCCTGATTCTAGCCAGCGCATCCCAGGCCACAATGCCCGAGCGTATGCGCTGCTCGGCGAGCACGATCAGGTCTTTAATTCCCAGCATAGGCTCAGTCAACGTCCGCGTGCCAATAATCCCCATCACATAGGGAATGGACAAGGTATAGCTATTGGACTGGGTTTTCTGATCGGGTACGGTAAACACATGAAAGCTGGCAGGCGCTGGCTCTGTTTCCCACATGGCCTCTAGCGAGGCTATCTTCATTTTTTGATGTTCCGTGGTTAAGTAGCCGCTTTCATCACCCAGCACCACCACCGACAACGCCGAAGCCAAGCCAAAGCTGGCTGCCACCACCATGGATCGTTTGGCAATTTGCACGTGGCGCCCATGCAATAGATACCAGGCGCTGACCGACAGTACAAACATGGCCCCCATGACATAACCGGCACTTACGGTATGCACAAACTTGGCCTGAGCCACTGGATTGAATATCAATTGGACGAAATCCGTCATTTCCATGCGCATGGTGTGCGGATTAAATACCGCCCCCACAGGATTTTGCATCCAGCCATTGGCGATCAGTATCCAAAGGGCAGAAAAGTTCGCCCCAAAAGCCACCAGCCACGTCACGGCCAAGTGCCCCACTTTAGACAGGCGATCCCAACCAAAAAAGAACAGGCCTACAAACGTCGCTTCCAGGAAAAACGCCATCAGGCCTTCTATGGCCAGCGGTGCGCCAAAAACATCACCCACATAATGGCTGTAATAAGCCCAGTTCATGCCAAACTGGAATTCCATGACGACGCCCGTAGCAACGCCCAGCGCAAAGTTGATGCCAAACAGCACGCCCCAGAATACCGTCATGCGACGCCAGACATCGCGTCCTGTCATCACGTAAACGCTTTCCATGATGGCCAGCAGAAATGACAAGCCCAGGGTTAGCGGCACGAATAAAAAGTGATACAGGGCCGTCGCGGCGAATTGCAGCCGGGACAAATTCACTACATCAATGTCTATCATGCGACTTACTCCGTATAACGGCTGTACATTGAGTGACTGTCGGTTGCAGGATTTTTTTGACGGTTATTACTGAGTTAGCGCGACTACGCGTAAAATCCCTGCATGGAAAATAATACACCCTTCGCAGCCGATACCGTACTGGAATCGGCCAGGCGCAGTTTCAGCATAGAAATTAATGCACTGCAGGCGCTGCACGATCGCCTGGATCAGTCCTTCGTTCAGGCTGTCAGCCTGTTGTTGGCCTGCCATGGCCGAGTCGTGGTGACTGGCATAGGAAAGTCTGGTCACATTGCCCGCAAAATTGCAGCCACGCTGGCATCTACGGGCACTCCCGCATTTTTCATGCATGCTGCCGAAGCCATACATGGCGATCTGGGCATGTTGACCAAACAAGATATCGTCCTGGCTATTTCGTATTCTGGCGCGGCCAACGAACTGGTCACCATACTGACAGTAGCCAAGCGCATGGGCGCGCAAGTCATTGCCATCACTGGTCACCCTGACTCCCCTTTGGCTAGCAGCGCCGACTTGCACCTTAATGCGTATGTGCAGCAAGAGGCATGCCCGCTTAACCTGGCACCTACTGCCAGCACCACGGCCGCCCTGGTACTGGGCGATGCCTTGGCTGTCGCCTGCCTGGAAGCGCGTGGATTTGGCCCTGACGACTTTGCCCGTTCGCATCCTGGCGGCGCCCTGGGTCGTCGCTTGCTAACCTTGGTGCGCGATGTCATGCGCCAGGGTGACGCCCTGCCGCTGGTAAATCTAAACACCTCCATACCTGATGCGCTGGTAGAAATGTCGGCCAAAGGCATGGGCATGACCATAGTGACAGACGCGCAGCAGCACCCCATAGGTATATTTACCGATGGTGACTTACGCCGCCTGATAGGACGCTACGGAGATATCCGCGCACTTAAAGTCAGCGACGGCATGAGCTCGCATCCTCGCACGGTCGCACCGGGCCTGCTGGCAGTAGAAGCTGCCAGGCTCATGGATGCAGAGCGTCTCAACCAGATACTGGTCGCGGACGATGCCGGGCTATTATTAGGCGCATTACATATGCACGACTTGCTTGCAGCAAAGGTAATTTGATGATGACACCGGCCCGTTCCCCCCATCCTGTCGAAGCCCAGATTCTGGCAAAAACATCCGCCACCGTGATTGAGCGCGTGCGCCAATTACGCGTCATGGCATTCGATGTTGACGGTGTACTAACCGATGGCAGCCTCTGGTATGGCGAACATGGTGAAATTGCCAAGGGCTTTCATGCCCTGGATGGCCATGGTTTGCGTTTGATGCGCGAAAGCGGCATCACCGTCGCTCTGATTACTGGCCGCGAAGGCGCCATCGTGGCGCGCCGCGCCGCCGAACTGGGCATAGCCCTAGTCTATCAAGGCGTCCGGGACAAAACCCAGACCATAGCCACCCTGGCCCAGGAAAACAACTGCAGCCTGAATGAAATCGGCTATATGGGCGACGACATCATAGACTTGGCCGCCATGCAACGCGTGGGCTTCGCTGCCAGCGTACCCAATGCGCCCGCCTATGTTTCCCAAATTGCCCACTGGGTATCCACGCGCGCAGGCGGTTCCGGCGCGGTGCGCGAGTGCTGCGATCTGATACTGGCCGCCCAGGGACGCTTGGGTGCATTTTTTTCTCCGCAGGCACGGCCTTTGACCGGCAACATCCAATAACGCCATGAAAGACCGCGCACCATCGTTGATTGCCCTGGTATTGCTGCTGGTGCTGGTAAGCGGTACCTGGTGGGCTGCCGACTACGCCCAACGCTCTATCGCCACCGATCCGCCCCGGCGCGTCACCCACGAACCCGATTCCTGGGCGAAAAGCTTCGTCATGGTACGCACTGACGTTACTGGCGTGGCCATCAATCGGCTGGAAGGCGACGCCATGCAGCACTACCCTGACGACGATTCTTATGAAATCACCACGGCCAAAGCCACTGGCCAGCAGCCGGGCACGCCAGTTACGGTAGGCACCTCTAAAACCGCTGTCATGGACGAGGACGGCGCACGTATTATCATGACGGGCGACGCCCATGTACACCGCTATGCCGACCAGGAAAGACCGGCCCTGGATGTGCGCAGCGAACAACTTACGCTACGACCCGACGACAACCTGGTGCTGACCGACTTACCCGCTCATGTGGTCAATGGCTCATCCACCATGAACGGCACAGGCATGCGTTACGATAACAACACCCGGCAGCTGCAGGTGTTTTCAGCCTCCGACGTAAAAATCTCGGGCCAGGAAGGTACGCGTACGCGTTCTGACCAGCCCCCGCCGACTCCAGGAAAACCATGAACCTGACACGCCCTTCTGTTTTCAGCCTCTGGCTGGGCTCTGTGGCCCTGATGGCCGCAAGCAGCCTAGCCTATGCCCAAACAGCCGCCGCCCCTGCCGAAGAACCCGACACGCTGGTGCTCTCGGACACGCTGAATTACGACGACATCAAAAAAGAAAGCATCTTCACGGGCAACGTCATCATGACGCGCGGCGCTATGACCTTGCATTCCGACAAACTGGTCATGCACGAGGACGCCGAAGGCTTCCAGCATGGCACAGCCACAGTCGATGGCAACAAATTGGTGTTGATACGCCAGGAAGATCCTAGCAAATTTGAAGTCATAGAGGCCAAAGGCCTGCGCGGCGATTACAACGGAAAAACCGAAGAAGTCATCATGACAGGGCAGGCTGTGGTGACCCGCTATCTATGCGGCAAGCCCTTTGACACCATCAAGGGCGAGCGCGTCATCTACAAGCAAAAAACCGATACTTACCAAGCCTTCGGCGGCCCGAACTCGGCCGCTGCGGGTGGCCGCGTGCGCTCAGTCGCCCAGGCCCGCGGTAAAGCCGATGCCGCCATTGCCGAATGCCAAAAAAAATCTGCCGGCTAACCACGGCTACGGCCTTACTCTGAATTCCGCACACTTTATGCTCGCAACCTCTGCTACTTCGTCACGCGCCAGCCGTCCGGCCAATGACACACCCGGCCGCCTGGTGGCTACCGGCCTGCAAAAAACCTACGGCAAGCGCACGGTCGTACATGATGTATCCATGTCGGTCGACAGCGGTGAAGTCGTGGGTTTACTGGGCCCCAACGGGGCAGGAAAAACCACCAGTTTTTACATGATAGTCGGCATAGTCCCTACCGATGCCGGACGCATACTTATCGACAACGTCGACATCACCAGCATGCCCATGCACAAGCGCGCTCGCCTGGGCCTGTCTTATTTACCCCAGGATGCGTCGGTGTTTCGCCGCCTTACTGTCGAAGAAAACATACGTGCCGTCCTGGAGCTACAGGTGGACGCCCAGGGTCGCCCCCCTACCAAGCAACAGATCGACACCAGCCTGGCCTCGCTGATAGACGAACTGCAAATCGGTCACATACAAAGCAACACCGCCATATCGCTATCGGGTGGCGAGCGTCGTCGCGTAGAAATTGCCCGGGCGCTGGCCACCCGGCCCCGCTTTATTTTGCTGGATGAACCCTTTGCCGGGGTAGATCCCATCGCAGTCATTGAAATCCAGCGCATCGTGCAATTTCTGAAAAGTCGCAATATTGGGGTGCTGATTACTGACCACAACGTGCGTGAAACTCTGGGCATTTGCGACCGGGCCTACATTATCAGCGAAGGCAAAGTCCTTACCAGCGGCCATCCCAACGAAATCATTGATGACGAAGCGGTGCGTCAAGTTTATCTGGGCAAGAATTTCCGCATGTAAAGTTTGATCTAGCCCCTTGATTTTGGCCACATAAGCGATACACTGAAGTCATTACCAACACATTGCAAGGAGTCCTAGCCCCATCCCCATGCGCATATTGCGCGCCACTGTTTTCCAGGAGTCCAACTATGAACCTGAGCATCACTGGTCGTCATCTAGAACTTACCCCTGCCATACGTGAATACGTGCTTAGCAAGTTATCTCGTGTGGGCCGCCGTTTCGATAATGTGATCGATTCGCAGGTTTTGCTCTCCACCGAGCGACTGCAACATACGGCTGAAGTCACTATGCGATTGCCGGGCAAAGACCTTCATTGCGCTGCCACTGACGAAAACCTGTATGCAGCCATAGACTTACTGTCCGACAAAATCGACCGCCAGGTTATCAAGTACAAAACCAAGGCGCATAACCATGCTCACGAAGCAGTCAAACGGCAGGAAATCCCCGCTGAATGACACAACCCGGACCTAAACGATATCTGCAGGGCGTACTAAACTCCCTCTCGGTGTATCCTTAACTTCCGGCACCATGGCCTCAATCGCACACGCTGATTGGGGCCTTAGTTATAATGGAATCATGAATCTCACGTCGCGTATCTTGCCGCTCTCCAATGTGGTGCTTGATCTGGCTGCTACCAGCAAAAAGCGAGCCTTCGAGCAAGCTGGCCTGCTTTTCGAAAATCACCATGGCATTGCTCGCACTGCCGTCTTCCACAGCCTGATCTCGCGCGAGCGTCTGGGGTCTACTGCGCTGGGGCATCACGTTGCGGTACCGCACGGGCGCATCAAAGACCTTAAAGAACCACACGCCGCCTTTATACGGCTGGCCGATCCTGTGCGTTTCGACGCCTCCGACGGGCGCATGGCCAGCTTGCTGTTCATTCTGCTGGTCCCCGAAGCCGCAACTCAGTTGCACTTGGACTTGCTTGCAGAAATTGCTCGGCTCATGTCCGACGCTAGCTTGCGGCAAGCGCTGGCCACCGAAACCGATCCAGCCGTTATTCACAAGCTTCTTACTACGGCCCCCGAACCCGAAGGCGACTAACTTACTATGCTTACTATCCAGGAACTGGTCAGCGACAATGCCGAAAAAATTCCATTCACCTGGGTAGCTGGAGTAGACGCAGCGCACCGGCTAATACCGGATGTGGGCATGTCAGCCTCCGACTTGGTCGGCCACTTGAACCTGATACACCCATCGCGCATACAGGTGTTTGGCGCTGAAGAACTCTCTTACTACGCCCGCCTGGACAGCAAGCGCCGCCTGCATCACCTTGAAGAGCTGATTACTGGCGGCGTGCCCGCTATCCTAATCGCCGAAAGCATGGCGGCACCGGCCGACATGCGCGAATTCTGTAACGCCCAACAAATTCCGGTACTTGCCACCCCCGTCCCAGCTGCCCAGCTTATTGACCTGCTACGCATTTATCTGGGTAAGCGGCTAGCCCCAAAAACCACCGTACATGGCGTGTTCATGGATGTGCTGGGTTTAGGCGTGCTTATCATGGGCGAATCTGGCCTGGGCAAAAGCGAACTGGCGCTGGAACTGATATCACGCGGACATGGCCTGGTGGCCGATGACGCGGTAGAACTGATGCGGTCAGCACCCAACATGATAGAAGGCCAATGCCCGGCGTTGCTGCAAAATCTTCTGGAAGTGCGCGGCCTGGGCCTACTGGACATACGCACCATTTTTGGTGAAACGTCAGTACGCCGCAAAAAGAAACTTAAGCTTATCGTACAGTTGGTGCGCGCCTCGCAAGACCACTTTGAGCGCCTGCCTGTGCAGGATCAAACCCAGGACGTACTGGGCATACCCATACGCCGAGTTATGCTGCAGGTTGCCGCCGGACGTAACTTGGCGGTGCTGGTCGAGGCCGCTGTGCGCAACACCATACTGACCCTACGCGGTATAGACACCATGGGTGAATTCATTGAAAGGCAGGCTCTTGCTATCATGGAAAGCAGCCGCCAGGACTAAGAACCACTATTACTATGCTTAACATCGTTTTAATTACAGGTATTTCAGGCTCAGGAAAATCCGTCGCCTTGCGCCTGCTGGAAGATGCAGGCTACACCTGTGTAGACAACCTGCCTGTGCGCTTTCTGCACGAGTTCATCGCCAGCACTCGGGAAAGCGGACTTAGCCTAGTCGCCGTCGCCATCGACGTACGCTCGCCCGGCGAGCTCGACGAGCTCCCCGACGTTATTACCAGCTTACGAGCCATGGGCACACCTTTCCGGGTTATTTTCCTGGATGCCAATGACCACACTCTGCGGCAGCGTTATTCAGAATCCCGCCGCCGTCACCCGCTCACCGACAGACTGCAACGCGGTGGCAAGTCGCCATCGCTGCAAGAGTGCATAGACACTGAACGCGAAATGTTGGCCCCGCTGCGCGAACAAGAACATGTCATAGACACATCAGACCTGACACCGGGCCAACTGCGCGCCTGGGTACGTGATCTGGTGCAAGCCGACAGGGCCCCAGTGGTCCTAACTTTCGAGTCCTTTGCCTACAAACGCGGCGTGCCGGGTGATGCAGATCTGGTGTTCGATGTACGTTGCCTGCCCAATCCGCATTATGACCGCGACCTGCGCCCCCTGACCGGGCGCGACGAACCCGTGGCACGTTGGCTGGCTCAGTTTGGCACTGTGGAAACCATGATAGAAGACATCGCTGGCTTCATACGACGCTGGCTGCCGCTATATATGCAAGACACCCGTAACTACCTGACCGTTGCCATAGGATGCACAGGCGGCAAGCATCGCTCGGTATATGTCACTGAACAACTGGCGCTAAGGTTTGCCGACCATTCACCCTTGCTGATACGCCATCGCAATCAACCGCCACCCGACATCCCATGAGGCGGCCACGTTACCTAATCGTTACGGCGCTATGCCTGACCATGGCAATCATGGCGGGGTGCTCCAGTTCAGGTCGCAGTACGCGCAGCAGCGGTGGCGGTGGTTATTACAAAGACGATGGCCCAGGTTCCAACATACCGGCCAACATTGCCGCCATCCCTGATGCTGTCCCTCGCCTGGAAGACCATAGACCGGCCAACGCCAGGCCTTATGTCGTCTTTGGCAAGCGTTATGTGCCCATTAGTGAAGAAACCACCTTTCGCCAGCAAGGTACTGCCTCTTGGTATGGCCGTAAATTTCATGGCAATAAAACGGCCAACGGTGAAACCTACGACATGTACGCCATGACGGCAGCCCACCCCACCTTGCCCCTGCCCAGCTACGCTCGGGTTACCCATGCAGGCACCAAGAAGTCCGTCATAGTCCGCATTAATGATCGCGGCCCATTTCACAGCGCGCGCATTATTGATTTGTCTTACGTAGCGGCCGCCAAGCTGGATCTGATAGGACCGGGCAGCGGTCAGGTCATCGTTGAGGCCATCACCAGCTCAGATATACGTAATAATGCATGGTACCAACCCGGCAATACGCCCAAGGCTCAGCCTCTGGCCCCTGCCGCACCGCCCCAGCCATATGCCGCCCCGGTGCTGATTACACAAGCACCAGTACCCAATGCGCTGGATGCCATCCAAGAAGTTGACGGTCCACCCACGTACAGTAGCTTTGCCGATAACACAGCGGCCCAGCCTTTGGGTCAAACCGTGATGTACCAGCCCTCAGGGGCCAACCAACGCGCCACCGACAGCGGCAACCAGATCTTTCTGCAGTTTGGTGCTTTTGGCGCGCAACAAAGCGCGGATATCCTGGTCACTCAGCTAAATCATGATTTACAAAACGTCGAAAGCCGTAACGCTCATGTGACGACGGGTGGCAACCTGTACCGCGTACAAATTGGCCCCTACCCATCTCGCACAGCAGCGGTCAACGCCGCGCTACGCATACAGCAGCAAACCGGGTTAGCCGGATCAATTGCCGTACGCTGAACCACCCTAGCAGCTGCCAGGCAGTCGGCCCAAAATCGCTGACTACTTCTGCCTGGCCAAGGCCTGGGCATACAAAGTGTCACGCGGAAAACCAGTCACTTTGGCAGCAATACGCGCCGCATCACGCACAGACACGCTTTCCAGCAATGCATCCAGCAGCACCGCGGTGCTGCCATCCAGATCACCATCGTCGGGCTGTGCTGGCGCCTGATGAACGATTAGTACAAACTCACCCTGGCTGCGATGACTATCTTCAGCCAGCCAGGCCTGAGCCTGGCCTGCCGGCAAAGTATGTACCTGCTCGAAACGCTTGGTCAGCTCGCGGGCAAAGGTCAGCAGGCGCTCTGGCCCACAAACCGTAACAATATCGCCAACCGCGGCCGACAGCCTATGAGGTGACTCGAACATCACCACGGGTGCGGCAATCGCGGTCCACTGGCGCAACCACTTTTGCCGCGCCGCCGCTTTATTCGGCATAAAGCCGGCGAAAACAAACGCCGGATTTTCATCGGTAGTAACGCCGCTGGCCATAAGCGCTGCCATAACGGCGCTAGCGCCGGGGATGGCAACCACGCCAAAACCAGCCTCGCGTACGCTGCGCACTATGCGTGCTCCGGGATCGCTCACGGCTGGCGAACCAGCGTCCGACACCAGCCCCACGCGCTGGCCTTGGGCCAGTCTTGCCACGATATCCTGAGCCGCCCCCGCTTCATTATGGCGGTGGGCCGCAATCAGCGGCGTAGTGATGCCCCAGGCATCCATCAAGGTACGGCTGGCGCGAGTGTCCTCGGCGGCAATCACATCGCAACGCAGCAAGGTCTGCCAGGCACGCACGCTTAAATCGCCCAGATTGCCTATAGGCGTGGCCACCACATATAAAGTAGCAGTTGGCCACTGTTGAGCGTCCATGCGTTGAGTGAGACGTTTCCATGTCTCCGATGAGTCGGCGGTCGGGCTAAATTCGTTCATACTGATCAACATTGTCCTAAACACAGGGAAAAAGGCCAGCCGCCATGCCTGACGACAACTCGGCTTACCAACTGGCGCATCAGGCCCAACGCTTGGCAGTGCGTAAGCGCCATCGCCGCACACTGACCCAGTCGCGCCGTGCGGCGCGTCAGCCAACAAACACCCACGAACTTAAGTATTCACCTACGCAACGCGCAGGCCAGGCTGCGGAAACACTTGCCGCCCAGGAACTAACACAGGCAGGACTGCTGTTGCTGGCGCAAAACTTGCGCTGCAAGGCAGGTGAAATCGACCTGATCGCCATGGATGGTGCAACACTGGTATTTATTGAGGTGCGCAAGCGCCAGTCGCTACACTACGGTGGTGCCGCCGCTAGTGTAAACCGCCGCAAGCAGCAGCGGCTGATACGTGCCGCCCAGTATTTTCTACCGTTGCTGACACGGCGCTACTTTGCCGGACTGACACCGCCCTGCCGATTTGACGTCATCAGCATAGAACCGAATGGCATCAACTGGATCAAACAAGCTTTCTGCGTAACATGAGATAATTATGCCTATGGACATGAAATCCCACATGACATCGCATTTTGACGATGCAATTGACGCCTTCAGGGCCAGCTCTGTTGAACTGACCCAACCACTGGCCGACGCCGTCGAGCTTCTATTCGGCGCTTTGGCCAATAACGCTAAAATTCTAGCCTGCGGTAACGGTGGCTCGGCGGCCGATGCCCAGCACTTCATCGCCGAACTGGTCGGACGCTTTGAACGCGACCGTCTGCCGCTGGCAGGCATCGCTCTGAACACCGACACTGCCATACTTACCGCTGTCGGCAACGACTACGGATTCGACGCCATCTTCGAACGCCAGGTTACCGCCCTAGGCCAGCCCGGCGATGTGCTGGTGGCCATTTCCACCAGCGGCAACTCGGCCAACGTCATGCGCGCCATCGCTGCTGCGCATGACCGCGACATGAATATCATTGCCATCACTGGCAAAGGCGGCGGTAAAATGGCTGGCATGCTGAACGCCGCCGATATCCACCTGTGCGTCCCCCATGATCGCACCATGCGCATACAGGAAGTACACATCGTATTACTGCATGCCTTGTGCGACGGGATAGACGCCCTACTACTCGGAGATACCCTGTAATGCTTGCTAACTCACGCGCACCACGCTATGTTTTTGCCAGTCTGGCACTGGCCGGACTCACCTTGCTATCGGGCTGTGGCGCCCTGGTTATAGGCGGCGCTGCCGCCACCACGGCCGTCGTCGCAACCGACAGGCGCACCACTGGCGAGCAGGTCGAAGACCGCGCCATAGACATGAAAGTTGCCGCCCAAATGCGCACCCTGTTTGACGACAAGGCCCGCGTCAATAGCTTGTCATATGCAGGCCTGGTGTTGCTGACTGGTGATGTACCCACAGCAGCCGACAAACAGCGCGCTGGCGAGGCCGCCGCCAAGGTCGAAAAAGTCGTCAAAGTGGTCAACGAACTGCGCGTGGGCGATATCACTCCGCTTACCGTACGCACCAACGACACTTGGCTGACCTCGAAAGTTAAAACTGCCCTGATCAACACCAAAGAAGTCCCCAGCCGCACTATAGCCGTCACGACAGAACGTGGTGTGGTCTATTTGTTGGGCCGGGTTACCCAGGAAGAAGGACAACGCGCCGCTATTGCCGCATCATCCGTGGGTGGCGTCAATCGGGTAGTTAAGGGCTTTGATATTGTGTCGGCAGCCAGCCTGGCAGATACCCCCGCCCCTATACAGGATGCCAATACCAACAGCCCTGCCCCTATGTCCCAGCCTGACTCAGGCGATATTCAGGCGATGCCCGTAAACTAATGAAAAAGATTTTTATTGCAGTCATTGCCGTACTGGTGCTAGGTGCTGGCGCCTACTGGCAGTTCCAGGGGTCAGCCAAGGCCGCCGCGCCCGATGTTGTCTACACTACCCTGGACGGCAAACAAATAAGCTCGCAGGACCTGCGCGGCAAAGTCGTACTAGTCAAATTCTGGGCCACCAGCTGCACCACCTGTATCGCCCAGATGCCGGGTAATATTGAAACCTATAACGCCCTGCATTCCAAAGGCTACGAAGTCATTGCCGTCGCCATGGATTACGACCCACCCGCTTATGTTAGAAATTTTGCCAGCAGCCGTGAACTTCCCTTCCCGGTCGCCATGGACACCGATGGCAGCATTGCCAAGGCGTTCGGCGATGTGAAGCTGACACCCACTGCCTTCCTGATCGACAAGCAGGGCAACATTATCAAGCGCTATTTGGGCAACTACGACAAGCAGGCTTTTTTAAGCACTGTCGACCAAGCCCTGAAGGGCTAATTCATTATGACGACTACTGGTAGCAACACGTCCCACTCATCCACTGTCAAGGCCGAGGTGCTTTCCGAAGCCCTGCCTTATATACGCCGTTTCCACGGAAAAACCGTGGTCATTAAGTATGGCGGCAATGCCATGACAGAAGAAAGCCTACAACGCAGCTTTGCCCACGATGTGGTCTTACTGAAACTGGTTGGGCTTAATCCCATAGTCGTACACGGCGGCGGCCCTCAAATTAATGCCGCGCTAAAACGCATAGGCAAAGAAGGCACTTTCATCCAGGGCATGCGGGTTACCGACGCCGAAACCATGGAAGTGGTCGAGTGGGTGTTAGGCGGCCAGGTGCAACAAGACATCGTCATGATGATCAACGAAGCTGGCGGCAAAGCCGTCGGTCTGACCGGCAAAGATGGCTGCCTGATCCAGGCCGTCAAAAAATGGCTTCCTGACGACCAGAATCCTGGTGAAATGCTGGATATCGGCTTTGTGGGCGACATCGCCCGCATAGAGCCCGCTGTCGTCAAAGCCTTGCAGGACGACCAGTTTATACCGGTAATTTCCTCAATAGGCTATGGGGAAGACGGCCGCGCCTATAACATCAATGCCGACCTGGTTGCGGGCAAAATGGCCGAAGTGCTGGGTGCCGAAAAACTGGTCATGATGACCAACACCCCAGGCGTACTGGATAAAAATGGCCAGTTGCTGCGCAGTCTATCCGCGCGCACCATTAACGAATTGTTCGAAGATGGCACCATTTCCGGGGGCATGTTGCCGAAGATATCATCGGCCCTGGATGCCGCCCGCCACGGCGTCAATTCTGTCCATATCGTGGATGGTCGCGTTCCCCATTGCCTACTACTGGAAATCCTGACCGACCAAGGGGTCGGCACCATGATTAGCTACTAGTGTCGCCGTTACGCAGCACCCTAGCGCTGCACCGGCCTCGTCGCGCTCGCGCCAGCAGCGACGGGCAGGCAGAGACGGTCTGGTTGTTCGATCTGGACAACACCTTGCACGATGCATCGCATGCTATCTTTGGCGCCATCAACAGCGCCATGACCCAGGCGGTAGCGTCCACGCTGGATCTGGACTTGGCCGCCGCCAGCACGCTGCGCACCCGCTACTGGCAACGCTACGGCGCCACAGTAATAGGCATGGTGCGACACCATCATGCCGACCCCCATGAATTTCTACGCTTAAGCCATGACTTCAATGTGGCCGAACTGGTGCGGGCCGAACCCGGCCTGGGCCGCAAACTGCAAGCCCTGCCAGGACGCAAGATATTGTTCACCAATGCCCCGGCCGACTACGCCCGCCAGGTGCTAAAGACCTTAAGACTGCTACCGCACTTTGAAGCCATATACAGTATCAACGACATGTCCCTACAGGGCAGGATACGTCCCAAGCCCTCGCTGGCACTCATGCACCAGGTGCTGGCGCGACTGAAAACACCCGCCCACCGCGTGGTACTGGTTGAGGACACCTTAAAAAATCTGAAAACGGCGCGTCAGGCCGGCATGCGTACCGTGCATATCTACCATCCCGGTACGCCGTTTGCGTCAGCCCGGCAAGGTCGCAACAGTTATGTAGACTTGCGCTTCAAGGCGGTAGAAAACCTGCTGGTCAGACGTCACGCCCTGCGCACACCAGACAGGCTGGATCACGTCTAAAACGCACGGTATGCCACTGCATGGTCAGGGCGTCCACGCTAAGCAAACGCCCCACCAGGGGCTCACCCATGCCTGTCAGCACTTTGATGGCCTCAGCGGCCTGTACGCTGCCCACAATGCCCACCAGCGGTGCAAACACCCCAGTAGTCGCGCAACGTAGCTCTTCGACATCGTCAGCCTCGGGAAACAGGCAGTGATAGCACGGCGCCTGAGGCTGGCGTAAATCAAATACCGTGATTTGGCCCGCGAAACGTATGGCTGCACCCGACACCAGCGGCTTGCCATGCTGCACGCAAGCCCGATTCACTGCATGGCGAGTCGCGAAGTTATCGCAGCAGTCCAGCACCAGATCCGCCTGAGCCACCTGATCAGACAATGCCTGACCATCCAGTCGCTGCACCAGCGCTTGCACCGGCACTTCGGGGTTCAAATCAGCCAGCATATGTTTGGCTGATTCCGCTTTGGACCAACCTACCCGCGATGTGGTGTGCAGGATTTGACGTTGTAAGTTACTAAGTTCGACCTCGTCATCGTCGGCCAGCACCAACTGACCCACGCCCGAGGCCGCCAAATACAGGGCCACAGGGGAACCCAGCCCGCCCGCGCCTACCACCAGCACACGGGCAGCCAACAAACGTTCCTGGCCTTCAATGCCGAACTCATCAAGCAGGATATGCCGCGCATAGCGCAGCAGATGCTGGTCGGTAATCACGGCGCTTTTATCACCCCTTCTGGGGTAATACGGTAGCGATTAATAACTTCAGGGATTACTACTCTTTTTTTTTCAGCATCAGCATCTGGCTGCGGCGCAACGGCAACATCAGCACTGCCCGCATCCGTCTTGGCAGCAGTCACAGTCAACGGCGCGTTCTTTTTCACCGGACGGCCTTCCAGCTGATTGACTGCCTGCTGCAACTGAAAGTCGTCTGCGCCGCCGAACTCAAACATTTTCATGTCAGCGTCTTTATTTTGTTCTTCGGTGCTTTTGCTGGCAGCCTCGGGTTCGACACCGTTCACCAAGTGGCGCTGCAAATCAATTTCGCGAGGCAAGCGGAATAAATTCCCCTGAGCGGTATCGTCCACCGTGATATCAGGTTCTACACCAGTGACCTGTATAGAGCGCCCCTTGGGGGTGTAATAACGCGCCGTGGTCAGCTTGATACCAGTGTCTTCGCTAAGCGGCAGCACGCTTTGTACCGAGCCCTTACCGAAGGTGCGGTTGCCCATGATGGTGGCGCGCCCATGGTCCTGCAAGGCGCCAGCCACAATTTCCGATGCCGAGGCTGAGCCCACGTTGACCAGCACCACCATAGGTATGGTGCGCAGCCATTTGGGTGCAGATGACAGGGACATCGAATCCAGCACATTGGTGCTTAGGTAATTGCTGCTGCCACTGCCAGCCTTAGAGAAAAATTCGCGATTCGACGATGGTATACGGCCCTTGGTGGATACCACCAGTTTGCCTGGCTCCAGAAAGGCCGACGACACACCGATCGCGCTATCCAGCAAACCACCTGGATCATTGCGCAAATCCAGAATTAAACCTTTGGGAATGGATTGCGCGCCCATATCAGCTAACTGCTTTTGCAGATCGGCCACGGTGCGATCCTGAAACTGCGAAACACGTGCGTAAGCAATGCCGTTATCCAGCATTTTGCTGCGCACGCTACGTACCTTGATTAGGTCGCGCACGATATGTATAACGATGGGCTGATCTTTGCCATCCCGTTTTACCGTCAGGACTATGGGCGTTTTGGGCTCGCCGCGCATCAGCTTGATGGCGTCGTTCAGTGTCATGCCCTTAGTGGGCTTGCCGTCGATATGGGTAATCAGGTCGCCCGACAATATGCCCGCACGAGCCGCTGGCGTGTCTTCTATGGGGGCGATGACCTTGGGCATGCCATCTTCGCTGCCAATTTCTATGCCCAAGCCGCCAAAGCCGCCCTGGGTGATGTTTTCCATTTCCTTGAAAGCATCAGCATCCAGGTAGCTAGAGTGCGGGTCCAGTTCGCTGAACATCCCCTGTATGGCGTCGCCTATCAGCTTCTGATCGCTGACAGGTTCCACATAGCTGCTTTTGATGGCCGAAAAGACGTTGGCAAATTGCTGCAGGTCTTTCAAGGGCAAGGGTTCGCCGCGCTGGGCAACCGCCGAGATACCCACGCTAATCAGCACACCGCCTAAAGCGCCTAAAACCACCAAGCCGATACGGCTAAACCTGCGAGTGCTCATGCACAATCCCGAGTAAAGTCAAAAAATAGAATCCGCCCGCAAGCGGCAGGCAAATAATAACGACATTATGGCCTTAACCAAAGCAAAGGATTCACTGGAACCCCATTGTGTCGTATTTCAAAGTATAGACCGGAGTCCACTTGCCCACCGGTTGCACCTACAGTAGCGATGGTGTCGCCAGCCCCTACAACGTCGCCCGCCTGTTTCAGCAAGCTTTGATTGTGCGCATAGACGCTAAGGTAGCCTGCCCCATGATCAACAATAATGATATTGCCAAAGCCGGACAGCCAACTGGAATAGGCGACTTTGCCGCCCGAGATCACATGGACCGGGGTGCCTTCTGGCGACCTTAACACAACACCACGCCATACGCCGCCATCGGGGCGCTGTGCGCCAAAACGACCCAGCACATCACCACCACGCACAGGATGTGGCCTGCCT
Organism: Burkholderiaceae bacterium; assembly: GCA_017983955.1. GTDB lineage: Bacteria > Pseudomonadota > Gammaproteobacteria > Burkholderiales > Burkholderiaceae_B > JAGOAJ01. The sequence continues at coordinate 82,074 of JAGOAJ010000004.1, forward strand.
TTGCTTAGGCCTGCCGTGCTGGCAGCCTGTGCTTTTCCTTGCTGATCCAAGCGGGCGCGCTCCACTGCCGCCTGTTCGGCAGCCAAACGTTGCTGCTGCTGTTCGGCTGCCTGGGCCTGTTCAGCCGCTTTTGACTGAGCCCTGGCTTGTTCTACCTGCAAGCGCGCCTGTTCGGCTTCTTTGGTATCGCGTTCACGCTGGGCACGTTCTTGCGCCGCCCTGGCCGTTAATTCAGCCTGACGCGCTTGCTCGCGTTGTTCATCCAGCACACGCTGGCGTGCAATAGCGGCCAACCTGGCCTGTTCAGCCTGGCGCGCCGCTTCGGCCTGGCGTTTTTGTTCCGCGATGCGAGCTTCTTCGGCCAGCCTGGCCATGGTGGTTTCCAGGCCAGAAATCAATTCACCCAGTCGCTGATCATTCTGGGCCAACCTGCCAGCCTGCCCGCGCTGCTGCTTAAGCTGTGCTTCTATACGCTGCAGCACTTCTTGGCGTTCAGCCTGCTGTTCCTGTAGGGCCTGCTTCTGTTCGCTGCTGTTTGCTGCCAGTCCCAGCAGCTCTGTTTCATTGGCTTGAGTCTTTTTACGTAGATCGGCCAGCTTGGCAATGCCCTGACGCACCTGCAGCACAGCATCTGCCTGGGCAGCAGAGATATAACCCAGGTAAGCCATGTCGCGCCCTATGGTGCGCGGATCATCGCCTGACAACAACGCCGTCCAAGGCGACAGGCCACTGGCATATTGTGCCCTTAGCTGATCGCCCAATTCGTCCTGGCGTTGACTAAGCTGGCTTTGCTCCTGGGCGGTCTGGCGTTTTAATACGTCCAGTTCGCGCTGAACGGCAGTGGTTTGCGTGCTTAGGTCAGCCAGTTTGGCATTGATATCCGAAATCGCCGATTCCGACGTCTTCAGGGCGTTGGCCGCATCGCGCCGCGCCGACTCCTGGCTTTCTATTTCTTTCTGCAGCGCCTTGATCTGAGTACGCAGCTCTGTCTGCTGCTGTTTGGCCTGCGCCTGTTGCTGGGCAAGATCGGGCGGGGCGGCCCACGCCATTCCCGCCCAGGTCAACAAAACCACAGGACCAAATCGCAGACGCATATTAGGCCTTAGCGGCCTTGCCCTGGTTAGCGACCGCCGCCATGGCTGCCTGAATTTCTTCGGGATCAGCCAGATAGTAATGGCGTATGGGGCGCAGGTCGTCGTCCAGTTCGTATACCAACGGCTGGCCAGTTGGTATATTCAAATGCACGATGTCCTCTTCGGAAATATTGTCCAGGTGTTTGATCAGGGCCCGCAAGCTATTACCATGCGCAGCAACCAATACACGACGACCTGCACGTATTGCCGGCGCTATGGATTCATTCCAGAAGGGCAATACCCGAGCAACCGTGTCTTTAAGGCATTCGGTGCCAGGCAACTGATCAGGGGTCAGTTTGCTGTAGCGACGGTCGAAACGCGGGTGGCGTGCGTCATCCAGGCTTATGGGGTTAGGCGCAATAGCGTAAGCACGACGCCAAATCAACACTTGCTCGTCGCCAAACTTGGCCGCAGTTTCGGCTTTGTTCAAGCCTTGCAGGTCGCCGTAGTGGCGCTCGTTCAGGCGCCAGCTTAGGCCCACAGGGGTATACATGGCGTCCATAGAGTCCAGCGCTATCCACAAAGTGCGGATGGCGCGCTTAAGAACCGACGAGTACGCCAGGTCGAATTCAAAGCCGTGCTGCTTCAGGAGCTCGCCTGCCGTTGCCGCCTGCATGCGCCCGGTATCCGTAAGGTCTACATCAGTCCAGCCGGTGAAACGATTTTCAAGATTCCACTGGCTTTCGCCGTGGCGCATCAGAACAAGTTTATGCATGATAATTAACGCCTAAAAGATGAATTTACCGGTCCATTTTATAATCGTATGATGGAGTCCTTTTTCCAAGGGCCTATTCGGGATACATCGTGGACTTTTTTCTTGATCAGAACAACCTTCTTATTTTAGCCGTTGCTGCCACTTCAGGTTTTATGTTGCTGCTGCCAATGCTTATCAAAGCACGTGGCGGCAAGACTGTGGACGTACAAGAGGCCGTAAGATTGGTTAACCATAGTCAGGGGGTTTTCCTTGACATACGCAGCCCTGAACAGTTCAAGGCTGGCACCATACCGCAAGCACGCAACATACCGGGGGCTGACTTGGCCACCAAAATGTCGTCGCTTCCCAAAGACAAACCCATCATCGTCGTGTGCGATCAGGGCAACACTGCTACGCGCATTGCCGCTACGCTGCGTAAAGAAGGCTATACCGAAGCCGTCGTCCTGGAAGGCGGTTTACGCGCCTGGCTCAAAGACGGCATGCCTTTGTCTAAAAAATAGTAACCGTCGAAAGGAAAATCATGGCAACCGTAACCATGTATACCACGGCCGTCTGCCCGTACTGTGTACGCGCTGAAATGCTGCTTAAGCAGCGCGGCGTGGCTGAAATTGAAAAAATTCGCATTGATCTGGACCCAGAACAGCGCGGATTGATGATGGAACGCACAAACCGGCGCACCGTGCCACAGATTTATATCGGTGAAACCCACGTGGGGGGCTACGATGATTTGGCCGCTCTGGATCGCTCGGGCGAACTTGCTAAGCTGCTAAGCGCCTGACCCCTTACACGTCACCTATACACATACACAGGAAACTTTATGACCGACACCAACACCACTACCAATTCTCAGGCCGAAGAAAGCCAAGATCCCAGCTTCAGCCTACAGCGCACCTTCGTCAAAGATCTGTCGCTGGAAATGCCCAATGCCCCACAAATCTTCCTAGAGCAGGAAGGCCCTACGGTGGAAGTCTCCATCAATGTGGGTGGTCAGCGCCTGGCCGACACCGTGTACGAGTCCACAGTGACCGCCACCGTCACCACACGCATCGCCGACAAGGTCTTGTACCTGGTCGAAGCCACGCAATCAGGCATTTTCGAAGCGGCCAACATCCCGGCTGACCAGTTGGACCCTTTGTTGGGCATAGTGTGTCCAACCATGCTTTACCCCTACCTGCGCGCCAACATCGCCGATGCGATTAACCGTACATCCTTGCCACCGCTGCACTTGGCTGAAGTCAACTTCCAAAGCCTGTACGAACAGCGCCTGGCACAAATAGCTGAAGACCAGCCAGCAGGCACCAACGACTCGGGTCTGATCCTGCCTCCTGGCGCAACACGTCAGTAAGACGATCATGACTACACAGCGCCAACCCATGCATGTCGCCGTTCTGGGCGGCGGCAGTTGGGGGACAGCGCTGGCTGCGCTGGCAAGCCCTCAGGCCAATACCCTGCTGTGGGCTCGTGATGCTGCACTAGCAGAACACATCACTAGCCACCACCAAAACCCGCGCTATCTGCCTGGCATCACCTTGCCAATCACGTTGCGGGCCACGGCCAGCTTTCAGGACGCGATCGACCATGTCTGTCAGTCACCTGATGGCCAGGGTCTAATTATTCTGGGTGTACCCGTGGCTGGGCTGGGACTAACATGCAGCCGACTCGCACTAGCCTTGTCCGGCCTGCCCGTGTCCAAGCTACCCGCCATAGTCTGGACGTGCAAAGGCTTCCAGCCAGACAGCGGACAATTACCCCATGAGATTGCGCAAGCAGCACTAGCCAGTCTGCCAAATATAGGTCTGGGTGTGGTATCCGGCCCTTCCTTTGCTGACGAAGTGGCTCGTGGCCTGCCTGTGGCCCTGACAGTGGCCTCTGGCGACCCCCAGGTCTGCCAGCGCGTCACGGCCGCTTTGCATGGCCCTAACGCCCGTATCTACAGCAGCACGGACATCATAGGCGTCGAGGTTGGCGGTGCCCTGAAAAACATTGTGGCTATCGCCTGCGGAATTTCCGATGGGCTGGGCCTGGGCGCCAATGCCCGTGCTGCCCTGATCACCCGCGGTCTGGCTGAAATTCAACGACTGGGCATGGCTTTGGGCGGAAACGCCGACACGTTTTTTGGCCTGACTGGCCTAGGCGATCTGGTGCTATCGGCCACAGGGCTATCACGCAATCGCCAGGTAGGTCTGGCCATAGGCCAGGGGCAGTCGCTGGATAGCATATTGGCTGGCGGCATCACCGCCGAAGGCGTGCGCTGCGCCCAGGCCGCCCTGGCGCTGGGCCAGCAACACGGGGTCAGCATGCCCATTACCCAGGCCGTATGCCAGGTCCTTTTTCACGACACGCCAGCGGCGGTCGCGGTGGCGGCGCTACTGGCTCGCGATGCCAGACCTGAAGCCTAACTTATCAACAGGAATTAATCTCATGTCCGCGTTCTTGAATTCTCGTCGTCGCCTAAGCGCCATAATGCTAGGCCTGCTGGGCGCTACCGGCCTGGCGATAGCCCCGCTAACGGCCGCAGCCGCTTGGCCAGATCGTCCTATACAGCTGGTTGTGCCCTTCCCCGCGGGTTCATCGCCCGACACCTTGGCACGCGCCATCGCTGAACCTTTAGCCGCCAAGCTGGGTCAACCCGTCGTTATATCCAACAAGCCTGGTGCAGGCGGCAACATAGGTACGCGTCTGGTCAGCCAAGCCAAGCCCGATGGCTACACCTTGCTGGCCACCATCAATGGCCCCATGGTCACAGCCCCCACCTTGTACAAAAAATCATTGGGCTACGATCCGCTGAAGGATCTGGCACCCATCAGCCTGATAGGCACCAGCCCCAATGTGCTGGTCGTTCCTGCCAGCTCCCCTGCCACCACTGTCGCTGAATTCATCAGTCTGGCCAAAGCTAACCCCGGACACCTGAATTACGGCACTGTAGGACCAGGTAGCTCGGCGCACTTGGGCATGGCCATGCTGGAACACGACGCTGGCATCAGCCTGATGCAAATCCCTTACCCTGGCTTCCCGCAAATTATCACGTCCATGATTGCTGGCGACATACAGGCTGGTTTCATGGTGCCAGGCATTGCCATGCCCCAGGTCAACGCAGGCAAGGTACGCGCCCTGGCCATTACTAGCCTGGAGCCCAGCCCCTTGCTGCCTGGCTTGCCCACCATGGCCTCTGCCGGCTACCCGGGTTTTGAATCTATCTCTTGGAATGCCATGTTCGTACCTGCAGGCACGCCCGCTGACATTGTCGAACGTCTGAACCAGGCCGTCACCAGCATCATTGCCCAAGACGATATCAAGCAAAAGATGGCAAATCTGTACTTCGATCCTAAGTCATCTACGCCTGCTGCAATGACAGATATGATCAAATCCGAAACAGCCCGCTGGGAAGCCGTCATTAATCGCCTGGGTCTGTCGCTGGACTAAGACCCTTATCCAGTCGCAGTCCACGGCGTTGATGACCTTGACGCCCTAGACTGCGCCCTGGTACTCCATTTGGCGCCAGGCCTCGTATACAGTGACCGCGACGGCGTTAGACAGGTTCAAGCTGCGCTGCTGCGGCATCATAGGCAGCCTCAAGCGCTGTTCAGGCGGGAAACACGCTGTTTGTTCAGGCGATAACCCGGCAGTTTCGCGGCCAAATACAAATACATCGCCAGGCTGGAAGCGTATATGCCCCAACAGACGGCTGGCGTGAGTGGTCAGTGCAAAGCGGCGACTGGCATCGCCACCGATTGCCTCAAACGCCTGCTCCAGGCTGTCATGCACCCGCATATTGGCCCATTCGTGATAATCCAGTCCGGCTCGCTTGAGCTTTTTATCATCCAGATCAAAACCCAAAGGCCGTATCAGGTGCAGACTGGAACCGCTATTGGCCGCCAGCCTGATCACATTGCCTGTGTTAGGTGGAATTTCCGGCGATACCAGCACGATATGAAACATAGTTACACTCATTATCAAAAAAGATCAGTCCCTTGCCTATACGGCGTACGCGCCACCACCAGCCCGCACACTGACGCCGCACCAGCAGCCCGTAACTGACGGGCTATGCCTTGCAAGGTACTGCCTGTGGTCAAGACATCGTCCACCACGGCAATATGGGCGCCCGGCACATAACGAGTACAGGCATATAGCGACTGCGTGCTGCGTGCACGTTCAGTACGGCTTAGCTGGGCCTGCTTGGCACCTTCTCGGGCTCGACGCAGTAACTGCGGCTGATACGGCAGACCCAACTGGCTAGCCAAACTACGGGCCACAGCAGCGGCCGGATTAAAGCCACGACGCAAGACGGAAGCACGGCTGGCAGGAACGCAAAGCAGTATTGTATTCTTAGGCAAAGGCAGTGGGGCCTGCCGTATCGCCTGAGCCAGCAACTCAGCCAGCATGGGTGCCATGGAAAACCGTCGCTGCGACTTCAGGCGATGGATAAGCAGATCGCCAGGCTCATGATAGTCAAAAGCGGCTACCACCCTGTCGTAAGCAGGCTGTAGCAAGGCGCAATCAGGACAGGGTCCAAGCTGGGGCAAGGCCAGACAACAGACGGGGCAGCGCGGCTGGCTGCTATGCATGGACTGTGTCACCCACTGTCTGCAACTGTCGCATAGCCGGCCACCACGCGCGGAACAACGGCACAGGGGACAATCCGCAGGAATGCGTTGCGCGCAGTAGCTGACGCCATGCCTCAAGCGCAGCAGGGATTCGCGCCAGACAGATAGATAGGCCATAATAGAACCTCAGGCAGACCTTGTTAAGGACTGCATATATCAGCATATACCGCCGTCCAATTCCAGCCTCCCGAGCACGTAAATGTCACAGTCACCTTCACTGCGCGTCAGCTCCGCCAACGTCAACTTGCAATTTGCTCGTCGCGCCCCTCTGGATGCCGCCCAGTTCTTATATGGTGAAATTGCCCAGCGCATGTTGCAGCGCCTAAGCTATATACGCATCAACCCCAAGGCCGTGCTGGATGCAGGCTGCGGCGCAGGCCATGCGTTAGAACCTTTGCGCGCACGTTATCCCGAATTGAACTACATAGGGCTGGACGCCTGTCTGCCCTTGCTGGATGTCGCGAAACAGCGCTACCAGTCCAAGCCTGGCCTGTGGCAAAAACTACGCAACAAGCCTACCCTGCCCCTGGAATTCATACATGCCGACATGGCTCAGTCTGGCCTACCTACGCAAAGCCTGGATCTGATCTGGTCCAATATGGCCTTGCACTGGCACCCAGAACCTCACGAAGTGCTGGCCGAATGGCGACGTACCCTAAGCGTAGGCGGCTTGGTGATGTTTTCCTGCATGGGCCCGGGTTCCTTGGCGGAATTACGCGCGGCTATCGTCCAAGCTGATCTGGGCACCGCCACGCCGCAGTTTGTTGATATGCATGATTTTGGTGATCTGCTAATCGATCATGGCTTTCTTGACCCGGTAATGGATCAGGAAATTATTACCCTGACCTACCGCACGCCTGACAAACTGCTGGAAGATATGCAAGTGCTGGGCGGCAATCCCAGCATAGACCGTCGCCCCAGCCTGGTAGGCAGGTCATGGCGACAACGGCTGATGCAGGCACTAGAAAGCCAGCGTCACAAAGACGGCACCATACATTTAACCCTGGAAGTGTCCTACGGCCACGCCTGGCGGTCGGCAGCCGAACACACACGGGGTGAAGCCCGCATGGCCATGGGCGCTGTGGGGCGTCAACGATCCCCCACAGCAACAGGGCCTACGGTCAAGCCCCGTTCCACAGATAACTAATTAGCGTATAGGCAAGGCGTACATCAAACCGCCTTTTGTCCATTGGGCATTCAAGCCGCGCTGAATTTGCAGTGCGCTGCCTAGGCCAACGTTGCGCTCGAAGCTTTCACCGTAGTTACCCACCTGCTTGATGATGTTATAAGCCCATTTTTCATCAACACCCATATTTTTGCCCGCGCCTTCGGTAACGCCCAGCATGCGCTGGATATTCGGGTTGGTGCTTTTGAGTTGCTCATCCACATTGGCAGAAGTAACACCCAGTTCTTCAGCACCCACCATAGCGTGCAAAGACCACTTGACCACATTCAGCCAGCGGTCATCGCCCTGGCGTACATACGGCCCTAGAGGTTCTTTGGAAATAATTTCAGGCAAGACCACGTAGTCGTCGGGTTTTTCCAGCTTGGAAATGCGTATGGACGCCAGTCCCGATGCGTCAGTGGTAAATACGTCGCAACGGCCTGCGGCGAAGGCATTAACCACTTCATTAAATTGTTCTAGCACCACGGGCTTATAGTTGACGTTGTTCGCCCTGGCCCAGTCAGCCATAGTATTTTCATTGGATGTACCTGTTTGCATGCAAACACTGGCGCCATTGATATCCTTGGCGCTGGTCACACCCAAGGACTTAGGCACCAGAAAACCCTGGCCATCGTAAAAGTTAATGCCTGTGTGAATGGCACCTACAGCGGTATCACGTTGCTGCGTCACGGTGGTATTGCGCGCCAACAAATCGATTTCACCGGACTGCAATGCGGTAAAACGCTGCTGGGCATTCAACGGCACGGCCTTGTACTTAGTAGCATCGCCCAAAACGGCAGCAGCCACCGCTCGACACATATCAATATCCAGCCCTTGCCATACGCCCTTGGAGTCAGGGGCGGAAAAGCCAGCAAACCCCGTGGTGACACCACAATGCACCACGCCACGTTGTTTAACAATGTCCAGCGTGTCTGCCTGTGCCACCTGCATACCCGCCAGCGTCACAAGCAACCCAACTGCGATTTTTATTTTGCGCATGATAATAACTCCTGTGTGAACCGTTAACCGTTCAGGCATATTACCGCAATCACTGCACTGCCAAGCTAGCGACTCGACTTAGTCATAACTACGTATATCGTCAATGACCTTGCCGTCGTTGGGCAAGCTGCCCGGCTCGACCACCTGTATGTCGGCTCGCAACTTGGTCAACTCTCGGACCGACGCCGTTAACTGTTCCAGATAGCTATCGGTGGCCTGAGCCAATTCAGCCTGCAGCACCATGATGTCGCTGCCCACCTGACCACTAACCACCAACCTGGCCTTGCTTACTTCAGGATGGCGTTGCAATACCTGTGCAATTTGTTCTGGATGGACAAACATGCCCCGGACTTTGGTGGTCTGGTCGGCTCGCCCCATCCAGCCTTTGATGCGTCTGTTAGTGCGTCCGCAGGGCGACACACCCGCCATGATGGCAGATAGATCGCCAGTACCAAAGCGCACTAGCGGATAGTCTGGATTCAAGGTGGTCACCACCACTTCACCGACTTCGCCATCTGGAACAGCCTGGTTGGTACCTGGACGCACAATTTCCAGAATAATGTCTTCGTTCACCACCAAGCCTTCCCGGGCGGACGTCTCATAGGCCATCATGCCCAGATCGGCACTGCCATAAGCTTGGTAGCCCTCGATGCCATGTTCAGCAAACCAGGTGCGCAAAGAAGGTGGGAACGCCTCGCCAGAAAACAGCGCCCTGGTCAGAGACGGTAGGCGCACCTCCATTTCAGCCGCCTTTTCCAGAATGATCTTTAGAAAGCTAGGCGTGCCGGTATAGCCTGTAGGCGCCAAATCGGCGATGGTGTGAACCTGCATTTCGGTTTGCCCTACCCCGCCCGGGAACACGGTACAACCCAGGGCGTGCCCGGCCGTTTCCATCATGGAGCCCGCCGGCGTAAAGTGATAGGAAAAACAATTATGTATCAATTGGCCGGGGCGAAACCCTGCCGCGTGCAGAGCACGTCCAAACCCCCAATAGTCGGGCCGCTTACTTTCCGGTTCGTACATGGGTCCGGGCGAAGAAAACACGCGCACGGCATCGCCCCAGCCTATCGCCGAAAAACCGCCAAAGATACGGGTCGGGTCCGACTCGGCAGGATCAGTTCTGGCATTACGCGCGGCCAACTGAGCTTGCAGCAAATCGCTTTTGCGTACGACTGGAATTTGTTCCAGGTCAGAGCGTTGTTTGATGCTTGCAGGGTCTAACCCCTGGAGTTGCTGCGCTATTGCGGGCGCCCGCTCGCAGGCGCGTTGTAGTGCCACTGGCAAGCGCCGCATCAAAAGCTGCTCGCGCTCGTCAGGAGACGCCGACTCGCGCCCTTCGAAATAGTTACTCATGGTGCCCCCTAGGTAGCGGTCGCCGTTACGCCAGCCAGCGCTTGCGACGACGATAGAATTTTGTATCGCGGAAGTTTTTGCGCTCGCCGCTAGAAACACCCAAGTAGAATTCCTTGACGTCTTCATTTTCAGCCAATTCTTTGGCTTCACCGTCCATCATGACTCGGCCATTTTCAAGAATGTAGCCATAGTCGGAATAACGCAGGGCAATATTGGTGTTCTGTTCAGCCAGCAGAAAGCTGACACCTTCGCGCTGATTAAGATCACGCACGATTTCAAAAATCTCGACCACAATTTGCGGCGCCAAGCCCATAGAGGGCTCATCCAGCAATATCATGTTGGGGTTGGCCATCAGGGCTCGCCCTATAGCGGTCATTTGTTGCTCACCACCCGAGGTATAGCCTGCCTGACTAGTACGTCGCTGCTTGAGTCGGGGGAAATACTGGTAAACCTTATCCAAAGACGCCGCAAGTTCGCCACGACTAATATTGCGCGTGTAGGCGCCGGTCAACAAATTGTCTTCTATAGTCAGGTGGGCGAAGCAATGTCGTCCTTCCATGACCTGAATCACGCCACGCTTGACCAGATCAGCAGGTGTCAACCTGTCTATGCGTTCGCCACGATAATCAATGCTGCCTTTGGTGACATCACCGCGTTCAGCCCTAAGCAAGTTGGATACAGCACGCAACGTGGTGGTTTTACCCGCTCCGTTGGCCCCCAGCAATGCCACAATCTTGCCTTCCGGCACCACCAGCGACACCCCTTTCAGCACCAGGATAACGTGGTTGTATATGACCTCTATGCCATTGACACTAAGGAGGATATTCGGCGTTTCCGCCTGGACATGCGCATTCATAAGTAGTCCCTGCTGTCAATTCAACCGGCAGGCGCACTGCTGCGCCTGCCGGACTTGCTACATTACCCTTCGCAGGTGCGAGGTGTTATTTTCTTCTCGGCGGCGTATTTCTCGGCTAGCTCTTTGACCAGAGGATCGATAAATTTCTTATCGGCCTGATACCAGTCTGAAACCAGGTTGAATTTAGCGCCATCCCACTGAATGATGCGGGACCAGTCGTCGCCCTTGTGATCTTGGCAACTAGTTTTCACGGGGCGCATCAATTCGCCAAAGCCCAGTTCATTCAAACGCTCTTGGGTCAGGTCCAGGTTTTCAAAGCCCCACCGGACTTGCTCGGGGGTCATGTGCTTGCCCTTGCCGTACTTTTCCTGGGCAGCGCGTATGGCTTCAACCTGCAGCATGGAAATCATCATGCCACGTGTATGCGCAAGGGAACCCACGCCTTTGCCACCATCTGCTGTGCCCTGACCCTTGTCATACACCAGGGTTTTCAAGTCTTCATGAACGCGACCTTTTTCCAGGCTGTTATGTATGGTGATGCCGTTATAGCCTTTGGCCACTGCACCCAGATCCTGCACGTCAGTTTCTGAACTGGCCCACCAGATGCCATACATTTTGTCGCGTGGATAACCGACAGCCTGTGCTTCACGAATCGCGGTAGGCGTCATAATGCCTGCGCTCCATAGCAGCACGTAGTCGGGTTTACTTTGACGAATTTGCAGCCAGGTGGACTTTTGCTGTACGCCAGGTGCAGTTACGGGGTAAAGCTGTAAGTCAAAGCCGTGGGCCTTGGCACGCGACTCCAGTAGCACTATTGGCTCTTTGCCATAGGGCGAGTCATGAAAAACCAGGGCAATTTTTTTGCCTTTCAGCTTGTCTTCACCGCCTTCTTTTTTGGCAATGTCCTGAATCATGGAATCAGCCGCGGTCCAGTAGTTACCCAATAGCGGGAAGTTCCACTTAAACACCGCGCCGTTAGCCGACTGCGACAGGCCGTAGCCCATGGTAACCACGGGGTAGCCATCAACGGTTGCCTTATCGGTCACCGCAAACGTAATACCTGTGGACTGGGTGTCAAAGCCCGAAGCGCCGCCGTGCTTTTCTTTCAGACGCTCGTAGCATTCAACACCGCGGTCAGTGGCGTAAGCCGTTTCGCACTCTTCGTAAACGATTTTTACGCCGTTAACACCACCGTCACGTGCATTGACCAGCTTTAGGTAATCCATCTTGCCGTCAGCCCAAGGTATGCCCAAAGGTGCAAACGAGCCTGTGCGGTAAGCCAACAGGGGAATGAATTGCTCTTCAGCGGCGGCGGCGGGCGTAGCGACCGTTGCCATCGCTCCGGCGACAGCCACGATGGCAGCGGCAAATTTAAAGGAACGTTTCATGTCTAAGTCCTCCTTGGTGTCTGTTGCACCGTTTATTGACGGCGTGACCGGGTCTGGTCAACCGGATACTGAAATTAACTACAACAAAATTAATGCGGGAACGGCCATATACGAAGTTTTTCCTTGCCTATGCTCCAGAGTCGCGCCAAACCGTGGGGTTCGACGATCAAGAAAAACACAATCAATGCGCCAAACACCATATGTTCTATATGTGACGCCGTATCAATGCCTAGGGGCAAACCAAACCATCCGGGTACATTAGTCAGTAGCACAGGCACCAGCACCATAAAGGCCGCGCCGAAAAAACTGCCGACGATGGAACCCAGGCCGCCAATAATTACAATAAACAGCAATTGCAAGGACCGGTTCAAGTCAAAAGCCAACGGTTCCCAGGAGCCCAGGTGTATATACGCCCACAACGCACCCGCCACGCCGATGATGAAAGAGCTGACCGCAAACGCCGTCAACTTGGCATACACCGGGCGTATGCCGATAACCGAGGCTGCAACGTCCATGTCACGTATCGCCATCCACTGCCGCCCTATGGCGCCACGCACTAGGTTTTTGGCCAGCAACGCAAACACCACCACGAACGTCAATACAAACAAATAGCGCTGTATGGGGGTTTGAATAGGCAGGCCAAACGCAGTCAATGGCGGCACGGACACGTTGCCCGAGGCCGAATAATTGGTAAAAAATGGTATGCGTAAAAAAGCCCAGTCTATAAAGAACTGCGCTGCCAAGGTGGTGACCGCCAGGTACAGCCCCCGAATTCGCAGGCTAGGCACCCCAAACACGACGCCGACCAGGGTGGCAAACACCCCGCCCAGCAATATCTGGATAACCAGTGGCGTTGCAGGCATGCGAACGCCAAAGTTCCAGGCTGCATAAGCGCCCACCGCCATGAAAGCCCCAGATCCTATGGAAATTTGCCCACAGTATCCAACCAGGATATTCAGGCCTATCGCCGCCAGCGACAGGATCAAAAAGGGCGTAAGTATGGCTTGCAGAAAATAGTTGGATGCTATAAATGGCACAAGCACAAAGGCCAGCGCCAATAGACCCAGAATAAAGACACGATCTTGCCGGATCGGGAAAATCTGCTGGTCAGACCGATACGTGCTTTTGAACTGGCCGTTTTCACGATAAAACATAGTAGCTACCTGATTCTTTATTGAGACTGTTACAGGGTGACCGCCAACGGAGTATCCGAAGACGGGGCAACCTAAACGCGGTCAATGATTTTTTCGCCAAACAACCCTTGGGGACGGAACAGCAGAAACACCAGAGCCAGGACATAAGCAAACCAGATCTCGATGCCACCGCCCACAAAAGGCCCTAGGTAGACTTCGGAAATCTTTTCACCCACACCTATGATGAGGCCGCCAATAATGGCACCTGGAACCGATGTCAGGCCGCCCAATATGACCACCGGCAAGGCGCGCAAGGCTGCCGTTGACAAGGTGAACTGCACCCCGAACTTGGACCCCCAGATAATGCCTGCGACCAAAGCCACCAGCCCAGCGACAGTCCAGACCACCACCCAAATACGGTTCAGCGGAATACCTATGGATTGAGCGGCTTGGTGATCGTCGGCTACCGCGCGCAGAGCACGTCCCAACGAGGTGTACTGAAAGAAGAAGGCCAGCACAGCCACCAACAAGGCTGCAACTGCCGCTGCTGTCAGGTCTTCCAGACTGATCAATATGCCGCCTTCAAACAGGCTTTCCATAATGAAAACCGGGTCTTTGGGCATGCCCACATCGATGGTGTAGACGCTGCTGCCGAAGATCATCTGACCCATGCCATCCAGGAAGTAGGCGATACCGATGGTGGCCATCAGTAGCGTAGTGCCTTCTTGGTTGACCAAGTAGCGCAAGGCGTAGCGTTCAATGACGACAGCAATAAGCCACATGAAGACGGAACACACCGCGAATGCCAGGATGTTGGCCAGCAGCAGGCTTTCAAAGCCCAGCCATAGCGGTATCCAGGCCGAAAACCTGGCCATGGCCAGGGCGGCGATCAGCACCATAGCGCCCTGGGCAAAGTTAAATACCCCGGAAGCCTTGAAAATAAGCACAAACCCCAGCGCCACCAACGAGTACAACATACCCGTCATCAGGCCGCCAAACAGGGTTTCAAGAAAAAATGCCATGTCGATTTCCCCTGATTAATCGTTGGCGCCAAGATAGGCACGAATTACATCTGGATTGTTGCGAACATCGTCGGGCAAGCCGTCGCCAATTTTCTTACCGTAATCCAGCACCACGACACGATCAGAAATATCCATGACCACCGCCATATCGTGTTCAATCAGAACAATGGTGGTACCGTATTCATCGTTGACATCCAGGATAAAACGGCTCATGTCCTGTTTTTCCTCGATGTTCATGCCTGCCATGGGTTCATCCAGCAACAAAATACGCGGTTCCATGGCCAGGGCACGGCCCAAGTCAACGCGCTTTTGCAAACCGTAGGGCAAACGCCCTACCGGCGTTTTCCGATAGGCCTGAATTTCCAAGAAGTCGATGATGTTTTCGACAACCTCACGGTTGGCATTTTCTTCGCGTTCGGCCGACCCCAGACGGAAAGCCTGGGCCAGTATGCCGCTGTTCATGCGCAGGTTGCGCCCCGTCATGATGTTATCCAGCACGCTCATGCCCTTGAACAAGGCCAGGTTCTGGAAAGTACGGGCAATCCCCATTTCAGCGGCCCGGCGCGAGTTCATTTTGGCGAACTTGATGCCAGACAAGGTGATTTCACCCTGTTGCGCCGTGTAAACCCCATTGATCACGTTCAACATAGAGCTTTTACCAGCCCCGTTAGGACCGATAATTGAGCGGATCTCGTGTTCTTTGACGTCAAACGAGATATCGGTCAACGCCTTTACACCGCCAAATGCCAGCGAAATATTCTTCAGGTCCAATATAACGTCACCGACCCGGTGGTTGCGATCTTGACTCATTACGCAGCCTTCTGTTTGTTACTGGGAAATACCTTGGCGCTTGCAATTTTCAGGTCGGCGGAAATCATCCCAGAGCGACCATCTTCAAACTTGACCTCGGTTTCAATAAACTGGTTCGGCTTGTTCTGAAACAAGGCGTCGACCAGCACGCCGTACTTCTGGGCGATAAATGCCCGACGGACCTTGCGTGTACGCGTCAGTTCGTCGTCATCGGGGTCCAGTTCTTTGTGCAGTATCAGGAAGCGCGCCACTTGCGAACCAGCCAACTTGGGATCTGCCGCCAGATCGGCATTCACCTGATCAACACAGTCGCAAATCAGCTTATAGACTTCGGGCTTGGCCGCCAAGTCGGTATATCCCGCATAGGGCAGGCCTTGACGTTCGGCCCAGTTGCCCACGGCTTCGAGGTCAATATTGATAAAGGCACAGACTTCAGGCATGCCGTTGCCAAAGGCGACAACTTCTTTGATGAATTGAAAAAACTTAAGCTTGTTTTCTATGTATTTAGGTGCAAACAAACTGCCATCAGCCAACTTGCCGACGTCTTTGGCGCGGTCAATAATTTTTAATTGGCCATCCACATCCAAATAGCCCGCGTCGCCCGTGTGGTACCAGCCATCAGCCGTGTAGGATTCGGCCGTGTCCTTGGGGTTGCGATAGTATTCCTTGAACATGCCTGGGCTTTTGATCTGGATTTCGCCGTTATCGGCGATACGCAGCTCTACCCCTTGGACGGGCGGCCCCACGCTATCGGAACGCACTTGACCGTCTGACTGCACGCACACAAACACCGAGGTTTCGGTTGAACCGTACAACTGCTTAAGGTTGATGCCTATAGAGCGATAAAACGTAAACAGGTCGGGGCCTATGGCTTCACCAGCGGTATAGGCAATACGTATCCGGCTCATGCCCAGAGCATTACGCAGGGGGCCATAAACCATAAAGTTACCCAACTGGTACTTGACGCGATCCCACCAGCTGACGCCACTGTCTTTATCCAGAATACGGGTGCCCACGCGACGCGCCAAATCCATGCAGCTATGGAACAGCTTGCGCTTGATAGCGCTGGCGTCTTCCATACGTATCATGACGTGAGTCAGCAAATCTTCCAGAACCCGGGGTGGTGCGAAATAATAAGTTGGGCCTATGTCGTGCATGTCTATGGACACGGTTTCAGGCGATTCCGGATGATTGACCGTGAAGCCTGTGACCAAAAACTGCGTGTACGAGAACATGTTCTGGCCTATCCAGGCCGGCGGCAGGTAAGCCAGGACCTCTTCGTGGTCAGTCAGCCTTTCCAGTTCCTGTATGACCCTGGCCCGGTCAATCAGGGCATGGTGGCTAAGCACTACGCCCTTGGGCTTGCCCGTGGTGCCAGAGGTATAAAACATGGCAGCGGTGTCTTCAGGGGTCAACGCCGCGGTTTTGTCATCAACATAGCTGGGATTAGCGGCTTTGTGCTGAGCACCCATTTCCAGCAGGGCATCGAACGACAGCAGCCCGTCTTCGTTGTAATTACGTAAGCCGCGTGGATCATCGTAGGCGATGTATTTCAGTCCCGGACAGCTGTCACGGATTTCCAGCATTTTGTCGACCTGTTCCTGGTTTTCGACCACGGCCAGGTGAATGTCGGCATCTTGTAAAACAAACAGCATTTCCTGCGCGACCGCATCCTGATATAAAGGCACAGGTATAGCGCCTATGGCCTGAGCGGCCATCATGGATAAGTAAAGCCGTGGTCGGTTCTCGCCTACAATAGCAATGTGCTGACCGGCTTGTACGCCCAGGGCCGCAAAACCGTGCGCCAACAGGTGTACATTTTGCGCCAGATCGGACCACGTCATGGTTTGCCATATGCCTAGATCTTTTTCACGCATGGCGGGCCGCGACCCGCGTACGGCGGCATGATGGCGTACCAAGGCGGGAAACGTATCAGGCCCCGCTTGGGCAGCTTGTGCAGACAGGTTTTGTCCCACGATGTCTCCTTGAAGCACTATCTGAAACCGGCTCAGGTGGCCGGCGCATGATAACTACAGTATCTAAACACTACTGATTAATTTGGCTTGTTTTATTTTTATATAGCAGTCAAGGTAAAGAATTACGCTAACACTAACTGTCATGGATATGACATTCCCGCCTTAACTAGGGTAAATCCCCATGCAAGTAACACAGTCATTGCAAGAAGCAGCCGCCTGGTTCGCGCTACTGACCCCAGAACAACAATTACGGGTCATCCAGGACACAACCATCTCCAGCTATCCAGCTGGCGCCATGGTGGAGCTTAAAGGCGAGCAGGCCTACACGTGGCTAGGCGTAAAAAGCGGCTTGATTAAAGTATCAGTGGGCACCCCGGACGGTAAGCTGGCCTCGCTGACAGGCGTACCAGCCGGTGGCTGGATAGGCGAAGGCAGTCTGCTGAAAAATGAAAAGCGTAAATTCGATGTGGTGGCGCTACGCGACTCGGTCATTATGCGGCTCTCGGTGAGCACGTTCAACTGGTTGCTTGACAGCAGCATACCCTTTAACCGCTACTTACTGCACCAACTTAATGAACGGGTGGGGCAGTTTATTGGCAAGGCTGAACACGACCGCCTGTTGGCGCCTGATGCCCGAGTAGCGCGATGTCTGGCCGAACTATTCAATCCCTTGCTGTATCCATGCAAAGATATGCGGCTGGATATCACCCAAGAAGAAATCGGCTATCTGGCGCGTATATCGCGCCAACGCACCAATCAGGCCCTACGTGCCCTAGAGGCCGCCAATATGCTGCAAATTGAATACGGAGCGGTTAAAGTTCTGGATCTGGATGGCCTGAAGAACTATGGTTTGTGAATCCCGACCAAGGCATTGGGCGACATCCAATAAAATACTAGAATAGCTGTTTGCTTATTTCCAACTAATTAGTGGCTTCTGCACGTACACAGGCGCGCACCAGTCCCATTGTTTTTCATATCAACTAAGGTCCTGAACCATGTCAGACAATCAAGTGCACGCGCTGCCGTCTTATTTAAACCCCGACGATCTAGGTGCGTGGGGTTCCTATCTAGAGCAGGTAGAGCGCGTCACGCCTTACCTGGGTCACCTGACCCGCTGGGTGGAAACCCTAAAACGCCCCAAGCGCACCCTAATTGTGGATGTGCCTGTAGAACTCGATAACGGCCAAATCGCCCACTTCGAAGGCTACCGTGTACAACACAACACCAGTCGTGGCCCCGGCAAGGGCGGCGTACGCTATCACCAGGACGTCACCCTGCCGGAAGTCATGGCACTGTCGGCCTGGATGTCGGTGAAAACTGCCGCAGTCGATATCCCCTTTGGTGGTGCCAAAGGCGGTATACGTCTGGACCCACGCAACTACTCACGTGGTGAACTGGAACGTATTACGCGTCGCTACACCACAGAAATCGGCCTAATCATAGGTCCCGACAAAGACATCCCCGCACCAGACGTCAACACCAACGGCCAGACCATGGCCTGGATGATGGACACCTACTCCATGAACGTGGGCGCAACCACGCGCGGCGTAGTCACCGGCAAGCCGGTATCGCTAGGCGGCAGCCTGGGTCGCGTTGAAGCTACAGGCCGCGGCGTATTCGTGGTCGCATGCGAAGCTGCACGTGACGCTGGCATCAGCCTGGACGGCGCACGCGTCGTTGTACAGGGGTTTGGTAACGTAGGCGGCACCGCTGCACGGCTGTTGCACCAAGCAGGCGCCAAAGTCATTGCAGTTCAAGACCACACCGCCTGCCTGCATAACGCCAACGGTTTGAACATCCTGGCACTTATGCAGCAAGCCGAAGAAACCGGCGGCATTCTGGGTAGCCCCAACGCTGAAAACATCAGCGCTGCCGACTTCTGGGCGCTGGAAACCGAACTGCTGATACCTGCCGCCCTGGAAGGCCAGCTGAACAAAAGCAACGCCAATTCAGTACGCGCACGCATCATCGTCGAAGGCGCCAATGGCCCCACCACGCCAGAAGCCGACGATATCCTGACCTCCAACGGCACCATCATTATTCCTGACGTGCTGGCGAATGCGGGCGGCGTAACCGTCAGCTATTTCGAATGGGTACAGAACTTCTCCAGCTTCTTCTGGACCGAAGCAGAAATCAACACTCGTCTGGAAGCCATGATGCGTTCCGCCTATGCCGGTATTTCCAGCACGGCAAAACAGCACGATGTAACCATGCGGACGGCAGCTTTTATCACCGCCTGCACGCGCATCCTTGAGGCCCGTGAAGTACGCGGCCTATACCCTTAATCAGGACGCGTATATGACCAGCCCCCCTCGCCCACGCATTATGGTGCTAGGAACGGGGGGCACTATCGCCGCTACCGCCCAGCATGCCACCATGCTGGCGGACTACGCCGTCACGGAAAACATTAATTCTGTGCTGACGGCGGTACCTGAACTGCACAAGCTGGCCGATATCCAATGCCAGCAGGTGTGTAACGTCGATAGTCGCGACATGAGCAACACGCTGCTGTTGCTGATCGCTGGTCACGCCCTGGATGCCCTGCGTCGTCCTGATGTAGACGGCATAGTCATTACCCACGGCACCGATACCCTGGAAGAAACTGCTTATTTTCTGGACTTGGTGCTGCCTCTGGGCAAGCCCGTGGTGCTGACAGGCGCCATGCGCCCAGCCACCGCGCTTAGCCCTGACGGCCCCTTAAACCTGTATAACGCGGTCCTGCTGGCCACCAGCCCACTGGCCCATCAACGTGGTGTCATGGTGTTGATGAACGACCAGGTGCATGCCGCCCGGTTTGTCACTAAAACACATACTACTCAGCCAGACGCTTTCCGGTCTGCCGACCATGGCTGCTTAGGGCTAATCGCCAATGGGCAGTTGCACATGGCGCAGTCGCCAGTACCACGCAGCGGCGCGGCTGGCCATTTCGATGCTTCTGCCCTGCATAGCCTGCCTTTGGTGGACATCATCTACGACCATCAAAATGCGGGACAGCATCTATATACGGCATCTGTAGCGGCTGGAGCACGTGGCATCGTCTTCGCAGGCACCGGTAATGGCAGCCTGTCAGCAAGCGCTGTGGCAGGTGCGGCATATGCGGTCCAACACGGGGTGATGTGTGTGCGCGCCAGCCGGGTAGGCGCAGGCCTGGTCAGCGCCAGCAACCAGGACGCTGAACAAGGTCTGATTTGCGCAGGTGCGCTGAACCCCCAAAAGGCCAGGATACTGCTAATGCTTTCCCTGGCGCTAGACCGTGATATCCAGCAAATTCAGGGCTATTTTTTAGCCTAAGCTAAGCGATGCCCTGCAAAGTGCGCAGGCTTTCAAAGCGCCGCGCCACCCCACTGACCGGGTCGGTAAAGGCTATAGCACGCGCCAACAACTGCAAGGGCCGCTTAAAGTCATCGACATCGCTGCGCTGACACAGCTCTGGATAAAACATATCGTGCCGTATGGGTATGCCCAGCGCCGCCATATGCGCCCTAAGCTGATGCTTGCGCCCCGTTACCGGCTGCAGCCGGTAATGCCCCCAAACGTCCGCAGCAATCAGATCTATACCCGTTTCGCTATTGTGCTCACCCGGCACTTCCTGAACGGTAAAGTGTCCAGCCCGCTGTTGCAAGCGGCTGCGATAGACTTGCGGCAGAACCACCTGCGACGCTAGCGGGGCAATGGCTTCGTATTCCTTGTGCACGGCACGGGATTGAAACAAGGTCTGGTAAGCACCACGGCTGGCCGGGTCGGCACAAAACAGCATCACCCCGGCGGTATCCCTATCCAGTCGGTGTATGGGGCTAAGGTCAGGCATATTCAATGCGCGGCGCAGCCGTATCAAGGCCGTTTCCTGTAAATATCGGCCACCCGGTATGCTGGCCAGGAAATGGGGCTTGTCCACCGCCACCAGATAGCGATCGCGAAATAGCACAGGCAAGTCAAATGGGATGGCAGCCTCGGTCGGCACTTGGCGGTAATACCACAGCCAACGCAAGGGAAGATACGGACTATCACCCCTTTGGGCTACCCCGTGTTCATCCACGATATCACCCCGCGCCAAACGCGCCAACAGGATATCTGGCGACAGGTGGACAAAACGTTCCAGCAGAAAGTCAGCCAGCGTTGCCCAAACGCCTTGCGGCAACCATACACGGCTAGGTGTAACCCCATCGCGCACCGGCAAAGGCGCGCGATGCGCAGCCTTAGGTAGTCCAGTCAAGAATCACCTTGCCGCTTTGCCCAGACAGCATAGCCTCGAAGCCTGTCTTGTAATCCTCCACCCCAAAATGGTGAGTAATGATGGGTGACAAATCCAGGCCGCTTTGCAGCATAGCGACCATTTTGTACCAGGTCTCGAACATTTCACGGCCATAAATGCCCTTGATGACCAGGCCTTTGAAAATTACTTTGGTCCAATCGATGCCAAAGCCTGCAGGCAAGATACCCAGCATGGCGATTTTGCCACCGTGATTCATGTTGTCCAGCATGGACGTAAAGGCGCTAGGTACGCCAGACATTTCCATGCCCACATCAAAACCTTCCGTCATGCCTAGTTCCTGCATCACGTCTGGCAAGGATTCACGCGCCACGTTAACTGTGCGGGTGGCACCCATTTTGGCAGCCAACTCCAGCCGGTAGTCATTCACATCGGTAATCACGATGTTACGCGCGCCCACATGACGTGCGATGGCTGCCGCCATGGCGCCTATGGGGCCAGCGCCAGTAATCAATACGTCTTCGCCCACCAGGTCAAAAGACAAGGCTGTATGGGTGGCATTACCAAAGGGATCAAAAATGGCGGCCAGATCATCGGACACGTCATCGGGGATTTTGAAGGCATTAAATGCCGGTATAACCAGGTAATCAGCAAACGCACCGGGTCGATCCACACCCACGCCCGTGGTATTGCGACACAAGTGACGGCGCCCTGCGCGACAATTCCGACAAAACCCACAGGTGATATGCCCTTCACCAGAAACGCGGTCGCCTATGCTGAAACCACTGACCTCTTGGCCTATCTGGACGATTTCGCCTACATACTCGTGACCCACATGCATAGGCACAGGCACAGTACGGCTAGCCCAGTCATCCCACTTCCAGATGTGAATATCGGTGCCGCAAATAGCAGTTTTACGTATCTTGATCAAGACATCGTTGTGGCCGACCTCGGGGCGGCTGACCCGGGTCAGGGTCAGGCCAGGGGCGGGTTCAAGTTTGGCTAGGGCTCGCATAGCGGCCTCCGATAATAAATCAGTCTAAATTATAGAAGGCCTAAGCAATAACGCCCAGATCACGCCCTACTTTGGCAAACGCAGCTACTGCTTGCTGGATCTGTTCTGAGGTGTGGGCGGCGCTCATTTGGGTACGGATACGTGCCTGCCCCTTAGGTACTACGGGATAGGAAAAGCCGATCACGTAGACGCCTTCGTCCAATAGCTGAGTCGACATTTGCGCAGCCAGTTGAGCATCGCCCAACATGACGGGAATAATGGGGTGTTCACCAGGCACCAGGTCAAAGCCCAGCGCCGCCATGGCGCTGCGAAACTGCTGTCCATTGGCAGCCACCTGCTGACGTAATTTCTGACCTTCGGCGCTTTGCAGCAATTCCAGCACACGCAAGGATGCGGCTACGATGGCGGGCGCCAGCGTATTGGAAAACAGATAGGGGCGTGAACGCTGACGCAACAGTTCAACCACTGAAGCATGAGCCGCCGTGTAGCCACCTGACGCACCGCCCAAGGCCTTGCCCAGGGTACCGGTCAAAATATGCACCCGGCCTTCGACACCGCAGTATTCCGGCGTGCCGCGGCCATGCTGTCCCACAAAGCCCACAGCATGGGAGTCATCAACCATGACCATGGCATTGAATTCATCAGCCAGATCACAAATAGACTTAAGGTCGGCAATGATGCCGTCCATAGAAAATACGCCATCTGTGGCGATCAGTTTATAGCGTGCCCCGGCAGCGTCTGCGGCGACCAGTTGGGCGCGTAAGTCGGCCATATTGTTATTGCTGTAGCGATAGCGACGCGCTTTGCACAAACGTATGCCATCAATGATGCTGGCATGGTTCAGGGCGTCGCTGATGATGGCATCGTTCTCGTCGAACAAGGTGTCGAACAGCCCGCCATTGGCATCGTAGCAACTGGAATACAGTATGACGTCGTCCATGCGCAAAAAGCGCGCCAACGACTGCTCCAGCTGTTTGTGCCCGGTTTGCGTGCCACAAATAAACCGCACCGACGCCACCCCAAAGCCGGCCTCGTCCAGGCCGTCTTTGGCAGCCTGGATCAGCCGCGCATCGTTAGCTAGACCCAGGTAGTTATTGGCGCAGAAATTCAACAGGCGGCTGCCGTCAGTCAAAGCTACCTGAGCCGCCTGCTGGCCTTGCATTACCCGTTCGGCTTTGTAGAAACCATCAGAGCGTATTTGCTGTATCTGATTTTCCACATGGAGGACGAAGGGGTCTTGCATGACAGTTCCTTTAAGTAGCGGCTGCGAACTCCAAAGGTTCCAAGGCGCGTAAACGTACGCCCTGTCGCCACCAGATCAACAGCAAAAGCATTAGTGCCGGGATATACGTCCAGAACTCCGAAGGACGTTCTGGATTGGGTATTTTAACCTCTGCAATATCCCAACCTTGCTCCCAACTGGAACGATAGGCCTGGCTGCCAAAACGTACACTGACAACCTGTGCCTGTTCACCCAGCATCATCACGGACAAACCCGCTCCCGACAGGCGCTGCATCGCTGCCGCATCACCCGTTGCCGTGCTGTCAACAGGCAAGGCGGCAAGTGGTACAGCCACCGTTTTGACCAAATCATCGCCCTCCAGGTTCATGCCTTTAATCACCACCGTCAACCGACCTCCCGGTGGCATGTCAGCCGCTATTTGCATAAGTTCAGAACCTGGGCGGGTTTCATACTTGGGCGCGACAAAGTTCATAAACCAGTCTGGCCGGAACAGCGCAAACGTAATTGCAAACAGCAGTATGACTTCGGCCCATGAACACTTGACGCGCATCCAACGCATGGTGGCGGCGGCAAAGGTTAAAGATGCCAATGTCGCCCCTCCAACCACAAGCAGGGTTTCAGCCCAGCCTTGTACGTCGATCAGCAACAACAAGGGATTGAAGACAAACATAAAGGGCAGGACCGCCGTGCGCATGGCGTAGGTTGTTCCCTGTATTCCGGTCTTGATGGGGTCTTCACCAGAGATCGCGGCCGCCGCAAAGGTTGCCAAGCCTACAGGCGGGGTAATGTCGGCCATGATCCCAAAATAAAACACAAACATATGGACCGCAATTAACGGTATGACCAAGCCACTTTGGGCACCCAGTTCCACCACCACCGGAGCCATCAGCGTAGCCATCAGTATGTAGTTGGCAGTGGTAGGCATACCCAGCCCAAGTACCAAACACACGCCAGCGGTAAAGAACAGCATGACTAATACATTACCCATGGACACCAGTTCCACGAATTCCGTCATGCGCCCGCCTAGGCCAGTCAGTGTGATGGCACCAACAATCAGGCCTGCCGTGCCACAAGCGATGGCAATGCCCACCATATTGCGTGCGCCTTCTTGTAAGCCCTTTACGGTTTCACTTAGCCCCTGACGAGTGGCGGACGCCACCTCTTGCTTGCGGAACCAGGCGATCAAGGGCCGCTGGGTCGCCATCTGCACCATCATGGACACCGCTGCCCAGAACGCCGACAAACCGGCGGACAGCATTTCTACGGTCAAACACCATACCAGGATGCCTATGGGAATCAGAAAATAGAGACCCGCCCGTACCGTGGGCCAAGTTTCAGGCTTAACGGGATTGGTAATACTGATTTCTGTTGGCAGATCAGGATGGCTGGCAGCAATGCGTAACAGCCACACGTACAACACCACTAACAAGCTCGTCAGTATCCAAATGGCTGCGTCACCGGCTACCGACTGCACGCCCACACCTATCCAGTAAATAAGTCCGGAAACAATAAGGGTGCCGGAAATACCCATGCCCCAGCCCGCTAGTTTTTGCAGGACGGTACGCGGCTTGCCCGCTGACATCATGGGTTGTATGCCCAACTTCAAGGCTTCGATGTGCACGATATAAAACAGTGCAATATACGAAATGGACGCTGGCAAGATCGCATGCCGGATAATATCGGTATAAGGTATGCCAACGTACTCTATCATCAGGAAGGCTGCCGCCCCCATCACCGGCGGCATAATCTGCCCGTTGACCGACGACGCGGTTTCTATGGCCCCAGCGCGTATGCCTCCGTAACCTGCCCGTTTCATCAAGGGTATGGTAAAAATGCCACCGGTAACCACGTTGGCCACCGACGAGGCTGACACTATGCCATTAACCGCGGATGAAACCACGGCGACTTTGGCGGGACCGCCCCGCAAATGTCCTAGCAAGGCAAAAGAGACCTGCATCATGTAATTGCCTGCCCCGCACCTATCCAGCAAAGAGCCCAACAACACAAAAATGAAAATATAAGAAACCGACACGCCCAGCGCGACGCCGTAGACACCCTCTGTGGTCAACCACATATGTGACATCAAGCGTTCAATGGAGGCGCCCCGATGCGCTAGGGCATCAGGCATCCAGGGCCCCAGCAAGGCATAGGCCACAAACACAGCGCCCAACACAGCCATAGGTGCGCCCAAAGCACGGCGCGTGACTTCTAGCAGCAGTACTAGACCAGTGCAGGCCACCACAACGTCCATGGTTGTAGGTATGCCGGGACGTGTGGCCAACTGGTTGTAAAACAAATATAGATAGGCGCCACAAAAGCCACCAACCAGCGCCAACACCCAGTCGTACCAGGGCATAATGTCGCGCGGCGAGCTTTTGCGAGCTGGATAGGCCAGATAGCCCAGGAACATGGCAATACCCAAATGCAGGGCACGCGCTTCGGTATCGTTGAAGATACCCAGCCTAAGCGAAAATGGTAACGGCGAGGCGTACCAGAGCTGAAACAGAGACCATAACACCGCGCCAATAAATAGGACGGCGCCAGGAAAGCCACCGACCTCTCGACCACCGCGATCGACATCAGCGACCAGTTGTTCAAGGTTGGCGTTGGCTTCCTGCTGAGCAGCAGATAATGATGGGGATGTTGTCATGCTTTATTCCCAATAATGGCTTTATAGCGTAGCAATGGCGCCCTAGGGCGCCATTGCCTCTTACAACAGACCTTTTTCTTGATAGTACTTCTGAGCGCCAGGGTGTAATGGCGCAGACAAACCATTTTTAACCATGTCCTTGGCGTCCAGATGACCTAATGCTGGGTGCAATTTTTTAAAGTCGTCGAAATTTTCGAAAACGGCTTTTACCACCAGATAGACAGTTTCATCAGGCACGTCAGCCGAAGTAACAAAGGTGGCTAACACACCATAAGTTGGCGTGTCATCAGGATTGTTAGCATACAGACCGCCAGGAATGCTGACTTTGGCGTAATAGGGGTACTGTTCAACCAGCTTATCCACTACGGGGCCGGTCAGGGGCGTGAGTTTGGCGCCACACGTGGTGGTGGGGTCCTGAATGTTGGCTGATGGGTGACCTACGCCATAGAAAAAGCCATCGATCTTGCCATCACACACGGCGGAACCGTGTTCATCGGGACGCAGTTCCGATGCCAACGAAAAGAAATCAAGGCCATCGCCACGGGCTTTAAGCAGTTGTTCCATAGAAGCACGCGTGCCTGAGCCGGGGTTGCCCACGTTGAAACGCTTACCTTTCAGGTCCTCGAAACTTTTAATATTGGCGTCTTTGCGTGTCACCACAGTGAAGGGTTCGGGGTGCAAGGAAAACACCGAGCGAAGCTTTTCAAATTTGCCAGCCTCTTTGAACTGACCATCGCCGTTATAGGCGTTATAGCCAACGTCGGACTGAACCACGCCCAGATCTAATTCGCCCGCCTTGATCGTGTTGATGTTAAACACCGAACCACCCGTGGACTCTACCGAGCAACGCACACCATGTTGAGCGCGGTCTTTATTGACCAAGCGACAAATAGCGCCACCGGCCGCGTAATACACGCCAGTTACGCCACCGGTGCCGATGCTAACAAACTTTTGCTGGGCCGCTGCCGGCAAGGGTGCAGCCATTACGGCAAACAGCGCGGTGGCGCTAGCCACAGCAGTCAGATATTTCTTATTGAACGGGTTTTTTAAGCGTTTTTGCATAATTATTGTCTCCTGGGGGTTAGCCCTTATTGTTACCAGTGGCCACTGGCAATCTCCTGGCAGCCATAAACTGAGTGCCAGCATCTATCTAACCATCTACTTACCTAGACCGCTATTAGTACATTCCACACGCTAATAGGGTTATATGTCACTATTTTCAGCAAATCTCGAAACGAAAAGATACATTTAGAGTAAATTTGACTTTTTCTGGACCAATAACAGTATAGTTGTAATAATTCCGGCCTAATTCTGCCTGCTGACTTCAGTAAAAACCATTATTCCAACATGACTCTCTGGCGGCGCTACATCAGACAGTGCGTAAAACTCAGCTTACTGGCAGTGGTTTTACTTACTGGTCTACCTGCCAACACCGCTTGGGCTAACTCTCAGCCTGTCCGTGTGGGCACCTTTGACAACGCACCTAACTTGTTGCTGTCCGATGACGGGCGCCCTGCAGGCATATTGGGCGAAATCTTGCAGGAAATCGCCCGCCGTGAACAATGGCAACTAGAGGCTGTTCCATGCGAATGGCAGGAATGCATACACAAGCTGCAAACTGGCCAGATAGACCTGCTACCCGATGTGGCGTACACCCCCGAGCGCGAATTCCTATACAGTTTTCACGAAGTTCCAGCCCTGCACAATTGGTCCCAGGTGTATGTTGCGCCCGGCACGGAAATACATTCTGTACTGGATATGGAGGGCAAGCGTGTCGTTGCATTAACGGCTTCCGTCCAATATATCTTCACTAAATCATTGCTAAGTAATTTTGGCGTCCAAGCAACCTTATTAGGTGTGCCTAACCAAGAAGACGCCTTTGCTCTGGTAAGCAACAGCCAAGCTGATGCCGTTGTGGCCAGCTATTACTATGGCGAGACCCATGCCTCACGCTATGGCCTAACAGCCACCAGCCTGATGTACGAACCAACCCGTTCATTTTATGCCGCCAAGAAAAATCACAACCCACAGCTACTGGCCGCCATAGATAAGCACCTGGCCGCCTGGCAAAGCGATCCTCAATCCATCTACTTCACTATTTTGCATCGCTGGGGCAAAGTGGCAACACCCAGCCCGATACCGCTGATGTTTTGGTGGGGCGTAGCCGCCTTGGTCGTATTGTTGTTGCTGGCACTAAGCATAGCCGCATTACTGAAAAACCAGGTTGCACGGCAAACACGCCATATCAAGGCCCGGGAAATATGGCTCAATACCGTACTGGAAAGCGTTGACGCCTTTATCTACATCAAAGACAAAAATTTCCGCTACAAATACTGCAATCAAAAAGCCACTGATTTTCTAGGTCTACAACCCAGTGAAATGATAGGTCGCACCGACAGCGAAATATTTGTGGGTCACGCCAGGTTAGCAGGCATCGAAGAAAGCGACAGACGCATCTTGGACAAGGGCGGTCGGGTAGTCACCGAGGACGGCGTGGTGTCCTTTGCCGAACGCAACGAAACCCGCTCACTGGTCACCGTCAAACTGCCTTTGTTGGATGCCAAGGGAAATATCAGCGGTATCTGCGGCATAGCCACAGACATCACTGAACTCAAAGCTGCCCGTGACACCGTGCATCAACTGGCCTATTACGACCCTCTGACCAAGCTGCCCAACCGGCAACTGTTACTGGCTAAACTTGAACAGGCGCTGCAGGCGGCACAGGACAACAACTTTAGCTCGGCCGTGCTGTTTATCGACCTAGACGATTTCAAAAAGCTCAATGATGCACGCGGCCACCTGACAGGCGACATCTTGCTGTGCCATGTGGGCGAGCGCCTGCAATATGTCATACGTAACAACGACACTGTCGCCCGTATTGGTGGCGATGAATTCGTCGTGCTGCTGACCCAGCTAGGGTCGAATCCCGACGCGGCCATCAACAAAGCCATGTATGTCGCTGAAAAAATCCGTATTGCGCTGACCCAGCCCTTTCAGATTGATGGTCAGCCCTTCTGGTCAGGCGCCAGCATAGGCGTCACTATGCTCTACGGCGGAACAAAATCCACCGAAGACCTGCTGCGCGAGGCAGACACCGCCATGTACCGATCCAAGGCGGCCGGACGCAATCGGGTAACCTTGTACCTGACCAGCATGCAAACCGAAACAGAAGAGCGCCTGTCCCTGGAACACGATATCGCCCAGGCAGTCAATGACGAACAATTTGAAATCTATATACAGCCACAATTCAATCCGGCTCGTGAGATTACCGGAGCCGAGCTGTTAATACGCTGGCGGCATCCAGAGCGCGGCATGGTCCCACCTAGCTTGTTTATCCCTGTGGCTGAACAGACCGGCGCCATCATACGCATAGGTGAATGGACACTGTATCAAGCCTGTAAAGCATTAATGATGCCCAGCATCGCCAGCGCCAGTTATCCACTGTCAATTAACGTCAGCCCCAACCAGTTCAACGAACCTAGCTTTGTGCAGAAGGTCAAACGTACCTTACTGGAAACAGGTGCACCAGGCCATAGACTAATTTTTGAAATTACGGAAGGTGTGCTGATACATAATCTGCAAGAAACCCTGCCGCGCATGGCCGACTTGGCAATGCTAGGCATACGTTTCTCGATTGATGACTTTGGCACCGGTTATTCCAACTTAAGCAATCTGAAGCGCCTGCCCCTGTTCGAGCTGAAAATCGATCAAAGCCTTACCCAAGACACGCCACATGACCCCGACAGTACGGTCATCGTTAAGTTGATACTGGCCATGGCCCAGCAACTAGGCATACAAGTCGTGGCCGAGGGTGTAGAGACCACTGAACAGGCCGAGTTCCTGATCGACCATGGCTGCCAGGCCCTGCAAGGCTATCTGTTCATGCGCCCCATGCCCCTAAGCGCATGGCCGCCTGAAGACCAAAAGCTACTGAGCAACCCACTTTAGCCTAAGGCAGTATCCAACAACATCATCATGACAAAGCCTATCAATAGCCCACCAGTGGCGCTGGCCTCGTGACCCTGGCGGTGTGATTCCGGAATAATTTCATGGCTGACCACAAACAGCATGGCACCAGCCGCTGCCGCCAGTCCCCAAGGCAGCAAAGCAGCCGACATCCCTATCAAGGCGACTCCCAGCACAGCGGCCACGGGCTCAACCAAGCCGGACAATATGCCCACCGACACCGCCAGCCACTTGCTATAACCCACACCCATCAAGGCCAACGCCACCACCAACCCTTCAGGGATATCTTGTATCGCAATGCCAACCGTCAACGCCTGGGCACCCACCAAATCCGGCCCCGCAAAAGCCACACCTATCGCCAGGCCTTCCGGAAAATTATGCAAGGTAATTGCCAGGACAAACAGCCACACCCGTTTAAGCTTTTTAGCCTGGCTGCCCTCGACGCCTTTGATGAAATGTTCGTGCGGCACCGCCCTGTCGATTAACAATAAAAACAAGGCACCCAGCAAGATTCCAGCGCCAACAATCGCACCCGCCCCCCAGGGCCCTGCGCCCTGATCACGGGCGATGGCCAAACTAGGAATAACTAATGAGAACGAGGTAGCGGCCAGCATGACGCCTGCACCAAAACCCAGCAAGGTGTCGTTAACCCGCTGCGACAGCCCACGCGTGACAATAGCGGGCACCGTACCCAAAGCGGTCGCGGCGGCGGCTAGCAAGCCACCCCACAAAGCACCCTGCACATGCGGGTCATTGGCCAAGAGCCGAACATAAACATCGTTCAGCAATAGGGCTATACCCACCAAGACAATGGTAAAACCTACCCAATAACGCATCGTCATCGCAACGACCTAATGTGTATAAGGATTACCTATTATGCACGCATGCGGCTCAATAGTTACAGCACGCGGGTGTCGATTGCTCCGAAATAGGAAAAATGCTATACGGAAGGGTGCCTGCCAGGAAAAATAACAAACACCGGAGGAAGCAGCATGTGGTCGTGGATACCCAAATACCGGCTGGCAGTAATCGCCACCGCCGTACTGATTAGCGGTTGCGCCAGCCTATCGCCAGAAGAATGTCGTACCGTGCAGTGGCACGAGCAAGGTATGCGCGATGGCCAAAATGGTCACCCGCGCGCGCGCGCAGACCAGCACCGCGAAGCCTGTGGAAAAGTTGGGGTCGCCCTGGACATGCAGCAATACGAAGCCGGACGGGCCATAGGCATACGCCGATATTGCACCCCGGAAAACGGTCTGCAAGCAGGACGGCTGGGGCGCTCTTACCAGAACTCTTGTCCGCCCGAACTGGAAGGTCCCTTTCTGGACAACTACCGTAGCGGCTACCGCGTCTACGAAGCCCAGCAATATGTAGAACGCCTGGACCGCGAACTTAGCAGCAAGGAATACAGTTTACGCAAGGCGAAAGACGACCGCGAACGTTCCAGGCTACGTTCCGACCTTAGGGATCTGGATCGCCGACTGCGCCACGCCCGAGACGATGTTTACCAGGCGGAACGGCGTTTGCGTAATTAAACTGCACCAGCTGTTTTCCAAGCGCCATTAGACTTTCGGCACGTAGCTGATCGCTGCAACGTACAGTTCAACCCAACAACATATAAATGCCGACAACAAAGACTGTCGTTGCGAACACCATGTTTAGTACGCCGCGTTTACTCGCAAGGCGCGTCGCAAGCTGCGCACCACCCCACCCCCCCATCACCCCGCCCGCTATAAACTCCAGAGCAATAGGCCAATCGACCAAACCAGATCGAGCATAGTTAAGTGCCGTTGTTAGTCCGAAGCTGCCAACACCAAACAATGACGTTCCAATAGCCTCAATAATCGGTAGCCGGGCAGATAGCATCAGTCCGGGAACGATAAGAAAGCCACCGCCGATACCGAAAAATCCTGCTAATGCCCCGGTGCCTATACCTGTACTCGATAGCCTCACTCCCAACTGTGCTGAAGAGGGCATCTGTATAGATGCATCCACCGTTTGACGCGCACGGACCATAAAAATAGACATAATGATCATTAGCATTGCGAAGAGGCTGATCAAACGGCTCCCATCCATCAACTTTCCAAGTTGAGAGCCCGCCAAAGCCCCGACTATACCCATGCTGGTAAAAAGGAATGCCTTACGCCAATGCACATGTTTGGCACGTGCGTGAGGAATCAAGTTGACATAAGCATTGATGGAAACAGCCAAAGCACTAGTGCCGATCACAAGATGGATGTTGTCCATGCCAACAACATAGATAAGTAATGGCACGGCGAGAATCGAGCCGCCGCCTCCCGTCAGTGCCAGTGCAAATCCCGTCACCCCGCCACAGGCAAGAACCAATGCATGAAAAGTCCATAGGCCTTCCATCACTGCCACCATGCTGGTGTTTGTAGTCATCACAGTTGCACGCCATATTTAAACTTTTGGTTATAAGCAAATAGCTTGACGTAATATACAGAGACAGTTATAAACTTGTCAATCGACCCATTTCAAAGAATCCTGCCCAGGAATGATTCTTTGAAATGGGCTTGCTAAACATTAGCAAGCCAGCATTTCTATCGAATAACTAAACTAAAAATCAACAACTAAATCACGGAGAAACAACTTGGTCTCACAAAAAATTCAAGGCATGGGGGTTACGACGATAGCGGTTGTGTGGGGGATCTTCCAGCTGTATACCGCCTATGATCCGGTGCTTGACCCCATCCGCCTTGGCGCGGTACACCTAGCTTTTGCGTTGACCTTGGTGTTCATCCGTTTCCCACTGTTTTCAGGTCGTTTGAAAACTTTAGGCAACGTAATCAGTGCTGTCGAAATTGCACTTACGATAGCCACCACCATCTATATCTGCAAAGAAATATACGAGCTTTCATCTCGTATTGGCATGTTTGAGCCACTCGATACATTTTTTGGTTCATTGGCCATCATTCTTGTGCTCGACGGATGCCGTCGGGTCATGGGGCTGGGGCTGGTCTCGCTGGTGATGGTCTTTCTGGCGTACGCGTACTGGGGCCACCTGATCCCCGGACTGGCCGGCCACGTCGAACTGAGCCACGACTATATTGTCAGTGAGCTTTTCATGGGCTCAAGCGGTATCTTCGGCACACCTATGATGGTTGCCGCATCTTACGTAATGTTGTTTGTGTTGTTTGGCACCTTCATGGAGGCAACCGAGGGAACTGAACTACTGATGCGTGTAGCCCAAAGAGCAATGGGATGGGCACGTGGCGGCGCTGCAAAAATGGCGGTTTTAGTTAGTGGCCTTTTCGGTACGATTTCCGGTGCGTCGGTAGCAAACGTCGCCACGGTGGGTTCATTGACAATCCCCCTGATGCAACGCTCCGGATTCTCTGGAAAAGTTGCTGGTGGGATCGAAGCGGCTGCGTCTACAGGCGGGCAGATCATGCCACCTGTGATGGGCGCCGCCGCGTTTATTATGGCCGCCATGCTTGGTATTCCTTACTCCGACGTTGCCATGGGTGCCCTGATACCTGCTATTTTGTTTTATGTCAGTCTTCTCCTGGCTGTCGACTTGGAAGCCAAGCAACTAGACATCCGTGGTATTCCGGTTAAGGACTTGCCTAAGCTCAAATCGGTACCGTTACGATCCTGGATACTTCTGAGCCCTATTGCTGTCCTGGTTTACCTTTTAATGGTTGTGGGCATCAGCGCTACTTTGGCCGGTCTGTATGCCTTGCTGGCGACAGTTGCCGTGGGCGTCATTAGCTTAGGCTGGAAATTCCTGCCGCGTATGATAGGTGCCTTTCGTGCTGGGGCAGCGGCAATGCTACAGGTGTCGGTCGCCGTCGCTGCCGCTGGCATCATCATTGGGGTCATCAGTTCTACGGGGCTAGACAGCAAGTTTTCGACCATTATCCTGCAGGCCACGGAAGGCAACTTATTGCTTACTCTTATCGCTACGGCAGTTGCGGCCATCGTGCTAGGAATGGGCATGCCCACTGTAGGTGTCTACTTGATACTGGCGATACTTGTGGCGCCTGCCTTGGTCGACCTGGGTGTCACGCCGCTGGCTGCGCATATGTTCATCTTTTATTTCGGCATTATGTCGACCATCACCCCTCCAGTCGCTCTTAGCGCGTTTGCAGCAGCTGGAATTTCAGGGGCCAACCCGACAGCTACCGGATTCTATGCTTTCAAATTGGCGATTGCCGGATTTGTGATTCCCTTTCTTTTCGTTTATTCACCGAGCCTACTATTTGCCGATGGCGCGGGAGTCGATGTATTCAGGATTGCGGGCGCCACGCTGGCGATCATTGCCATGACGATCGCCATGGCAGGCACTTGGTTCGTCACAATGTCACGCCTGGAGCGGCTCCTAACCGGATTGGGTGCAGTTCTGCTGATATTCCCTGAACGTACGTCCAGCATAGTGGCGATCGTTCTATTGGTTGCATTGTTTTTCTACCAAAAGCAGAAGGCGCGTCGAATGATAAATCAGACCGGCTTAGTGACTTAACGCTAACAAAGAAGTGCTAATTAATAAATATTGGAGATGAATATGAAGACGGAGATATTTCACGGTAAGGCCGGCATACTCGCAAGTTCACTGCTGGCGCTTTCCATGATGCTGTGCCAACCAACGGCAGAAGCGGCAAATCGCTATGCCTTCGCCACGGCTGGGCAAGGCGGCACCTATCACATTCTTGGTGCAGCCATCGCAGACTTGATCAACAAAAATAGCGACAACATCCAACTAACGGCTACAGCGACCTCAGGAACTGCAGCAAACGTACCCCTGATTCATTCCGGGCAAATGAAAATGGGCTTTGGCAACTCCCCGTCAGACAAGGCGGCCGCCGATGGCTCGCCTCCCTTTAAAAAGCCATTTGATAACCTGCGCGTCATGATGATCGGTTATACAAACCCGGGCGCTTTCATTGCGCGCGCTGACTCCGACATCAAAACAATTGAGGATTTCCGCGGCAAGCGGATTTCCATGCCTGTGGGTGCTCCTGCCACGAAGGTCATGCAAACCTTGCTCTCCGCATATGGCATGGAGGCTGGCAAAGACTACACCGCAATCCCAATCAACTTTGGGCAAGCCGTCGAAGCGCTACAGGACCGACGTATCGACGTCTCTTTGCAGTGGGCCGCTCCGCCATCACCTGCAGTGTTGCAAATGGCAGAGCTATTCCCGATTCGGATTATTCCTATCGACAATGAAAAAGCCCTTGCAGCCGTTAAGGAAAAGTTGGGCGTTATTCCCTACACATTCAAGGCACAGGTCTATAAAGGCATTGATGAGCCTGTCGCGTCGATTGCCATGCAGCAAAGCTTCCTGGTCAATAAAGACGTGCCCAATGAGGATGTGCAAGAGTTCATCAGGTTGGTTACAGAGAATACTGCCACATTGGCAAAGTCGCATTCTGTTGGGGCAGAGCTGACTTTGGAAAATGCAGCACGTGCTCTGGACTATGAGTTACCACCGCATCCGGGCGCTGTGGAGTATTTCAAGGAAAAGGGCTTTTCCAAGTAATAGACCACGCAATCCACCAAGTCATCGGCACGCGACTGATCAATGGATAGCAATCGGTTCTGATGACTCCAAATAAAATCTGACTATTAAAAGAGCTAATAAATTATGGAAAAAAACATATCGTATTCCGACCTAATCGAGATATGCGCCGCTGTTTTTAGAGCAGTGGGTGTGCCGTCCGATGTCGCCGAAGTCGTAGCGGAAAATCTGGCATATGGGGACCTGAGAGGCGTGAGCTCACATGGCGTTGTGCGAGTGCCAATCTATGTACGCAGGGTTGAGGAAGGAGTAATAGATCCGAATAGCCAAATTGTCGTGGAAAAAGAGAGTGGCAGCACATTACTCGTGGATGGTTCCAACAATTTTGGAGCGTACGTCGGCATTAGCGCTCTTAGATTAGGGATTAAAAAAGCTAAAGACCAAGGGGTATGTGCAATAGGCATCAAAGGATCTAATCATTACGGCTTGGGGGCCTATTATGCAGCTGAAGCCATAAAGCATGGGTGCTTGCTAATCGCCGCTTCTAATGCTCCTCAGACCATGGCTCCCGTTGGGGGCGTACGCCCATTTCTGGGAACGAACCCACTGACCATTGGAGTGCCCACCAAGAATGGCGCACCATTCATGCTGGATATGGCAACTAGCGTGGTTGCTCGTGGCCGCATGATGGTCGCCGAAAAACAGGGCACACAAATCCCCAATGACTGGGCCATAGACACTGAGGGAAATCCGACCAGCGATCCGACGCTTGCACTTCAAGGATCTCTACTTCCGCTTGGCGGATTCAAGGGGTTTGGATTAGCTATGGCCCTTGATATCTTGTCAGGCGTTTTGACCGGCGCAGGTTACGGACCAAGCGTAAATAGCTTATACGAAGATTTCTCTAAGTCCCAAAACGTGGGGCACTTTTTTATTGTGGTGGATATTTCCAAGTTTATTGATATCAATGAATTTCAGGACAGGATGCAACACTACATTGATTTGCTCAAGAAAGAGCCAGTACATCAGGATACCACCGAGCTTTTTTATGCAGGCGAGCTAGAGCACAAGAAAGAGCAAAACTCACGTAAAGAAGGCATCGTTATCCCATCGCAGATCCGTGAAAGCCTGATGGCCCTTGCCCAGAAGTACGAGATAGATGTAGATGTATTGAACTAATCAGCCTTTCTAAAAAACATTCCTTCTTTAATTAGATAAGTGAACCACTGATAACGGAGATAGTAGTTATGAAAAAAGCAAGTGGGCGGGTGAGCATAATAGTCCACTGTAACGACAACGTAGCCACCCTGCTGGATAACGATGTCGATAGTGACCATCTTATAACCGGAATGGCATTGCAAACAGGGGTTGCAATGGGCCATAAGATCGCTCTAATTGATATCGCTACCGGAGAGACAATTACCAAGTACGGCGTCACTATCGGTGTCGCAACACAACCAATATCAAAAGGAGACCACGTCCATGTTCACAACTGCGCCTAAACAAACTCAGCCTGTTCTCTCCGATGATTCGGGATGGTTTCAAGGATTTCACCGCGAAGATGGCTCGGTAGGTGTGCGCAATCATATGGTTGTGCTGTCCACTGTTGCGCTAACAAATAGATGGGCAGAGCTCGCCGCCGAAGAAAATACAGAGGCGTATGTTCTTTCTGGGGATTTTTTGCGTGGACTGCGTGGGGAAGATGCTGCAGTTCAGGACACCGTGTTGCGTACCTTTGTAACGCATCCCAACGTCGGGGCAACACTCATCTTATGTTTTGATCGTGTTAGTGGTAAAAGCTGGCGCGACTGGGCCAAGAGCGTCGGTCGCCCCGTTGAAGTGTTGACCATGATAGAACAAGACGGCATGAGCGCGGCGGTACAGCATGCAAGGCAGGCACTGGCCCGACTCGATACAGAACGTCAGAAGGCGAGCAGAAAGCCAGCTCCGTTATCTGCCCTGACTATAGCGCTTGAGTGTGGAGGTTCGGATGCGACAAGCGCCTTATGTTCAAACCCTGCGGTGGGGCGATTCGTAGAGCGAGTCATTGACGCCGGAGGTACAGCGATTGTATCCGAGACTGCCGAGTTTATTGGTACCGAACCTATCATCGAGCAACGGGCAGTGAATGATGATGTTCGTCGAAAAATCATCGAAAGCATTTCGAATGCCGATCAACGAATGCACGATGACAGCTCACGTTATAGAGGGATCAATCCTACAGCCGAAAATATCGAAGCCGGGCTTACGACCCTAGTTGAGAAATCCATGGGTGCGGTATGCAAAATCGGTGATTGCAAGCTTGATGGTTGGTTAGCGTTTGGCGAAGCGGCAGGATCGCCTGGTATGTACTTTATGGACACTCCGTTTTTCAGCCCCATATCGCTCACTGGTATGGTGGCGGCCAGAGCTCAGATTGTCCTGTTCACCATAGGCGTGTTTAATCCTTCAGGAAATCCGATTGCCCCTACCATCAAAATATGCGGGAACTCGAATACTATAAAAACGTGGCATGAGGCCATCGATCTCGATGTCTCGGCGGTTGTTTTCGGTTTAGAGACATTAGATGATTCAGCCGACCGCATCGAGGCATCTGTGATGAATGTGGCAAACGGAGCTGTAACGAAAAACGAGAGCCTGGGTGACGGTCAGATTATCATTCCAAAGACCTGCCCTCTAATCTAGTTAAGTCGACAAAGCGCTAGACGGGCGCGGCGTCGACTTTAATAATAACCCGCACGGCTCAGGCTCACGGACCGCCCCAAAAACCACCTGACCGTCTCCGCAATCCCTTCCTTAAACGTATGGGTCGCCCGCCAGCCCAGCTCCTGCTGGGCCTTACTGGCATCGATGGCGTAACGCAGATCATGGCCGGGACGGTCGCTAACATGAGTAATCAGATCACGGTAAGGCCGTCCAGGGGATGGGTGCAGTTCTTGTAAGACGTCGCAAATAGTCAGGACCACATCCATGTTGTGTTGCTGGTCGTGGCCGCCTAAGTTGTAGCTGGCCCCGACCACGCCTTTAGTCAGTACGGTGTACAGGCCCAAAGCGTGGTCTGCCACGTATAGCCAGTCGCGTACTTGCTGGCCGTTGCCATAGATGGGTATGGGCTGGCCGACCATGGCATTTAGTATGACGGTGGGGATTAGCTTTTCGGCATGCTGCCAAGGGCCGTAGTTGTTGGCGCAGTTGCTAATCACCACAGGCAGGCCATAGCTGCGATGCCAAGCACGCACTAGGTGGTCGGCGCTGGCTTTGCTGGCCGCATAGGGTGAACTGGGGGCGTAAGGGCTGGCTTCGGTGAACAGCCCGGCGCTGTCGCCCAGGTCGCCATACACCTCGTCAGTGGATACATGGTGAAAGCGAAAGCTGGCCTGGCGCTGTGGCGATAGCTGCTGCCAGTAACAACGACTGGCTTCCAATAAATGAAAGCTGCCCATGATGTTGGTGTTCATGAAGACGGCTGGACCGTGTAATGAACGGTCTACATGGGATTCGGCGGCCAGGTGCATGACGGCATCGGGTTGATGTTGCTGGAAAATACGGTCTAGCGAAGCACGGTCGCAGATGTCTGCTTGCTCGAATACATA
Source organism: Burkholderiaceae bacterium (assembly GCA_017983955.1). GTDB lineage: Bacteria > Pseudomonadota > Gammaproteobacteria > Burkholderiales > Burkholderiaceae_B > JAGOAJ01. Next base: position 121,387 of record JAGOAJ010000004.1, read on the forward strand.
ACGGGGGTTTTGCGTGACGCTAGCGATAGCGGCCAGGTTGCTGGCGTAGGTCAGTTTGTCCAGGTTAACCACAGAGTCTGTTGTATGGTTAATAAGATGACGGACAACTGCTGAGCCAATAAAACCCGCGCCACCAGTGATCAGTATTTTCATGGGGGAAATTATACTCAGCAACGGTGCCACCATTAACTACAACAGCAGCACCGCCAGATACGACTCGCGGATCAAGCCCGCTATAGCTATAGATTACTTAAACCAATAACCCCCGCAGCACATACTGCATGATGCCGCCATGGCGGTAGTAGGACGCTTCACTGGGGGTATCTATGCGCAGCAAGGCATCGAAGCTGACGTCACCCGCCTGCACCTTCACGGTGGCAGGAATGGTGCCTTGATTCAAAGCGGTAATGCCAGTGATGGTAAAGGCTTCCTGACCGTTTAACCCCAAACTGAAAGCGGTACTGCCTTCGGGAAATTGCAGCGGTAGCACGCCCATACCCAGTAGATTGGAACGGTGTATGCGCTCGTAGGATTCCGCAATGACGGCCCTGACGCCCAGCAAGACCGTGCCTTTGGCTGCCCAGTCGCGAGACGACCCCGAACCGTATTCCTTGCCAGCCAATATGACTAGCGGTGTGCCCGCCGCCAGATAGGCTTCAGACGCTTGGAATATGGTGGTGACCGGCCCATTCGATTGGGTGAAGTCACGGGTGTAGCCGCCTTCGGTACCCGGTGCCAACTGGTTACGCAAGCGCACGTTGGCAAAGGTGCCACGTATCATGACTTCATGATTACCGCGTCGTGAACCGTAAGAGTTAAAGTCTGTGGGTGCTACGCCATGAGCTATCAGATAAGCAGCGGCGGGCGAAGTCAATGCGATCGAGCCTGCAGGACTGATGTGGTCAGTGGTGACTGAATCGCCCAGCAAGGCCAGGACACGCGCGCCTTGGATGTCTGTGACCGCATCGGGCGTACGTGGCATGCCAACAAAATACGGTGGCTTGCGTACATAGGTGGATGTGGCATCCCATTCAAAGATATTACCTTTGGGGGTGGGTAAGTCCTGCCAGCGCTGGTCGCCTGCGAACACATCGGCATAGCCAGATTTGAACATGTCAGATTCTATCGACGACTCAATCACGGCCTGGACTTCAGCGGCGCTAGGCCAGATATCCTTGAGGTAAACCGGCTTGCCGTCGCGGTCGTTGCCAAGAGAGTCCTTCATCAGGTCGATATCCATGGTGCCTACCAAAGCGTAAGCCACCACCAGAGGTGGCGACATCAGGTAGTTCATCTTGATTTCGGCGTGTATACGACCCTCGAAGTTGCGGTTGCCCGACAGTACCGACACCACCGACAGATCGTGGTCGTCGATGGCTTTACTGACTTCAGGGATCAAGGGGCCAGAGTTACCAATACAGGTGGTGCAGCCATATCCCACCAGGTCAAAGCCCAATGCTTCTAGATAGGGGGTAACGCCTGCGCGATCGTAGTAGTCGGTGACTACGCGTGATCCGGGCGCCAAACTGGTTTTTACCCAGGGTTTACGGGTCAGGCCTTTGTTGACGGCATTTTTCGCCAACAAGGCAGCTGCCATCATGACGGCAGGATTAGAGGTGTTGGTACACGATGTAATGGCGGCGATCACCACCGAGCCATGGTCCATAAAGCACTTACTACCATCAGCCAGCGTAAAGGCAACGGCGTCATGGCGACGCTGATCGCCAGCTGGCGCTTCGGCAACATGGTCTGTGGGCGCAGCCGAGCGTACTTCTGCGTCCTTATAGGCAGGTGGATCAGAAGCCGGGAAGGACTCGTCTACGGCCTTGTCATAGCCTTGTTTTTTCTCGCCGGGCAGATCCACATAAGACGCCAAGGCGCCCCGAAATGCCTGCTTAGCGTCGGCCAGCGAAATGCGGTCTTGTGGACGTTTCGGCCCGGCAATAGACGGCACCACAGTAGACAGATCCAGTTCTAGACGTTCCGAATAGCGCGGTTCTACGGCGGCATCGTGCCACAAGCCCTGCGCCTTGGCATAGGCCTCGACCAAGGCAACTTGCTGGTCTGAGCGACCCGTTAGACGCATATAGTTCAAAGTGACGTCGTCTATAGGGAAGATGGCGATGGTAGAGCCATATTCTGGGCTCATGTTACCTATAGTGGCACGATTGGCCAGCGGCACTGCCGCCACGCCCGGGCCATAAAACTCTACAAATTTACCCACTACACGGTGCTGACGCAGTCTTTCAGTAATAGTTAGCACCAGATCGGTGGCGGTAGCGCCTTCAGGCAAGCTGCCGGTCAGCTTAAAGCCCACCACGCGGGGAATCAGCATGGATATGGGCTGGCCCAACATAGCAGCTTCGGCTTCGATACCGCCTACGCCCCAGGCGACCACGCCCAAACCGTTCACCATAGGGGTGTGCGAATCTGTACCCACACAGGTGTCAGGGTAGGCAGCGGTAATGCCATCTTGTTCCTGAGTAAACACCACACGCGACAAGTGTTCCAGGTTGACCTGGTGAACTATGCCCGTGCCTGGAGGCACGACCTTGAAGTCGGCAAACGCGGTTTGACCCCAGCGCAAGAACTGATAGCGTTCCAGGTTGCGTTCGTATTCGATTTCAACGTTACGGGCAAAGGCGCTTGTGGTGCCGAATGCATCAACAATGACCGAGTGATCTATAACCAGTTCCACGGGTGCCAGCGGGTTGATACGGGTAGGATCGCCGCCCAGATCCACCATGGCTTCGCGCATGGCGGCCAGGTCAACCACAGCGGGTACGCCAGTAAAGTCCTGCAGCACTACACGCGCTGGGGTAAAGGCAATTTCGCGACTGGGTTCCGCGTTGGCGTCCCACGCGGCCAGCGCACGAATATCATCGGCAGTAATGTCTATGCCATTTTCCGTGCGCAACAAGTTTTCGAGCAGAATTTTCAGACTGTAAGGCAGGCGCGCCACATCAGCACCCGCTCCGGCGACAGCATCCAGCCGGTAGATTTCGTAGGCCTTGTCGCCCACGTTAAGCACGCTGCGTGCTTTGAAACTGTTGGTACTAGCCATTTGCCTGGTCTCCAAGTGAAATGCGGTATACACCACGGTAGCACGCGGCGAACCCTTTACACAGGATACTCTGTCTAGCTAGTGCGGTAAATGGCCTGGGAAACCCTGCAAATAGCGCTCACGGAATTCGTCAGGAGGCAGCGGCCGGCTGAAATAATAGCCCTGCATATGGTCGCAACCATGGGCGTGCAGAAACTGGGCTTGCTCCAGGGTTTCAACGCCCTCGGCGACTACCGCCAATTCCATCCCATGGGCCAGAGCGACGATGGCGCGGACTATGGCGGCATCATCAGGGTTGGTCATGACGTCTTTAATAAAAGCACGGTCAATTTTCAGCACATGAATGGGGAACTGTTTAAGGTAGCTTAAGGACGAATAGCCGGTACCGAAGTCGTCGATAGACAAACTAAGACCCAGCTTATTCAAAGACTCCAGGGCTATCACCGCAGCGCCTGTGTCGCGCATGACAGTGCTTTCGGTCAGCTCCAGTTCTAGCAAGGTGGGGTCCAGACCCGTAGTCTGCAACACTTGACATATCTGCCCAGGCAGATCAGGTTGCTGGAACTGGCGCGCCGATAAATTCACTGACATTTGCAAGGGCGGTAAACCCTGGGCCTGCCACTTACCAACCTGGGAGCAGGCTTCATTCAGCACCCACATGCCTATGCTGGCGATCAGGCCGCTGTGTTCAGCCACGGGTATGAAACGATCTGGCGGCACCAGGCCCAACTTGGGATGTCGCCAGCGCAATAAAGCCTCGACCCCGACCACAGCGCCAGTGGTAAAGCTGATTTTAGGTTGATATTCCAGCAGTAGCTCTTGGTTATCTACAGCGTTGTGCAGATACCCTTCAATTTGTAGACGCTCGCGCAGGCTTTGATCCATGTCTGGCGTATAAAAACAGTAGGTGTCCCGCCCTTCTTCTTTAGCGCTGCCCATGGCCACATTGGCTTTCTGCAACAGACCATCCTCGGTCTTATCGTCATCCGGGTATACGACCAGGCCTATGCTGGCGCTTAGGAAAACATCCTGGCCACGTATTGCAAAAGGCTTGCGCATAGCATCCAGCAGACGGTCGGCCATATCGGACGCCTGATCCATCTGATCGACCTTGTTTTGCACAATAATGAATTCATCCCCACCATGGCGTGCCAGAGTGTCGCCCTCTGGTAATAGCGCGGAAAGGCGCTGCACACAAATACGCAACACCTCGTTACCGTGGCTATGGCCAAAGGTATCATTGATTTTCTTGAAAAAATCCACATCCAGGAAGTGCACCACCACGCGATCAGAGCTGATCTTGGCTTGGGCCAGGGCTTCATGCAACTTGCTAATAATCAGCGTACGGTTGGGCAGACCGGTAAGTGCATCATGGGTCAACTGATCAACCAGAGCGCGCTGCAAGCGCTTACGCTCGGAGATATCCCGTACCACCACCATTGTGGTGGTACGTCCATAGGTAAAAGGAATCTCGCCTCGGCTTACTTCTGCTGGAAACCACGCCCCCGACATGCGCTGGCACAGAACTTCAGTGTTGGCCTGCCCAGCTTCTGGATCAGGCACCAGGCGTCGGCCATCAACTCCTGCGGTATCGGAGCGCTTCAGACCGAACATGGTTTCAGCCATCTGATTCATAGTGCTGATATGGCCACTGTCATCCATTAACAGCACCGCATCTGGCGCGAACTCTATCAGGCTTCTGAATTTACTTTCACTAAATGCCAGTGATTGCTGGGAACGTTTCAACTGCTGATAAGGTTCACGCACAGAGTCTACAAAAATAGCCCAGTACAAAAACAAATAGGCAATAACTTTATAGGCATGCCCTACCAGCTTGTAGGCATCGCCAGCCTGGTCAAAGACCACCACAATGACCTCGGTCAGCGCCAGTATCAAAGCGGTCATTAGCAGGTAGCTGACCCTGGGTCTGTCGGTAAACAAAGCCAGTGGCAGCAAGCACAAGGCCGCCAAAGCATACGTGCCGATAATCAGATATTCCACAGCTAATCTGAAGGCAATCGAGGTCTGATTGGCAGCCAGGCTTAAAGGCAGCTTTTCAGTGTGAAACAGTATTCCCCAATACACCAACAGCACAACCGCACTGAACAAGCCCAGAATCAGATACCGATTACCAATGCGCTTCCAACCCATTAGCGTACAAAGCGCGTACACCACCATGGCCACAGCCGTGACCAGTCGCGCCGACAACCAAAAGGCCAGGCTTTTTTGTCCAGAACTAGGGGTGACGAAATCGGGCATGCCAGGAAAGGACAACATATGTCCTGCATCCAGCCAGGCAGCGGCAAAGAACGCCGAGGTCAGGATTAACACAGCCCAGGAACGGTGCGGCTGATGCCAACCCACGCCAAATACCATCATGGCGATGACAACAGCGGACAGCTCCATAAAGCTATGCAAGGGCAGATAAATACTGCGCCAAGCAGGAAAATACTGGGAGCCAGTCAACGCCAGTAGCATGACGATGGCGCACAATAATACCGTTAGCGCTAACAGGGCGATTAATCCCCTTAGTCTAGCCGGTGGAATGCGCAAACTCATCATGGCATGTCTTTTACGGTATAAGAACAGATAGTGGCACATAATATCCCAGGAAAGCCGCTATCTTTCTGTGGATTACCGTGTTATTTGCCTGCCTTACCGTAATCTAGACGTGTTTTTTGTAACTAATTTAAACGTCCCTGGCAACTGGCAAACATTCGCGCCCGTGAGGGTCGCTCAAAGCCAGTAGCGGTCCCAGCGGGACTATGCCATTAGGATTAATAGTGTCATGACTGCGGTAATAGTGGTCTTTGACATGCTGCATATTCAACGTGTCCGCTATCCCGGGCCATTGATACAGCTCACGCGTGTAAGCCCATAGATTGGGATAGTCCACTAGCCGCTTCAGATTGCATTTGAAGTGGCCATGATATACCGCGTCGAAACGTATCAAGGTAGTAAACAAACGCCAGTCCGCTTCGGTGATTTGAGCGCCCACCAGATAGCGCTGCCCGGACAAGCGAGTTTCCAGCGTATCCAAGGCCTGGAACAACGCGGTTACCTCACGTTCATACACAAGCTGATCGGTGGCGAAACCAGCCTTGTAAACCCCATTATTTATGGCGTTATAGACCTGATCATTGATGTCATCAATCTGGGGCAGCAGATTCGTGGGTGCATAGTCACCCGGCAAGGCCCCTATGCCGTCAAACGCCGAATTAAACATGCGTATGATTTCCGATGACTCGTTGCTGACTATGCAGTTCTGCTGCAAATCCCACAATATGGGTACAGTTACCCTGCCGCTATAGTTGGGCTGGGTGCGTAAATAGACCTGATACAGATACTGCGCCGCGCCTACTGGATCAGCCACTACGCCAGGCGCAGGGTCAAACGTCCATCCGTGCTCTGCCATATAGGGGTTGACCACAGACACGCTGATCATGTCCTGCAAACCCTTCAAGGCCCGAAAAACAAGAGTCCTATGCGCCCACGGGCAGGCTAGCGACACATATAAATGATAGCGGCCAGCCTGTGCCTGGAAACCGCCCTGACCACTAGGACCCGCTTGCCCGTCTGGCGTTACCCAATGTCGAAATTGTGGGTCGGTACGCACAAAGCTGCCGCCAGTAGCGGACGTGTCATACCACTGATCCACCCATTCACCGTTAACTAGCAACCCCATGATGTTTCCCTTATAAATGATTGTGCCCTGGCCAGATTGGCTCATCCGACCAGGGCGTCACCAGACCCAACCTCACGCGGTCTGGGCTTCGGTATCCTCTACGGTACTGAAAAGTTTGTTCGCTATTTGAGCAGTATGCATGCCTTGATAGCGGGCACCGGCCAACTCATTTTCGGAAGGCTGACGTGAACCGTCGCCATCAGTTAATGTAGTGGCGCCATAAGGCGAGCCGCCGGTAATTTCATCCATGCGCATTTGACCCTGGAAGCTGTATGGCAGGCCCACAGTAATCAAACCAAAATGCATAAGATTGGTCAGTATGGAAAACAGCGTTAGTTCCTGGCCGCCGTGCTGGGTAGCTGTCGAGGTAAACGCACCGCCCACCTTGCCATTCAATGCACCGCGTGCCCACAAACCACCTGCCTGGTCCAGGAAGTTGGCCATTTGCGACGACATGCGTCCAAAGCGCGTACCTGTGCCCACAATGATGGCATCGTAGTTTTCCAAATCGCTAACTTTAGCGATGGGTGCAGTCTGGTCCATTTTATAGTGCGAGGCACGGGCAACATCTTCAGGTACCAGCTCGGGTACGCGCATGATATCGACACTGGCGCCAGCTTCACGCGCGCCATCGGCAACCGCATTAGCCATAGTTTCTATGTGACCGTAGGCCGAGTAATAAAGGACAAGTACCTTTGCCATATGTGTAGCTCCTGTAGGAAAATAGACAAACGCATCAATAAGTTGGCAGCGTTTGTGACTGGAATGTTTATCATGATAGGTTAAGAACGATGTGCAGACTAGAGTGCCAAAATGACACTCAACGTTCTATTTTTGGAACAATAATCAGCTGATACGATGCGCTAAGCACCGAGATCCATCATGACCCTAGATTTATTCGAATCCACCCTGACGGGCACGCGTGAAAGCCTGGGCCAACAAGCCTATGTATTGCGCGGCTTGGCCCTGCCCTATGTGCCCGACTTGCTGACAGCGCTGGCCGCCATTCAGGACGCGGCGCCTTTTCGCCACATGAGCACACCGGGTGGCTACACCATGTCGGTGGCGCTCACCAACTGCGGCAGACTGGGCTGGACCTCGGACCGCCATGGCTATCGCTATACCCGCCAGGACCCGGAATCTGGCCTGGACTGGCCAGCCATGCCTGCGGTGTTTCTAGCCCTGGCTCAAGACGCGGCCCTGGCGGCTGGATTTACACAGTTCGCGCCCGACGCCTGCCTGGTAAACCGCTATTTACCAGGTACTAAATTGTCACTGCATCAGGACAGAAACGAAAAAAGTGACAGCGAGCCTATAGTCTCCGTGTCACTGGGCATACCGGCGATCTTCTTGTTTGGCGGCCACCAGCGCAATGACAAAACCACCCGAGTGCCGCTGTTTCACGGCGATGTCGTTGTCTGGGGCGGCGTCGATCGCATGCGTTACCACGGCGTCCTGCCGATTAAAGACGCCGACCACATACTGATGGGTGCCCAGCGAATTAACTTCACCTTTCGCACTGCGGGGCTGCCAACCACCGATAACTCTAAAACTTAACCGCAAGCTTCAGAGTGTTTTGGCCCTGATAACCATTTACAGTGCAGCTGTAGTATGACTAAAACGGATGCCATCATGAAACGTTTATCGACCCCCGACGCCGCCCAACCCAGCGTGCTTGCCACCCACGCTGCACTGGTGTCAGCTGCCTGCCGCTATATAGAGAATGTAGAACATACGCCTACACTGGACGAGTTGGCGCAACAAGCCAAGATCAGCAGCTATCATTTTCATCGTCTGTTCAAAGCCATCACCGGCCTGACCCCCAGGGCCTACGCCGTCGCACATCGCGCCCAGAAAATACGTGGCACGCTTGCAAGCGGCAAAGCATCCATCACCGATGCCATTTACGATGCGGGCTTTCAATCCAACAGCAGCTTTTACGCCGAAGCCAACCACCGACTGGGCATGCGTCCCAAGGACTACCGCGCCGGCGGCAAAAATACTGACATCCACTTCGCCATAGGCCAGTGCTCGCTAGGCGCGATACTAGTAGCACTAAGCCCACGCGGCGTCTGCGCCATCCTGATAGACGACGACCCAGAGCAACTGGTCCGCAATCTGCAAGACCTGTTTCCTAAAGCCAACCTAATAGGCGCTGATCCCGACTTTGAAGACGTCATCGCCAATGTGGTCGGTCTGGTCGAAGCCCCGGCGCTGGGTCTAAACCTGCCACTGGACGTACAAGGCACCGCCTTCCAAGAGCGCGTCTGGCAAGCGCTACGTGATATCCCTGCTGGCACAACGGTATCCTATACAGAAATCGCCCAGCGTATAGGCATGCCCAAAGCGGTACGCGCCGTCGCCACCGCCTGCGGCGCCAACCGACTGGCCGTGGCTATACCGTGTCATCGCGTGGTGCGCAGCGATGGCAATCTAGCAGGTTACCGCTGGGGCATAGAACGCAAGCAGGCGCTGCTAGAGCGTGAGGCCAAGGCGGACAAAAGCCCTGATGCGTAAACCTCAAGCAGATAGCGGACCAGCCAAGACCTGGCGAAACGACTGAATAGCGCGCTCGATATCTGCATCACTGATGTGACGGTGCGTGACACAACGCAGCCGTGTTGCCCCCCACGGCCTGACCAGCAACCCGGCCTCTTTCAAAGCGTTTACCCATAGTGCGCTGGTTCCCGCTGTCCGCTGAATATCGACCTGAATAATATTGGTTTGTGGGACCGTAGCGCTTAACTGCGGATCCAAGGCGTTGATCGCCGTGCTAAGTAGCTGCGCACGGGTATGGTCCTGCGCCAGCCTGGCCCCCATATGTTGGGTCGCATACAAGCCTGCCGCCGCCATAATGCCCGCCTGCCGCTGAGTACCGCCCAACATGCGACGCAACTTGCGGGCTTTGTTGATGACTACCTGCGATCCGGCCAGCACCGCCCCTACAGGCGCGCTTAAGCCTTTAGACAAGCACAAAGAAACCGTATCGGTGTAGCAGGTCAGCTCCCGCACATCCGCATCCAGGGCAACCGCGGCATTAAACAATCGCGCGCCATCCAAATGAACGGCAATACCGCGACTGGCGGCCATATCGTAGACTGCCTGCATGTGATCCAGCGGCAGTACCGTGCCGCCCGCATTGTTGTGCGAGGTTTCCAATGCCACCAGCGACGTCTTGAGCAAATGCCCACCCGTCTGCAAGCTGTTTTCCAGCAGCCCCAGATCCATGGCGCCATCGTGGCCAGCCACACCCTGATAAAACAAACCCGTAAAGCTGGCAGCACCACGCTCGGCGGTATACATATGCGCTGTCGATTCCAGCACCACTTGCTCGTTGCGTTGCGTTTGCGCCAGGACCGCCAATAAATTCGCCAGGGTGCAGCTAGTTACGAACAGACCTGCATCCTTGCCCAATTGGGCGGCGGCGGTTGATTCCAATTCTTGGACACTAGGGTCGCCGTCCAGACCATCGTCACCGATAGGTGCAATCCGCATGCACTCATACATCTCAATGGTAGGTCGCGTTACGGTGTCGCTACGTAGATCTACAGGCGCTGGTGCCCCTGGTAACTCGGTCGGGCTAATGGGTTTAGTCATGTGCGTCCTTAGTGCTCAAGGATTTTTGAAAGGAACAACTGAGTACGCTCTGCGCGCAAGGTCACGTCGCCAAAGAACTCATCTTTAGGGCAATCTTCAACAATCTTGCCTTCATCCATGAAAATCACGCGATCAGCCACCCGCCGCGCAAAACCCATTTCATGCGTCACGACCATCATCGTCATGCCATCGCTAGCCAAATCTGTCATGACATCCAAAACTTCCTTGACCATTTCAGGATCCAGTGCCGATGTGGGTTCATCAAACAGCATCACCACCGGGTCCATGGACAGGGCTCGGGCGATGGCTACGCGTTGCTGCTGCCCACCGGACAAATTCCCCGGAAATTTATCTTTATGCACCGATAGGCCAACACGCTCCAGTAGCGCCAAGGCACGTTCACGGGCCTCTTCGCGGCTACGCTTAAGCACCTTGATTTGACCCAGGCAAAGGTTTTCGGTCACAGTCAGGTGAGGAAACAATTCAAAGTGCTGAAATACCATGCCTGCAATAGAACGCAGGCGGGGCAGATTAGTGCGGCTATCGCCAACGGAAATACCATTAACGGTAATTGACCCTTTTTCAAACGGTTCCAAGGCATTGACCGTCTTGATCAAGGTCGACTTGCCTGAGCCTGAAGGTCCACAAACAACCACAACTTCGCCCTTGGCTACGTTGGCGGAGCAGTCATTCAATACCTGAAAGTCGCCATACCATTTGCTGATGTTCTTAATTTCTATCATCATAAAATCCCAATCGGTGTACAGCCCACAACGGCTGCGAGCTAATCAACGCAGAACGGCGATGCGCTTTTCCATGCGCTTAACCAACTGAGAGGCTGTAAAACAAATCACTAGGTAGACCAACGCCACAAACACATACAGCTCGACCAGACGTCCATCTCGCTGGCCGATTTTTGATGCGGCGCCTAGAAAGTCCGTCAAGGACAGGACATACACCAAAGACGTATCCTGGAAAAGAATAATGGTGCGTGTCAGCAGTGGCGGCACCATATTGCGTATGGCTTGCGGCAAGACCACGCTTAGCATGGTCTGACTATTGGTCAGGCCCAGGGCCAGGCTGGCAGACACTTGACCACGCGATATCGACTGGATGCCGGCACGCATAATTTCACAGAAATAAGCGGCTTCAAATAGGGTGAAGGTAATCACGGCAGAACGAAAGCCACCCAAATGCACGGGGCGTGGTGAACCTATCACCCAGGCACCTATATATGGCATCAGAAAGTAAAACCAGAAAATCACCAACAGCAGCGGTATGGACCGCATGGTGTTGACATAGATGCCTGCGGGTATGGACAGCAAGCGTATGGGCGACAAGCGCATCAAGGCCAGCACCGTTCCCAGCAGCAAGCCCATGATGCCGGCCAGCACAGTCAGGGTCACAGTAAATGTCATGCCTGTCTTGAACAGGTAAGGAATGGCATCCTGGATAACAGCGAAATCAAATGTTGTCATATCAACTTTCCTTGGCCTAACGGGCGCTCTTGGCGGTGGAGCCAATCAGCCCCGGTATGGCTACCCGATTCTCCAGATAACGCATACCCAGCACCACGATGCCATTGAGGAACAGATAAATAACAGTGACAGCACTGAATGCTTCAAAAATATGAAAGCTGGCTTCTTGCATGGAGCGTGCCTGGCCTGTCAGTTCCAACAGACCTATGGTCAGCGCCAACGAGGAATACTTGATCGCGGCCATAAATTCAGACGTCAACGGTGCAATGACGACACGCAAGGCTTCTGGCAGAATAATGTAGCGATATACCTGCGGCTGGGTCAGTCCCAGCGCTGTGCCTGCCTGGAATTGACCACGCGGCAATGATTGAATACCAGCGCGCACTTGTTCTGCAACACGGGCCGCACCATAGAAGCTTAGGCATAACAGCGCCGGTATAAATTGTCCCCAGGGATAGGCCATTTGCTTAATCGCTGTGCCCATGGCTATAGGCAACACTTCGGGCAAGACGAAGTACCACAGAAACATTTGCACCAGCAAAGGGATGTTCCTGAAGATCTCGACATAGACGGTCCCGATCACATTCAAGGGGCGCGACTGGGCGGTACGGAATACAGCCAGCAACGACCCCAAAAGCAGTGAGATCACCCAGCCCGACAGCGACAAGGCCAATGTCCAGCCCGCGCCAATAAAGATAGTTTCCAGGAAAGTATGTACCCCATCCGAGGACATCTCCATAAAAACATGCCAATTCCAATCGTATTTCATACCCGTTGATTTCCAGAGCGACACCACGCTGGCCACGCGCAGTGGCTAAGGCAGGATGCCTAAGGCCCCCGTCCGGTAAAGACGGGGTAAAAATGTGTTTGCCTTGGGTTTATTCGTAGACGGCGGGATCGCCCGAATCGGTTGGATTCGCCAGTGCCCGCGTCAGAGCGTCGCTCATGGGGTAGTTCAAATTAATCCCACGAGGAGGGATAGGGGAATTGAAGTATTTGTCGTAGATGGCTGCTACTTTGCCACTTTTGATCAAATCGATCACAGCCTCATCAACGATCTTTTTGAAGGCAGGATCATCCTTGGGCTCCATGATGCCGTAAGGGGCCATCTCCAAGCTTTTGGTGCCTATCACGAACAAATCAGGATTTTTAGACGATGCGACAGCCCCATAGGCTAAGCCATCATCATTGGCAGAACCGGCAGCACGCCCTGTTTCCACCATCAAGAACGTTTCGCCGGTATCCTTAGCGCCCACGACTTGAATGCCATAGTTATTCTTGGCATTGATTTCAGAGATTCTTTTGAAGGTCTGACCCCCTGCCTGTGCTGCAATCGCCTTGCCACGAAACGACGCTGGATCATTGACATCGACGCCACCGTCTTTACGTGCCAGCAAAATTACCTGAGCAACAAAGGTGGTTGGTGCAAAGGAAACAAATTTGTGGCGGTCGACTTTATTGGTTGTATTTCCGCATTCCAAATCTATAGTGCCATTGGCCAGCAGCGGTATACGTGTTGCCGATGTGGTGGGGTTATAGCGAACTTCCATTTCTGGCAGTTTCAACGCCGCCTGAACATACTTGGCCACTTCTTCGCAGATCTCTACGGTATAGCCGACCGGCTTCTGGTCGCCATCCAGATAGGCGAAGGGCACGGACGATTCAGGATGGCCCAATGTAATTGACTTTGTTTCGCGTATCTTATCAACGCGACTGGAGCCGTCTGCCTGTGCAAGGCCAGCGGTTGTCGATAACAGAACAATGGCGGAAACCGCGGCAATTGCTTTCATTTAATCTCCGTGTTGCCGCTAATGCGGCGCTTCTAATATTTATGTGCCTACTACTTAACATGCCTTATTCAGCGTGTTCTGTACTAGCCCCTTGCTGGTAGTATCTCTTACCTGCTGGCTTTATTCCAATTCCATTTAGGTATTGTTCTATACGGATATGATATGACGATACGACGTATGAGTTTGCGACACATAGAGGCATTTCGTGCCGTTATTCAATCAGGGTCCATGACCGCTGCTGCCAGCCGCATGCACACGTCGCAGCCACAAGTCAGCAGGCTGATCGCGCAACTGGAGGCCATCACGCAATTTTCTCTGTTCGAACGCAACGGCAGCCGGCTGACCCCCACACTGGACGGTTCGCGCTTTTTCCAAGAAGTAGAGAAAACCTTCATCGGCCTTGCCGGTCTGGAATCGGCCGCCGCCAGCATACGCTCGTTTGGTGAGGGGCGACTAAGCGTAGCTGCCATGCCACGCCTGGCTGGCGGACTACTGGCTCGTATTGTTGTACGTTTTAAGGCAGCCTATCCTGATGTCATGGTGTCCATACAGTCGGGTGATGAAAATACCGTCTTTAACTGGATAAGTTCAGGGCGATGCGATGCTGGCTTGGCCATGCTATATAACCAAACCCCTGGCGTACAGATAGAACCTGTGGCTACGGTGAACTGCGTCGCCATCCTGCCAGCCGGGCATCGCCTGGCCAAGCTGAAAAAGCTAAAGCCATCTGATTTCGCCGGAGAATCTTATATTTCGTTCCCCAATGGAAGCCCCTTGCGTGATCAGATCGACACCATTTTCAACTCAGCCAATATCAAACGACGTATCGTTGCCGAGGCTGGTTTAGGATCGGCCATTTGCGCACTGGTAGGCGCGGGCTTGGGCGTCAGCATCATCAATCCCGTGGCTGCCCATGAAGAACAAGCCAGTACCAACATTGAGATACGGCCATTTGCTCCAGTCATGCCTATGGTCATAGGTCTGCTTTATCCACCCTATGAAACCAAAACACGGCTAGTCAGCGTATTTGCCGAGTGCGCGCGGGAAGTTATGCTCGAGGAAATGGAGGGGGTGAATGCGCCTCAAAATCACATACTTCTTGGGCAAGCTCGATAATTTTTGTGACGACGGGGCTTAAGACGCTTTTTTTGTAAACCACGTAATAATGCATGCGGGGCAAATCCGGGGCAACACTCAGTTCGCGTAATTGGCCGCTATCAACCAGTGGCCTGAAGTAGGACTGCGGCAGATAGCTAATACCCAAGCCACGCATGGTCAATTGTGCCACCAGCCCCAGGCTATTACAGGTCAGCAGGCGTTTTACAGACAGGCCTTGTTCGGCAAACCAGGCATCGTATAAATGCGACAACGCCGAATTGATGGGTTGGGTAATGACGGGATAGGACACCAGGTCGTGGGGAGACAGTTCCGAGTCAAAATCAATATCCAGTTGCGGGCCGGCCATCCAGACGTTGTGTACTGACTTCAGCGGCACGCAGTCATATTCTCGGCTCCAGAATGGTCCAGGAATAATCGCCAAATCCAACAAGCCTTCACCCAGTCGTTGGTGTAAGGTCACGCCCCCGTCGATCTCGGGCATCAGCTGAATCAGGGGGTAGCGGCGGCTGGTTTTATCGATAAGCGGCGCTAGCCAGGTCAGGCCGACCAGTTCAGTCGCACCCAGTCTGACGACGCCCTCGTAGCTGTCCGCATCCGTCATTTTTTGCACGATGCGGCTATTCAGCGCCAGCATTTCTTCAGCCAGTTCGAACAAGCGCCTGCCGTGCTGCGTCAGTAGCAAGGCTTTGGGCCTGCGCTCTAGTAAGGGGGCGCCCGCGAACACCTCAAGTTCCGCGACGCGCTTGGCGATGGCGGATTGAGTGGTGTGCAGTTTTTGAGAGGAGGCACTGAAGCTGCCTAGCAGCGAGCTCCAGTAAAACGCCTCGATTTGTTTGAGGGTGTACATCGCGCCTGTAGTCGTAGGTGAGACCGATGTAGCGATGATATCGCCTTTTCCCTGCTGATAGGTAGTCCTGTCCTTGCGTGCACTCATCCGTGAGGGTGCAAGATATCGGCCAGAAAACGCTGAGCCCGTGGGTGCCGCGGAGCGCTGAAGAATACATCCGGCGTTGAGCTTTCCAGGATTTCACCAGCATCCATAAACACTACCCTGTCGGACACATCACGGGCAAAACCCATTTCATGGGTCACGCAGACCATGGTCATGCCATCTTTGGCCAGTGACTTCATGACTTGCAATACCTCACCCACCATCTCGGGATCCAGTGCGCTGGTGGGTTCGTCAAACAACATCACGGGTGGCTGCAGTGCCAAGGCTCGGGCAATGGCTACGCGCTGCTGTTGGCCGCCCGACAGATTACCCGGGTAGGCGTCAATCTTGTGCGACAAGCCCACGCGCTCTAATAACACTTTAGCCTGTTCGGTTGCTGCTTTACGCGACTGCTTCTGGATGCTGACGGGGGCAAACAAAACGTTGTCGAGCACGCTCATGTGGGGGAACAAATTGAACTGCTGGAATACAAAGCCTATACCAGCACGCAGCTGATTCAGGTTCGCACCCTTGGCGTGTACGTCTTGGCCATTGACTTCAATGCGGCCTTGTTGAATGGACTCCAGCCGATTGATGGTGCGTATCAGGGTGGATTTCCCCGACCCCGATGGCCCACAGACCACTACCACTTCCCCACGCGCGATATGCAAATCAACGTCTTTAAGGACGTGGTTGGCGCCAAACCATTTGTTCACTTTTTCAAGTTTAATCATAAGACAATAGAATCTCGTTCATGTCATTGCGCGTGCCGACCGCACCCGCATGTCCAACCAGGACAAGGTGCGGCTAAGACTGAAGCACACCAGGAAGTAAATAATCGCCAGAACACTGAAAACCTCCAAGGGCTTGGTCAACACCAGGTTATTCACCTGATTCGCCGCGAAGGTCAGCTCGTTCACGCTGATCACATAGCCCAACGAAGTTTCTTTGATCGTGGACACAAACTGACTGGTCATACTGGGCAGTACGTTAAACAACGCCTGTGGCAGCACCACCTTACGCATGGTCGTCCAGTAGCCAACACCCAGCGATCGGGATGCCTCGATCTGGCCTTTAGGGATGGCCTCTATCCCGGTGCGTATTACCTCGGACAAGTAAGCGCTTTCATAAATGACCAGCGCACACAGCAAGGTGGTAAACCCGCTGACCATTTGGCCGGTCAGCTTCGGAATGACGAAGTAAGCCCAGAAGATCAGCATCAACAACGGCATGCCACGCACCAACTGCACCAACATGGAACAACTGCGCGCTATCCACCGATAGGGACTGACACGGCCCAAAGCAATCAGCAGCGCCAGCGGCATGGAAGCAATCAAGCCACACACCGCCAGGATCAGGGTCATGGCCAAGCCACCCAAGGGACCATGGGGATATTGCCCCACCAGTAACAAGGGCCAGAATTCACGCACTATATCAAGCATGGTCGCCCCCTTCTGGAGACAAACGATAGTGCTTATAGATACGTGAACCAATAAACATGATCAAAAAAGAGCCCAGCAAATACATAATGGTCGCCGCACCAAATGTCGCAAAGGTGCGGTAGGTTTCATTTTCGATTTCACGCGCCTGATAGGTCAGCTCAACCACCCCAATAGCCATTGCAATACTGGTGTTTTTGAACAACAGCAAAGCGCGACTCACCAAGGGCGGGATTGAAATACGCAAGGCCTGCGGAACGATCACGTAACGCATGCATTGCAGATAGCTGGCGCCCAGGGCACGGGTGGCCTCGAACTGAGTCTCGGGTATGGCACGTAGTCCGCTGCGTATGTCTTCAGCGATATAAGCTGCCGACCCCAGAGCCAGGGCAATAGCCGCCAGGGACATTTCCGCATTGTGCTGGTATAGCCACATACGGAATGATTCTGGCAGTAGTTCTGGCATGCCGAAATACCAAAACAGCACCTGTACCAGCAGCGGAACGTTGCGGTGATATTCCACGTAGGCATCGACAAACCAACGCGCAATACGCACGTTGGTCGCCCGAACAACCACTAAGAATATCGCCACAATAAAGGCCATAACCCAACTGACCAAAAACAGCTTGACCGTCGTGGCCATGCCATCGGCAAGCTGCATAAACTGGGCGTGATCAAGAAACAGCATCAAATCAATCCGTAACTGGCCCGATTGTGAACGAACGCGTTAATTTGTACGTTGTTTCCGCACCAAACCATTTATCAAAAATCTTGGCAGCTTCACCGGATTTTTCAGCCTCGTCCAAAATACCGTTCACAGCATCCAGAAACGCGGTTTCGTCCTTACGCACGCCCAGGCCCCAAGGCTCATCCATCACAGATTTTTCCATGATAGTGACTGGCGCTGTGGGTGGGCTTTGCAGCATCAGGCGAACCAATACCAGTTCAGAAGCAAACTGCGCATCCACCTTTTTCTGCTGCAAGGCCAAGTAGGCTGCCGAACTATCGGAATATCCAATTACCTGGGAATTTTCCAAGCGTTTTTTGATCTCGCGTTCGGAACTTGATCCTTTGGTTGCTGCAACACGACGGCCGTTCAACTGCTCGACAGTGGTCAGGTTGGAATCAGCACGAACCAACAGCTTTTGTGGTGTCACATAGTAAATATGGCTAAAGCTGATTTGCTGCGCACGCTCGGTGGAATAGCCCAGGTTGGCCGCTAAAATATCCACACGTTTTTCATTCAGTTCAGGCACACGCGCCGCCACCGACAACAGCTTGAAGTTGACCTTCACGCCCAACTTGTCAGCGACCAGTTGGCAGATGTCCACGTCGTAACCTATCAAGGTGCGCGTAGCAGCATCCTGGAAACTAAAAGGCTGCGAGGTACCCAAGGTACCGCAAGTCATTTCGCCATTTTGTTTGATGTCTTGTAATTGATCCGCGTGGGCCGCTGTACCCAGGGTTAACGCGGCCAAGGCCAGACAAGAGCTAAGCACGTAGTTATTTTTTATCACTTTGTATCTCCAATCAGTGTGTACGTAAAAATTAGTGAGCTAATCGTGGCTATCAACGCAACCGTGCGCAGGCCTCGCGTATCCCCGCACAGCCCTGACGTATCTCATCAATAGCTGCAGCAAAAGACAGGCGAAATGTACCGGGCGCGCCATAGGCGTTCCCATCAATGACCGCTACGCCAGCTTCACGCAGCAGGTAATGAGTCAGGTCAGTGTCGGTCTGCAATACCGTACCGTCGGGCGTCACCTTGCCTAACAAGCCTGTGCAATCCGGGAACACATAAAATGCTCCTTCGGGTGGCACCACCGTCAAACCGGGTATCCCCGCCAGCAAAGCCACCGCTTCGTCGCGGCGTGCCTTGAACGCATTCGCAAACTTAGTGACACAGTCCTGTGGTCCAGACAGCGCTTCCAGCGCGGCAGCCTGACTGATGGACGATGCTCCCGATGTGCTTTGCGACTGTAGTACAGCCATGGCTTTAATCAAAACCTCGGGGCCTGCGCCATAACCTATGCGCCAGCCCGTCATTGCATAAGCTTTGGATACGCCGTTAACCAGTAATGTCCGCTCGGCCAGTTCTGGCGCGATCTGTACCGGATGCACCGTGGCCTCATCGGTGAAATTCAAACGACCATAGATATCGTCTGTCATTAACCAGACATGCGGGTGACGCTGCAATACAGCGATCAGCTCAGTCAACTCAGTGCGCGAGTATAAAGCCCCCGTTGGATTGCTGGGCGAATTCATCATCAGCCATTTGGTGCGAGGTGTAATCGCGGCCTCGAGCTGGGCAGCCGTCAGTTTGTAGTTCTGTTCGGGGGTAGTCGACACCGGCACAGGAACTCCGCCATTGACGGCCACCATATCGGGGTAGGAAACCCAGAAAGGCGCAGGGATAATGACCTCGTCCCCATCATCCAGCGAGGCTGCCAGGGCGTTGAAAATGACCTGCTTGGCGCCCGTGCTGACGATGATCTGGCTTAATGGATAGTCTTGGCCATAATCCAGCAAAGTGCGCGCACGCACCGCTTTGCGCAGGGCCAATGTACCTTGTGCCAGGGGGTATTTGGTTTCATCGCGGTGTATTGCGGCTATCGCAGCGGCCCCGATATGCGCAGGCGTGGAAAAGTCCGGTTCGCCTATCGTCAAGTCGATTACTTTACGACCTTGCTCGCGCAGCGTCGCAATAATGGACCGTGCTGCAACACTAGGGGACAATTTTATGCGTTGAATACGCTGGGAAACGATGGTCATTACAGCTCCCCGCCATTCGCCAAGATGGTCTTATCCATCCAGGGTTTGGCATAGATACCGGCACGTATCTTGGCTTTGATCTGGACTTCGTTCTCTTCCTTCTGCAATGCCGCCGCCAAAATACTGGCTGCCTGTTCAGCAGGAATCACCACCAGGCCGTCGGCATCACCCACCAGCACATCGCCGGGGAAAACCACCTGACCGCCTATGGACACAGCCACGTTAATTTCGCCGGGACCATCCTTGTAAGGACCACGATGCGAGACGCCACGAGCGAAGCAAGGAAACCCGCCACTTGCAAACACATCAGCGTCACGGATAGCGCCATCAATGACAAAGCCCACCATGCCGCGTTTTTCAGCATCCATGGCCATCAACTCACCCACCAGGGCATTGGTCATGTCCCCGCCGCCATCGACGACCAACAGATCGCCAGGCTGGGCCAGGGAAATTGCCTTATGTATCATTAGGTTGTCACCGGGTCGTGTTTTTACCGTTAGCGCCACACCCACCAGTCGCGTCTGCCCTTGCACGTGCATAGGCTTAAGCCCGACCACGCCGTAAAGGCGGTTCATGCAATCACTGATCTGCGCTGCGCCTACAGTGGCAAACTGCTGCAACATCTCTGGTGTCACAGCGGTCTGTGGTCGCGCTAACACTCTAAACCCAACGGATGACATTCTTAGTACTCAACAAATGTAATGGAGTACAAATTAAACGTCACCCCTGAAGCAAGCCCCAAACGATATAAATTCTACCTGGCGCACGAATTTTATTCCTGGCCATGGTCGTCATAGGAAGAAAGGATGGCTTCCGCCCTGTATTCATTTTGTCTTTAAGGGTAATCCACTAGACGCCAGAATAGATTAACGGGCTACAAGAGCCCGTTAACCCAGAAATATTCCTTTAGAACTTTAAGGAATCAGTAAAGTCTATACGCTGGTTTTAGCGCATGAACTTACCCGCCATACGCATAATATCGTCCAGCGCGTTGCCGTCACCGTTCATGTCCAGCAAAGAAGTTAAGCCACCGGCTTGACTACCCGATGACTGGGCGCCACCTAGTAAGTTGCCCAGCAAACCACCTAAGCCGCCCTGGGCTGTATCATCCTGCGCGGTAGCGTCAGAGCCAACACCACGTTTGGCCATGAAGCCCGTGACCAACATCGCCAGCATGGGCAGCATTTTCTTCAATAGCTCGGGATCCAGTCCGGATTGTGCGGACGCACTCTGGGCCACAGTACGGCTGACATCTTTGGAGCCGAAAATTTGCCCCAGCACCTGGTTACCGCTATCTAACTGACCGGGCTTAGCAGCCAGCGCATTATCCAACAGACCTGCGCCACCCAATTGCCCGAGCAGGCCAGCCAGCCCTTCTGCACCCGAAGACTGCGTCTGAGTTTGCTTTTTAAATCCGCCCAATATGGCCGGAATCAAAGCATCCGCTCCGCTGGCAACCTGAGCTTCGGTAACGCCCAATTGCTGCGCTATCGACCGCAAGCCACCCATTTGGGCAAGGGTTTCAGTGATTTGCATGACCTGCTCCTGTAGTACGTGTAGACGCTAAGCGCTTAGGACAAAAGTTCCTGGGGCACATTTCCGCCGTTAGCGGCAATACGGACCAGCACAGTTTTATGCAGCCAGATATTCATCTGAGCCGAGTCCGCCATCAGTTCAGCAGGACAAGACAATTCGGTCGCCAGTTCTTTACGTGCGGCAAAGCTGCTGTCGATATCCAGCAATTTCAGCAAATCGACGATGGACGTACGCCAATTGAGTTTCTGGGGATTGGCGGCGGCGCTTTTTTCCAGTTGAGCGACTACGTCAACCACGGCAACGGCAACAACGGGTGCGCCACCGGCAGTCGCTGCTGCTGGAGCAGTGGCCGATGCAGTGTCGACACCCTCTGTGGTGGCGGCGTTAGCGCTGCCTATGCCAAGCTTGGAAAGAATCTTGCTAAAAAAACTCATGGTGCCTCCTGGGCTTTGTGTCATCGGAAAATGAACAACATAATGATGCGCAACGCCAACCAGGCAATGTGCACCAAATTCAATATACCAATGTTACTGGTGTATAAGTCAGTCTATGCATATTGCAAAGTTTATTTATTGTTAAGTTTGTAAACAGAATGGACTACCTTTTACACCTGATTGAACAGTACGGCCTTGGCCTAGTTTTCCTTAATGTACTCATAGAGCAGCTAGGCACGCCCCTGCCCTCGTACCCGACCCTGGTGATTACGGGCGCCTTGCTGGAGCGCAGTAGCTATTCAGCGCCTTTGCTGCTGGCCGTCGCCGTGCTGGCCGCTTTGCTCGCTGATTTCACATGGTATCTAGCCGGCAAGCGCTACGGGCGTAAAGTCATGTCTTTACTGTGCCGCATTTCACTTTCGCCAGACTCATGCGTCAGCCAAACCGAATCGGTCTACCTACGCTGGGGCGTTTCATCCTTGCTGGTGGCAAAATTCATTCCAGGATTCGCCTCCATAGCCAGTGCGCTTGCCGGCGCTCTGGGGACCCGACCATTAAAGTTTATGGTCTTTGATAGCCTGGGTGCTGCACTATGGGCAGGCTCGGCCATTTACCTAGGGTCACTGTTTAGCACCACCGTTGACGACCTACTGGACGTGCTGGTCAGCCTGGGCAAATGGGGTTTGCTCTTGGTCGGTATCGCACTATGTGCTTTTGTCGCTCAAAAATGGTGGCAACGTCACCGCTTTGTGCAGTCCCTATGCATGGCACGCATATCAGTGGACGAGCTTTACCAATTAATGCAAACAGGTGAGGCACCCGCCATCCTGGATGTACGCTCCGTCCTGTTACCAGGTGAAAGCCGTATCCCAGGCGCCGTTATGATATCGGTTAACGATCCCCTGCCTGAATCGTTAGACCTCAAGCCCGAGGGCGAAGTCATCGTATATTGCGCCTGTCCCAACGAGGCATCGGCCGCCCAAGTCGCCAGGCAATTAATTAAGCTAGGCTACAGCCATGTGCGGCCATTGGAAGGCGGCATAGACGCCTGGGTTGCCGCTGGCTATTCGGTCACATCCTCTGATTAACCAGTCACTTACTTTTCCATTTACTACTTTTGCCATGACAACCTTAACTCCCCCCAGCTTGAAAATCGCCATGATAGGTTGCGGCGCCATAGGCGCTGCCATGCTGGAATTGCTTAAGGCCGATACAGGCCTAGTGATAACCGCGATAGTGGTGCCTGAAAGATCCATAGCAACCGCTAAGGCACTGACAGCCAAGCTGGGGTCGATGGCCCAAGTGCTAAGCAACGTTCCGCACGACAACATAGACCTGGTCATTGAAGTCGCGGGCCATGCCGCCATTGAACAGCATGTACTGCCTGCATTACAGCGTGGTATACCGTGCATTATTGTTTCAATAGGCGCGCTATCAGCATCCGGCGTACTTGAACGCCTAGAGGCCGCAGCACTAGCAGGTGGTGCCCAAGCGCAGTTGGTTGCTGGCGCCGTGGGCGCCATCGATGCACTGGCAGCGGCGCGCGTAGGCGGTCTGGACTACGTCCGCTATACCGGTCGCAAGCCACCCCACGCCTGGAAGGGCACCCCCGCCGAACAGCATGTTGATCTGGACACAGTTACCGATGAAACCGTGATCTTTGAAGGCTCCGCTCGGGAAGCGGCTTCGCTGTATCCAAAAAACGCTAACGTCGCCGCAACCGTGTCATTGGCCGGGCTAGGTTTGGATCAAACACAGGTGCGCCTGCTGGCTGACCCCAGCGTATCTGACAACGTACATACCGTTGAAGCAACAGGGGCTTTTGGGCAGTTTGAACTGACCATGAGAAATAAGCCGCTGGCTTCCAACCCTAAGACATCCGCCCTTACGGTTTATAGCGCGGTTCTGGCGCTACGCAACCGGGTGGCGGGGGTTTATGTGGGGTAGTGTTACTTAATAGGCTGCACCCACCTGAGTGACTGTCTGCTTTACATCGTTTTTGAACTGAGCTAGCAGATCATTAGCGGCACGACGTAAAAGAACAGCATCCACGCCTACCGCAATAAACTGAACACCAAGATCCAGATAATGCCTTGCCATCGCTACATCGCCCTGCAAAATACCCGGGGCTTTGCCCGCAGCCCGAATGCGCAGAATCGCCGCCTCGATAGCAGTCCGTACTTCTGGATGCCCCGGATTGCCCAGATGCCCCATGCTTGCTGCAAGATCCGCCGGACCAATGAATACGCCATCTACGCCTTCTACCGCAAGAATGCTGTCCAGTTCCTGCAAAGCTTCAGCGGTCTCGACCTGACACAACAAACAAATTTCCTCATTCGAGCGCGTCACGTAGTCCTCCACACCGCCCCAACGCGCGGCGCGCGCCAGCGCAGTGCCAACCCCACGTGTGCCATGGGGCGGATAACGCACAGCGGCGACCGCAGCACGCGCCTCTTCAGCATTCTGCACCATAGGTATCAGCAGGTTCTGTGCGCCGATATCCAGCAGACGTTTCAGCTCAATGGGATCGTTCCATGCAGAACGAACTACAGGCGCTACTGGGTAGGCCGCGACAGCCTGCAGCTGACTTAAGGTGGTCTGGATAGTATTAGGTACGTGCTCGGCATCAATCAAGAGCCAGTCATAACCTACCGTTGCACACAGCTCGGCGGTGTACGCGCTGGCAAGTCCCTGCCAAAGTCCGATCTGGACCTCACCATTCTGGATGGCACGTTTGAACGCATTAATTGGGTGTTGCATGCTATTGCTCCCTGCCGATTTAAACGAAGCAACAGTTGATGCTGCCCAATGGACCATAGTCCGCGCAGAACACATCCCCACGCTCGGCAAAAACTGGCCGCGTGAAAGAGCCTGAAAGTATCATCTGACCCGCTTTCAAGCCGACACCGACTTGTGCCAGCTTGTTGGCGAGCCACACTACGCCATTGCCGGGATGGTTAAGTACACCAAAGGCCAATCCTGTCTCTTCGATAATACCGTTACGGATCAGGCCAGCTCCTACCCAGCGCAAGTCGATTTCATTCACATGTACAGGACGCCCACCGGTGACAACAGCCGCGTTGGCGGCGTTATCCGAAATAGTATCCAGTACCTTGCGTGTAACTTTCGTTTCCGGGTCGATCTGATGGAACCTGGCATCAATGATTTCAAGTGCAGGCACAACGTATTCAGTTGCGCGTAACACGTCTGTCAGGCTCACATTGGGGCCTTGCAAGTCACTACCCAGTATGAACGCGAGTTCGACCTCAACCCGTGGAACAATGAATCGTTCAAAAGGCAGCTTGGCACCGTCTGTGTAAAACATATTATCGAGCAAGACACCAAAGTCTGGCTCGGAAATGTTGGACGCTAGCTGCATAGCACGTGAGGTTAACCCTACTTTGTGACCACGAACTATGCTGCCGTCCTTGACTTTGCGGGTCACCCAGGCATGCTGAATGGCATAGGCATCACTCATGGTCATCTCAGGGTACAACAAGGATATCTGTCGAATTTGTTGTCGACTACGCTCACTCTCTTCGAGCTGATTTGCGATATCCTGAATAATGCTTTGATCCAACACTAATAGCTCCTGTTAACTAATTTCAGCCCGTCACATATGCCAAATACTTTCAAGCACCGTAACTTGCCGCATTTATTCCTTTCCGCCCGTGAAACACTAATGCAGTGCTTTCGCCCCATCCTAAGTGGCGCCGGGATAACCGAACAACAATGGCGAGTCTTACGGACTCTGCACGAAGAAAAGATCCTAGACGCAGCCACACTGGCTCAACGCGCCCAAGTGCTTGCACCTAGCCTTACACGCATGCTCCGCGTCCTGGAACAGTCAGCACTCATAGAGCGCCATCCAGACCCAGATGATCTACGACGACAGGTCATACGACTTAGCGCCAAAGGCCGCAAAACAGTTATCCGGCTCGGCCCTCAAATCGAGGCCGTCTACCAAGATTTCGAAACAGTAATAGGCCCCAAATTACTTACGTCCTTGTACAGCAACATCGACGATATGATCGAACGAGTGCAAGGTTCCTAGGACAATTCATAAAAGGCCAATTTCCTCCATTTGTCGTATTTCGTATGATTATTTAATTAACCAGTTAATTAAATAATCATACGCCAAAAATGCCAAGAAAGGGGGCAACCCCTTTCCACCTTAATTGCTAGTTTTTATCCCACCACGGTTGCAGGTCAATACCCAGGCCGGGAGTGGATGGAATCGTCATAAACCCGTCGACAATCGGTGGCGGCTCGGCAACATCAGTACTGAAGAATCGCGCAGTACCCATTCCACAAGGCTCCATGGGCTCCTGCAGTAGCGCTGCGCAGTGCAGCGCCAAATGCAACCCTATCGACGTCTCTAAGCTGGCCGTTATAACGCAGCGTGTGCCGGTATCGTGCGCCAGCTGGATCACTTCAGCGGTGATATCGGGACCACCCAAGCGAGGCGGCTTAAGAATCAAGACCTTGGCCGCTTCCATCTCTATAGCGCGCCGCGCATGGAATGGTGAGCGAATAGAGTCATCAAGGGCCAGCGGTATACTGGTTTTGCGTGACAGCTCTGCGTATGTACTTAAGTCCGTGCCCCGTGGGAACGGTTCTTCAATATAGTCAATGTTGAACTGTTCCATGGCATGGATCTGATCAAGCGCCCAGTCCAGATGCCACGACTCATTCGGATCTAGTCGGATTCGCAAATCGGGGAAGGCGTCACGCAAGGCTTTAATGCGGACGATATCCAGCTCTCGCTCGTCGGTACACTTAACCTTAACCGTATCCTGACCAATAGCGATGGCGTCTTTCGCGCGCTGCACACACGCCTCCGGGTCAGCATCGCCGATTAGGTCATTAACAGGAACACGTTCTGCGGGCGTAGACGATGTCGACAGATAGCGCGCCAGTGTGACTCCTTCAGCTACCGCCCGGGCACTAAGAACCGCCGAGGCTAAGCCGCAGCGCACCCGAGGGGCCACTTCGCGCAGCTCAAGCTCGTCAAAAAAACCTTCATCAAAGGGATCCAGACCATTTAGCAAGGCCGAGCAATGAGCGGCGAAACTCCAGCCATCAAAAATCACATGAGGAGGCAGAGCGGCCTCGCCCCAACCGATATGGCCGTCAATTTCAGCACGCACAAGAAAGCCGCGCCGCACATATTGAGTGCCCTTGGACCACCGGTATGGAACTTTAAGGTGCTGGGTATAAGGCTTTAACTGTAGACCATTCATGACTCTTTCTCCTGATTTTTTGATTAATCGCGCTCTATCAGCACAGAGCGCTCAGGCTTGAACTGCAAAGTCACTTGATGGCCAACCGGCAGGTCTATATAGGACGGTGCCACTGCACTAAGTGTCGTATCTGAAGAGGTGACAAACTCGTACTCGGTTCTTTCCCCGACAAATACACGCCGTATAACGGTTGCGTCTATACAGTTCACCCCCTGTGTACCCAGTGGCAATATCTCGACGGATTCAGGGCGCACCATGATATAGCCCGCGCGGCTGCCCAAGCCGTGTGGATCACTGACGCTAAGGTCACCTACAGCGGTCTTAACACGACCCAACTCACCTTCTG
>JAGOAJ010000025.1 GCA_017983955.1 Burkholderiaceae bacterium
AGCTTGTCCTTGATACGCTGCATATAAACATTGTTCTTGCGTGTTTCGTCCAGCCAGCGTGGCACATAAAAGCAGGAAAACCGATTGTTGTGGCTAGCCAGCACTAAATGGGCATCTGACATAGGTGACGAGAAAAACCATTTATGCCCCTGCAGCAAGTAGTCGCGGCCACGCCCAGCTACGCCCACAGGTTCCGCCTGGGTCAGATTGCTGCGCAAATCGGAACCACCCTGTTTTTCAGTCATCCCCATACCCACCATCATGGATGATTTCAAGGCAACAGGAATATCCCGTGCATCATAGTCACGGGAAAACAAGCGTGATGCGATGTCGCCAAACCAGCCTTCAGACTGCAGTACAGGAATCGCAGCGGCTGTCATGGTAAGGGGGCACAAAGAACCCGCCTCTATCTGGCCATGCATTAAAAAAGCAGCGGCCCGTGCAACATGGGCACCCGGGCCAGGACGCGACCAGGCGCTGCAATGCAGGCCCTGGCGAAACCCCATGCCCAGGAACTGGTGCCAACCCGGATGAAATACTATGCTGTCGCTACGACCACCGTGACGATCGAAACTGATCAATTCCGGCGCATGTCGATTGACCTGATGCGCCATCGAAAAACTGGCGGCCTTACCCAGTTGTGTCCCGTAGCTGCCCAGGCCGATTTGGTACGCCCCAGCGTGGGCACGCTGCACGGCGGCTTGCAAGGCCATGTCAGTTCTGTATAGGCTGTAATCCACCAAATCAGGAACCTGATTTGTGGTTCCATAGAGTGTGTCGTGCATGACTAACCCCTTTCACCGGGTCCTGCCATCAGTACCCAGTCATCGCATTAACGGTATGCCTGCTACAGCCATTTAACCTTTTTAAAGCGCCAATACAACACACCGCAAATAACGGTGATAGAACCTAGGACAGCCGGATAACCATAAGGCCATTCCAGTTCGGGCATATTGTGAAAATTCATACCATAGATACCCGCAATTGCCGTAGGCACTGCCAAGATAGCTGCCCATGCTGCCAGTTTACGCGTGGTGTCGGTTTGCTGAGCCTGCCCTATCATCAAGCTGGCCTCAAAGGCAAACGCCAAGGCTTCGCGCAAGCTGCTGATCAGTTCGTTAGTACGCACAATACGATCAGCCACCTCGCCAAAATACGCCCGACTTTCAGCATCGATATTATCCATTTCCACACGCGCTACCTTACGGCACACCTCGGCCATGGGCGCGATGGCAGTATGTATGCGCAATAGGTTACGTCTATAGCGATACAACAAGCGTACATCCGCATCGCGAAAACCACGCAACAATAACTGTTGTTCTACTGTTTCTACGGACTTCTCCAGCACCGACAATGTTTGGGTGTATCTATCTACCATCAAATCCAGCAAGGTGCTGGCGACGTAGTCACTGCCTCTGTTCATTAAACCTGGCGTGCATTCCAGCTGCTTACGTACTTCGCCATACGTTGCCGTTGTGCCACGACGTATGGTGATCAAAAAGCCACGGCCTATAAGTAGCTGAGTGTCGCCAAAATGTGGATGCTGAGTGCGCAGTTCCAAAGTAATGGCCACAATCAACGTGGCCTGCTCATATTCGACTACTTTGGGACGGCGATGCGGGCTAATCAGTTCTTCGATCGCCCTAGGCTGCAGTTTCAGGTCAGTACCCAACTTTTCCAGCAGCGCACTATCTGGATTCTGCAAGCCTATCCACAGCAAGCCTTGATCCGACGGAGCATAAGTCGCCACCTGATCCAAAGCTACAGTTAACGGTGGCTGCCCGACACGGTATAGCACTGAAGCAATGACGGGATTATGCGGGGTTGCTGGATCTGGTTTAACCGGAATATCTGTACCCATATAATGTCTCTAGTCCTCGGTAGTAATTTATCTATGGCTTAATAATACTGACACACGGCCTACAGCGCATGGTTTAAGCAACATGCCGCTACCAAACTTAAGGATATTCCCATGACAGAACGCTTGCTAGTCATTATTGGCGCCCTGATTTTGCTGACGGGAGTAGGCGCGGGCGCCTTCGGAGCCCACGCCCTGAAACGCTTGGTAAGCCCAGATATGCTGGCTGTATGGCAAACTGCCGTGCTATACCAACTGATACACGGTCTGGGCCTGCTGGCCATCGCTGCCCTGCGCATCCGCTACAACACCCCACCCATGACCTATGCTGGAATATTTATGCTGGCGGGCGTGCTGATCTTCAGTGGCACCCTGTACACGCTGGTACTAACTAATATCCGCTGGCTGGGCGCCATTACTCCCATAGGTGGAGCCAGCCTTATGGTCGCGTGGGCTTTGTTAGCCTGGGCCGCCTGGCGATCGGCCTAAGCTACCTCTTTCTTATAGATACCGGCCATGGCGGCCACCATCACCATCAGGGCCTTACATGCCAACATCATCTTCCAGCAGCACCACCACGTTAACCAACTTCATCTGTTCATTGCCCAAAGCCGAGCTGCATGTACACATCGAAGGCACTTTGGAACCCGAGCTGCTGTTTGCCCTGGCGCAGCGTAATGCCGTCAAGCTACCCTATGCGTCAGTGCAAGCATTGCGCGATGCCTACGCGTTTAACGATTTACAGTCTTTTCTGGACCTCTATTACGCAGGCGCCGCCGTTCTGATCACAGAGAATGATTTCTACGATATGACAATGGCGTATATGCGCCGTGCCCACGCCGACGGCGTGGTGCATGCCGAAATCATGTTCGACCCGCAAACCCACACTGAACGCGGTATAGCCATAGAGACCGTTTTTGCTGGCATAGCCCGTGCCTTGCGTGAAATGCGTGACGCCACCGGAATGAGCAGCTATTTGCTATTAAGCTTTTTGCGCCACCTGTCCGAAGCCGCCGCCTTTGCCACACTAGAAGCTGCCCTACCTCTGCGTGAGCGTTATCAGGACTTATGGATAGGTATAGGCCTGGACTCTGCCGAACACGGCAATCCGCCTGAAAAATTTACCCGAGTATTTGCGCGCTGTAAGGAACTGGGGTTCCGCCTGGTGGCGCATGCCGGCGAAGAAGGGCCAGCGTCCTATGTCAGTGATGCCTTGGACCTACTGGGCGCTGAGCGCATAGACCACGGCGTGCGTAGTGAAGAAGATCCCGCACTTATGCAGCGTCTGATCAAGCAGAAGGTACCGCTGACCGTATGCCCGCTATCGAACTTGAAGCTCAAGGTCGTGCCTGACTTAAGCCACCATAATCTAGCGCGTTTCTTACGCGCAGGCGTGCTGGTCACTGTCAATTCCGATGACCCGGCTTATTTTGGCGGTTACATTGCAGATAACTATCTGGCATGCGCCCTGGCCCTGGAATTAAGCTCAGATGAACTAGCTACCCTGGCACGTAACAGCATACAAGCATCTTTTCTGCCACCAGAGCAAAAAAATGCGTGGTTAAATAGTCGATAGACATAAAAAAAGCCCACCTTGCGGTGGGCCTTTTAACATCAAGTTATTTAGATAACTTGAATCGACTTGGCCTGAGGACCTTTCTGGCCTTCAGCAGCTACGAAGGAAACGCGCTGGTTTTCTTCAAGCGATTTAAAGCCGGTGCCGATGATGTCTGTGTGGTGAGCGAACAAATCTTTGCCGCCCGACTCAGGCTTGATGAAACCAAAGCCTTTTTCGTTGTTGAACCACTTAACAATACCAGTTTCTGTTTGCATTTTTGCAATCCCTAAAAAATACGAGCAACATGCTCTATAGAAGACTGTCAAGGTGTAGAGATTTGAGCAAAAAAGTACTATGACTGGTACTTAAGTTGTACTAACTTCAACGAACTTGAAAATCTAAGTCATCATATTACGGCTGAAAAAATACGAAGTCAACTGATTCTTCCAATAGCATGCGTAAACTTCATCAGACTAAGGGAATCCACCTAGATAATGCGCAAACTTACACGTGATTTCTACAACAGAGACACTGAAACAGTAGCCCGCAATCTGCTGGGCAAGCTCTTGGTTCATCGTGTGGATGGCATAGAGCGCATAGGCAAGATCACTGAAGTGGAGGCCTATCTGGGCCCTATGGATTTAGCAGCGCACAGCTCCAAGGGCAACACCCCCAGAACTCGCGTCATGTTTGGCCCACCCGGTTATGCCTATGTGTATTTAATTTACGGCATGCACCATTGTCTGAACGTAGTGACTGACGCTGTTGGCACGGGTACTGGCGTATTGTTACGAGCTTTGGAGCCCGTTGCCAACCTGGATGTGAATACATGCGGCCCAGGCAGGCTGTGCAAGGCGATGGACATAGATCGCAGCATGTATGGCCATGATCTGTGCAGCGATGACTTTTATATCGCAGCACCCGATGCCCCCGAGGAGATCACCATAACAGCCAGCCCACGTATAGGCGTGGACTACGCTGGTGCATGGGCAGCCAAACCGCTACGTTTTTACATACAGGGCAGCCGCTACATCTCGCGCAAATAAGCACAAGCGCAGCAGCCCACGTATTTTAAGATTACCAACGGCTACTGATCGCGCTTATCGCCACGCAACAAATGTGCCAATCCAATCCCCACCACAAACGCCGCACCGATGAAGGTCCATGGACGGTCACGCACACACTTCTCGGTCGCCGTCGCTGCACCCTGGACGTTTTCTTTCAAACTGTGATTCCAATCCTGTGCTTTATCTTTGGCACTGGTTAGTTGGTGTCTTAGACGATCCCGCGCCTGATCGATTTCAGCGCCGGTGTAACTGGCGGTGGTGCGTAGCATTTGCTCTGCGCTGGAAATTAGCTCTTTGGTGTCGAACGCCAAGCGTTCCTTTTGCAAGGCCAGCTTGAGGCGTTCACGGTCTGCGTTTGCCATGTTGATTCCTAAGCGACTAATGTCACATTGAACATTCGGATTCAACAACGCAGCAAAAAATGTGCCTGGCCTTGGCTATCCAAGGCCAGCATCCGCGCCACCAGACCGCTCAACGATTAATAAGACAGCTGGGGCAGCTCTTGATTCGAAGCATATCCCAGCCCTACGCTTTCAGCATCCAACGTCAACGTCGTAGGCAACTTGAAGCGCGACACAATCTGTGCCAGTGCGCCCGCCTGTTCTTCCAGGCTATTGGCAGCGGCTGCAGCCTGTTCGACCAACGCAGCGTTTTGCTGAGTGGTGCCATCCATCTGAGTAACCGCCTGGCCAATCTCACCGATACCGACACTTTGTTCTTCGCTGGCAGCAGTGATTTCGGTCATGATGACAGCCACTTCCTTGACCGAGGCGACCACCTCGGACATGGTGGCGCCGGCCTCTTCGACCTGACGATCCCCCGCCTGGACGCGAGCGACTGAGTCATCGATCAAGCTTTTTATTTCCCGGGCCGCAGCGGCTGAGCGTTGCGCCAACGTACGTACTTCAGAGGCCACCACAGCGAACCCCCTGCCCTGCTCACCTGCGCGGGCAGCTTCTACCGCCGCATTCAGCGCCAGAATATTGGTCTGAAAGGCAATGCCATCAATGACACTGATGATGTCGACGATTTTCCCAGAGCTTTCCTTGATGGACTCCATGGTATTGACCACGCCTGCAACGGCATCGCCGCCACGACTGGCAATACCCGAGGCCGATGCAGCCAATGTATCTGCCTGCCTGGCGTTATCCACGTTTTGCCTGACGGTGCTGGTCAGTTGCTCCATGGCTGTGGCAGTTTCTTCCAAACTGGCCGCCTGGGACTCGGTGCGCGATGACAAATCAGCGTTCCCCATCGCAATTTCTGTGGCTGCCGTATCTATAGCTTCGGCTGCCTGCTGGATTTCCCGGACCGTTTGGGCCAGATTTTGCTGCATCGACTGCATGGCAAACATCAGGCTGTTGCGGTCACCCTGGCGCAAAGCGACGGTAGTAGAAAAATTCCCCCCAGAAATATCACGGGCAAGTGTAGCCGCGTCATCTGGCTCGCCACCTAATTGACGCATCACGTTACGCGTCAACCAGACCATCATCAAAGCACCCAATACCAGAGCCAATACCGCCAGCGCCAAACTTACCACCAGCATCTTCTGGGTGAAAGCCACCATATCAGCCTTGGCCTCCTCGACCAATTGCTGATGGTCGCTTATGGACTGCATCAATAAAGTGCGCATTTCACGCCATATCGGCGTCTCTTCGCGCGCTATTGAAGCGATAGCCTCGGATTGCCGATAGTCACCCGCCAGTGCAACAATTTTTTCCTGTATCGGCTTTTGCTTATCACGGATCTTTTCGACTGCGGCCAACATTTCCAACACAGGCGTGTTGCCGATGGCGGCAGCTGATGCTTGCTGATGTGCTGTAGCGAATCCTTTTGCTGCGCCTTCTAGATTGGCATAGGCTGCTTTGTTACCCGGGTCCATCACGATATTGCGCAGAGCCTGCCCCATTTGCAGGCCTTGAGCGTACATCGTGGTTTCCGCCTGCAATAAGGCCTGATCCACATCAATAAACTGCTGGAATCGATTTTTTGTATCCTGCATTCCAGCCAAAGCAACCACCAAGGCCAATAAAAAAAGCACAAAGGAAATGCCTGTGCTCAGCACCATTTTATTTCTTAATTTCATGAAAATTCCAGTAATACGCGTGAACCAGTTGCGCAGGCAAGAGCTGCCGGATAGATCTAGTAACGTCTAGTAACGGCACTGTAGCAATAAACTTTAGTTACGTGACGGGCATTCCTCGTAGGTATTAACCCTGTATAGCCGCTACCCCGGCACGCCACTTGCCACAGCCTGCACACGAATTGATCAGCTTCCGCTGGCATTCGATACGGGATTTTTCCCTAACTCAGGAGATTACAGATGAAAACACTCAAACCCTTGCTAGGCGGCTGCATACTCGGTCTTTGCACCTTGGCATTCGCAGCACAAGCCCAAACCACAGCCCCCGCTACCCCAAACGCTCCGGCCGCCACTAGCTCAAGCCCCTCGACAAGCGGCATGCCCATGACCCAAGAGCAAATGAAGGCCAATCACGAAGCAGAGATGAAAAAGTGCGATGCCATGAGCGGCGCCGCGAAAGATACATGTATGGCACAGGCCAAAACTGATCATGAAAAAAATAAAGCAGATGCCATGAAAGATAAAAACCCTGCAACCGCACCCACAGAAAATCAGAAAAAATACTGACAGACACTGGACTTACCTTATTTCGACTCGGCCCGTCCTGATCAAGCCAGATGCTTGCTCGGGACGTTTTAGTGTGTTCTTTCAGCTAATTCTTAGTCTCCATGTGACAAACGAAAAAATGCGTGTTATAGTTACGCCTCTTTCCAAGCGGCTGTAGCTCAGTTGGATAGAGTACTTGGCTACGAACCAAGGGGTCGTGGGTTCGAATCCTGCCAGCCGCGCCAGAATACACCTGTTGTCTCAACAGGTTAAAACCGCCTAGAGGTTAATCTTCTAGGCGGTTTTTCTTTGTCTAGAGTAACTATGGGGTAAATTACACAGTAATTTACTTGCAACCCCATCCCGTCTACTTTCGGAGGCCACTCTTGACACCACTATCCAAAGTCACCTGCACCGAGGATTTTCGCCGTCTGGCCCAGCGCCGCGTGCCCCGCATGTTCTATGACTATGCCGACTCAGGCTCGTGGACGGAAAGTACTTATCGCGCCAACGAGGCAGACTTCCAAACACTGAAGTTTCGCCAACGCATTGCGATTGATATAGAACATCGTTCATTACGCTCCACCATGGTAGGTCAGGACGTGACCATGCCTGTGGCCATCGCACCCACGGGGTTGACCGGCATGCAGCATGCCGACGGCGAGATCCTGGGTGCGCGTGCCGCGGAAAAATTTGGCATCCCCTTTACCCTGTCCACTATGAGCATCTGCTCTATTGAAGATGTGGCCGCCCACACCCAGCAGCCTTTCTGGTTCCAGCTGTATGTAATGCGGGACCGCGACTACATAGGCCGGCTGATAGACCGTGCCAAGGCGGCAAAGTGCTCGGCCCTGGTGCTGACTCTGGACCTACAAGTGTTGGGTCAACGTCACAAGGACATACGCAATGGCCTAAGCACGCCGCCCAAACCCACCCTGGCCAACCTGATTAACCTGGCCACCAAACCTGACTGGTGCATGAAAATGCTGGGTACGCCCAGACGCAGCTTCGGTAATATTGTGGGTCATGCCAAAGGCGTCAAAGACCTTTCATCGCTGGCCTCGTGGACGGCCGAACAATTTGACCCTAGCCTAAGCTGGCAAGACATAGAATGGATCAAGAACCGCTGGGGTGGCAAGCTGATACTTAAAGGCATCATGGATGCCCGCGACGCCCGCCTGGCCGTTGACAGCGGTGCCGACGCCTTGGTGGTATCCAACCATGGCGGCCGACAACTGGACAGCGCACCATCCACCATTTCCGCCCTACCCCACATCGTCCATGCGGTCGGCAACCAGATCGAAGTCTGGCTGGATGGCGGCATACGGTCCGGTCAAGACGTCCTGAAGGCCACGGCTCTGGGTGCCAAGGGCACAATGATAGGCCGGTCATTTTTATATGCGCTGGGCGCCAAGGGCGAGGCTGGCGTATTACGCAGCCTGCAACTGATGGCCAATGAAATGGACGTCAGCATGGCGTTTTGCGGCCATACTGACATCCGAAATGTAGACCGCTCTATCCTGCTGAATGGGGATATTTACGATTAAGCGATGCTTAATCAGCTTTCAGGATTAATAACGTGCGATGACAAGCGCTGCCGGTCAGCCTCGACCTGCTCCAGAGGCTGGACCTGCTGCATGGTCTGCATACAGCGCAGGGTCAGCTTCTGGTACTGGCGCGTGCCATAAGACTTGTGCTCGATTTCAGCATCCGTTAATTCACGCAGTATGCGCGCCGGGGCACCCACTACCAAGCTGCGCGGCGGGATCACCATACCGGTTTTTACAAAAGCCATAGCTGCCACTATGCTGTTCTGGCCCACCACAGCCTGATCCATGACTACTGCATTCATGCCCACCATCGCATTGCGCATAAGGGTGCAACCATGCAATACCGCGCCATGACCCACATGACCGTCAATATCAATCACTGTGTCGTTTTCAGCCACGCCATGCACTACGCAGGTATCCTGGACGTTAGACCCTTGCTTCATGATGATGCGGCCAAAGTCACCACGCAAGCTAGCTGCGGGCCCCACATAAGCGCCAGGTCCAACGATGACATCGCCTATCAGTATGGCGCTGGGGTGAACGTAAGCCGTGGGATCAACAACGGGGGTGATGCCATTAATGGCATAAACTTTAAGCATATAGTCTCCTGCGAATTATCATGGTGCAAAGAATTAATGTAGCAGCAACAACCACCCTGCTCGCAGTATGGCTATCATGGAGGCTGCAAGCTTAACTTTCTATTCTTACTTACGACTGCCCCTTATGCAACGCTTACGTCTGGTATTTGATAACTTTACCCTGATCCTGATCGCGGTTGTTGCCGCCGCCACACTGATACCCGCCCATGGTTTAGGCGCTGTCATCTTCGATACCATCACCACAGCGGCCATCGCTCTGCTATTTTTCATGCATGGCGCCAAGCTATCACGCAGTGCTATTGTCGCGGGCGCTACGCACTGGCGGCTGCATTTACTGGTTTTTGCCTGCACCTTTATTCTGCTGCCCCTGCTGGGCTGGGGCTTAAAGCCTGTACTTGAACCGTTGCTAGGCGGCCCTTTGTATGTAGGCGTGCTGTATTTATGCGTATTGCCCGGCACCGTGCAATCCGCCATCGCTTTCACGTCCATTGCCAGGGGTAATGTGTCCGCTGCTGTCTGCAGCGCCTCGGCGTCCACCATGATAGGTATAGTGCTAACGCCATTTTTACTAAAGCTAGTACTGGACGCCAGCGCACAGCAAGGCACCGCCTCTATGCTAAGCGCTATTTTGCACATCAGCGCCCAATTACTGCTGCCCTTTGTGGCTGGCCATCTGCTACGCCCCTGGATAGGTGCCTGGATAGACCGTAACCGCCATTGGCTAGTCAGTGTCGACCAAAGCTCTATTTTGCTGGTGGTGTATACCGCCTTCAGTGCCTCTGTGGTAGGGGGATTGTGGCAAACCGTTCCCCCAAAAGCCCTGTTCACCTTAACCATTATTTGTTGCGTGCTGCTGGCCCTGGCCTTGTTCCTGACCACCATGCTGTCCCGTAAACTGGGCTTTAACACCGAAGACGAAATCACCATTGTTTTTTGTGGATCGAAAAAAAGCATGGCTACTGGCGTTCCTATGGCTCAGGTCCTGTTTACCGGCAGCGCCATAGGCCCTGCCTTGCTGCCGCTGATTATTTTCCATCAAATACAACTGATGGTGTGCTCAGTCATGGCGCAGCGTTACGCGCGCCGTGAACAGAACCTTGTGCCGGCCACAGCCACCACACAGTAAGCTAGTTACTAACCCACTTTTCATAAAACACGCCCTGCCATGATTATGCCCCCAGTCCTTGTTCGCGAAGATGAAATCGTCTTCACGGCCATGCGCGCCCAGGGCGCAGGGGGGCAAAACGTCAACAAAGTATCCAGCGCCATCCACCTACGGTTTTCCATCCCTGACTCGACCTTGCCAGAAGCCATCAAGGACAGGCTGATGGCGCTCAGGGATCACCGTATTACCGCAGATGGCCTGGTGGTGATCAAAGCCCAAGGCAGTCGCAGCCAGGACCAAAACCGGGTCGAAGCCATGGCTCGCCTGCAGGCATTGGTCGACGGTGTCAGCGTCGTCCAAAAAAATCGCAGACCGACTCGCCCCACCCTGGGATCAAAACGCCGTCGCCTAGAAGGAAAAGCCGTGCGTGGGCAGGTAAAACGCTTGCGCGGGCGCGTCAGCCACGGTGACTAAGGCCATCGCCCACTGTATGCTCTAACTACAAGGCTAACTACCTTAACGGAGACCTGCCATGCGCTACCGGCTAAACACCCTGATCACGGCCCTGTCCCTGCTTTGTGGACTGATGCTGCCCACAGCAGGCCATGCAGATTCTGTGCCGCAAACAGGCCGTCAAGCAAACGCCATCCTAGCCGCCTTGCAACACATTACCTTGCCACCCGGCTTCAAAATACAGTTATATGCCATGGTTCCCGGCGCCCGCCAGCTAGCGGTGGCGCCTACAGGCGGCTTGGTATTTGTGGGGACGCGGGGATCCAATCTATGGGCGGTCACCAACACCACGCAGCATGACCTTGCCAACCAGGTGTTCCGCTATGCACCTACGCTGAATTTTGATCTGCCCAACGGCGTTTGTTTTGCCAAAGACGGTACGCTATATAGCGTCGAGTTCAACCGCATACGCGCCTTCCCCAAAGCCCAAAGCGACTATAAAAACAAAGAAGTAAGCAGCACCCTGCTAATGGAACCGTTAGTTCCCGCCACAGTAAGTAGCCGTAATCACGGCGCGCGTGTCTGTCGCGTAGGATCGGATCAGAAATTGTATATAGCCCTGGGCCAGCCCTACAACGTGCCGCCCAAAGACAAGCTGACGTCATATCGCAAGACCGGCATGATGGGCATAATCCGCATGGACCTGGATGGCACACATCGGGAAGTGTATGCAACCGGCATACGCAACTCTGTCGGTATGGATTTCAATCCCGCCGATGGCACCTTATGGTTTACCGACAATCAAGTCGATTTGATGGGTGACGACATCCCGCCTGGCGAGATTAACCACGTCACCCAGATAGGCCAGGACTTCGGCTTTCCCTATTATGGCGGCGGTCATGTCAGAACCCTTGAGTACCAGGCCGACAAGCTACCAGCTGGGCTTGTAGCTCCCGAAGTGGAAATGGATGCTCATGCCGCCGATCTGGGTATGACGTTTTATGATGCAAGCCAGTTTCCCAAAAAATACCAGGGTGGAATTTTCTCGGCCCAACATGGGTCATGGAACCGCAGCACGCCCATAGGCGCCCGCATCATGTTCACTGCCGTGAAGTCCGACGGCACGGCAGGCGCTACAGAAATTTTTGCCCAAGGCTGGCTTAGAGCAGATCATAGCTACAGCGGTCGCCCCGTGGATGTCGCTGTACTGCCGGATGGGTCCTTACTGGTATCCGACGACCAGGCAGGCGCGCTTTATCGGATTTTTTATGAATCGCCATAAAAAATCCTGATGGCACACTGACCGCAAATAAGTCAGCAAACCACCAGGAGCTAGCCTTGCATTACATAAGTCGTTAATTTACATACCAAATAGTCTTGGTCTGCTGATATTGGTCAAACGCTTCCAGACCATTATCACGCCCACCAAAGCCGGACTGCTTGTACCCGCCAAATGGCGTGCTGATATCGCCTTCGGAAAACCCATTTACCGACACCGTACCGGCGCGTATGGCAGTAGCTACGCGTTGCGCACGACGTATATCTAACGTATATACAGAAGCAGCCAAACCATAAGCACTATCATTGGCTAGCGCTATAGCCTCTTGTTCCGTCGTAAAGGTAGTTACAGCCAATATGGGTCCGAAAACCTCTTCGCGAAACAGCCTGGCATCGGCGCTAACGTTATCGAAGATAGTGGGTTCCACATACCATCCACTACCTAGTTCGCTATGGATACGGCCACCATGCGCCAAGGTCGCGCCTTGCGCTACGGCGTCATCCAGAAACTGTTTTACCTTATCGAAATGGGCTTTTTCTACCAACGGCCCTATATGGGTTTCAGGGTCAGTGGGCAAACCCACTTTCCAGCCTTGCAAACCGGTTTTCAGCTTGGCCAACAAGGCATCTTTGATACTGGCATGGACAATAAGACGCGATCCACAGCTACAGTTTTCACCCATATTCCAGAATGCTGCCGCCAGAACATCGTTTACGATCTCATCCAGTGGCGTGTCTTCAAAAACCACCTGCGGGCTTTTGCCACCGCACTCCAGAACAATTTCCTTAAGATTGCTTTCGGCAGAATACTTAAGGAACATGCGCCCTACTTCGGTAGAGCCGGTAAATGAGACCACATCGACATCAGGATGGCGGCCCAAGGGTTCTCCGACTGATTCACCCAGCCCTATAACCAAGGTTAGCGCCCCTTGGGGGATACCTGCCTGGTGAGCCAACTGTGTCATGCGATAGGCACTTAAAGAAGTCAGTTCTGCTGGCTTGACCACCACAGAATTGCCAGCTGCCAGTGCGGGAGCAACCTTCCAGGCATACATTTGTGCAGGAAAATTCCAGGGCAAGACCACGCCGACCACGCCTATGGCTTCCTTAACAATCAGGCCCACCGCATCTGACCCAGTAGGGGCAATTCGACCATAGACCTTGTCTATGGCTTCGGCGTACCAACGAAAGGTATCCAGGGTGGCCGGCATATCGGTATTCAGGCATTCCGTAATTGGCTTGCCCGCATCTATGCAATCGAGCGCCGCCAACTCTTCGGCGTGCTCTGTCATAAGCGCCAGCCATTTCAGCATGACCAATTTGCGCTGGGCGGGGGCCAGCCCCGACCACTCGCCTGATTCAAAACTGCTACGTGCAGCGATCACCGCTGCATCCACGTCAACTGCCGTGCCATCAGCAATATCACCAATACGGGTATTGTCCATGGGCGTGGTGTTTTCCAGCCTAGCGTCAGATCCGCTGTGGCCGGGTATCAAATGCCCCGCCCACAGGGTGCCAGCACGGGCCTGTGCAAATATGGTTTCTTTGGTGACGGTCATAGCCCCCCCCCTTAAGCTTGGTACTGATCAAGCAACTGCTGAAAAGCCTGGGCATCATCTGAGGCCAGGGGCAGCAAGGGCAGCCGCACTGACCCCACATCTATGCCGTGACGGCGAACACCCAATTTGGCTTTCTGGTTGTAATCGCCGGATTCCATGGCCTGGATGGCTGGCAGCATGCCTGCCATCATCGAGCGCACTTGATCCCAATCGCCCTTGTCAGCCGCGCGTATCATGGCCGCCTGCTCGCCTGGGAACACATTGGCACCACCACTGATCCAGCTGCGCACACCCCAGAATAAAAAGTCTGCGGCCTGGTCATCACAACCAATTATCACCTGAAAGTTTTCAAGCCCCGCATGAATCAAGGCAATCGCCCGGCTAAAGTCACCACTGCTTTCTTTAATAGCCACGATATTGCTGACTTTGCTAAGCTCGATCACGGCATCAAGGCCAATTTCCACGCCAATTCTGGCCGGAAAGTTATACATAATGATGGGTAAAGAAGTAGCAGCAGCGACGTGCTTGTAATAGGCCACCACTTCATGCTGTCCAGGCAGGCTGTAGGGGGTTGGCGACAGCATCAGACCTTCGTAACCTAGATCCTGGGCTTGTTTAGCACGGGCAATCGCTTCTGCGGGCGACAAAGAGTTAATACCCGCGATCAGTGTAATGCGACCTTTGCCCACCTTGGCTACAGTACGCAAAACCTGTTCCCGCTCGGCGTCGCTAAGGGCGTAGTACTCGCCAGTCGTACCGCAAGCCACTATCCCCGTAACCTGCTCGGCGATAAACTTTTCGACCAATGCTTCCAGCGCCTTCAGGTTCAACTGGTTGTTCGCATCAAATGGGGTCACGATAGGGACCAATACACCATCAATTTTCATGAGAATCTTCCTAACTCAAAGAAATAAAATGTGCATCGCAATGCTGCACAACGTTTTTACTTAATGACCTTGTAAGTAAACGAGGTCAAGTAATCCATCAAGGCATCCGCCCCTGCCACGGCCTGATCAGGGTCTGCAGCAGCCACCCCCTGAGCAAGCCGTAAGTGACAATTTGCACCACGTTCAAGGTCGCCTTCATATCGAAAGGCATACCAAAATCGCCGGCACTGTACCGTCATCGACATCACTGCCTGCACCGCATACGGGTTGCGGCAAGCATCGTGAACCACATGATCCAGCAATTGGTCCTGATCCATATAACCTTGCAGGTCGCCCTTCTCGGCTGCCCGGCACATCCCCTGTGCGTGTAACAGCACAGCAGCGCGTTGTGCCGGGGTAGCGCGCCGCGCTGCGCCAATCACTATCAGCTGTTCCAGCACACGCCGGGTCTCAATCAGTATTAAATGTTCAGCAATACGGATTTCACTGACTCGCAAACCACGTCGGGGCTGCTGATCTATTAACCCCGTGGCCACCAGACGCATTAACGCCTCGCGTATGGGGGTGCGCCCCAGCCCAGTCAACTGCACGAGATCGCTCTCGACTATGGCTTGGCCAGGCTCTAGCTTGAGCGTCGCGATCAGGGTTTCGATGGCGTCATAGGCCAGTTCAGTGGCCCTTGACTTTGGAACAATAGACGTACTTGTACTCATAGAAACAACGCTCAGGTCAGAGAACGAATCAACGCTCTCTGAACACTCCTTAGTTAAAATCCGACAATCTGTTGTGGCAGCCAAGTTGCCAAAATAGGGAACAAAGCAACCAGCAACAATGTCACTAGTTGGGCCAGAATAAATGGCACCACACCCTTGCAAATATCGCCGTACTTCATATCAGGTGGTGCGATCGATAGCAGATAAAAGATGGATGAAGCCATGGGTGGCGTCAAATAGCTGGTTTGAATCACGATGATAACCAGTGTGCCAAACCAAATAGGATCTATGCCTGCACTAACCAAAAATGGCATGAACAAGGGTACGCAAATCAGCACGTTCGCGGTCCAGTCCAGCACAAAGCCCAGCAGAAATACGATCACCAGGAAAAACACCATGGTCCCAAAAATACCCAGGCCCATGTCCGCAGTTAGCATTTGAATCAGGCGCGACCCACCGTTGGCCGCAAAAGAGCCAGTAAATGCAATACCACCAGCCACTATCATCATGATCATGGCAGTAATCCGGGTCGTAAGCCCCAGCGACTCCCGAATCATGGTCACACTAAGCTGACGATAAAAAATACACAAAATAAACGCGCCAGCAGCCCCTACCGCCGCCGCCTCGGTGGGCGATGCAATGCCTGTCATCAATGAGCCCAGCACCGCAAAGATCAGTAGCATGGTGGGCAACAAGCCACGCGCCGTGATCTTTAGCTTCTCGACCACCGGTAAACGCATGTCCTCGTCCTGTGCCCTGGGACCCATTTCCGGCCAGATCAAAGAAACAATTACGATATAGGCAATAAACAGGCCAACCATAATAAGACCTGGGAACAGCATGGCGGCAAATAGCTCACCTACCGAAATCTGTGCCAACGACGCGTAAACTACTGCCACCACGGACGGCGGTATCATGGTGCCCAGTGAACCACCTGCGCATATCGTGCCGGCAATTAATGAGTTGTTATAGTTAAAACGCTTCATGGCAGGAATCGCCATCAAGCCCACCATGATTTCTACCGCGCCCACCACACCAGCAGCCGCTGCAAACGTGGCGGCCATGGCAATAGTGGCTATGGCCAGACCACCCGGCAAACCACCTAGCCACAACTGCATAGTGCGAAACAGCCTTGCGGCAATACCGGAACGCTCTAGTAAAGCCCCCATTAGCACAAACATGGGAATTGCTGAAAGAATATGGTTAGTGGCGGCGGTATAAAGACCGCCATACATCTGCTCGAATACCAGTGGACCAAAAGCGAACCAGCCAGCGATCAGGGCAGGAATAATCAATGCAAACGCAACAGGTATACCCAAAAATATCAGCAGGAACAACCCAGGAAACATCAACGCAGCGACTGTCATATTCATGCGTGCACCTCGGTAGCCACTGTTTTGCGATCGCACACAGCACGTAGGCCCTGCACCAGAAACTGTAAACTAAGGATGGTGAGACCAACAGCAAAGGTCAGATAAAACGGCCACATGATGGGAGCCCACGGACTGACCATTTCCACCTCGCCTGAGTTCCAGGCGTTGATGGTGCGAAAAATGGCGATCTTGGACAACATGCCAAACAAGGGCAGCAACAACAATATATAAACTGCTGCTTCGAACCAAGCTGCCAAACGCGCCGGCAGACGATTGCGCAACACATCAATGCGTATATGGCCATCCTGACGCAATACCCAGGCCACGCCAAACAAAAATATCGCGCCATTGCTCATGTAGGCGATATCAAACGCCCACACCGTAGGCGCGTTAAAAAGGTACCGTGCAGCAACCTCGTAGACCATGGAGCAAACCAACATCACCACGGCAAGGTCAGCAAGGCGAGAGGCGACCCATGACAGGCCAT
The DNA here is from genome assembly GCA_017983955.1 of Burkholderiaceae bacterium. Lineage (GTDB taxonomy): Bacteria > Pseudomonadota > Gammaproteobacteria > Burkholderiales > Burkholderiaceae_B > JAGOAJ01. The sequence continues at coordinate 17,117 of JAGOAJ010000025.1, forward strand.
CAACTAGTTTAAAAAATGGTGCAAGCATGATGCCGCCCTCTTTATCTGTCTAGACTAGGAAATCAATCGCGGATCAAGTAAGCACTTTCACGCTTCCAACGAGCGTGATAGGCGTCGTAATCCTCCAGAACTTCTGACATGGTGGAATTGCCCTTGGCCTTTTCTGCTGCTGCTTTCTTATGTATCCAGTCATTGCCCGCAGTGGAAAGTTCAGCAATGAATTCAGGTGACAGAGTGATAATTTCGTTGCGGCCCTTGCGATACTGCTCCATGGCCTTGATATCGGCATCATAGAAATAGTTCAGGCTTTCATGTGTTGTAAGCGCGGCTGCAGCCTCTACCAATGCTTGAACGTCGGCGGGAACCTTGTCCCAGGTTTCTTGTTTCAGGACCACTTCCCACATAAATGTGGGCTGGTGAACGCCAGGTACAACGATATACTTTGCGGCTTGATGGAAGCCTTCAGGCATATTGGCCGAAGGTGGCGCCCACTCCACAGCATCTACACCCTTGCGCTGCAATAAAGTGTAGGTTTCACCTGCGGGAACTACGGTGGGAACTGCACCGAAATAGTCCTTCATGACCTCGGCCCATGGACCCGATGTGCGGTACTTCAACCCCTTCAAGTCTTCGGCGTTACGTATGGGCTTGTTGGCATGTGCCATGACCTCGCTGGACCCTATACCCACTATCATGGTTTTCAAGCCTTGGGACGCACGGAAATCTTCCAGACGTTTCTTGCCACCGCCTTCGTATAACCACGCCTTATACGTGTCCGGCCCCATGCCGCCAGGAAATCCTGCAAAAATAGCGTTGACTGGATCCTGATTCACCAGATAGCTTGAGGTTGAATGCCCTGCTTCGACCACGCCATTTTGTACCGACTCAAACACTTTTAGTGCCGGAACAATAACGCCCGCCCCAAACGGCTGAATTTCCACCCGACCTGCAGTAAAGGTCTTTACATGTCCGGCAAAACGTTCCAGGAAGTTCTGGTAAAAGGGCGAACCTTCCGGCACCGACGTAGGTACACGCCACGTAAAATCAGCTGCCTGCGCACCTACCGATGCACATGCCAGTACTGCGGCACCCAATGCCGCGCCTATTATCTTTTTCATGTTGTCCCCTTCGTTCACAGTCTGTTGGATTTATGCGCTGGGCAATCCCCAGTACATGCCAATGCATTCAACATCGTCAGGCTTTGAAATGCCCTCTCCAGCACCAGTCCAAAGAATTCTAATATGTCGTTAATATATTAACAACATATCTAGATAGGGGTTTTCCCGATTAAGAGTGTTACTGGTCATCTTCAGAACAACGTTGACATGGGCGAATGACGCGGCGCAAAATGATTCAAGCCATGACCAGTTCGCGGCGCTTTCAACACTATTCACGAGGAGAGCAACATGGCATCATCCGAAAAAATAGTCACTAGGCCAGAAGAGTTATTAGCAGCAAGTCGCGATGCTGCAATACAGAAAATTATTGTGCAAGGGGCCTTATCAGGACTCCCCTCATTTCGTCTGTCGCCTGGACAGAAGCTAATCGGCCAGGACAACCAGGCCACCCTGACTTTTGTAGCAGGCAGCGATGGCCTGCAACTTAGCTCAGACAACAAAGTCACCAGGCTACGTCTGGAAACCTCGGTCGACTACAGAGCGATTTTTAACGATACCCGTGTGAATAGTCTGGGCCGCTTGCGACTAGCTAGCGTCACGACCATAGGCCAGGTTCAAATCCTGGTAAATGATCAAGTGCGTAGTGGCCATGTCGAGATCAATGGCTTGGATATTATTGCCGCCGATGTGCGCGACCAAACGGATAGGCCCCAGGGTTTTGGCGTCTACGTCACACAAGGCGCATTCACCCTATGGAATATGCAAGCTGACGAAAAGGTGGTCATCAGCGCCGATCTGCAAGGTCTGTCAGCAGGTAGGCCAGCAGCTCCCGTGCTGGGTAGTGGTGTTTTTGTCAGTGGAGCCGGCTTTACGGGTGGCAGGGTAGTCATCCCTAGGCTGGAAACAGAGGCTGTCTACAGCGACGGTAAACTTCCTCCGGGCACACCCGATGCCATCACTGGCGGTGTCTTTACGGTCTTTAGCACCTTTGTAGACGTAGTACGAAATCGCGGGCCGGTGGTCACCTATGGCGTCAACGATATGGTGCTGGATAACTGGGGAACAGTGGATTGCTGGATAGCCGAAGAAAAACTGACGTCCTATGGTGCCAGCGGTATAGGCTTCGTCAACTTTGGCGTAATCAACGAATTACATGTCCTTGCCCCTATCGAAACTTTCGGTCAAGGCGCTCGGGGCTTCAATGTGTATGACGGGACGGTTAATTCTGCCGAGTTCGATCGCATTACCACCCATGCAGATGGCGCAGTGGGTATCCAGATCAGTCAACCTATAGGCAGCCTGCTGGTCCATCGCGGCATAGAGACCTTCGGAGCAACTGGTGACTCTTTGGTAAAAGGTGTAGTGGTCAGGCTTTCTGCCATTGCCCTAAGCGTCAAGGCGGGTGGCTCGGCGCGCAGGATTCAAATCGAAGGTGGTGTTGTAACCCATGGCCCAGGTATTGCTCCTATAGAATTACTAGGGTCAGTTGGCACGCTACGCCTAGGTGGCGGCATCAAGGCGACTGTCTAACTATGGATGCACCCGCACATTTATCAGAAACCAGGCAGAACTTAAACTGACTGTCAACGATTGGCAGGAATAAACCCATCATGATTGGGCATCACCACTTTAGGCAGTGAGTCCTGATCCAGTGTCGCATCGGCTGGAATAATATTTCCCTGGGAAAGAATATAAGCAGACACTGCGTAGACGTCATCGTCCTTCATGCTGTTAGGCGTAGTAAATGGCATGGCCCGTTTAATGTAATCAAACAAGGTAGTGGCATAGGGCCAGTAACTTTCTACCGTTTTAATTGGTGCCTGTACCCCGTCCTTAATGGCCAAGGTGCCACGACCACCGATTAGTCGGTCGCCTATGCCACCTTCCAACTTGGCACCATGACAGGCCAGACATTGCTGCATATAAATTTTCTCGCCTTGCATGACCGTACCCGAACCCTTGGGCATGCCCCGGCCATCGGGTACGGGTGAAGTAAATTCAGTAAGATCAGACTGGGTAATAGTAGTGCCGAATCCATAAGCCGCATGACCCTCCCCTGGTGATTTAGTATCTTGTGCGATAGCGCCAGTGGACCAAAAACCGACCAACCCTATAGCCGCCCAAGCAAGACCGGCTTTAGTAGTGATGTACATTTGACACCTCCCCGGTTGCTGCAACCTGCCAGCTTTGAATACCGTTCAAGTGATAGACCGACGATAACCCACGTTCATCCACCAGTTTTTTAATGGTGGGCTGAACATAGCCCGTATCATCCGTGCATCGACTTTGTAAAATAGCTTCTTTACCATCCCATTCCCAAGGCAAGGAAAAACGGGTGTGACATATGGGCAGAATCGGGCCATGCAACATTGCATCGTGCCATGTCTTACCGCCATCAGTGGATACTTCGACCCGTGTGATGGTTCCTTCACCTGACCAGGCCAAACCAGTAATTTCATAAAACCCAGGCTTTTGCAGCAGCATTTCCCCTGAAGGATAGGTAATAACCGACTTCGCCTGCATACCAAACGAAAACTGCAAGGCTTTGCCACTAGGCAGCAGGTCGGTGTATTTAGCGGTTTCTTCACGCGTCATAAATGGAGTGTCAGATATTTCCAGGCGGCGCAACCACTTGATGCACATATTGCCTTCGTAGCCGGGAACAATAAGACGGACGGGATAGCCCTGTTCTGGACGTATTGCTTCGCCATTCTGACCATAAGCCAGCATGCAGTCTTGCATGGCTTTTTCAATGGGGATACTGCGTGTCATGACGGCGGCATCACCGCCTTCGGCCAGCAGCCATTTGGCGCCAGGCCGTACACCGACCTCATTCAAGATAGTAGATAGCGGCACGCCCGTCCATTCCGATGTCGAGGTCAGCCCATGCGTCCCTTGTACTGTTTTCAGCGTGGGCTTGGCCCATTCGGTCAAGCCATTACCCGAACATTCCAGAAACATAATGCGTGACAAGGCAGGATAGCGCTTGATGTCGGCCATGGAGAATTTTTTGGCCTGCTTGACCATACCGTGCACATACAGCATGTGTTTACTAGGGTCTATGGTCGCAATGCCGCCATGATGCCGTTCGTAATGCAAGCCTGATGGCGTAATAATTCCGTAGCTATTTTGCAGTGGGGTAAAGCTCCAAGACGACTCTGTTGTCTTGGTGGCGTAGCGCGTACGCACCTCTGTTTCAAATTGAGAGCGAAAACCATAGCCGCCATCATCGACCGCCACACCTACACCTTGAGTTTTTGTGGCGTCAGCAGGAACAGGACGCTCTTTGGAGCCGGGTGATGTAGCGAACGCCGTCTGATGGGCACTGGCTGCACCCATAGCCGCTATAGCCCCCAACATAAACCGCCTGCGTGGCGGTGCGGTACCTGGATCAGATAGCCCCCGATAATACGGCGACTGAGGGTCTTGCTGCTCAAGGTCAAGAAAATGCTGTTCCTGCTGCTGTAACAATTCCGGCTTTACCTTGATCGAAAAAGGCAGCGCGCTTCCCGTTGATTCATTCATATAACACTCCGTAAACAACTGTTGTCAGGACGGAAGAAATACAAAAATAATGCGACAGATTACTGCAAGGCCTTATTGACACGGTCCTGTAGTTCGGAGCCCATGTAAATTGTCAGATCGCCCACAACGCTGTTGCGGACCAGTTTTTCAGCGGCACCGCTTAAACAAGGTCTTAGGGCGCCAAGCATAGGACTAGTGGCAATTAAAACCAAAGCAGTGCAGCGCTGCTTTGCCACCCCTTCATTGAGGTAATCGGCAATCTGTCGGGAGAAAATGGCACGTTCTTTGGCGTGAGCCTCGGTATGCGGCTCAAATTGCGTACCTGCATGTGCCGTACGGCCATGGCCTTTTCCTGCAGCACCTGTTAGATCACCTTCACCAGCCTTGTCAGAAAGAGAGACATGTGGATGCACAAAGCCGATTAACTCAGTTAATGAATGATCGGCACCATGGCGCTCAAAGCAGCGTGCCCTTTCAGCATTCGCAATCAAAACCCAAGTCTTTTCCATAATGCCCCCTTTTACTTTAAAAGTGGATTCTGGTGTTCGTACGCGACAAACTAGACCGGCACGGCGGACACGGTTAGGTCATTCTACGCCGCCTGGTTCAGCCTAGCTGCAACTCTTTAGGTTAGTTACAGGTTCTGCTCTATTGAATTTTCAATTCCAACGATTCTTATTGGCGACAAAAGTCCAACCAGTCCAACCAACCACCCCACCCCCTAGCCCCGACCAGAAGGCAACGATCAAGTGGGTCCAGGATTCGCCCTTCGTTAATTGACTCATCGACAAAGGGTAGCCATGATAAACATGCAGGCACCAAGCTTGGCCATACTTATATAGCAGCGCAACAAAGCAGCACGTCAAGATTTCCCAAAACCAGTTTTCGACTTTCGTCGATATAAGACTGCAAGCCTTCACCACGACAACCATAATTGCCATTGGTAGGCCCGCATCCTGCAATACATGAAGCGTGCCGGAAATTGAACCAACCATACCCAACATATATGTCCTTAATTTCCACGAAAACCAACTGAATTACCAGTTCTTATCAACAACCATTAGTGCTCGCAATCAGGATGGGCTACGGCTTCAAAGTCCGAAGAATTTTTATTGTTTACCCGCTTATTTCTGGCACCGCGAGATTGTACAACAAAACACAAGAAGAAACTCAATGTAACAACGATGCTGCCCAAGAGACGAGCAGCGCCAGCTTTCAGCCAAAAGCAACGCATGGGGGTAATGCGTCCAAACTACTTTTCTGTCAGTTCGATTGTGCGCTCTATGCGTTTGTCGGGAACGATCCACATGATGGCGACCGCAACATAGATAAGCTGGGCCAACCAGTGGGCCACGAACGAAGCGGGCATGGCAATAAGATACAGCACTGGGGAAAGCTTTCCCTTCCAGTCAGAGCCAATAGCACGTTTAAGCAAAGAAGATTCGCCATCCACCGCAATGATGCAACGCTGAAGAATGTAAAACGCAATAGCCGCCATTAGCAAAACGAAGCCATAGGCCGCCGAAGGAAGGGATGCGAAATGGTTATCCCCCATCCAGGCTGTTGTGAAGGGAAACAACGAAAGCCAAAACAGAAGGTTTAAGTTCGCCCAAAGAACGCTACCTGACACGCGTTTTACCGTCTGCAGTAGGTGGTGATGATTATTCCAGTAAATACCCACGTAGATAAAGCTAAGCACATAGCTAAGAAAATTCGGCAATAGCGGCTTGATGGCATCAAAGTCGATGCCATGCGGCGCTTTTAGCTCTAGCACCATAATGGTGATAATGATAGCTATCACGCCATCGCTAAACGCTTCCAGCCGACCTTTTCCCATTATCTGCCTCGCTAGTCTTGCTCCAGGCTTTCTAATCACCACCCTGCCATCATTACACCCTAGGCCAGATAGCTTCAGACCAAGGATTGCATATGGCCATCAACGACAAGTGCTTGACCGGTAACGCTATTAGCCGCACTGCTGGCCGTGAATAGCGCCATATTGGCAATATCTTTGGCTGTGACCATACGACCCAGCGAAGCTTGGTTTGCATAGGTTTTTGTTAGCTCTTCAACGGATACGCCTAAGGTCTGCGCTTTGGCAGCAATCACCGCTTGCACCCGCGGACCCTCTACAGCGCCAGGCAAAATGGCATTTACCCTGATGCCAAACTGACCCAGCTCTATAGCCAGGGACTTTGTAAATCCAATGACTGCCCACTTGGACGCAGAATACGCTATGCGGCCTGCGTAGCCCAAATGCCCGGCTACGGATGACATATTGATCATGACACCACCTACCGACTTTTTAAGCATAGGGACAGCAAGACGAGCACACAGAAACTGTCCCGTGATGTTGATGTCCAGCGTTTTATCCCAATCGGCTTTGCTGACAGACTCAATATACGCGGTAGGACCGGCGATACCCGCGTTGTTGATCAAGACATCCAAGCTACCAAAGCGATCATTTACCTGCTGGAATAAATCGCTAACACTGGCCTCATTGGATACGTCGCTGACGGCTGTGTGCAGCGTCGGAAATTCGGACTGAACGATGCTTAGCTGTTTTTCATCAACGTCACAAATGAAGACCTCACACCCTGCCCCCAGAAACGACTTAGCCATCTCCAGGCCCAGCCCGCTGGCACCCGCTGTAATTAAGACCTTCTTACCTTTCATGCTGACATCATCAAACACAATTTTTCCTTTATCAAATAGTAAAGACGTAAGTGCTAAACCACAGGCGTGTGAACCCTAGCCTTCTTTTGCCCGTAATAGCCCTGCCAGCAAGCGATCACGCTTGTTAACCAAGTCACCTTGGTCCATGGACTGTAATTCATCGTTGACACCTGCAACGACTTTCTGAATTAACTCGGGTGTTAATTTCGCAGTACCCAGGTCAGCCCACCAGTCCTCGATGGGCGGACCCAAGTGTTCTAAAGTGTGGGCAATGCCGGCTTCGCCACCAGACAGATGCAAATTCAAGAAAGGTCCCAGCAAGGCCCAACGCAACCCCGGCCCCTCGGAAATGGCCACATCCAAATCAGCCACAGAAATTACGCCCTGCTCCACCAAGTAGAAGGCTTCGCGCCATAGCGCTGCTTGCAAGCGGTTTGCCACGTGGCCTTTGACTTCGGCACGTACATGTATAGGTTTTTTCCCTATACGCTGATAGAAGGCGAGTGTTTTCTGTACCGAATCTGACGACGTCAGCTTGCCACCGATCACTTCAACCAATGGGATTAAATGCGGCGGATTAAACGGATGCCCCAACACAATACGCTCGGGGTGCATGGCAGGCTGCTGGATATCGCTAATTAATAACCCCGAAGAACTGGACGAAATAATAACGTCAGGTCGGGCCGCAGCTTCCATTTCCGCAAGTAGCTGATGCTTGATAGTCAGTCTTTCCGGGGCATTTTCCTGGATAAAGTCCGCATTTCTGACAGCATCAGCCACGCTTTTACAAAACACTAGGCGCTGCCTATCGGCACTGGGATCCAGGCCTTGTTCTACCAAGGCGGGCCAGAAAGAATCAACCAATTCACGAAGATGAGTTTCTGCTGTTTCTGACGGATCGTAGGCCGTTACGCTGAACCCCCTGGCTAAAAAATAAGCTGCCCAACTGGCTCCAATAACGCCACACCCCACCACTGCAATATTCTTTACATCCATTCCATGCTCCTGCTTACTTGTATAGATAGTTTTACTAGCAGAATAGCATTTCGCGACAAACGCCCCCACCCGCTAACCGCTGTTGTTAACTACGTATAAAGCCCGATTGACTGGATCTGGATTAGCTCATATGGTTACCCGTCAAATGACCATATAACATCATAGTTTCAGCAACAACATATACACAGAAGGCACGACACATGAATTCCTTTCTTCTTTCCGGCATCGCCTTGGCGCTGGGCTCTATTGGCTTGTCCGCTCAAGCCACCAGCATTTCAGACGACGTCATACGCGTAGGCTTCATCACCGATATGTCGGGGGTCTACGCCGACTATGACGGCCCCGCTGGCGCCGAGGCCATACGCCTGGCTATCGAAGATGCAGGCGGCAACATCAAAGGCAAGAAAATTGAACTGCTGACCGCAGACCACCAGAACAAAGCAGATATCGCGTCGGCACGAGCCCGCGAATGGTTCGACCAGAATGGCGTGGACGTACTGATAGGCGGCACGAACTCGGCGGCCAACCTTGCGATGTCGGCGGTCGCGGCAGAAAAGCAAAAATTATTTATTACGACAGGTGCTGGCGCATCCGGCCTGACCAACGACCAGTGCAATCCCTACACCATTCAGTACACCTACTCCACCAGCGCCCTTGCCAATGGCACAGGTACTGCCGTAGTAAAAAATGGCGGAACCAGCTGGTTTTTCATCACCACCGATTACACCTTTGGCCATACCCTGGAAGAGCAGACATCCGCAGTCGTCAAGGCTGCCGGCGGCGAAACTAAAGGAGCTGTTCGCGTACCTTTAGGTGCTAACGACTTCTCGTCATTTATTTTGCAGGCCCAATCGTCTGGCGCAAAAATCCTAGGCCTGGCTAACGCTGGCGGCGACTTCGTCAACTCAGTCAAAGCTGCTAGCGACTTTGGCGTGAACAAGACCATGAACCTGGCCGGCATGACCGTATTTATGCTGGACATACACTCGTTGGGGCTGGACGTTACCCAAGGCATGTATTTCACCTCGCCTTGGTACTGGAACCAATCCCCAGAGGCTGAAAAGTGGTCAGCGCGCATGGAAGAAAAAATCAAACGCAAGCCTTCTTATATCCAGGCAGGTGGCTATTCGGCCGTCACGGCCTACCTGAAAGGCGTGGACGCTACTGACACGGACGACGGCGCCACCATCATGAAGTGGCTGAAGTCCAATCCAGTCAATGACATGTTTGTTAAAAACGGCGTGATCCGCGCAGACGGCCGCATGATGAACGACATGTTCCTGCTACAGGTGAAAACACCCGCAGAAAGTACTGGCCCATGGGATTACCACAAAAAAGTCGACACCATACCTGCCGAACAGCTTTATGGCACGCTGGCTGAATCCACCTGCAAATTCATCAAAGGTTAACCATGACGCAACGCAAAGTCATCGTTACTATCGCCCCAACGGGCGGTATGGCTTACAAAAGCCAAAATCCGAATCTGCCCACGCAGCCCCAAGAAATCGCCTCGGACGTATATGACTGCTATAACGCAGGCGCAAGCGTCGTAGCTATTCACGCTCGCCGTCCAGGCGACGATGGTGCTACCTGCAATCCCGCCATCTATCACGATATCAACACTAGAATTCGTTCCAAGTGCGACATCGTGATCAACAACTCGACCGGCGGCGGTGTACATGGCGACATGATCGGCGAAACATCCGATGGCCTATGGGAAATTCTTTGGGAAGAGCGGATAAAAGGCATGGATGCGGGCGCAGAAATGTGCACCTTAGATGCCACAACGATAATCGCTAGCTTTGGTGGCAAAGAAATTCTGATGAATACGTCGCCCTCTCGAGCCCGCTACCTGGCGGTCGAGATGAAAAAGCGCGGTATCAAGCCAGAATGGGAAGTTTTCAGCCCCACCCATATCGTGCAAGACACCAATACATTAATTGGTGAAGGCCTGGACGATGACCCGCCCTTTATCAACCTGGTAATGGGAGTACACCGCGGCTTTCAGAACGCCATGCCATACACCCCACGAAACCTGCATGCCATGGTAGACCTACTACCATCGAATGCCGTTTTTTGCGTCAGTGGTATCGGGCCTGCCCAGTTACCTGCAGCAATGAATTCCTTGTTGCTGGGTGGTCATGTACGTGTTGGTCTGGAAGACAACCTGTATTACAACCAAGGTGAACTAGCATCCAACGTGCAACTGACCGAACGCGTCGTTCGTCTGGTGCATGAAATGGGCTATGAACCCGCCACCCCAGCCGAAGCCCGGGAAATTATGGGCCTTCCCAGGAATCAGGCGGTAAAGCCGGAATTTGCTATTTAGGTAGCGACCTGCTGTAGAAAGTGCACTGGCCCCGGAGTTGTTATGCCGGGGCCAGTGTTTTATTTCGAAGAAATTTAACGTCGAAATATGAATGCATTTAAGGGCATTTCTGACATCATCACCGTACTGTCAATACCGAGTTGTCGGCCGACTGTATACGATCCCTAAGCATTTTTTTTAGCCAGCGACAAAACTCTCGGGCTGTCTGTACGTGGTTGCTATGCGGATTCAGGTAAGCGGCATACATTGCGCCAGAGACCACCTTTTCACCTTCCACCATGACCAGGGTGCCGCCGTGCAACTGATCCAGCACAAAAAGCCGTGGAACTACCAATAGACCTGCACCGCCAATTGCAGCGGCTACTGCAAGAAAAAAATGATCATACATGGCACCGACATATAGCTGATCCGGAGCAATTCCTTTCGCCATAGCCCATGTAGCAATCACGTCCGGCCTTGAGCGTGCCGCAATCATGGGCCAGCTATACGGCGCCTGAGTGCGGCTGCGCACCAAGGCTGGGCTGCCCACGCACACAAGTTCCTCATGGATCAGATTCCAGCTTTCAGTGCCAGGCAAGGTCAAGTCACGTGTAATTAATACATCGAATTGATCAGATGGCTGCGGTGGAGACAATGACGTAACCAGATCCACATTCACGTTATCGATAGCGGTAAAAGCGCCCAGAGCGGGAACCACCACAGCCAAGGCGAATGTCGGCATGGAGGTGCGGACCAGTAGCCGATCATGCACCCGGCCTTGTTGGACCAGATGATGGGTAGCCAACTCGATGGTGGAAACGGCATCCCCCACCTCGTTATAAAACTGCAAACCTATTGGCGTAAAAGCGATAGCAGATCCCTTACGCTCGAAGAGTTGGCAACCCGCCAGCGCTTCAAGCGTCGCCACATTCCTGCTGACTGCGCTTTGCGTAATACCCAGAGCCGCTGCCGCACGTGTGAAGTTGCCATGCACCCCTATTGCCACAAAAGCCCGTATCGCCGTCAACGGCATGCCCGCATCTTTAACCATGACAAAAACTCATCCTGTACTGAAGAAACCGCATAGAAAAATAGTTATCTGGAGTGCTATATGCTAATTTAGTCTTCGTAAATCCGGTTAAAAATCATAATTATTATAGTTCACACTACCGCACAACGAGGAGTCAATAATGCTACGTCATATCTCTAGAATATGCCTAATACTCATGATGGCATGCACCACGATCACCCCAGTTTCCGCAGCAGAAGTCGTGCTGTATTCCTCCAACAATGTTGAGACGGTGAATCATATTGTCGCGTTGTTTGGCAAAGACCATCCTGATATCAAAGTATCGGTTGTCCGGGCAGGCACAGGCGCACTTATGCAGCGTATCAAAGCTGAAGCAGCAAATCCGCTGGGTGACATATTCTGGTCTGGCGGTCTGTCCACCATAGGTGAGTTCCGCGACCAATTAGAACCTTATGTGTCGCCACTGGCGAACACGATCCCCGCAGAGTATCTGGGACCCGATGGCTTGTGGCTTGGCACCAATGTCCACATTACCGTGGTAATGGCCAATTTGCGTCAGACCCCGAATGGCACAGCACCAGCCAGTTGGGCCGACTTGATGGATCCTAAATGGAAAGGAAAAATTGTCATCCCAGACCCGGAGCGCAGCAGCTCTTCCTACGTAGCGCTGTATGGCTTGCAAAAGTTGCTGGGAACCGAAGTGTTGGCAAAGATAGTCAATAACTCCATCATTGTAGGCACCACTTCCGCCGCCTACGATGGCGTCGCCAAAGGCGAGTTCGCATTGGCCGTCACTATGGAATATGCCGCCTATGAATATGTTGCCGGCGGCATGAAGGAAATCAAGCTGATCTACCCCACAGAGGGTACTTTCCTCTCTCCTGAAGGAATGGCCTTGATCAAGGGAGCCAAACATCCAGAGGAAGCACGCAAACTATATGAGTTCCTTGCCTCGAAAGACTTGCAGACCGAGGTGTTCAAAACCGCATATCGGCGCCCACTACGTGAAGATATTGATGTTACCCAGTTCACTGAGCTTCCTGCCATGCAGAGCGTAAAAATTATCGCACTGGACGATGGAAAAATGGCTGCTGACCGATCGGAATTTTTGGCACAGTGGCGTCAAATCATTTCCGCACGTTAATGACAGCGCAACATCACAGGAGCCCGCGATGCAGGTAACGTTCAGGGACATTAACCAAAGCTACGGCAAACAAACCTTGTTCAACCAGCTCAACCTGATAATACCTAGCAGCCGGTTTTTTACACTGCTAGGGCCATCAGGCTGCGGGAAAACCACGTTATTGAGGCTACTGGCCGGCTTTGTCCGGCCCGATAGCGGCAGCATACTGTTTGGTGATACCGACGTAAGCTCGGTGCCGGTACACCGCCGCGATGTTGGCATGGTATTTCAAGACTATGCCCTCTTTCCGGATCGTTCTATTCTGGCCAACGTCTGTTACGGTCTGTCCGCCCGCAACGTGCCCAAAAAGGAAGCCACCAAGCGGGCCATGGCGATGCTTGAGCGAGTCGGTCTACATGCCTTTGCTGACCGTTCACCGTCCTCCCTGTCGGGTGGCCAGCGCCAACGGGCCGCCATGGCCCGAGCGCTGGTCATTAAACCTAAACTGCTTCTGCTTGACGAGCCTCTGTCTGCACTAGACGTCAAGTTACGGGTGGAACTGCGCGCCATGGTACGGGAGCTACAAACCGAGTTCCAAATAACCACCGTCTTTGTTACCCATGATCAGGAGGAAGCGCTGGCCATGTCGGACCTGATTGCTGTCATGGATCAAGGGAGGGTAGTGCAACTTGGCACACCAGAGGAAATATATGCCAGGCCTCGCACCGCATTCGCCGCTGATTTTGTCGGCAGTGCGAACTTGATACCGATTACTGGCGAGCAAGCAGCGAGCCCCGATGGTTTGCGTCGTCTTGACACCCCGGCAGGTGTGCTGCTCACCCAGTCCCCCATCGCCTTGTCTGCTGGCGCACAACTGGCCGTACGCAGCGAGGAAATTGCCTTCGCTGACACCAATCAACCACAGGCAGGCAGACTGGCGGGCGTGATTGAACACATCGAATTTCGGGGCAGCACCACGGGTTATATCGTGCGCACCGCGGCCGGTTCCCTGCATGTGGATCTGGGCACCCATCTACAAAAGCGCTTGTTCACACGCGGAGAGTCCGTGATGTTGGCGTTGCCAAAGTCTGCACATATTGTGGAGGGGTCATGAACCTGGGCATACTGCGCCGTGATCCTGTCTGGCTGGCGATAGCCGTGTTGTCAATCGGCTTTCTGTGCTTCTTTTTGGTTTGGCCACTGACGACGATACTGGGCAAGTCCTTTGTGGCCACGGATGGCAGCGTGGGCCTGGAAGGCTATATCCGTTTTTTTTCTGAGGCACAGTATCGTAGCGTCTTTTTCAACACCCTAATACTTGGCGCTACCGTTACGTTAGGCTCGATGGTGGTGGGTGGCGGACTGGCCTTTGTGGTGGCCCGCTGCCAGTTCCCACTGGCTGGACTGGTCGCTGCTCTGCCACTCGTCACCTTAGTCATCCCTGATGTTGTGGTGGCTGCGGCCTGGATCTTGATCCTAGGCAAGCAAGGCTTGGTCAATGGCTGGCTGGAGCCGTTAGGTATTCAAATGCCAACACTCTATTCATGGTGGGGTCTGATCTTTGTCATGACACTAAACAATTACGTCTACGCCTTTGTAGCTGTATTTGTAGGCCTGAAATCCATGGACAGAAACTTGGAGGAAGCTGGACTAAGCCTAGGCCGGCCCACTGGCCGGGTACTGCTTGGCATCACCATCCCCCTACTACTCCCATCCGTCTTTGCGGGCTCTTTGGTGGTATTTACTCACGTGATAGGCAGTTTCGGCGTGCCGGCAATTTTGGGGGCGCGCAACCCTGTGCTTGCGGTCAAGGCGTACAACGAATTTGTCAGCGAGATGGGCGGCAACCCGCAGATGCAAACCACTATGGCCTCACTGCTGGTGTATCTGGGGGCCGGCTTGTTGTTAATTCAAAAGTTTGTAGTGGAGCGTCGACAGTTTCAAATGGAAGCCGGACGGACGCCCTACACCATACCTATCAAAGGCTGGCGCGCCGGACTGGCGACAGCCACTGTCATTGCCATCGTCACTCTTTCTTTACTACCCGCCGTGACGGTAGTAATTACCGCCTTTACGCCTTCGATCGGGCCGGTATTGCATTATGGGGGCTTTACCCTGGCGCACATGCAACACGCGCTACTGCGGGCTCCGGAGCCACTGTACAACTCGCTGTTTCTATCTTCGATCGCAACCGTAGCTGGGGTATTTTTTTCGATCGCCGCTGCCTATCTGATTGTAAAACGACGCTCGTCGCTTAGCGGCGCGTTGGACATCCTGGTCATGCTGCCTTTAACCATTGCGGGCACGGTATTGGGCATCGCGCTGATCAACACCTTTAATAACGGATGGCTAGTGCTGACGGGTAGTTGGGTGATTATGGCCTTGGCTTATTTTCTGCGACGGGTACCTACCAGCGTACGCGCTGCGGTCGGCCCTTTATATAACCTGAAAGACTCCATCGAAGAGGCGTCCATGAGTCTAGGGGTCAGCCCCATGCGCAGTTTTTTTCGGGTCGTCCTCCCCGTGATAGGCCCATCAGTTATTGCAGCAGCCGTCCTGATGTGGGTCACCACCCTGTCAGAACTGTCCGCCACCATTGTGCTGTATTTCGGCGGCATGAACACCATGCCCATCGAGATATTCCAGCAAGTCGATAGTGGTCGGCTAGCCCTGGCCTGCGCGTATAGCTTGCTACAACTTTTTGTCATCTTTTTCCCGCTGGCACTTGCCCGTTGGATATTCCGCCTCAAGGTAGGGACCATAGAATGAACCCCGTAAAACAGCCTGAATCCTCATTTCTGGCGCAACGTGTACTTAGCGCCAAACCCTCGGCCACTAAGGAAATGACTCGCTTGGGCAATCAGCTTAAACAAGAAGGTCGCAGCATCATCGTTCTTAGCCAGGGCGAACCCGACTTTCCTACGCCCGAGCATGTTCGCACCGCCGCCAAAGCCGCAATTGATCGCAATGAATCTCGTTATACAGAAGTTGCTGGTACGCTTGCACTGCGTCAAGCGATAGTTCGAAAATTTGAACGTGACAACCAGCTGAGCTATAGCCCAGAGCAGATACAGGTTGGCTGCGGGGCTAAACAACTGCTGTACAACGCCTTGCAGGCCACCATCAGCACAGGCGACGAAGTGGTTATACCCACTCCCGCATGGGTCTCCTATCCTGAAATGGTGTTGCTGGCTGGTGGTCAGCCGGTGATTGTGCGATGCGGCGCCACCTCAGGTTTCAAAATCACGCCTCAGCAACTGGAGGCTGCCATTACCCCACGCACCAAATGGCTGATGCTGAACTCCCCATCCAATCCCAGTGGCTCAGTCTATAGCTCCGACGAACTAGCCGCATTGGCCGACGTCTTGCTGCGTCATCCCCAGGTCTGGGTCATGGCCGACGATATCTACGAAAAAATCCGTTACGACGACTCGCCATTTGCCACCATGGCAGCTGTCGCCCCGGAATTAGCCTGCCGCACCCTGACTATCAACGGTGTTTCCAAAGCCTATGCCATGACGGGCTGGCGCGTAGGGTATGGAGCTGGGCCATTGGAACTGATCAAGGCAATGAACCTGGTGCAGTCGCAATCAACTTCCCACACCAGCTCCATCAGCCAAGCGGCGTCGATCGCTGCTCTGGATGGGCCCATGGATTTTCTGGAAGGCTTCATCAATACCTTCCGCTCGCGCCGCGACATGGTCGTCATGGCATTGCGTCAGATTGAAGGTATGGAGTGCAATCTCCCGGCTGGCGCCTTCTACGCTTTTCCAAACTGCCAAGGCCTGCTGGGGCGCCGCGACCAGGCCAATAACCTGATAGCGACTGACACCGATCTAGCGCTATATCTGCTGCGTGAAGCGGAGGTTGCGATCGTGCCGGGCTCCGCCTTCGAGTTACCCGGTCACTTGCGCCTATCGTACGCGGCATCTGACGACGACCTGAAGATCGCCATGGTGCGTATTGCCGCCGCCTGCGCGCTGCTGCGATAAATCACCCTCTCTCTAATTCAGCCCAATGCAAAGGCTTATCACATGAACAAAAATCAGACGCTACGTCACTCATTGTCCCAGGGCAAGCTGTTCACCGCCATGTCCGCACACAACCCCTTGGCCGCCAAACTGGCCGAAGAGGCCGGTTTCAATGGCATCTGGGGCAGTGGTTTCGAACTGTCCGCCAGCTATGCCGTGCCCGACGCCAATATCCTGTCCATGGGCACCCATCTGGAAATGATGCGCGCCATTGCAGCTACCATATCTATCCCCCTGATTGCCGACGTAGACACTGGCTTTGGCAATGCCGTCAATGTCAGCTACATCGTGCCTCAATACGAGGCGGCTGGCGCCTCGGCTATTGTGATGGAAGACAAAACCTATCCCAAGGACACCAGCCTGCGCGCTAACGCCCGTCAGGAACTGGTGCGTATAGAAGAGTTCCAAGGCAAGGTTGAGGCGGCTGCAGCAGCACGCCAAGATAAAGACTTTGTGATTGTTGCCCGCACTGAAGCACTCATCGCCGGTTTGGGCCAGGATGTCGCGCTTGAACGCGCTTTGGCCTACGTAGCAGCTGGCGCTGACGCGATCCTGATCCATTCGAAACAAAAAACACCCGATGAAATTCTGCGCTTTGTTGACGCCTGGAATGGCAAGGTACCTTTGGTGCTAGTGCCCACAGCCTACCCCCAACTAACGGAAGCCGACGTACAGGCTCTGGGAAAAGTAGGTGTCGTCATTTATGGCAATCATGCCATCCGTGGGGCCGTCGAAGGCATGCGCCGCGTCTTTGCGCAAATTCGACGCGACGGCGGCATACGTGATGCCGATCAAACTCTACCCACCGTCAAAGAAATCATCGCCCTGCAAGGGGATGAAAAAATGCGAGACATTGAGGCCAGATTCCTTCGCTAACGGTGTCAATACCAACACCTAGCAGCGAAAAAGAAAAAGCCCTGTATAAACAGGGCTTTTTCTTGCTAATTACTGGCGGAGATGGAGGGATTCGAACCCTCGATGCGGGTATAAGCCGCATGCTCCCTTAGCAGGGGAGTACCTTCAACCACTCGGCCACATCTCCGAAACAGGCCGCCATTCTAGCACGATAAAAAGATTGTTTGGCGCGGCCAGCCCATATTCCCCATAAACATTCATATTCAGGTAAAGTTTCGCCCTGCAATCATCGGTGTGGGGCCCTGCCCCAGCCTTTATAAAAATTTCTGGAGTATTTCAATGAATGCGGTTGTCGCTGCAGTCGTCATTATGCTGATTCTCAGCTTGTGTCGCATACATGTGGTCATGGCATTAATTATCGGCGCGCTAACCGGCGGGCTATTGGGCGGCATGGGCATTAGCGGCACGCTGGCGGCATTTAATAAAGGCTTGGGTGGTGGGGCTACCGTGGCTCTGTCTTATGCCTTGCTGGGGGCGTTTGCCGTGGCTATCGCCAAGTCCGGGATAGCCCATGCATTGGCCGACAAAATATTGTCCATGGTAGGCAAGAAAAGTGGCACGGGGACTGAAACTGTTAAATGGTTGCTAATTTTGCTGCTGTTGGCTGCGGCGGTTTCTTCGCAAAACATTCTACCTATACATATCGCCTTTATTCCCTTGCTAATACCGCCACTGCTGTATGTGATGGCACGGCTACAACTGGATAGGCGCTTGGTGGCCTGCGTACTGACATTTGGTCTGATCACGCCGTATATGTTTCTGCCAGTGGGTTTTGGCGGTATTTTCCTTAACGATATTTTGCTGGCCAACGTAGCCAAGTCTGGCGTAGACGTGACAGGCGTCAGCGTGATGCGTGCCATGGGCATTCCTGCCTTGGGCATGGTGGTGGGTCTGCTGGTTGCAGTCTTGTTCAGCTACCGCAAAAAGCGTGTGTACAACGTTGAACAGATAGGGAAAACCGAAGAGATCACCGCCACCTATAACCTGAAAAGCTTGCTGGCTGCTGGGGCGGCCGTGATTACGGCCTTCGTGGTTCAGCTGTGGCTGGATTCCATGATTATGGGTGCTTTGGCGGGGTTTGTGCTGTTTTCGCTAACTCGTGTGGTGCGCTGGAAAGAAGCTGACGATTTGTTTACCGAAGGTATGAAGATGATGGCCATGATAGGCTTCATCATGATTGCAGCGTCGGGCTTTGCCGAGGTCATGCGCGCCACTGGCGAAGTTCAAACCTTGGTAGATGCGTCCGCAGTATGGATAGGCGACAGCAAGGCGCTTGGGGCTTTTCTAATGCTGGTGGTCGGCTTATTGGTGACTATGGGCATAGGCTCGTCGTTTTCGACCGTGCCAATTATTGCGGCTATCTTTGTGCCGCTGGCAGTGCAACTGGGCTTTGGGCCGCTGGCTATAGTCAGCATCGTTGGTACTGCAGGCGCTCTGGGGGACGCGGGTTCACCGGCATCAGACTCTACGCTGGGACCGACCTCGGGGTTGAACGTGGACGGACAACACAACCACATCTGGGATACCGTGGTGCCTACCTTCCTGCATTACAACCTGCCGCTGCTGGCCTTTGGCTGGGTGGCGGCAATGATACTGTAAGGCTCAAAGCGCCACAAAAACAAACGGGGGTCACAAACTACTAGTCTGTGACCCCCGTTTCATAACCACGTCGCTTAAGTCGACAATGGATTACTGTTTTCCTGATCCAGACCAAACGCCTTGTGCAGGGCGCGCACGGCCAGTTCCATGTACTTGTCGTTGATGATGACCGAGGTCTTGATTTCGCTGGTGCTGATCATCTGGATATTGATGCCCTCTTCGGACAACGTACGGAACATTAAGCTGGCCACGCCTACGTGGCTGCGCATGCCTATACCCACGATGGATACCTTGCACACCTTGTCATCAGACACGATTTCAGCTGCGCCTACAGCAGGTGCTATCTGATTTTTCAGCAGGTCCAGGGTACGCGCAAAGTCGTTACGGTTGACGGTGAACGAGAAATCCGTTGTGCCATCGACCGATTGGTTCTGCAATATCATGTCCACGTCAATATTGGCCGCAGCCACTGGGCCCAAAATTGAATAGGCCACACCGGGGGTGTCAGGCACGGCCAACAGGGTAAGTTTGGCTTCGTCACGACTAAAGGCTATGCCTGAAACAACAGCTGCTTCCATTTTCTGATCTTCCTCGAAAGTAATAAGGGTGCCGGAAATTTTTTCCTCTTCTACCGGTAACATTGGGTCAGTCAGCGAAGACAAGACCCGTACCGGGACACGGTATTTCCCGGCGAACTCCACAGAGCGAATTTGCAGCACTTTAGAGCCCAGCGAGGCCAGTTCCAGCATTTCCTCGAAGGACACCACATTCATACGGCGTGCTTCTGGAACGACGCGGGGATCCGTGGTGTAGACCCCATCGACATCGGTGAAGATTAGGCATTCGTCAGCCTTCAAGGCTGCCGCCATAGCCACAGCCGAGGTATCGGAACCGCCACGGCCTAAGGTGGTAATGTGGCCGTCTTCGTCTATGCCTTGAAAGCCAGTAACTATGACCACACGGCCAGCGTCCAGATCGGCACGCACGCGGGTGTCGTCTATGGATTTAATACGGGCGCGCGTGTAGGACGAGTCGGTACGCACTGGCACTTGCCAACCGGCGTAGCTTCTGGCTGGCACGCCCTGGGACATCAGTGCCATGGCTAGCAAGGCGCTGCTGGCCTGCTCGCCGGTCGAGGCGAGCATATCCAGCTCGCGGCTATCGGGTTGGGGGGAAATTTCCTTGGCCAAGCCCAGCAGACGGTTGGTTTCACCGGACATGGCCGACGGCACCACCACCACCTGATGACCTGCGGCATGCCATTTGGCCACCCGCCGCGCGACATTCTGTATGCGCTCGACCGAGCCCATAGAGGTGCCGCCATACTTATGAACAATCACGGACATCATTTACTCTGTATAAAGTGATACTGCGTACAAAACAGACCGGACATAATCACACGCCCGCCAAGCAAAACGGTATATTTTAGCGTTTTTAGCCCTAGACGTTTTTCACAGCCACCTGGCCACCATCCTTCACTATCACCCTGCCCCTGATGCAGCTTATTTGAGCGCCAGCGTGCCTCATGGTCAGTTGTCTATCATGGCCCAAGGCGTGTAAACCACGCAATTGCCGCATTAGTTCCTGCAGCTTGGCGTCTGACGGCATGCCCAGCCCGGCCTGTGCCAGCCACCAGCGCAGCACCAGTGCTTGACGGGCCGGTGTCAGCAAACGCCATAAGGCCAATGAGAAATTTTTAGCATCGCTATCCGGGGCAAGGCCGGCAAAGTCGCTGGCAGCGACTTCATCCAGAACGCTGCTGGCCTGGGCGCTTTGTCGCGCATGACGCGCCAAAGCAGCCTGCCAACCTGGCCAGCGTTCATTCAAGGCCGGGGTCAGGCGCTCGCGTACCGCCCCGCGGGTGTAGTCATCGCTGTGATTAGTTGGGTCGTGTACCGGCGTCCAAGCAGTGGCCTGCTCGAAGACCTTGGCCTGCTTCAGTATCCGTGCACGATCCACATCCAACCAAGGGCGTACATAGTTGATACCGAGTCGGTGGCTTAAGGGCGCCATGGCAGCCAACCCCGTCGGTCCTGAACCCCGTAGCAGACGCAAAATAACGGTTTCCGCCTGGTCGTCACGGTGATGCGCCAGCAATATGTGTTGCACGCCTATTTGCTGGGCCATAGCGGAAAAGGCTTGATAGCGCGCATCGCGGGCCGCCGCTTCCATACCCTTGCCGGCGGTCAGATCCACCTGCACCCTGTGGCTATGGCAAGGCAAACCCAGTTTATGCGCCAGATCATGCACATGATCGCGCCACCCCGAGGCAGGCGCTTGTAAGCCATGATGTATATGCAAGCAGTGCAGCACGATGTTGGCGCTACGGGCATACGCCGCAGCATGTAACGCCAGCATGGCCGAATCAACGCCGCCACTTAAAGCGACGGCGATCTGTAATGGGCGCTGTGGCAAAGCGACTATCGCATTTGCAATAGGCCGGATCAGCGTCGGATCACACCAACTAGTGTCCAGCGCCCCCGGCTGCTTAGCTGCGTGCTTCCTGGAATCGGCCATAGGACATCAGACGGTCTACTCGTTGCTGGACCAACTGCTGCGCCGACATTCCGGATAATTGCCTAAGCGAATCGGCCAACGCGCGGCTTAGTTGTCTGGCCATAGTGACCGGGTCGCGATGCGCACCGCCTACAGGTTCATTGACGATACGATCAACAAGCCCTAATTCTTTAAGGCGTGGCGCAGTAATAGCCAAGGCTTCTGCAGCCGTCGACGCTTTTTCAGGGCTGCGCCACAAGATGGACGCACAGCCTTCAGGGGAAATCACGGCATAAGTGGCGTATTGCAACATCATAACCACGTCGCCCACGGCCAGAGCCAGCGCGCCACCCGAACCACCCTCGCCTATGATGGTCGCAATAATGGGAACTTTGAGTTCCGCCATGGCGTACAGATTGTGCCCTATGGCTTCGGACTGTCCACGTTCTTCGGCACCTACGCCGGGATAAGCACCGGGCGTATCCACAAAGGTAAATACTGGCAGCTGAAACTTTTCTGCCAGACGCATCAGGCGCAAGGCCTTGCGATAGCCTTCGGGGCGCGGCATTCCAAAGTTACGCATAGCGCGTTCTTTGGTGTCCCGGCCTTTTTGATGACCTATCACCATGCAGGGCGTGCCGTTAAAGCGCGCCAAACCACCCACGATGGCCAGGTCATCCGCAAACATGCGATCGCCGTGCAGTTCGTGGAAATCAGTGAAAATTTCACGTACATAATCCAGCGTATAGGGCCGCTGTGGATGACGTGCCACCAACGCCGTTTGCCACGACGTCAGTTTTGAATAGATATTTTTAGCAAGAGTCTGGTTCTTTTGCTGCAGCCGGCCGATTTCCTCAGAAATGTCGACCGCAGAATCAGTTTGAACAAAGCGCAGCTGCTCGATCTTGTTTTCAAGCTCGGCAAGCGGCTGTTCAAATTCCAGGAAAGTATTACGCATAAGAGCTAGGTTTCCAAATTAGGACATGCAATTTTATTAGTACTGGACAGCGGCAGGGTCAAGACTGCGCCACAAATACCAGGCAGCCACCGTGCGCCAAGGCGCCCACGCCTGGGCAACCTCACGAGCCTCGAAACGTGAAACAGGCTCGCCACTGAAGTAGTGTAGCGAAATTGCCTTAAGTAGGCTTGC
>JAGOAJ010000026.1 GCA_017983955.1 Burkholderiaceae bacterium
TTATTTCTACGATTGGAAACTGCGACATGATGGTGCTCTATTCTGGAACGACTTGCCCGTTCTCCCAACGCTGCCGCTTTGTGTTGTTTGAAAAAGGCATGGATTTTGAAATCCGCGATATCGACCTTTATAACAAGCCCGAAGACATTTCGGTCATGAACCCTTACGGTCAGGTACCCATCCTGGTCGAGCGCGATCTGATTCTGTACGAATCCAATATCATTAACGAGTACATCGACGAACGCTTCCCGCACCCACAGCTTATGCCTGCGGATCCGGTCATGCGCGCGCGCACACGCCTGTTCCTGTACAACTTCGAAAAGGAATTGTTCTCGCACGTAGCCGTACTGGAAGCACGCGGCAACACAGACACCAAAGCCCAGGACTTCGCACGTCAGAACATCCGTGACCGCCTGTCGCAACTGGCCCCCATGCTGCTGAAGAACAAATTCATGCTGGGCGAGGAATTCTCCATGCTGGACGTGGCCGTGGCACCCTTGCTTTGGCGCCTGGGTCATTACGGCATAGAACTGCCAAAAAGTGCAGCTCCTATCCAGAAATACGCTGAACGTATCTTCTCTCGTCCAGCCTACATTGAAGCACTGACACCTTCCGAAAAGGTCATGCGTCGTTAAGTACACCGCTATGCAAGAAACCTCCACCAAACCCTATCTGATACGCGCGCTGCATGAATGGTGTACCGACAACGGCTACACCCCTCATATTGTAGTGACGGTTGATGAAAACACGGTAGTGCCCGTGGGTCATGTGCACGAAGGCCAGATCACCCTGAACATCGGGACGCTGGCCACTAACGCACTGACCCTGGGCAACGACTATATCGACTTCCAGGCGCGTTTCAATGGACGTACGGAACACATATTTGTTCCTGTGGGTGCCGTCTCGGCTATTTACGCACGTGAAACTGGCGCAGGCATGGGGTTTGAGGTGGTGGCTTCTACAGCACCAGCTACCGATGGCACTGAAACCACACAGGCTGGCAGTAGCGGCCCTACAGGTGTCATCAGTGGTGAAGGCAGCGATCACACGCCGGATCCTAACGACGACAGCCCCAAACCCAGACGCTTCACCGTCGTTAAGTAAAGGCTTAGTAACGCCTAGCGGCTAAAACGATCAGGGCTAAACGGCCCTAGCGGAACTGACGTGGGGCGCTGTAATAGCAAGTCGCTAACCAGCCTGCCAGTAATGGGTGCAGTAGACATGCCAATATGCCCATGGCCAAATGCAAACACGATGCGATTATGTCGCGCCGGAAAGCCTATCACAGGCAAACTATCCGGCGTCGACGGACGGCTACCCATCCATACCGTATTGTCCTGTGGCTGCCCCAGCGGCAAGGTATCACCCGCCTGCTGTATTGCCTTGCTCATCTGTACATAATTGGGCGGGCTATCTGGATGAGCTAGCTCCACCCCCGTCAGTATGCGCACGCCCTGGTCCATAGGTGACATCACATAAGCGCCAGCGGCATCATGTATAGGCCGATTCAGCACACTACCTTCAGCCAACGAATAATGCATATGGTAACCACGCTCGCCGATCAGGGGTATTTTGTAGCCCATGCGGCGCGCTAACTCGCCCGACCAAGCGCCCGCAGCCAACACTGCATAACGTGCCTTGATCAGGCCAGCACTACACCCCACCAATACACCGCTGCCCTGCTGCATTAGCTCAGTGGCCCGGCTGTTGATCAAACTACCGCCTTGGGCTAGGAAAGCCTGTAAATAACACTCTAGCAAACGGCCTGGCGTATTGACGGCTGCTGTGTCTGGAAACAATAAGGCATGCGAAAATCGATGGCGTAAAGACGGTTCCAAATCGTAAATCGCATCACCCTGCAAGGCGTCGGCAGCGACCCCATGCATAGCCAGAATACGCCTTTCCAGCAGGCTGCTGTCAAACGCAGCCTGGCTACGGTATACCCGTATCCAGCCATTCTTTTGTATTAAATGTGCAGCGCCCACGCTAGCAGCCAAGGCCATATGCGTGTCATAAGCCTGGGCCACCAGTGGATCCAGCGCCGTAGCTGCCTTCTGATAACCGGCCAGTGTTGCGTGGGATAAAAATCGCGGTAACCAGCCTGCCAGCGTCGGGAAGTCCTGATACCTTATTCTAAGCGCCGGATCGCCACCCATCGCATAGCGCAACAGCTTGTGCCATATAGCAGGATTAGCCATAGGGAAAATCGAAGCGCGACCTATAACGCCCGCATTCCCATAGGAAGCTCGGACCTTGGCCAGCCCTGGATCAACCAGGGCCACGGCTTGGCCATTTTCCTGTAAAGCCAGGGCAGTGGCCAGCCCTATCAGGCCCCCACCCACTATCACTACATCGTGGTCCTGCTGTGTACTGTCCATAGGGGCTAAATCCGAGTCGACAACTTAGAATACAACGTCGGCAGGAATGTCAGAACGCTGTACGTCGGACAACAGCAAGCCATCGAATATCCACTCTTGGATCTGTCCCAAGCTACGGTTGTGGTCTACCCAGACATCCAGGAAATTGCGCCAATCCGTATTGCTTTCTTTGGCAAAAGCCAGGCTGGAGGTCAAGCCGATAACCGGCTCTTTAAGCATAGAAAATTTGCCTATGGCGGGGCTTTTCTTGACCGCTGTCAAACCCAGCAACACCGCAAATACTGCGCAATCAACCCGCTTGCTTTGCAGCGCCATCATGACGTCATCACGCGTGGCATAAGCCGTAATTTTCGCATTGGGTGCAAGACGCCGCGCCAACATTTCCTGAGTCGACCCCAAGTCAACGGCGATTTTCAGGTCGGACTTGTTAAGGTCTTCCCAAGTCGAAACGTCGATGTCTTTATTACTTACCAAGCCATAGGGGTGCAAATAAGTGGGGTGCGAAAAGTCTATCGACAACGCGCGCAGCGGCGTTGGCGTCAAGGCCATGGCCAGGTCTACCTTGCCAGTTTGCAGCTGTATCACGGAGTTGCCATAGGTGGAGTCCACCATTTCCAATTCCACATCCAGTATTGAGGCAATGTCTTTAGCCATCTCGACCGCCGCGCCCTTCCAGATGCCGGTCAAGGGGTCTTTGGAAAAGTAAGGTGGCTCACCTACCAAAGCGGCAATACGCAGTTTTTTGGTGCGACGCACCCGCGCCATGGTGGATTCGGCCTCGCCAGCAGGCGTTGCTGTCTGTGCGATAGCAGCGGCAGGCAAAGCCAGCCCCAACGCGGACACTGCAGCAGCCTGGGCCATCTGACGGCGGGAAAGGGAAAAGCCAGTATCGGTATTTTTCATGGAGTGTCTCTCTGTGTTGTATTTTATCTGGTCGGCATGAAGGAAGACTCGGCAAAATGTAGCAACGCCTCTAAGCCCTCCCCAATATCGAACAGAGTGTCTTCGCCATAGTGGGCGCCAATTAACTGGATTCCAGTTGGAATCCCCTGCGGAGCATGGGTGACAGGTAATGCCAGCGCGGGCTGGCCAGTAAAGTTTGCCACCACATTCAGGTTAGGGTCTTTAAGAAAATAGAATTTATCCACCGTGCGCAGCGGCCCGGCCACCGACAGCGAGCCCGGCAACATGAAAACATCCGCCGACTGCAATAGCGTCATCATCTGACGGCCTATTGTCAGCCGTTGTTGAGACGCGCCCAGATAAGCATCAGCCGATATGTTTTCGCCCACCAGCACACGATTACGGAACACTTCGCCAAAGCGATCGAAGTCGGCACGCACCCTAGGGGCGAAAATACGTGCAACCTCCGCCATCATAATAATGCTGGCCGCTGCGTGCAGTTCCTCTAGTGAAGGCGGAATCACCTCTAGAACTTCTGCGCCCTGCGCTTGAAATACGTCTATGGCCTGCTGATACGCTGCCATGGCGGGCGCGTCTATACGTGCCTGTTGCCCCCACAGCTGATGGGGAATAGCCACGCGTAACCCGCGAAAATCACCGTTACGCCAAGCATGGCGATTCGCTGTCACCCTGAACGAATTGACTGGCGTATCAGGAGCGTCAACAATGGCCTGATAAACCGCTCGACAATCATCTACCCGGGTCGCCAGCGGCCCAGCATGATCCATGCTTAGACTTAAAGGGCGTATCCCGGCCAGCGACACCAAGCCATAACTGGGTTTCATGCCTACCAGCCCGCAATGGGTACTGGGCAAGCGGATTGAACCTGCGGTGTCAGTGCCTATGGACGCCATGGCGCCACCCGATGCCACCGTCACGCCTGATCCGCTGGACGAACCACCAGGAAACATCTGCGGGTCCCATGGATTGCGCGCCGGCGGAAAAGGCAAATCAAAGGCCGGACCACCAAAGGCGAATTCGTGACAATTAGCCTTGCCTATGATGATGGCACCTGCCTGTCTAAGCTTAACGACCAGTGCGGCATCCTGCTCAGCGCTAGCATGCAGTTGCGAATGCGAACACGCCGTGGTTGGCACGCCAGCCACATCTATAGTGTCTTTGATGGATATAGGCACGCCAAACAAGGGGCCAGGAACATAACCCGTGGCAGCAGCATCCGCAAGCTGCGCATCGTAGGCCATGGCCGCCTGGATGGCCGTGTCCTGCAACACACAGGTAAAGCCAGCCAGTTCAGCCTGAGTCTGCTCTATGCGCTGCAAATGCGCCTGGGTGACATCCAGGACGCTGGTGTCATTTGCCAGTAGCGCCTGTCTAAGCGCGCCGATGGGCTGATTGAATACGGCGTATGTCATTCTTGGGGCCAGGATGCAAGCAAGGGATTAGGCAAAAAGGTGAAGTCCTTGTCCAAATCCGGGGGTGAGCGCAAAAACGAGGCCATCAGTACCAGACCGTTCTGGAAATCCTGTTGTTCCTGGGGACTGGCGGCGTCGGGCAAACGTGTTGCCAGAATCATGCGTTCATTATTATTCACATCACTGCCCTTAATCAGTCGCTAATAATGCCGCGATCAGGTCGCGTGGCTATGAAAATGGTTAAGAAAGGCTTGTGTCGCGCTATTTTGCGGGTGATCTATCACCTGGTCGGGCGGCCCTTCTTCGACCACCACGCCGTCCTTCATGAATAAGATGCGATCTGCCATGTCGCGGGCGAAGTCGATTTCGTGGGTAACCACCACCATCGTCATGCCCTCTTCAGCCAAGGTGCGCATTACCGTAAGCACCTCACCAACCAGTTCCGGATCCAATGCTGAAGTGGCCTCGTCAAACAGCATCACTGATGGCTCCATGGCCAAGGCGCGAGCGATGGCCACCCTTTGCTTTTCCCCACCCGACAAACGGCTGGGAAACTGCTGGGCCTTGCTGGATAGACCGACTTTTTCCAAGAGCGCATGGGCAGTCGCCGATGCTTCAGCGCGGCTTTTACGCAATACGGTAAGTGGACCTTCCATGATGTTAGCCAACACCGTCATGTGTGGGAACAAATTGAAGTGCTGAAACACCATGCCAGTAGAGGCACGAAATGCAGCTAAATTTCGATCGCTGGGTAGCTTGTTGCCGGGGCCAAAACTAAAACTGCGTTCACCCACTGTCAGGTCACCGCCGTCCGGGGTAACCAGCAAGTTCATGCAACGCAACAAGGTAGACTTACCAGACCCTGAAGGCCCTATCAGGGCCAGTACATTGCCAGCCGGCACCGTCAGGGAAATGTCCTGCAGGACATCCAGGCTTCCATAGCACTTTCGTAGATTTTTTACAGTAATCATGGTTTGCTTTACTGACCTTGGTATTCAGTCGCTTGCGGCTAGGCGACGCTCGTAGTTGCGCACCAATATGGTGGCCGGGAACAGCACCGCAAAATATAACAATGCCACCACAGTATAGATTTCCAGTGGCCGGTAGGTTTCATGCGCCACCAACTGACCTTGATACAGCAGGTCGGGCACAGCCAGCACAGAAACCAGCGACGTGTTCTTAAGTTGCAATATGGATTGATTCATCAAAGGCGGCACCATGCGCTTCAAGGCCTGGGGCAGAACGATGCGGCGCAGCCCCTGGCCTTTGGTCATACCCAAGGCCTGCGCCGCCTCGCGCTGGCCGGCGTCTATAGACACTATGCCGGCACGGATGATCTCTGAATAAAATGCCCCACCGTATAGCGACAAAGCCAGCAAGGCGGCCAAGGAGGCCGACATATCCACGCCTATCAGCACCGGAAAGGCGTAATAAAACCAGATCAGCAACACCAAAAACGGCGTACACCGGAACAGCTCGACAAACAGCTGCAAGGGCATATTAATAATACGTGGCGCAGCCAAGCGCGTCAGGGCAACAAGCAAGCCTATCAGCATGCCAAAGATGACACATAAAACCGTGTAATACATGGTGTAACCCAAGCCCACAACAAAGAGCTCGCGGTATTTCCACAACAACATGAAGTCCCAGGTATACATAATTCTCGTTCAGTTTTATGGTTGATCAGGACAGCTTAAGGCCGCCGTCCACGGCAATAATCTGGCCAGTAATATAGCCAGCCGCCGGACTAAGCAAAAAGGCGACCAATTCGGCCACATCGCCGGGCTTGGCAAAGCGTCCCAACGGCGGTAAAGGTACTGTGGTTTCCCAATTTGACGCGGTATGGCGGTTCTTATCTTTGTGAGTGTAACCAGGAGCCACGCAATTGACGGTAATGCCATGCTGCGCCAGTTCAGTCGCCAGGCTCATGGCCAAGGCGTCACTCGCTGCTTTAGCAGCAGCTGTTACCGGAAAATTCTGCCCTACCCGAAACCGGTGGGCAACAAATGAGCTGGTCACCACAATACGTCCGCAGGTGGAAGCCACAAGCGAGGCATGTGCCGCTTTGACCAAATCAAACAAAGCGCCCGCCATGCCGCTGTACGCCCTATCAAAGCCCTCCCGTGTGGCCTGCTCGATAGAGCCAGATTCAGCAAAGCCGGCATTACTGACCAATTGGTCGCAGGCACCAAAGCGATCCAGGGTCGCAGCAATAACATCGCCAGCAGCGCCACTACGTGTCAAATCCACGTGACAAGTGGCCGCCAACGCACCAGCTGCAGACACATCGTGAGCCACCGCAGCCAACTGAGCTTGGCTGGCCTCATCTGCACCACGCGCATGCAACATCAGAGCCAAACCAGGCCGCGCGACTTTGCGCGCAATGGCTGCCCCTATGCCGGAACCTGCTCCGGTAATTACCACGACAGTTTGTCTGCTCACCCTGGTTCTCCATAACCGTATTGCTTATTTTTTATGGTCGTCTATATTCTTATAGGAAATTTGTATAGACACAGCCTGGTATTGTACGGATTAATAGCAATAATTAAAAACACACCTGGGCGACAGGCCCAGCATAAGCAAGCCCAAAGCGATTCGCTAGTAAATCGGCAAGCGGCGTCTGCTCTTGACCAACAAATCCAGCCTGCGGCAATATTCCCTGCGCCACCAAATCCAAGGCAGCACAAATCCCCGAAGCCGTGGTCAGTTGAATCGCTGTCAGGGCATGGCCCAACACGGTTTGGCCCACAATACGCGTGGAATAAGACTCCTCTTGCAATCGACCATCACGCAAACCCGTAGCCGTCGCAAAAATTACAATCACGTCCTGATTGGTAGTCGGTATGGCATTTTCAAAGATTTCTTTAAGCAAATCACGCCGGTCACGCAAACGCAAGTCATTCAACAATAACCGCATACTGGCGCAATGCCCAGGATAGCGTATGGACTTGTAATCTACATTGCGCGCTTTACCTAATAACGTCCTGCTTAAGGTGCCCAACCCACCCGAGGTATTAAACGCTTCGTATTCGACGCCATCCAGGCTAAAGGTCTCGTAACCTTCCAAGGCTCCAACTTGAGCCGCTTGCCCATCCACAATCGCTTCGCAAGGGTTGCAGTACTCGTTGATCAAGCCGTCGGTACTCCAGGTCAGGTTGTAGCGCAAAGCATTGGACGGAAAGCGCGGCAAAGCCCCTACCCGCATATGCAAATCATGCAAGCTATCAAAACGTTGCGCCAAGTCATTACCAACGATGCCTATAAAGCCCGGGGCCAGCCCACATTGCGGCATCAACACCGTAACCGCATTCTCGGCCAAAGCCTGTATGGCATGCGTAGCCGCTACATCTTCAGTCAGATCAAAATAGTGGGCACCGGCACTCACGCACAGAGCAGCCACTTGCGCCGCATACTGGAAAGGCAAAGCATTCAGCACCGCATAACGTCCGGCCACGGCCTGCGTCATAGATTGCCCATCATTAATGCAAAGCGTATCGCAACCTAAGGCCGCAACCGCCTGTAACTGAGCAACATCGCGATCTGCCACCAAAATATCGTATTGCCCTGTCTGCTTAAGTAACAATGCAATCGCAAAACCGATTTTGCCCGCGCCCATTACGGTGATGGATTTACTGATAGCTGTCATGACCTTGCTTCCCGTCGAATTGATGTCGTTATTAGAAAGATGTTGTTATTGGATACACATGCCCTACAAGCTTGATACTACGGGCTTTAGACGTCAGTTCATAGCGTGCAATTCGTCACAAAAATAGCGTATATTGACACTACGACGAAGAAAATAGTCAGAACGGCAGACCAAGGTAAACATATGCCCCATTTCAAGTTGGACGAGACCGACAGACACCTACTGACACTACTACAAGCCAACGCCCGACTACCTACGGCAGAACTGGCACGTAGTTTGAAGTTGGCACGCACCACCGTCGTAGCCCGCATAGCCCGTCTGGAACGCCTGGGCATCATCGCCGGCTACGGCGTACGCCTGGGTCAAGACCAGGAGCAGGCTGCGGTCCGCGCCTACTGCGGCCTAAGCGTAGGCCCAAAGTCCGGCGCCCATGTCATGCAACAATTAGCACGTTTGCCCGAAATCGAAGAGGTATCCGCCGTTAGCGGACAATTCGATTACCTGGTGCTACTGCGCTGCGCATCACACGAACAGCTAGACACCTTGCTTGATCATATAGGCCAGATCGACGGTGTTAATCAAACCCATACATCTATTGTTCTTAGTCGTCGCCTGGACAGACGGCAGGCCGTTAGCGCCCCATAAACCTGGATTTTGATGGCAATATCTTGTCCCAAGCACAGTTTGTTAAATTCTTGTAGAATATCGTTCTTGCCGGTTTAGCTCAGTTGGTAGAGCAGCGCACTTGTAATGCGAAGGTCAGGAGTTCGACTCTTCTAACCGGCACCAGTATTTATGCGGTTTTCCGCAACAAAAAGGCCAATCTTTCGGGACTGGCCTTTTTGTTTTGGGGGCTACAGCAACGACTACATTAGTAACATCACTCAGCGCCAGGCGGTTGCAAAAACTCCTGCATGCTGTGTTGTATCGATCAAAGCATAAGAGAGCCGTGACGGCCTTCGACTCTTAGAAAAAACAGCCGATGCATCGACTTGTATAACGGGACGGAATGGTATTAGCCTCAGCCCAGGATGCTGGCGCACATGAGCTATTGCCGAAAACCAATCGACAACCGTGATGCCAACCCCCGCATTTACCAGCAAACATGCTGTCTCCGAGTACCTAACCTCAACGGCTGTTCTATAAGAAACGCCCTCAGCTTTGAAGGCCGTCCGTATTAAAGGACTCAGACGCGATCCCATCTCTAAACCGATCAACGCATAACTAGAAAGATCACTTGGGGTTAGAACCGTATGCGCAGACAAGGGATGATCTGAACGGACAAGGCAAACCATTTCCACTGTTGCCACGGGGATCATTTCGAGACTATGGCTAAGCTCAGCTTCCAATGCTATAGCTAGCCCCACATCTGCTGAACCAGACTCTATTTTCTCTATAACGGTATATGACCGACGCACGTCAAAAAACACCTTAACTTTCGGTCGTTGTTGCAATAAATGTTGGATCGCCTGGGGTAAAACTGTGTGCCCTAGTTGCGGGGTAGCCACGACCCGAACGTGGCCTAGACGATCCTCTTTTAGATCTTCTGCAGTTTGCGCCAAAGCTTGCGATAACAAGAAAATTGACTCCGACTCGTGGAACAGAATTCTAGCTTCGTCTCTGGCGACAAGACGGTTGCCAGCTCGGTCAAAAAGTAAAAAACCGAGCTGAGACTCCAACTGGCGGATCGAACTACTAACCGCTGGCTGGGATATTTGCAGCGCACGCGCTGCGCCTACAGTGGTGTGGCACTGCATGACAAAACGGGCGGTTCTACTATTAGGCCAGCTGCCTATTGTGGTGTTGTCGGCTACAAACCTAGTTTCGGCCTCATCAATCGATCAGGACTGAAGCCGTTAGCAGAGTCACTGGATACTATCGGTATTATGAGTCGCTCGGTCGCAGATACGGCATTACTTATGCACACTCTGGGGGATTTACCCACGCCCTTGAATAGTACGAACAGACCTCCGGTGATTGGCTTTTGCCGTACCCCTTTGGCAGGATGTTGATATAGACAGTCGGCATAACCTCGAGTCCATTGCAAATCGATTAGCCCTGGCCGGTGCCCGCTTTGATGAAGTCGAGCAGCCTGAAAGTATGGCTAGTCTTTATGACGACCAACGAGCAATCATGAATTTCGAGGCGTCCCGGGCATTACTATATGAATCTTGCCAGTTTCCCAAGTTGCTCAGCCCCGGCCTGACGAGCCAGTTAAGCAATGGCTGGGACTGTCCTCGAGCGAACTACGACGCAGCGCAACAGCGAGCTATCATCGCAAGGCGAACATTTGCCAGTTGGACCCAAGGCTATGACGTATTGCTAACGCCAAGTGCCCCGGGCGCAGCTCCCCTGGGCATTGAAACCGCAGGCAGTTCGATTTTCAATCGAAACTGGTCACTGCTTGGAGCTCCCTGTATCGCGCTACCAAGTGGAAAAAACAAAATTGGCTTGCCCTTAGGACTCCAAGTAGTAGGACGATATGGACGCGACGCCGAACTCCTCAGTTGGGCTATTTGGATAGAGTCGGCGATTTAAAGTGGTCTCTATTAATACTGCACTGAGATTGAAGAGGCACACTACAGGCATACCGTGCAGCCTTGGTTAAATGGGCAATAACAAAGCGCTAGCCACTACCTTAACCAACGTACTCAAACAAAGCGTGCGCTAATTCGCCCAACCCAGCCAAGGTCCACGGACACCTCATCCCCCGGCGATACAGGTATGGGTTGAATACACGCCCCTGTAGTCACAAACTGCCCCTGTTTAAGGGGCACTTGGTTTACAGAAAGTTCATTCACTAGCCAACACAGGGCGACGATAGGATCACCCAACACATTGGCACCGCTACCAACAAATTGGCGCCCGTCGCTGACGGATGCCTTAGTCTGCAAACCGAAAAGCCCTTCAAGCGGCTCTAGGGTAGTGGCAGCAGCGCCCAAAACCATATCGTTGCTGCAGGCGCAGTCAGCAATAAGCTGAGCGGCACCCGCGTCTTCGAAACTCAGGAAGCGGGAGTCTGGCACCTCGATGCCGGGGTGTACTGACTCGATCGCCGCAAGGACCTCGTCGCGGGTATACGGGGTAGACCTGGGGGGCAGTGTCTGTCCGATCATAAATACGATCTCGCCTTCGGCCACTCTCATTCGATTATCTTGCAATGAAATTTCAGCACCATCAGGTTGTACATTTTCAGCAAAAATCGGCCCTGCCAGGGGACCATCAACGCCAATATGACGCTGCCCGGCCAAACTGGTAGCAGCGATTTTCCAGCCTGCAATTTCCTGACCCAGCTCATGTGCCCAGAATGCTTGAATGGCATAGCCCTGCTCACGACTCTGCGGCCGTAGGTCTACTGGCAAGTGGTCCCGATGTTGACCCGTCTTCCAGCATGTGCTTAGATCAACAGCGGCCTGGTCGGCTGCATCAGTTCGGTCCATAGACTTTATTCCTGAATATGTATGTGATGTAGCCGATAATAAACGCAAACCTGAAATGCGAGGCCGCCCCGCCTAAAGATGATTTTATTGGAACCCACCCATCACATTTGATAGCCTTGTTTGAATCTCTTTAGAAAGGCCTGCAGGCGTTCAGATTGAGGATTTTCGAAAATCTGTTCGGGTGGACCCTGCTCGATAATTTCCCCATTGGCCATAAAAATAACTCGATCCGCGAAAGCACGAGCAAAGGCCATTTCATGCGTCACTATCATCATTGTCATGCCATCTTGAACCAGTTGCCGCATCACGTCCAAAACCTCGCCTACCAGCTCAGGGTCCAAAGCGGATGTGACTTCATCAAATAACATAGCTTTAGGTTGCATAGCCAAGGAACGCGCTATCGCCACCCGCTGCTGCTGCCCTCCTGATAACTGCCCTGGCAACGCATTTGCCTTGCTCGCTAACCCAACTTGCTCCAACAAAACAGCCGCACGCTCTTCTGCTTCACGCTTGGGAAGTGCAAGAGCTTTTATTGGCCCCAATGCAACGTTCTGTAAGACACTCATGTGAGGAAACAGATTGAAGCTCTGAAAAACCATACCAACTTGCGCTCGCATGGCTGCAATTTCAGTTTCCGAGCGCCTAGAGCGGACCCCATGCGCATCAACCCGATAGCCCATGGCCTCGCCGTCAATGGTAATTTCCCCAGCCTGAAACTCTTCCAGAAGATTTACACAACGCAATAGCGTGGTCTTACCCGAACCACTAGGACCGATTATGACAATTGCTTCGCCTTGCTTAACCTCGGTTGAAATATCTTTTAAAACTTGATGTGTTCCAAACCATTTGGACAGGTTCTTTATTTCAATCGCTACCTTTCCAGCATCAGGATGTATATTAGTTGACATAACCAAACCGCCTTTCCAAGTACTGCCCCAATCGAGACAACAAGAAGCAAATAACAAAATACACTAATGCGACAAAGCCGAATATTTCAAATGGCGCCAACGTTCGCTCTACAATCTGTCGCCCGATATAGGTCAAGTCAGTCAGACCAATAATAGCCACAAGAGATGTTCCCTTTACCACCCCAATACAGGTATTGATGTAGGGCGGTCCAGCGACACGCATAGCCTGTTGAAGCACTATATTTACAAGAACTTTCCTTGGTGTAAGACCAATAGACTTCCCAGCCTCCCACTGACCAGTTGGTACTGACAACACTGCGCCACGAAAAACCTCTGTCATAAACGCCCCAAAATAGGCGGCGATTACCACCACGCCCCCAGTGAGCGGATCAATCTCCACACCTGCATACGGCGCGGCGTAATACATCGTGAACAAAAGAACCAGCAAAGGCACGCCGCGTATGATGTATAAATAGATCTCTACTGCAGTTCTTAGCAGCATCCCACCATACAACTGGAAAAGAGCAAAAATAAAACCAGAGATTGTTGCAAGCACAATAGCGAAAAACGATAAGTAAAGAGTGGTGAGTGTGCCCCGAACAATCAACGGAAGGCTAATAATTATTAATTCCATTAGCTAATCCTCATACGGCTTTCTATTAGTCGCATCACGCCCCCAAAAATGGCTGTAAGAACAATATAAAAGAGAGCAAGCGTGAAAAATATTTCGAATACTGCAGCAGTTTGGTCCGCCATCATCCGAGCATGAAACGTCAGCTCTCCTACCGATATTGTGGCCACTAACGACGTATCTTTAATAATTAAAATGCCTTGATTCGATAGTGGAGGAATCACTTTCCTAAGAGCTTGGGGCAGCACAATAATCCGAAAAGCACGTCGCGGGGTCAGACCCACGGCTAAGGCTGCTTCCGTTTGCTTGACAGAAACAGATTGGATTCCACCTCGATAAATCTCGGCCATGTAAGCACCGTTTTGCAGAACCATGGCAAGCAAGCCAGTCACAAAACCAGAAAGAGGATAGCCCAAGGTTCCCGAGCCAAAAAAAATAAAAAACATCTGCACAAGAACTGGGGTATTCCGAACAACTTCAACATAGGCTACTGCAAGACGAGATACCAACCTGCTCCTGGAGAGCAACGCCATTACTATCGGCACTCCCCACAAAGCAGAGAGTACGGTGGCCAATACAGCAAGCAACACCGTCGTTAACAGCCCGTCGGCCAGCGTTGAAACAATGCGGACGAAAAAGACATGATCCAAAGACATTTTCTTAAACCACTTCAATAGTTAGGAAGTGGCGCACTGGCGATACTCTGTGTGCAGCACGTTCTGAGAAAAAACGAAACGTAAGTGCGGCTATCTTTCTATAGGCTCTATTTAACTTATATTTATTCATACGTAGCTCCTCCGTTACCCTGTACAATAATTCCGAAATACGGAATTATTTGTTCTATTTATAAGATATTTTTTGCTTCAAAAGGGCAATTAATTATCATGACACTCACACAATGACTAAAACTCTTCTCGCCACATCAACAGAACAGCCGCTGGATCGGGCTATAGCAATCCTTAACGCCTTGGCTACGTCAGCGCGGGCAATGTCTGTCACAGAGCTTGCAACGGCTTGCGAGCTGCCGGTAACTACCGTGCACAGAATGGCCAGCCAGCTAGAAAAACGTGACTTAATAAAACGCATGATAGGGTCTAAAAAATTCATTGTCGGCCCAAGCCTTGTACGCTTAGGCAATGCGGCAACTGAAGCCGCGATGCGTTCTGATCGTCCCCACCAAATCCTAATAGCTCTGGCAAACGAAGTTGGTGAGTCTTGCCAAATTGGTGTGCGCTCCGACGACGAAGTCGTATACATCGACAACGCACGAACCGCCCCGGCTCCAGGGTTACACTTCGAACAAGGTAGACGGTCACCAATACACTGCACATCTATCGGCAAGTTATATCTAGCAGAGATGAAAAAAGAGGAGTTCGACTGGTGGCTTAGCAGTGCTACCCTGCCTCGACTTACTCCAAACACCTTGGCATCAAAACAAAAACTCAGCGCTGCAATTGAAGATGTTCGCAACATGGGCTGGGCTTCCAATAATGAGGAGTTTCTTCCAGGGCTTGTAGGATGTGCAGTACCTATACGTTTATCTAACGGCAAGCTACTGGCTTGTATAGGCTTATATGTACCCACCGCACGAATATCGTTCGATCGCATCAAGGATTTTCTCCCACCATTAAGAGCCGCCGCTGAAAAAATCGCTACTATCGCTGAAGGCAAACCAGAGTAGTACTGATCAAGTTACTGGAAGCAGGTGCTCTAAGCGTTCACGTGTACCGATAGACGGAGCATAAATAGGTGCTCGCGTTGACCCTGCATTCCGACCAACCATCTGCAGGGCAAGCTTCAACGGACCTGGATTAGGCTCACCATAAATCGCACGACATAGGGGCATTATCTCCAGCTGGATGCGCTGAGCCCGCGTTATGTCGCCTGTCTGAAATGCATCGTACAGATCACACAACAGCCTTGGAACCAGACAGCCCAGCGAAAATACCGCGCCGTGCCCCCCAAGGGCCAACGTTGGAAGAAAGCACTCTTCATACCCCTGTAGTACGCTAAACTCGGGTGGTGCCTCACGCAAGAGCTCGGCGACAAGCGCCATATCACTTGAGCTTTCCTTGATAGCAATAAACAGCGGAATGTCTTTCAATAGGCCAAGTATGGCATCCGCCCCAAGTCTTACCCCACTCCTTTTAGGACTATGAAATAACATCATAGGCATACCGACACGATCTGCTATCGTCTGGAAATGCTGCCTTGTATGTGATGTATCCATTCCAAAAAAGCAAGGTGGCATTACCATAATCACATCGGCGCCGGCCGCCTTTGCATGATTGGCGCACTCAATAATGTCGGCTTGGCTACCTAACAAAGTCCCTACCACTACGGGCACCCGACCCGCCACCTCTTCTACCACAAGATCAATAATTTGCTTATGTTCTGTAAGCGTTAGTGAAAGCGGCTCACCTGTACCACCAAGCGGGCATAACCCAGCGATCCCTTGTTGCAATTGAAATCGCACGCTCTCGCGCATAGCTAGCTTATCCAGTTGGCCATCAACGTCAAAAGTGGTGACTAAGGCTGTCATCACGCCACTAAGCGCCCTCATGTCACTGACTCTGTGGTGGTGACTCGACAAATTTCCAGCACCTGGTCAATCTCCTCGTCTGAGGTGAACCATGACATAACGAAACGGTGGTGTTTAGGTCTAGGGCGCCATCCTTGTTGAAACTTACAGCCGGCATTTACAAGCGCCTCGGTCATTACATCTGGCATCGAGACAAAGACCTCATTTCCTTGAGTAGGATGGACTAGTGTTACGCCCTCAAGTGCTATCAAACCACTAGATAACCGCAACGCTGCCCGATTTGCATGAACAGCATTTTTTCGCCAAAGGTCATCATCTAAATAAGCCAAGACCTGGGCTGCCAAAAAGCGGCTTTTGGGCGCCAAGTGACCACTACGTTTACGCAAGTACCCTAGTTCGGTATTGTATTTAGGTGTAAATGACACAATAGTTTCGACCCCGTAAGATCCACTTTTTGTCGTCCCCAAGGTAAGCACCTCAACTCCAGCCTTCCAAGATAGCTCTGCTGGTGTCGCGCCAATAGATACAACCGCATTTGCGAAGCGTGCGCCATCTAGATGAACGCCCAACTTATATTTGTGCGCGATTTTTGTTAATGTAGCTAACTGATCTGGGTTGTAAGCTGTCCCCGCCTCCGTTAAGTTAGTTAAACTCAACACTGATGGTTGAACTGCATGCACCACCCCTATCCGAGCCTCGGACAAGCCGATCTCCAATGCTTCAGGAGAAAGGCGGCCGTGCTCTCCAGGAAACAGAACTTGCCTTGCACCCGCCGAGAACATTTCTGGAGCCCCACACTCATCAGTCACAGTATGCGCATCTGAATGACACAAAATTGAGCCATAGCGCGGCACCATGGCACCAAGGGCAATGCCATTAGCCGCTGTTCCTGTTGAAACCGAGAACGCCCATAGGTCATCCGTTTCAAAGAAGGCCCGTAACTGCACCAACGAGCGCTCGGTCCAGCCCTCTGATTCAAAATTCGTCGCATACCCCTTATTGGCAGACACAAGAGCCTCTACAAAAGCAGGATGTACCGGTGACGTATTCTCAGATCCAAAATCCATAACAGTTACCCCAGACTAATAGTGACGCTTCACATTCACACAAGTTGAAAGGACAGTACTTTTTGCTTTACTCCTCGATCATCAAATATTGCTTGTACGGAGCGATTAATCAACGAAGTCCCACAAGTAGGTGCCCCCTGCATCTGCCCATAAACTAAAACTCCTTCCGTAAGTTCTATCGCCGCAAAAACATAAGGAATCTCACCACCAAAGCCATCATGAT
The DNA here is from genome assembly GCA_017983955.1 of Burkholderiaceae bacterium. Lineage (GTDB taxonomy): Bacteria > Pseudomonadota > Gammaproteobacteria > Burkholderiales > Burkholderiaceae_B > JAGOAJ01. The sequence continues at coordinate 17,172 of JAGOAJ010000026.1, forward strand.
GGGGGCGATGAACCGTTGTATGAGAGATCACTTTCCCGTGCCCTGACGCAGACAACCATTCAAGGCCAGCACCATGACAAAACGGACAGCACACCCTGGGATAAAAAACCATACGTCCACAGGTCTCATCCAGGCAACGCTGCAGGTGGATATGTCCCTCGTTCAGGCCATCCCAGAATTGTTGGCTAATTTCATTTACACGAGGTTCTGGCTTATTCATTCAGTCACCTTTAAGTTATTGAACTCGTTCTAAGATCGCCGCACTGGAGGAAAGTCCGCGGCCATAGGCCACCATGCCGTAGCCAGAAACAACACCACGTTCACACTTGACCTGTCGCTTGCCTGCCCTACCTAACAACTGCGTAACCCCTTCAACCACACCTATCATTCCGCCTGAAGCTCCCGCTTGACCCGCCGACAGCTGCCCACCACCCGTGTTAACTGGCAAACCACCATCTACTGTTATGCCTTTCTGCTGTATAAAACGCCCACTCGTGCCTGGTGGACAAAACTGAAGCCCTTCAAGCTGAATAAATGACATTACCGGGTAGTCGTCATATACCTGTGCAAAATGTAAGTCTGTAGGTCTACAGCCTGCCCGCTCATACAAGCGCTCTGAAAATCCTTCCCATCCACCCGGCAAGCCATACACATCGTTTGCGGGATAATTGTGAATTTCTTCTGAGGCGAGAATACGCAAGCTAGGTCCTGGCAAGGTGCTGGCTATCTTTTCAGAAACCAACACAATCGCATCCCCGCCTACACACGGCATTACGCAATCGTACAAACGTAATGGGTCAGCAATCTGGCGGGCCGTAAGATACGCTTCCATGGTTAATGGTTCGCTAAACAGCGCATTGGGATTGCGCAAGGCATTCTCCCTTAATGCAATACAAAACCGACCAAAATCTTCCGCCGTCGCGCCATATCGCTCCATATATAAACGTGTATGGAGTGCAAACATACCGTTTGCCCCACCAAACCCCTGAGGAGACATGTAGTCACGAACCGACGTATTGAAGTGATCTAGCGTCGCATTATGAGAGGCAACATCGAACGCATCAGCTGCCGCGCATACAACAACATCACATGCTCCATCACGAATCGCCCGAGCGGCATGAGCCATGCCAATAATCCCAGAAGCGCCACCATAGACACCCTGAAACATGAACCTAGCCTCGACACCAAAGTGCTCGGCCACCACTGCTACGTTATCAGGCGGCAGCATAAAAGAAGTGACTGCCAGCCCATTAACACTGCTCCAAGGAAGCCCCGCGTCAGCTAGAGCAGCGGACGCTGCTTTATAGAGCAACCTATTGACCCCATCAGTTGAACGCTTCGCGTAAACCGTCTGGCCCGCGCCTACAACGCGCACCCCTTCAAAATTGGCACCCAATTAAATCACCCCCCTGGAGCTCAGTTCAGTAAATTGCTGATCCGTCATTCCTAGCTCGTCCCTATAAACAGCTTGACTATCAGCTCCAAGCGCGCGTCCAGCGTGACGAACCTCACCTGGAGTGCCGCTAAACTTTGGCACAACGTTTTGCATACGCACAGATCCAAAATCATCATCGGGGACGTCGACAATATTCTTTCGTGCCTGATAATGTGGGTCCTTAAAAATGTCAGCGATATCGATAACAGGACCCGCAACAACCTCTTGTTTCTCAAACAATGCCATCACGTCGTTAATGTCTTGTTGCGCAAACCACTTGGCTAACATCTCATCCAAAGCTTGGTCATTAACGCAGCGCAACGCGTTATCGGTGAAACGAGGATCAGTTACTAGCTCTGGCATATCCATTGCGTTCACCAAACGTTCGTAGGTGCGCTGTGAGCTAGCAGAAATACCTATCCAAGTACCGTCACGAGTCTGATATGTATTTCGCGGTGAGTCCTCAGCCAGGCGATTTCCTTGCCGCTGCTTAACAATACCCAATTGGTCGTAGCCAATTACTTGGGCCTCAACCAATCTAAACAGCGGTTCATACAGGCTCACATCAACCTCTTGCCCTTTTCCACCGTTATGATCTCGGTTATAGATTGCAAACATTGCGGACATCGCGGCAAATGTTGCGGCGACCGAATCAGCCATTGGGAAGCCAGGTAACGTCGGTGGACGATCAGGGAATCCCGTGAAGGACGGCACCCCAGAAAAGGCTTCCGCAATCGTTCCGTATCCCCCACGCTTCGAATACGGTCCTGTTTGGCCAAATCCAGATACACGAACCATGACCAAACCCGGATTGATTTTGGACAGCTCTTCATAACTGAGCCCCCAACGCTCGAACGTTCCGGGTTTGTAGTTCTCTATTAAGATATCTGCGCTACGAATTAGGTCTCGAAAAATCTCCTGGCCTTCAACGTCAGAAAGTTTAAGAGTGACAAGGCGTTTGTTACGGCCTATAACTTTCCACCATAAAGAGCGGTCCTCTTTAATAGGAGCCCACTGCCGAATAGAGTCGCCTATACCTGGCATTTCTATTTTTATGACATCCGCTCCAAAATCCGCCAGCTGAGTTGCCGCCAAGGGCCCTGCAATCATCGTCCCAGCATCAATGACTCGCATACCTTTTAATGGTCCATTCCTATTCGAGGTATCAGCACCTTGTGACTGCCGTCCTTGTTCATTCATCCTGCATTGCTCCTAACGGGATTTAGAGTGGTGTTGGTGTTATAGGTAAGAATAAAAAAGCAGTGCCAACACCTACTTTGTGCCTGGGTGATAAAAACGCTGTGGCGGTGGTGTACGTCCGAACCATTTTTGGTAAATTTCAGCATATTCGTTGTAGCGAGACCCGGCGGTCATCTCCTGCACCATTGTGTCCATCCACAACCACAACTCGAAGTCCCCGGGCTTCATAAAAAGCGCATTGCCAGCGGTGACCGTCAGGGGTTCTGACAGGACTTTCATTTCTTTGTTATTAAGTGCGTACCAATCCAGAACGGGTGTATCCATCTGCATAGCTTGTGCTTGCCCAGACTTCACCGCCAAGAATTGACTGCTGGGTGTGTCAAATGTCAGAACTTTTATATTTGGAAGAAAACGTTTCTGACGATCAAGCATTTGAGGATTGCTCAAATTGGCTAAAGTGAAGTCCTTGTTGTTTAGGGCCTCCAAGCTATCTACGTTGGTATCACGGCGAACAGCAATAGACATTCCAGAATCGACATAAGGCCGCGTAAAAGCCACGCGGGTGGCACGATCCGGATATACCGTTGTCGATGCCAATCCTATATCCGCGCGACCAGAGGCTACTGCCGGCCACCGACCTTCACTAGTCACGGCAATAAATTCCACTTTTTTCTCGTCCCCCAATAAGGACTTCCCGATCAGGCGTGCGAGATCAATATCAAACCCCACCAGTTCGCCTTTCTCATCCGTAAATCCAAAGGGTGGTGCGGTACTGAATGTCGCGACTATGAGCTTGTCACGTTTGATAATGGTTTGTAAACGCGAGTCCGTCTGAGAGGCTTGAGCCAACGCAGAACCCGTGGTAGATGCCAGCAGTCCAAAAAACACCAGCACGAATAAGATAGCTCGATGCAGATAGCGAAATAACTTTCTCATGATTTGTCTCCTGATGAGATTTATAATTAACTTCCGAATATCGGAAATTTTTATCTCATAAAGTGGATTATCCATATTGGCTATTAAGTAGGCAATAAGTATTAACGCTAGGTCCGTTTGGCATGCACCCAACCACTGTTCGCCGAGTACCGATGCCACGTCCATTATCATTGGGACAACGGCTGCAGATTTAACCCTGCCAACCCACAAGCCACCCTCAAAAATCCGTTTGAATAACTACAAAATGAATCAACCCAACTTAGACCACCAGTTACGTGCCAGCCTGGCGCATGAATTACATGCGCGGCCCTTTCTTGGCATCGGCGGTTCGGTCGCCCTGACTCACTTAGCCATCTACACCGAAGGTGATACGACTAATCACGAAGCAATCCTAAGATCACTATGCGAGCTGACTGACCTAGCTGAGCCTACCGAGGGCACGACGCATTACACAGCCAGGTGGAATAACGGAAGACAACTGAAGTGGGAAAAACACACAGAATTTTCCACCTTCACCTTTGTCGCAGATCGTCATGACAGCGATTTTTTCTCCGGGCTGGCCACCGAACACGTGCCACCGGAGTGGCTCCATACCATTGAAGGCAAACGGTTAGTTGCAGTACGCATGGAGTTAGCGTCAGGCGAAGCCGCCCTAGCAGCAAGCGCAAACATGGACCAGTGGATAGACACATCCGGCATGGTTGGCAGCAACGTGATGGGAGATGGACAGGTGTACTGCGACTGGACCATCAAGCCGGACGGATACTCGCGTTTTCTGGTGATCGACAATGGCTTGCGTGCAGCACAGGGGGGCCGCCTGCTTCAACGCCTTTACGAGATCGAGTCATACAGGATGATGGCATTGCTTGCTTTGCCGGTCGCTCGAGATCTAGGCAAAAGCCTGGACGAACTGCAGCTCTCCATCACTGCCTTGATGCATAGTATGGACTTGTGTCACGAGACCCATCACCACACGGAACTGTTAAGCCAGCTCACGCATCTAGCAGTTGAAGTCGAGGTCCTGGCCGGTTTAGGCGGGCGGTTCAGCGCGTCTCGCGCCTACGAAGGGCTGGTGCTCGCACGCATTCGAGAGCTTCGAGAAGTTCGAATTGAAGGCATGCCGACCATAGACCAATTCCTGGATCGCCGATTCGGCCCAGCGATGGATACCTGCCGGGCCGTCTGGCAGCGCCATGAACAGGTCGCCAGCCGTGTCGCGAGGGCAATCGACCTGCTACGTACACGCGTCCATCTCGCACAGGAAGAGGACACGACTCGGCTTTTGGAAGGCATGAATCAGACGGCACGCAGCCAATTAAGACTGCAGCATGCGGTCGAAGGCCTATCCGTCGCTGCCATCTCGTACTACGTACTATCCCTGTCCTCTGCAGCCCTCAAGGCGCTAAATGCGGCAAGTTTTGAGCTCAATTCGGAACTGATCGTAGGGATACTGATTATCCCTATCGTCGTACTGGTTCTGTTGGCAACAAGGTACACCAAGAGTTCCGGGTCTGATACAAATCCGGGCAGCAAGCCTAAGGCTATGAAAAGCGGGATTACAGACCCCGATTAAGCACATCAGGCTTGGGGCTTAGGCTTGGGTCCACCATTGACCATCCAGTTGACGCCATAGCGGTCTGTAAGCATGCCGAACGCCTGAGCCCACGGCGTGGGCGCCCAAGGCAGGGTCACCTTACCGCCCTGCGATAAGGCGTCAAATATATGTTGACCAGCTGGAACATTCTGCAGCATTACAGCCACCGAGAACCCAGCTAAGGGGGGTGATGCTTGGGAGACGGGAGCATCCGAGGCCATGATGATGTAGTCACCGCAGTCCAAATGTGCATGCAGCACGCGCTGCTCATCCTCTGGTTCGGTGTCAGGGTATATTTGCGGCATATCCGAATAATGAACAATTTCCAGTTCGCCTTTAAGTACTTGCTGATAAAACGTCATTGCCTCGGCGCAATTCCCGTTGAATATCAGATAGGGATAGATCTTCATGGTGGCTTTCCTTAAGGGCCAGCATGGCACTTTGCCATGGGCCACTACTGGCAGCAGTTTGCGTGCCAGGAATAGTAAACATCTAGGCTATCTTGGACTAGACACTTCCCAATACCGAACATACAGGCTCACAACAAGACCTTACAACTGGTATTAGGAAAGCGCGTGCACGTCGGTATTATGAAAAACGCGTGCTGAGGCGACCCTACCAGGCCAAGCAGTGCTTCAACAGGCATGTATTTCCACTGTCTTTTATTCAGGAGCACGCCTTATGTCAGTCCCCAAAAACCCTAAAAATTCAAACACAAAACAAGCGAAAGCCGTAGATAGCGGGTTTGGCACCACCGATAGCGGCCCCGCCGGTGCCACGCCACAAGGAAACGATGGCAGCCCTCACGTATTGAAGGCGAAAGCCGTGGGGCAACTGGCGACGGCTATGCCCCACAATAAAGCCAAGGCGGCAGAGTACGGCACTGATAGCTCAATCAAACCAGTAGCTGGTGACACTGCAAAACCATCATCGCCTATAGCTACCGGCAGCACCCTTTCCGAAAACCAGCATACAGACAAGTATCAAGACGCTGCCCAGCCCGGCGTCAATGCGGTGGGCGGTGGCCTGGATCGAGTACGTGCCGACGCCAGCGGTCAGGCAATGACCACCAATCAAGGCGTTAAGATCTCGGACAATCAAAACTCGCTGAAGGCGGGCGTGCGCGGTCCTGCTTTGCTCAAGGACTTCATCCTGCGCGAGAAGATCACTCACTTCGATCACGAACGCATTCCAGAACGCATAGTGCATGCGCGGGGTTCAGGCGCTCACGGTTACTTTGAATGCTACAAACCATTGACTGAGCTGACCCAGGCATCAATTTTCTCCGAGGCTGGGAAAATTACACCACTCTTCATACGATTTTCCACAGTGGCCGGAGAGCGTGGCTCCAAGGACACCGCTCGCGACGTACGCGGCTTTGCCATCAAGTTTTATACGGACGAAGGCAATTGGGACCTGGTTGGCAACAATATGCCCGTATTTTTCATTCAGGACGCGATGAAGTTTCCTGATCTGGTCCATGCAGTAAAGCCTGAGCCGAATAATGGCATGCCACAGGCCGCATCAGCTCACGACACGTTTTGGGATTTTGTATCGTTAATGCCTGAATCTACCCACATGCTGATGTGGACCATGTCAGACCGGGCTATACCTCGCAGCCTTAGAATGATGCAGGGGTTTGGTGTCCACACATTCCGGATGGTGAATGCAGAAGGCGCATCCGTATTTGTAAAATTCCACTGGAATCCCTTGCTAGGAACCCATTCCCTGGTCTGGGAAGAAGCCGTCAAAATTTCCGGCGCGGATCCTGACTATCACCGCCGCGACCTCTGGGAGGCGATAGACTCGGGCGAGTACCCAGAGTGGGAGTTGTGCATACAGGTGTTCACTGAAGAACAAGCCGAGAAGTTCTCGTTTGATGTGCTGGACGCTACCAAGCTGATCCCCGAGGAACTGGTGCCATTACAGCCTATAGGAAAAATAGTCCTGAACCGTAACCCCGACAACTTCTTCGCAGAAACCGAGCAAGTGGCGTTTTGCGCGGCGCATGTCGTACCGGGTATTGATTTCAGCAACGATCCACTGTTAGCAGGACGTATCCACTCCTATGCGGATACACAAATCTCACGACTGGGCGGACCTAACTTTCACGAGCTGCCTATCAATGCACCCTTGGCCCCTGTACACAATAATCAGCGCGAAGGCATGCATAGGCAGGCCATACACCGTGGCCGTGTTGCTTATGAACCCAATTCACTAGGCGGCGGCTGTCCTTTTCAAGCAGGAACAGCAGGGTTTGTTTCCTTTCCCGAACAAATACAAGCTGACGAAGTCCGAGGCAAGCCTGAAAAATTTGCAGAGCACTACAACCAAGCCAAGCTGTTCTATAACAGCCAGACGGATACTGAAAAGCAGCATATTGCTGCCGCCTTTCGCTTCGAGCTCAGCAAGGTCACTGTCCCCGCAATCCGTCAACGCGTAGTGTCCATGCTGCGTAATGTCTCTGACGAACTTGCTTCGGCCACTGCTTCCAAATTGGGCATGGACATGCCTGACCCCATGCCGCCAGCTCTTGCCTCGGCCCCTAAACCTGAAATAGCCCAGTCACCAGCGCTATCCTTGACCTTTCGCGCCGGCGATGGAGGTGTGCGCACTCGAAAGGTCGCCATCATGGTGTCTGATGGCGTGAATGCCGAATCGGTGTGGATGCTTTCTGACGCTTTGCGGGCAGCTGGTGCGGTAGTGCGCCTAAGCGGGCCTCATATAGGTAGTGTCACGGCGTCCGACGGCAGCCTGATAGACGCTGACGTTTCCTTGGAAAACAACCCATCAACCTTGTTCGATGGCGTGATTGTTCCAGATAGCAAACCCGCTGGGCACGCCCTGGCAGATAATGGGCTGGCTAAGGAGTACATCCGCGATCAGTACCGGCATTGCAAAACGATACTGGCCATAGGCAACGGCACAACCCTGCTGGACGCCGCAGGGCTAAGTCCTCAGGATGACGACGCGGGACTGATACGCGCCAAGGCCGCAAGCTCCACCGTCGCTGCCGACTACATTACACAACTGGCAAAACACCGCCACTTTGAACGTGAGCAGCCCACCCCTAAGGTATGACATAGCGCGTATTAACAGGGTTACCCGGTGGCTATCATCGGGTAATTCCTGTGAGGGAAATAATGCGTAGCTGGTATAGTCTGGACCGTAGTGTTTTAAACACGTCCTTACAAAAAATATACGGAGACAACCACATGAAACTAAACAAGTGGATCACCAGCGCTGCCCTGACTGCAGCGTTTATGGTTACTGGCCCCGCTCAGGCACAAAAAGCAGAGTTCATCAATATCCTTACGGGCGGCCAAAGCGGCGTTTACTACCCGCTGGGCGTAGCGTTGTCGCAAATTTACGCGAAAGCCATACCTAACGTGAAATCCACTGCTCAGGTGACCAAGGCCTCGGCAGAAAACATGAACTTGCTGCAAGCTGGTCGTGGAGAATTGGCGCTGGCACTGGCTGACTCGGTATCGGACGCCTGGAAAGGCGACGCTGAAGCCGGTTTCACCAAGCCGCTGGACAAGCTGCGTGGCTTATCTGCCACCTATAACAACTACATCCAAATCGTCGCCAACGCCGACGCAGGCATCAATACCTTGGCTGACCTCAAGGGCAAGCGTATTTCAGTAGGCGCTGCGCGCTCGGGTACGGAACTGAATGCCCGCGCCATATTGAAGGCCGCCGGCTTAAGCTACGCCGATCTTTCCAAGGTGGAATACCTGCCTTTTGGCGAGTCGGTCGAATTGATGAAAAACCGTCAGCTGGACGCTACCTTGCAGTCCGCTGGTCTGGGCGTATCCTCTATCCGCGACTTGGCCACCTCGGTCAAGATCGTAGTCGTGCCAGTACCTGCTGAAGTGGTCAAAAACGTAGGTGACGATGCCTACCAGGTCGCTATTATTCCCGCTGGCACCTATGAGGGTCAGGACGTGGACATGCCTACCGCAGCCATCCCCAACTTCCTGGTAACGCACTCCGGTGTTTCCGATGACCTGGCCTATGCCATGACGAAAGCACTGTACGAAAACCTTGATGGAATGTATGCCGCACACAATGCAGCCAAGGCCATCAAGCTGGAGAATGCAGTCAAAGGCATGCCCGTACCTATACATCCAGGTGCCGAACGTTATTACAAAGAAAAAGGCGTGATTCAGTAATCACCGTACACGCCATGTTCCGCTACGCGACCTTACCCAGGATGCGTAGCGCTGCTAGCCCTCCGGTTCCGGCCTAAACGCCCGAACCGTTTTTCCGTACCCATTGCCCGGACTTCTCATGAGCACACCCTCAGCCCCAGCCCCAGATCAGCCCTTCGAGGATATGCCGCGCGTTGTTTTCTGGATAGCCGTCGCATTTTCTTGCTTCCAAGTCTACACCGCCGCTTTCAGCCCTCTATCCAGCCAAGTTGTACGTGCCATACACGTAGGCTTTGTACTGTTTATGATATTCACGCTATACCCCAACTTTTTTGGCCTGAAAACCAAAGCACTGGGGTGGCTGCTGGGTATAGTGGGTTTTGTCACCAGCTTTTATCACTGGGTTTATGAGTCTGACCTGACAGCACGCGCCGGTGAAATGACCAACGCCGATATGGTTATAGGCATCATCACCATCGTGCTGGTGTTCGAAGCCACGCGTCGCATGATGGGCTGGGCCTTGCCGTTAATTTGCGGCATGTTCCTGCTGTATGGCCTGTTTGGCGAGTTTCTGCCTGGCGTACTGGCGCATCGTGGCTATGGCTTTGACCAAATCGTCAGCACCATGAGCTTTGGCGTGGAAGGCATTTACGGCACACCCACCTATGTGTCGTCCACGTACATATTCCTGTTTATTCTATTTGGGTCATTCCTGGAGCAGGCGGGCATGATTGCCCTGTTCAGCGACTTCGCCATGGGTATGGTGGGTCACAGCAGGGGCGGGCCAGCCAAGGTATCCGTGATTAGTTCTGGGCTGATGGGCACCATCAACGGTTCGGGCGTGGCCAACGTGGTTACCACCGGTCAGTTCACTATTCCCCTGATGAAACGCTTTGGCTATTCGTCGGCCTTCGCTGGTGGTGTAGAAGCCACGGCCAGCATGGGCGGGCAAATCATGCCGCCCGTCATGGGCGCCGTGGCCTTTATTATGGCCGAAACTATCAACGTACCCTACGTTGAAATTGTCAAAGCCGCAGTCATTCCTGCCATCCTGTATTTCCTGACCGCCTTCTGGACGGTGCATCTGGAAGCTGGCCGCAAAAACCTGCTAGGCCTGGCCAAAGAAGACTGCCCCGATCCTTGGGCGGCCGTCAAACTGCGCTGGTACCTGCTAATTCCCCTGATCGGTCTGGTGGCCTTGCTGTTCTCCGGCTACACCCCGCTATTCTCGGGTACGGTAGGTTTGGGCCTGACAGTCATCCTGATCTTCGGCGCTGCCGTTATTAGCGGGGCTTCAAATAACGTCCTGCGCTATTTGTTCTGGGTCTTGCTAGGTATCGCGTGTACTGGCTTCATAGAGTTCGGCGTTATTACCTTCTTTGCAATCTCTGCCTTTCTAGCTGCTGTACTGCTATTACGTCGCGGCGGCACAGACGTGCTGAAATCGGCGATTAAGGCACTGGCCGATGGCGCGCGCCACGCCTTGCCGGTTGCCATCGCTTGCGCTCTAGTGGGTGTAATTATCGGCATCATCAACCTGACCGGTGTAGCCGCCGAATTCGGCGGCCAGGTTATCGCCATCGGTGAAGACAACCTGTTCCTGGCGTTGTTCTTAACCATGATCACGTGTCTGGTGCTGGGCATGGGCATACCTACCATCCCTAACTACATCATTACCAGTTCGCTGGCTGCACCCATTCTGCTTAAGCTGGGCGTACCTTTGATTGTGTCGCACATGTTTGTGTTTTACTTCGGCATCATGGCTGACTTAACACCGCCTGTAGCGCTAGCGGCCTTTGCTGCCGCACCCATTGCGCGTGAAACCGGTCTAAAAATTAGCATACAGGCATTACGTGTAGCAGTGGCAGGCTTTGTTGTGCCCTACATGGCGGTATATTCCCCTGCGCTGATGCTACAAGGCGGCACCGCCATGGACGTGGTCTATATCGTATTCAAAGCCGTTGTCGCTATTGGTCTGTGGGGTGCAGGCGCTACTGGCTTCCTGTTCAAACCCTTAAGCTGGTTTGAGCGTGCTTATGTCATCGTCGCCGCAGGATTCTTGGTTGCCGCCTCGCCTATCTCCGATCAAATCGGGCTAGTCTTAACCGTGGCCTTCCTGATCTGGCACTACATAGGCACCCGCAAGGCCAAACTGGCTGCTGTCTGATGTCACTGGCATTAGCCGGATTCGGGGTGTGTCTGGCGCTGGCAACAGCGCCAGACACACCCCGTTATTTTCCTGTCCAGGCGTTCACCTTGGCTTGGACGCATTCCATAGAAAAAACCCGCTGGGAAGAGGACTACACCGTCACGCCCCCAACGAGCCCGAACCAGCCGCCTATATTGATGGCAGGGGCCGCCAGGGTGCATGGATCGGCAGCCGGCATGGAGCCGCCACCTGATGCCGTACTGCGTGACGGCTGGTATGAATACCAGCCTAGCGGGCAACTGCCTGCACAACTACGATTGACCCGTTCTGGCTATACGGCCGACTACGAATGGTGCGTGCAGGGAAGATGTCGCCCCATGACGGACATTATGCCCACCGACGGCGGTATTACCCTGCTGTATGCTTGTCGCCAGCCATAAAACAGCCTAGCTTACGCCCGTCACCCTATTGCTTTAACGGCGCGTGCTGCAAGGTCCATGCAATCAACTGTGTCGCCAAGGCATCGGCCGCCAGACCAAAAGCTGTCACCACTTCCGGCACTTTCGTGCCATCCACAGCGTGCTGCACCGTAAAACGCCTAGACGCCAAGGTGCGTTTACCATCGGCCTGCACCATGCTGGCGTCTAACTGAATGTGGACAACTGGCCCGCTATCGCCATAGACCACCTGAAACTGGGTCAAATCTCCCGTTAACTCCACGTCATAAAGCAAGCGACTACTATCGCTGCTAACCACTAACATAGGTGCTTGTACGCGGTACGCATCCACCAGGTGGTCGCGCAACATCACAGGGGCAACATCGCTCCAGCGGGCGCCCTGATACACACTGATGGCATCGCCAGGCGGCTGCACCAGGATGCGCTGGCTATTGATTAGCTGACTGCTATAAGGCGTATCTACGCGCAATGCCCAGCTAGCCGCATGCTGAGCACCGACGTTGGATGCATCAGAGGTTTGCGCCGTAACGACAGGCAGCTGATACACCGTCAGAGTTTTCGATGCAGGCAAAACCGAACAAGCAGACAACACCACGACGGATAGCGCCAGCACCAGCCGAGCAGATAATGAAGCATAAAATTTCACGGCTGGAACTCCTGTATTTTTTCCCGACCCAGTAAATAATTTGCCGGATTGTCGTCCAATTTACGCGTCACTGTTTGTATGGCGCCCAGTGTTTCACGCAAGGCCTGTAATGTTGGTCCCAATTGGCTAAGGCCATCTGCACCCTGCCCCACTGCCGCTTGATTGTCCTCGATCAGGCGGGCTAGGCTAGCACTGGTTTTATCCAGGGATGCCATGGCCCTTTGGGCGTGTTCCAAGGTTGCAACACCCTGTTTGCTAACCAACGCATTACTGTTATCCATTAACGTTGCAGCACGGCCAAACGCCTGCGTGGCCGACTCGGTAACCTGGGTTAGTGATGCCATCAACCCCTGCATATCGTTGCGTTGCTCGGCAAATGCGCCCATGACCTGCTCCAGATGCTCCAGGGTTTTACTTAGGTTCTGGGCATTTTCAGGCGATAGTATGTGCTTGGCATTGGAAATCAGCTCGCTGATATTGGTCATCAGGTCGTCACCTCCGGCCAGCAACTGACTTAAAGGTGACTTGGACGCCACAATAATCGGGTCGCTACCCGCAGGCGCAGTCAGTAAAGGACTGCCAGGCGTACCGCCGCTAAGTTCTATCACCGACACCCCGGTAATTCCGGTCAAGACTAGACGTGCGCGAGTGTCCTGAGTGACTGGAATATTGCCATCTATTCGTATACGCGCCCTGACCGCACTAAGGTCGGCTGGATCCAGGCCTAGACTGATAACATCGCCTATGCGTATGCCGTTATATTGCACGGCGCTGCCTTTAGACAGGCCACGCACTGCCTCGTTAAAGACAACGGTGTAATTGCGAACGTCGCTTTCATTCTTCGACTTGGCCAACCACAGTGCAAACAGCACCGCCGCCGTACAAACCACCAGGGTAAATAATCCTATTAGCACATGATGTGCGCGTGGTTCCATTATGTCTGCTCCAGTGCTTTACGTCCGGCATCCTGCGCGGCCCGGCCCCTAGGGCCATGAAAATAATCGTGTATCCAGTCATTGTCCACGTCCTGCACCACGTCCAACCTATCAGCCACCAACACACGCCGGTCAGACAACACCGCCACGCGATCGCAAATGGCATACAGGGTATCCAGGTCGTGGGTGACCAGAAACACGGTGAAGCCTAAAGCGCCCCTTAGGGTCAAGATCAACTGATCAAAGGCCCCAGCACCTATAGGATCCAAGCCAGCCGTGGGCTCATCCAGGAAAAGGATATCGGGATCCAAGGCTAAAGCACGGGCCAGGGCGGCCCGTTTCACCATGCCGCCAGATAGTTCGGCGGGATATTTGGCCCCCGCGTTGGCGGGCAAACCAGCCAACGCCAGCTTCATGCCAGCTAAGTGTTCGGCATCGCTGCGGTTTAAGCCTGCGTGCTCAATTAACGGCATGGCCACGTTTTCAGTGACGGTAAGCGAAGAAAACAAGGCGCCGCGCTGAAACAAGACACCAAAACGGCGCTCGACCAGCGAGCGCTGCGACTCTGACAAGTTCAGCATATCCTGACCAAAGACGCTGACGCTGCCTTGGCTGGGCCGTTGCAAACCCACAATAGACCTTAACAGCACCGACTTGCCTGTGCCTGAACCGCCAACTACACCCAGGATTTCACCACGGCGCACATCCAAATCCAGATTATCGTGAACCACATGGTCGCCGAATTGATTCCTTAAGCCCCGCACCTGTATAACGGATGCGTCTTCACTAGCGGATTGCGGATCTACCATCCCATCTCCATAAAGAACAGCGCGGCCAAAGCATCCAGCAAGATCACCACAAAAATAGAATGCACCACCGCTGATGTAGTGTGCTCACCCACGGACTGGGCACTGCCACTGACCTTAAAGCCTTCCAAACACCCTATGATGGCGATCAAAAAGGCAAATACCGGCGCCTTGGACATGCCTATAAAAAAGTGAGTTACGTCTATGTCTTCCCTGAAAATAGTGAAGAACATGGTGGGTGAGATATCCAGCGATAAAGCGCAAACCAGCACGCCGCCAAATATGCCTGAGACCATGCCAATAAATGTCAAGATGGGCATGGCCAACAGCATGGCAAACACCCTGGGCAACACCAGCAACACAATGGGATCCAGCCCCTGCACCCGTATGGCGTCGATTTCCTCGTTTGCCTTCATGGACCCCAGTTGCGCCGTAAAGGCACTGGCTGTTCGGCCAGCCATCAGTATTGCCGTCAGTAAGACAGCAAATTCCCGCAAAAAGGAAAACCCCACCAGGTTGACGGTATATATGCTGGCGCCAAAATCGGCCAATATGGTCGCGCCCAGGAAAGCCACCACTGCCCCGACCAAAAACGTCAGCAAGGCGATAATCGGAACAGCGTTAAGCGTCGTTTCTTCGATTTGGGCGACTATGGCTGTGGGCCGCCACTGCGATGGCCGCAACACATTGCGCGCCAAGGCTTCCAGAACCAGGCCTGCAAAGCCCAGCAGCTCTA
Source organism: Burkholderiaceae bacterium (assembly GCA_017983955.1). Lineage (GTDB taxonomy): Bacteria > Pseudomonadota > Gammaproteobacteria > Burkholderiales > Burkholderiaceae_B > JAGOAJ01. The sequence goes on from JAGOAJ010000026.1 coordinate 32,221, forward strand.
TGGTTTGCTTCCAAAGCGCCTCGCCAGACACGCCTACACGCACCAGCAAATCAGTAATCACAGACCGCGGCTTGGTGACCTGATGCTGATCCGCATCCTGCATCGCCTGGGCCACGCTTAGCAACAAGGCGCTGCGTTCGGGGCTAAGCCCTGCGCCTGGTTGGGCAGCCGCCTGAACCGCATCCGGCCCCAATAAGGCACACAGCCGTTCGGCCCCTGCCGTGTCCAGCGCCGTAATGCCCTGCAGGTTAATGCTGCCAGTTGCCTGTTCGGGGCTGGCAGCAGCGTCATGCAAGGCATGGATTTGTCGGCTAATGGCCTGGAAGTTCGCGATCACCCAGTCACCTTGCGCCACCAGGGTGTCACCCGATGGTGCCAAGGACAGAAAGTCAGCCGTAGAGTTATTGGTATTCATGGTGCCGCCGCCACGCTGGCCAGCACCTGATAATAGGAACCATCTGTTTGCGGGGTCGAAGCCACCAGTACGGCTGCCCCCGACACCCAGCTAATGGGCGGACAAGGTATATCCTGACCCGGTCCGGCATTGCGCAACAACGAAACATGCGGTCTAAAGGGGGTTTCTGGACGCGTCCAGCCCAAGCCCACCAACTGATCCCACAAGCGGTCATAGACGCCATACAACCATTCTGGCTGATCAGGGTCGGGACCCGCCCACACCACGCCAGGCCCACGAAAGCATCCAGTACGGCGCAAGGTAATACGTCCCGTATCTACCGTCCATGCTTGCGCCGCCTGTATCAGTTCCCGAGTACGTTCCTGGGTGACATGCCCCAAAAAAGCCAAGGTCATGTGCAGGGTGTCGGCCTGCATCATGCGGCCACCACAAACATGATGGGCAGCACGCACGCAGTGCATGATGTCAGGCACGACATCGGGCGTAGGCCACAAGCCAAAGAAAAGACGACGTGGCGGCGCAGCGCCCTGTAGTTTTGTCGCATCGCGTATTGCTGTCATTCCATCTGTTCCCTTGTGGCGCACGCCATGCCTATCCGCCATGCAAGCAGCATGCCCAGTATGGCACAGCTGGCTGTGACTACCCAGGTCCAGTGCCAACCGCCTACTAAGGTCGCCACGACCGCCACCACGGGCGGACCCACAAACTGACCTATCGCATTACATTGTTGCACCAGCCCTATGGTGGTGGGCGTGGTTTGTTGACTGGGTGAAAAACGCACCGCCAAGATAAATAATACGGCAGGAATCAAACCGCCTACAGCAGAGAATATGACGACTGCCACCAACTGCCCTATTGCCGTCAGCCCCAGTCCAAATGCAAACAGAGCACACGCGGCCATCACTGCAAACGCCAGATACAGCAAACTCTGGGCTTGCCAACCTTTCTGCAGGGCGCGGCCAGCGACCAAATTACCTATCAGGTTGGCGCCTGCCGCTATGGCGGTGAACAAACCGGCTTGCGTACCGGAAATACCGGCGGCATCATAAATAGATGGCAAGAAACCAATCACCGTCGCCCACTGAAAGGTGTACAACCCAAAACTTACACCCACCAGCCAAACCTTGTGCGATGACAAGGTCAAGCGGGCTAGCTGCATCCAGGACAGGGATGCTTCTGGTGCCCGCACCGGACCCGCCACCTGGTCGCTGTCCGATGGCAAAGCGCGCCAAATCACGACTGCCATCAACGTCGTCAACAAGGCCAACAATAACCACAAAACTCGCCAACTGGTCACCGCCAGCACCCACGAACCGCCCAACAAAATAATGGCCGTTCCTGCAGGCAGATAGCAGCTCCATACGCTTAACACCCGACTTAAATGAGCGGGCGCCACCAAGCGCTTGATCAGTCCCGGGGCTGGTATGGACACCATCAGAAAACCACAGCCTTCGGCCGCCCGCACCAGCAGCATGGCAGATTCGGTATGCACATAAGCGCCTATGGCCGAGGCCGCGCTGATCAAAAGCAAACCCGTCAGCAAACAGCGACGCAAACCCATCTGTATGGCAAGCAGCCCAGCCACCACGCCAAACAACATCCCTGCTGCTTGAACCAAAGACAGCAAAAAACCGGATTGCACCAGGCTTAAACCCAGTTCCTGCTGCAAGATCGGCAAAGCAGGCGGCAGTTTCCAGACATGCAAAGCGGCGCACACGCCTGCCAATACAACCAGATAGGCGATAGGATTAGAGTATGGTGACGCGGCTGGAGTAACTGTCATGTATTCCTTGGAAAAACACACTGATATTACTGCACATCAAGCCCCAAGCCTGGCCTAGGCAACATGGCCAGTACACCGCAGACGTCCCTGGGCCGATACAATGCACACTGCACATCAATAGCCCGGAGTATCCCGCATGGTCGCTAACCCTATTCGATATAGCGTGTTGCACGCAACACTGGATGCCTGACACTAACCCACCCACCGCGACACAACCAGCAGCCGCCCAGCCCGTATCCCTGAACGTGGCCTGGCTGGCCGAAACCCTAAGACTGCGCGAAAGTTTGTGGGGTCCTTTGGAGGACGCTGCCGAGGTTCGTCAGGTCAAGACAGAGCGTACAAGCTTCGAAACAAAAATCTTGAGTCGTGCCCGCCTGCTAGGCGCCCGGGAGCAACTAGACACCATGCTGATGCGCTACGCGCGTGGCGCACGCTTCGCCTTGGCGTTGCTGTGGCTAAGCGCTGTGCTGGCAGGGGTTGGCGCAGCCCTTAGCGCCCTGGGCGACGGCAGCCGATCCGTGAACGTTTTGCTGGCTCTGACGGCCATGCTGGGCATCAACATACTGGCATTTTTCCTGTGGCTGGCCAGCTTTGCTTTGCGCAGCCCAGGCAACGGCTCGTGGCTGGGTGAACTGTGGCTGTGGTTGACCCAAAAACTGGCTCGTGGGCCAGATGCCGCGCTGGCACCACGCGCCTTGGTCAGTGTGTTGGATCGCAACGGTTCGCTACGCTGGGTTCTAGGCGGCGTTAGCCACGCTTGGTGGACTACCGCCCTAATCAGCTTGTTGCTGACCTTGCTGGCGGTATTATCGGCTCGACGCTATCAGTTCAATTGGGAGACCACGCTATTATCCCCAGACAGCTTTGTCTACATCACCGCCACTTTGGGCTGGTTGCCCGCCAAGTTAGGCTTTCCCCTGCCCTCAGAGGCAATAGTCCGGGCCAGTAACGGTCTGCAATCCCTACCCGAGTCAGCCCAAGCGCTATGGTCAGGCTGGTTGATAGGCTGCGTGGTGGTCTATGGCCTACTACCCAGGTTGGCAGGAACTCTGCTTAGCCTGTGGTTATCGCAACGCAAACTGGCTCGCTTGTCAGTAGACAGCCGCTTGCCCGGCTATGCAGAACTACGCGACCGCCTGGAACCGCCCAGTGAAAAAATTGACATCGACGGCCCAGCAGGCCCGTGGACGCCAGCACTACGCCATGGCCAGCACAACCCCGCCTACACCAGTCGGCAAGCCCTGATTGTTGGCCTGGAATTACCGCCAGACACGGCTTGGCCTCCCTTAGCCCTAAGCCCAGATACGGTAGATCTGGGGCTGAACGACACCCGCCCACAGCGCAAACAGCTACTGGACAGTTTTCAGCAACAGCCACCTGCCAGATTGTTGGTGGTGTGCGACGCGCAACAAACGCCTGATCGTGGCACCCTGGCCTTGTTGGCCCAGTTATCTGGTCTTAGCCAACAAATGCACATACTCCTGCTAAATAGCGACCACGCGCCTGCAGAGCGCGACGACACGCGAGCTGCCCAGTGGCGCAAGCAGCTGGTGGCTGCAGGCTTTGCCAGTGAACATGTGCACAGCGATATCAACATTGCACTAGCATGGCTGAATACGCCCTTGGAGCCGTCATGACCCCAGTCGAACCTGTTTTACGTCTGGCCGTAGTCGGGCACACTAATACCGGCAAGACCTCGCTACTACGCACTCTGACCCGCAACCCCGATTTCGGCCAGGTGCATGACAGTCCTGGCACCACCCGTCATGTTGAAGGGGCCAGACTGCTAGTGGACGGCCAGGCCATGGTGCAACTTTATGACACGCCAGGCCTGGAAGACAGCATGGCGTTGCTGGACTATCTGGATCAAATCAGCCCACCCGCACAGCGTCTGGATGGCCCTGACCGCATACGCCGTCTGCTGGACAGCCCAGAAAGCCAGCGCCGCTTTGAGCAGGAAGCCCGTGTACTACGCAAATTGCTGGATTGCGACGCCGGTTTATATGTTGTTGATGTACGCGATCCAGTGCTGGGCAAACACAAAGACGAACTACAACTGCTGGCCAGTTGTGGCCGTCCGCTATTGCCGGTACTGAACTTCACCCACGCCGCCAACCACAGGCTGCCCGCCTGGCGCGACGCCTTGTCACGCTTAGGGCTGCATGCCATGGTGGAATTTGACACCATAGCCCCCGCCCTGGACGGCGAGGAACAGCTTTATGACAAGTTGGCAATGCTAACGGATAAGCACAGCCAGTTGCTAGCCACCCTAAAGCACAACGTGGCTATGCAGCGCCAGCTACGCTATCGCGATGCCATGCGTATTGTGGCCGATATGTTGATAGACGCTGCCGCCTGGCGTCTTAGTAGCGAACCGGACCCAGACTCCTTGCAGACCAGTGTCCAGACCTTGCGCCACGCCGTGCGCGAGCGTGAACACCGCTGCATACTTAGCCTGCTGAAACGCTATGACTTTCGGCCCGCTGATTTTCCTGCCCACACCCTGCCACTGACGGGTGAACGCTGGGGCATGGACTTGTTTAATCCTCAAGCACTCAAAGATATGGGCATACATGTCAGTAAAGGCATGGCCGCAGGTGCGATGGCAGGCGCTACCCTGGACGCGTTTACCGCTGGCATCAGCCTGGGCACCGCTACTCTGTTGGGCGCGGCGGCAGGCGGCTTATGGCAGGGTGCTGATAAATGGGGAAAACGGCTCATGGGCCGCTTGCGCGGCTGGCAAGAAATTAGTGCCGACGATGCCGTGCTTAGGCTGCTGGCCATGCGGCAATTGCAACTGGTGCAGGCACTAGAGCAACGCGGCCATGCTGCCCAAAGTCCTATCGTCCTGACATCAGATCAAGCAAGCCTGGATCTTAAAAAAGGCAAGCTACCACTAACGCTAACCGATGCGCGAGCCCATCCAGAATGGTCCAGCTTGTCTGATGAGTACAACGGCGACACCCGGCGCGAACAAGCAGTCAGCCAGCTGGCAGCCGAATTACAACAAAACTGGCGTGTCGGATAAGTCGTTATGCCCAGTTTGCCCAGATGCTAAGGGTGGGCAACTAACTAGCAAAACCTGCTCTATGGCGTCTATGGCGGACAATACGCCGTCAATAAATTCGCCTTGCTGAAATCGAGTTTGCAACTGACTGCATACATCCGCCCAGGCACTGTCATGAGCCGCAATGCCACGGTCAGCAATAATTTGTATGCTGCGCTTGTCCAAGGCCAAATACAGCAAAATCCCAGTATTCAAGGGCGTGTCCCAAGCGCGTAGACGTCCGAATACTTCCAGGGCCCGCATATGACTGTCATTTTCGTGAGGAGGTGTAGCACCTTCGACAGCCACCATCAGTTCGCCGGTATGACGCAATTCGCTACTGGAAATATGCGCCGCAATACGCGCTAACGCCTGGGCAGTGAAATGCTTGCGTCGCAACCACTGACCGTTGAGGCGATCCCAACCCGTCAGGGCTTGCCACCTTTTGTTGCCTGATCTCAAGCCTGACTCCTTAATCTATCTATTCACACTCCAGGGTGCGGCCGTCTACCAACTGCCAGAAGCCCCGCCGCCGCCACTGCTGCCGCCGCCACCGCCGCCAAAGCCGCCGCCGAAGCCCCCACCGCCCAAGCCACCCAAGGCGCCGCCCCGGCGCGAAGCCCGGCCAGAATTACCCTTGCCGCCTACGCCCAAGACCTTGCCTATTAAGCCAAGTATTAGCGCGCCTATAGCAACAGCGATGCCAATGGCAAGACTGCCAAAGGCGATACCGGCAAAAACGCCAACAAACAGCGATGCGGCGCCCACTGGCAAAAACAGCGAAATAGCCAGCAAGGGCAACACCATGAACCAGGGGGATTCGTCCTGATCAGCGCTATTGGAGCTGGCCACGGGCGCCGGTAAATCTTCGCCATTCACTAGGGCCACCAAGCTGTCCACACCAGCAACGATGCCCCCCGCGTAGTCATTTACGCGGAAACGCGGTGTGATCTGCTCGCGGATGATGCGGCCCGCCGACAAATCGGTGATCGCGCCCTCTAGGCCGTAGCCCGTTTCTATGCGTAATTTCCTATCGTCTTTGGCAACCACCAGCAAAACGCCATCGTCCACCGACTTGCGTCCCAATCGCCACTGCTGAAAGGCCCGGACAGCATAGCTTTCTATGGTGTCTTCGCCCGTGGTGGGCACTACCAACACCGCCACCTGCGCGCCTTTGGTTTTGTCCAATTCAGCTAGACGTTGCTCTAGTTCAGCCTTGGTACTGGCATCCAGCGTATTCGTCTGGTCTACCACCCAACCGGTAAACGGCGGTATGGCCAAAGGTGCGGCCTGCACGGCAGTAAGACTAAACGCCAGCAAGAGTACGGCCAGCACACAATACACCGCCCTGGATAACCAGAAACGCTGCTGGACCGCTGTCGCAGCGCGGCAGTCTGGACTATTGCCATTGGGCATCAATGTCGTAGTTACCATGCGTACTCCCTTACCCTGACTTCATCACTTTAATTCAGGCACGCTAAATTTCACTTCAGGGTCTTTGGTGATCTGGTCTTGTTTGGAGACCCCGTAATTTTCCATGGTTTTATAACCAAAGATCTTGGCGGTAATCAGCGTGGGGAACTGGCGCACAATCAGGTTATATTCCTGTACGGCTTGAACATAGCGTCCACGTTCAGTAGCAATCCGGTTTTCCGTCCCCTCTAGCTGGTTCATCAGGTCGCGGAACAAGCCATCGCTTTTCAACTGAGGGTAGTTCTCCGACACGGCAATCAAGCGCGACAAGGCCGAGGACAATTCCCCCTGCGCCTGGCTAAAGCGCGCCATCACTTCTGGGTTGTCTACATCGTTGGCATTAATTTGTATGCTGCCTACCTTGGCGCGCGCTTCGGTGACCTGAGTCAGTACCGCACGTTCATTGACCATATAGGCATTGACCGAATTCACCAGCTTGGGCACCAATTCAGCACGACGCTCATACTGGTTCAAGGTCTGTGACCAGGCGGTTTTCACCTGTTCATCCAGGCGCTGGATATCGTTATACCCGCATCCAGTCAAAAGCAAAGGCAAGATCAACAACAGCAGTAATCGTTTCATCGCGTCGCGTGTCCATAAAATAACAACCTTGATTATCGCAGTTTGCATGGCCTTAGTGACCGTCTGGAATTAATTCCCTGCAAACCGTCACGCTGCGTTATAATCATGGATTGCGTGTCGTACCAATCAACACGCGTTCTGCTCGCGATTTCTTCGCTATGCGTTGGGCATCTCCGCCCTCAACTTCTTTATCGTCTGCCTGGATTGGTATCTCTCAACTCGAGCGATAGGCTGTCGCTGGAGTTTTTCTTGAATACCCAAATTACATTTGCCGACCTAGGTCTGGCAGAGCCCCTTTT
>JAGOAJ010000027.1 GCA_017983955.1 Burkholderiaceae bacterium
AAAGGCGGTCTGATCAATGTGCCTGCCAGTTCACGTGGCGATGTCATAGAGGCCGCGACAGCAAATGGCCTGACGGCGTTTGTGGTTGATTGCGACCGAGCCAGAAGCCGGTCGGCAGTATTGCGCACCGTAGCCAAAGCTGTGGATTTTCCCGAGTTTTTTGGCGGAAATCTGGATGCGCTTTATGACTGCCTGTGCGACACCGTCATGGACCAGAAGGCAGGGGTGTATGTGTGGTTCGAGAAGCTGCATTCTGGCGATCCTGCCTTGGAAGCAGATTCAGCGGCAATTATTGCGGTGTGTAATGACACCGTGGATTTTGCTGCCAATAACGGCCGCGTGTTTGCCTATACCGTGATCCATGCAGGCAAGCATCCCGAACCTGTAGTTGAGCAGCCTCCTCAGGAAGACTGATGCCCCGCTACACCCGCTGGGATGGCGGGTGTGCGCTTAATTCCAAGCGCGCAGGGCACTGATCGCCGAGATCAGCGCCAGCCCAGCTGTTTCAGTGCGCAGCACTCTAGGGCCAAATTGCACTTGCGTCAGGGCATATTGGTTAGCCAACGCTATTTCTTCTTCAGCCCAGCCTCCTTCTGGCCCTACCAGTACAGACAGCGTATCAGGCTGCTTGGCGTCCAACGCCTGGGCCAGTGTCAAGGAACTTTCAGGATGGCATAGCAAGCGGACATGGTCAGCAGCGACCGGGCTTTCCAGCCAGGCTTGCAGGCTGCAGGGTTCGCTGACTTCCATAATGCGGTTGCGGCCGCACTGTTCGCTGGCAGCTTGTGCGATACGGCGCCAGTGCAGCAGCCTTTTTTGCAAGCGTTCGCCGCTAAGCTGCAGTACGCTGCGCCGTGCGGCGATGGGCACCACTTTGCTGGCGCCTAGTTCGGTGGCTTTTTCTATGATCCAGTCCATTTTGTCACCCGAGGCTATCCCTTGTACCAGGGTAATCTGGCCTGTCAGTTCAGCTTCGACCGGTAGGTGAGCTTCGGTGATGGCACTGCCATTTTTACCTTCTATCACCAAGCGTGCAGGGTATTCGCCGCCCAGGCCGTCAAACAGCACGATCTGGCTGTCGGATTTAAGGCGCAGTACCCGGATGGCGTGGTGGGCCAGTTCGGTGGGCAATGGGATAACGCTGTGGGCTGCAAGCGGGGTAGAGCAATAAAATCGGGGCGTGGCCATAATGGATTTTTACCGACAAGGTGGGAATTGAGCCATGGGCGGCATAAGACGAAAATGATAGCGCATGGGCTTACATATTGCCGCAGTGTACAAGTGTTAAAATCAATAGCTTTACAAACTTGAATGAAAAAAGGTTGGGCATTTATTGCTCCAGCCTTCTGAAAATACGCCCTATGAGCCCTACGTCCGCCTTCGATCCGTCCATGGCCACCGCTATCCGCGCCTTGTCCATGGATGCCGTTCAACAAGCCAATTCGGGTCACCCTGGCGCCCCCATGGGCATGGCTGATATCGCGCAAGCCTTATGGGGCAGTCATTTGCGCCATAACCCCGCCGATCCAGCCTGGGCCAACCGCGACCGTTTTGTACTGTCCAACGGGCATGGCTCTATGTTGATTTACGCCTTGCTGCACTTGACCGGCTACGACTTGCCCATGGCGGAACTTAAAAACTTCCGTCAGCTGCATTCACGTACGCCAGGCCATCCCGAAGTCGGTTATACCGCCGGCGTTGAAACCACTACCGGCCCTTTGGGTCAGGGTTTGGCCAATGCCGTGGGCATGGCGCTGGCCGAAGCCCTGCTGGCCCAGGAATTCAACCAGCCTGACCACAACGTAGTGGATCACCACACCTACGCCTTTGTGGGCGATGGTTGCCTGATGGAAGGCATATCGCACGAAGCCTGTTCCCTGGCCGGTACCCTTAAGTTGTCCAAGCTCATAGTGTTTTATGACGACAACGGTATATCCATCGATGGCCGGGTTGAACACTGGTTTGCCGACAACACGCCACAGCGTTTCGAAAGCTATGGCTGGAATGTCATACGCGTAGATGGCCACGACGTGGCTGCGGTGGACGCCGCTATTACTCAGGCCAAGCAGTTTGCCGCGCAGGGGCTAGGCCCCACCCTGATTTGCTGTCGCACCATCATAGGCAAGGGCTGCGCTACCGCATCGGGTACAGAAAAAGTCCACGGTGCGCCATTGGGCGCCCAAGAAATCGCCGCTACCCGCGCCGCATTGAACTGGCCCTACGAACCTTTTGTCGTGCCTGATAGCGTCTATGCCTTATGGGATGCACGCCAGCAGGGCGCGGCCCAGCAGGCTGAATGGCAAACTCTGTTCGATGCCTATGCCCAGTCCTGGCCTGCGCAGGCTGCTGAATTGCAACGCCGCATGGCAGGTGAACTACCCGCTGATTTTGCCCAGCAAGCCAGCGCCTTTATTCAGACCACGCTGGACAAGGCTGAAACCATAGCCAGCCGTAAGGCATCCCAACTGGCCATTACCGCCTTTGCCGATGTCTTGCCGGAATTTCTGGGCGGCTCGGCCGACCTGACAGGGTCCAACTTTACCGACTGGAAAGGCGTAGCCCCGGTACGTGCCGGCGAGGACAGCCTTCAGGCTGGTCGCCATATCAACTACGGTGTGCGCGAATTTGGCATGGCAGCCATCATGAACGGCATTTCTCTGCATGGCGGTTACCTGCCGTTTGGCGGCACTTTCCTGACGTTTTCCGATTACTCCCGCAACGCCTTGCGCATGGCTGCCCTAATGAAGCAGCGCGTGGTGCATGTGTTCACCCACGACTCCATCGGTCTGGGCGAAGACGGCCCCACCCACCAGTCGGTCGAGCACGCTGCCAGCTTGCGCCTGATACCTAATCTGCATGTGTGGCGTCCCTGCGACACCACAGAAACTGCCGTGGCTTGGGTGCAGGCTATTTCGCGACCTGCCAGCATGGGCATGAAGGTTCAGGATGGCGGCCCCAGCGCGTTGTTGCTGTCGCGCCAGAATCTGCCGTTTGTGGCTCGCGATGCGGCTACCGTAGACGCCATACGGCGCGGCGGTTATGTATTGCGTGATGTGGACCAGCCCCAGGCCATCGTGATGGCCACAGGCTCGGAAGTTGGCCTGGCCTTGCAGGCTCAGGAACAACTGGCCCAGGCTGGCATCGCCGTGCGCGTGGTATCCATGCCCTGCACCAATGTATTTGACGCCCAGGATAGCCAGTGGCGTGATTCGGTACTGCCCAAAGGCTTGCCACGCGTGGCCATCGAAGCCGGCGTTACCTCTGGCTGGTACAAGTACGTGGGTATCGACGGTGCCGTGATCGGCATAGATACTTATGGCGAATCTGCCCCTGCTGGTGTGTTGTTTGCTCATTTTGGCTTAACTGCAGAACGCGTAGTCGCGGCTGTTAAGCAGCTTCTATAAGGAATCCATCATGACTATTCGCGTAGCAATTAATGGCTATGGTCGTATCGGACGCAATGTACTGCGGGCTCATTACGAAGGCGGTAAAAAGCACGATATTGAAATCGTGGCCATTAATGCCATGGGCCAACCCGATATCAACGCTCTGTTAACCCGTTTTGACAGTGCTCATGGCCGCTTTCCAGGTACTGTCACCCTGGAAGACGACTATCTGGTAGTCAATGGCGATCGCATACGTTTGTTCAGCACCCGTAATCCCCTGGAATTGCCTTGGGGCGAACTGGGTGTCGATCTGGTTATGGAATGCACTGGCGCTTTCAACAGCAAAGAAAAAGCCAGCATACACCTGCAGGCAGGCGCTAAAAAAGTGCTGCTGTCTGCGCCAGGTGGCAACGATGTTGACGCTACTGTGGTTTATGGTGTCAACCATAATGTCATCAAGGCCAGCCACACGGTCATTTCCAATGCGTCCTGCACCACCAACTGCCTGGCGCCTTTGGTTCAGCCATTGCACCAGAAAATTGGCCTGGTTAACGGTTTGATGACCACAGTGCACGCCTACACGAACGACCAGGTACTGACCGACGTGTACCACAAGGACCCACGCCGGGCCCGTTCGGCCACGCAAAGCATTATCCCCACCAAAACCGGTGCCGCGGCTGCCATGGGTTTAGTCATGCCAGAACTGGCAGGCAGGCTGGATGGTTATTCGGTGCGTGTGCCCACAATCAACGTGTCCATGGTGGACTTAAGCTTTGTTTCAGCGCGTCCTACTACGGTCGAAGAAGTCAACAGCGTGCTGAAAGCCGCCGCTGATCAGGGCCCGCTGCATGGCATTCTGGATTACAGCACCGAACCCTTGGTGTCCATAGATTACAACCACACTACCGCATCCAGTACAGTAGACGCGACATTGACCAAGGTGTCGGGTTCCTTGGTCAAGGTGGCTGCTTGGTACGACAACGAGTGGGGCTTTTCGTGCCGCATGTTGGATACCACGGTTGCTATGATGTCGGCCAGCTAGGCGACTTGTTATCCATGCCCTCTACGATCAAGACTCTTGCTTCATTGGCCCGTTCCGGCGACCTTGCCGGTAAACGGGTCTTTATACGTTCCGACATGAACGTGCCGTTAAACGACGGCGTCATTACCGAGGACACGCGTATACGCGCCTCTGTGCCTGCCATACGCTTGGCGCTGGACGCCGGCGCAGCCGTCATGGTGACCTCGCATCTGGGACGTCCAACCGAAGGCCAGGTCACACAGGCCGATAGCCTGGCACCCGTGGCGGCGCGGCTGTCGAAGTTGTTGGGCATGCCTGTTCCATTGTTGACCGATTGGGTGGATGGCGTGCAGGTTGAGCCCGGTCAGGTCGTGTTGCTGGAAAATTGTCGCGGTAATGTGGGCGAGAAAAAGAACGACCCGGAATTATCCAAAAAAATGGCCGCCTTGTGCGATGTCTATGTCAATGATGCCTTCGGCACCGCGCATAGGGCACAGGCATCCACGTATGGTATTGCGCAGTTTGCGCCGGTGGCGTGCGCCGGTCCCTTGCTGGAAGCCGAACTCATCGCCCTGGGCCGGGCCTTGGAAAATCCACGCCGCCCCATGGTGGCGATAGTAGGTGGCTCCAAGGTGTCCACCAAGCTGTCCATACTCAAGTCCCTGGCTGAAAAGGTTGACCAGTTGGTGGTGGGTGGTGGCATAGCCAATACTTTTATGCTGGCTGCTGGACTGCCCATAGGCAAGTCCTTGGCCGAGCCCACCCAGGTTGACCAGGCTCGTGCCGTCATAGACCTGATGCGTCAGCGTGGTGCAGAAGTGCCCATACCCACGGATGTGGTGTGCGCCACCGAATTCAGCGCAACAGCCACTGCTGTTGTCAAGCCGGCAGATCAGGTCGCTGACGACGACTTAATCCTGGATATAGGTCCGGCTACAGCTGAACGCTTGGCTGATATTTTGCGCCAAGCAGGCACCATAGTCTGGAATGGCCCCGTGGGCGTTTTTGAATTTGATGCCTTTGCTAATGGCACCTGTGTGGTGTCACGGGCAATTGCCGAATCCGATGGGTTCTCCATTGCGGGTGGTGGCGATACCTTGGCTGCCATTGGTAAATACAATATTGCTGACAAAGTGGGTTATATCTCTACCGGTGGCGGGGCTTTCCTGGAGTTTCTGGAGGGTAAAACCCTACCAGCTGTAGACATATTGCGGCAGCGCGCCCAGGGTTAGGGACAGAGCAAGCCGTCTGCGGCGTTGCTCATCCTCGCAAGGCATTGAGCCTTGCTGTGGTGTGCGCCTTGCATTCAGCCTGCTCTGTCCCTAACGTGATTTTCTTGGTGGGCGTCAACAAGCCTTAGGTCTGGATCAGGGCTTTATAACCTGCGATGGCGTCAGGCCATAACAGGTCAAAGCCACTGGCGCGCAAACGGGCATTGCTTAGGCGTTTGCCCGGGCTGGCACCAGGAGTGCTGCTAATGGCGGGGGCTGGCGCACCCAGCAAGCCGGCCAGTTGGCTGTAAAGCTGCTCTATGGGCCAGGGGTGGTCATCTGTGCCTATATAGCAGGGCTGTGGATTATCCAGAGTCAGCAAATGGGCACAGGCTCGCGCCGCATCAGTAATATGAAATCGGTTGGCCCAGGCTATGGACGTTGTGCCGCTGGGCTTGCCATCGTGGGGTGCAGCTGGCTGGGGTATCGCGGCCTTGCCCTGGCGCAATCGTTCCAGCAGTTGCACACGGCCAGGCCCATATAAGCCCGACGGTTGCAGGATCACGGCTTTGCCGGGTAGGCGGGCATGCAGGACTTGTTCTGCCGCCAGTAGTATTTTCCCGTTAAAGCCCTGGGGTAGGGCTGGTGTGTCTTCATCAACCCAGTCATCCGATGGACCATAAACGGCTGTTGACGACACGAAAACCCAGCGCTGTAATACATCCAGGTCAAGGTGATTCAGCAGGGCGTTTAGCCCGTCGCCAAATAGCGTCTGGTATTGTTGGGGACTGCGTCCATCAGGCGCGGCGGCGAACAGGACGTGGCTGAAGTGCCGGGGCAGGGCAGTCAGGCTATCAGGCTGGCTTAGGTCGGCAGCCACCCACTGTATGGTGCTGCTACTGTCAGTAGGCGGATTGCGACGTAGGCCCCAGACGCGAAAGCCCTGGTCCTGCATGATAGCGGCGGTGCGTTGGGCCAAGTCACCCGCGCCTGCCAGTAATAGTGTTTTTTCGTGCATTATCATTGCATGGTCGGCCTGCTAGGCTGGCCAATGTAGTAGAGGACTTATTGTCCCATATCGTGAATATGTTTAGCCTGCAGGTCAGGTTATATGTTGTTTTTATTTAGGAGTATCGCTGTGTCCAAGCGTCTGGTTCGTTCGCATCCTGATGAATTGTTGGTGGGTTTGGTATCTATTTCCGACCGTGCCTCTTCCGGAGACTACGTGGACCAGGGCATACCGGCCTTAACGGAGTGGCTGTCACGCGCCTTGGTACAAGCGCCTCAGTGTGTCAGCCGCCTTATTCCCGACGAGCCGGAGCAGATATCGGCTGCGTTGACGGAACTTAGCGATGAGCTGGGCTGCGATCTAATACTGACTACAGGCGGCACAGGACCATCGCGCCGTGACGTGACCCCCGAGGCCACGTTGGCAGTGGCTACCCGAGAAATGCCCGGCTTTGGCGAGCAAATGCGCCAGATCAGCCTGAAATTTGTGCCCACGGCGATATTGTCTCGCCAGGTGGCAGTGATACGTGAAACCGCAGATCACGCCACGCTTATTATTAACCTGCCCGGTCAACCCCGCGCCATTCAGGAAACCCTAGAGGGCTTGCAAGCCCAGGAAGGCCAAGCGGCCATACCAGGTATTTTCGCAGCAGTTCCTTATTGCCTGGATTTGATCGGCGGACCCTATATTGATACCCATACACACATCGTAGCGTCCTTCCGACCCAAGTCGGCGCGACGCAGCTAATGGGGCCAGGCTGTTGGCTTGCTGACACTAGCTCTCATCATTCATTTTATTCCGTCAGCAATAATTCTGATTCCATCTTAAAATCAGATATTGTTCGGATTTCATTATTAGGAGATTTTTCATGGCCCTGGTTTCCTTGCGTCAATTGCTCGATCACGCGGCCGAGAACACCTACGGTATTCCCGCTTTTAATGTCAATAATCTGGAACAAGTCCAGGCCATCATGGAGGCCGCCGACGAAACCGACAGTCCCGTTATCATGCAGGCATCGGCTGGCGCTCGTAAGTACGCCGGTGAAGGTTTCCTTAAACACCTGATACAGGCGGCGGTTGAAACCTATCCCCACATTCCTGTGGTTATGCACCAGGATCACGGCCAGTCCCCAGAAATTTGCCAAGGCGCCATAGATCTGGGTTTTTCCAGCGTCATGATGGACGGCTCTTTGGAAGCCGATGGGAAAACGATTGCCGATTACGAATACAACGTTCAGGTTACGCAGCGCGTGGTCCAGATGGCTCACAAGCTGGGCGTGACGGTTGAAGGCGAGCTGGGTTGCCTGGGTTCCCTGGAAACCATGATGGGCGACAAGGAAGACGGTCACGGCGCCGAAGGCACACTGACCATGGAACAGTTGCTGACCAATCCAGAGCAGGCCGCCGATTTCGTACGCCGCACCCAGCTTGATGCCTTGGCCATTGCTATCGGCACCAGCCACGGCGCGTACAAGTTTACCCGTAAGCCTACGGGCGACATCCTGTCTATTTCACGCATCAAGGAAATCCACCAGCGTCTGCCCAATACCCATCTGGTTATGCACGGCAGCTCCAGTGTGCCGCAAGACCTGTTGGCGGAAATCCGCGAATTTGGCGGCGACATGAAGGAAACTTATGGCGTGCCTGTGGAGGAAATCCAGGAAGCCATCAAATACGGTGTGCGTAAAGTCAATATAGACACCGACATCCGTCTGGCTATGACGGCCGCGATACGCCGTTATCTGTTTACCAACCCATCGGAATTCGACCCGCGTGGCTATCTGAAGCCTGCGCGTGCTGCTGCCAAGGCCATTTGCGTACAGCGCTATCAGGAATTTGGCACTGCCGGCAATGCCAGCAAAATTAAACCGATAGCCCTAAGTGTTATGGCGCAGCGGTATGCCAGCGGTGAGCTGGCGCAGGTCGTACAGTAAGTTGCAGACTAAATTTTGATCCCATCCCGTTCGGCCAGACGCCGACGGGATGTTTTTATTTCAAGGACGCATCGTCGTGCAGGCATTACTTAAATCCTCTATTTCTTCCCTGCCTTTGCTGGGCACAGGCAAAGTACGCGAAATGTACGCTGTCGATGACGACAAGCTGCTTATCGTTGCCTCGGACCGTATTTCCGCCTTTGATGTCATCCTGGATGATCCCATACCGGGCAAGGGTCAGGTACTTACTGAACTGACCGAATTCTGGCTGAAAAAGCTGGCACATATTGTTCCCAATCACTCGACTGGCATAGACCCGGAAAGCGTGGTTGCGCCCCAGGAACGCGAACAGGTACGCGGCCGTGCCGTGGTGGTCAAGCGCTTGAAACCTATTATGGTCGAGGCCGTAGCGCGTGGCTATTTGATCGGTTCAGGCTGGAAAGACTACTGCGCCACTGGCAAGGTCTGCGGCATAGCCTTGCCACCCGGGCTTAAACAGGCCAGCCGCTTGCCAGAACCCATTTTCACCCCGGCAGCCAAGGCCGAATTTGGCCTGCATGACGAAAACGTGGATTTCGCTTACGTGGTGGATCAGATAGGTCAGGAACTGGCCGACAAAATCCGTGATATTACCTTGCAGCTATACACCGAAGCAGCGGAATTTGCCGCGACCAAGGGCATTATCATTGCCGATACCAAGTTCGAGTTTGGTCTGGATGATAATGGCGAATTGCACTTAATGGACGAAGTTCTGACACCGGATTCTTCGCGTTTTTGGCTGGCTTCAGGCTACGCTGAAGGCATCAGCCCGCCATCCTTCGACAAGCAGTTTGTACGCGACTGGCTGGAAACCCAGGACTGGGACAAAACCCCGCCTGCGCCTAAGCTGCCAGCCGATGTGGTGGAAAAAACCGCTGCCAAGTACCTAGAGGCTCAAACCCGTCTTACCCAATAAAGGCCGATACGGCATACGTTTATGACTAGCTCCCGTTCTACCGGCGCGGCCCAGGCCGCCACTACTTCCAGCCCTGTGGTCGGTCTTATCATGGGCTCGTCCAGCGATTGGCCCATCATGATGCACGCCGCCGACATCTTGGACCAGTTTGGCATCGCCTACGAGGCCCGTGTCATCTCAGCGCATCGCATGCCGCTGGATATGGTGGAATACTGCGCCGCAGCCACCACGCGTGGTTTGCGCGGCATTATTGCCGGTGCGGGTGGCGCTGCCCATTTGCCAGGCATGGTGGCGTCGTTAACGCCGCTGCCCGTGTATGGGGTGCCTGTGCCATCACGCTATTTGCGTGGCGAAGATTCCCTGCTGTCCATAGTCCAGATGCCTAAAGGTGTGCCAGTGGCGACCTTTTCCATAGGCGAGGCAGGCGCGGCCAATGCCGCCCTGCATTTCATTGCCTGTCTGGCTACCACCGACCCGGTCTTGCAGCAGCAACTGGTTGATTTCCGTGAGGCCCAAACTAACGCGGCCCGTGCCATGGTGGTACCTCATGAATCATAAGCTGGCAGCAACAACGGTGATCGCCCCTGGCCAGTGGCTGGGCATGTTGGGCGGCGGTCAATTAGGGCGGATGTTTTGCCATGCGGCCCAGGCCATGGGCTACAAAGTCGCGGTCTTGGACCCGGATGAAAACAGCCCGGCTGGCGCGGTAGCCAATCGCCATATACGCGCCGCCTATGACGACGTCCAGGCCCTGACCCAACTGGCTAGCCTGTGTCAGGCAGTAACCACTGAATTTGAGAACGTACCTGCGCTTAGCCTAAGCACATTGGCCAGCCAGACGCGGGTTTGCCCGTCGGCACAGGCTGTTGCTATTGTTCAGGACCGTATCCAGGAAAAAGCCTTTATCAAGGGGGCAGGGGTGCCGGTTGCGCCCTATGCCGTGGTCAGCAGTCAGGATCAATTGGCTACGCTGCCCGACGATTTATTCCCTGGCATATTGAAAGTGGCGCGTTTGGGCTACGACGGCAAGGGCCAGGCGCGGGTGCAAAGCCGCGACCAGGCCATGCAGGCTTGGGTGGACCTGGGCAGCCTGCCTTGCGTGCTAGAGGCCATGCTGCCACTGGCCAGCGAAATCTCCGTGTTGATTGCACGTGGCCTGGATGGTCAGGTAGCTGTGTATCCACCAGCCAGCAATGAACACCGTGATGGCATCCTGGCCGTGTCCACAGTGGCGCCTGGATTGCACGCTGTCGATCTGGAACAGCAGGCGGCGCAAGCCGCCCTGGCCCTGGCTGCTGCATTGGATTATGTGGGTGTGATGTGCGTAGAGTTTTTCGTACTAAGCGATGGCCGTTTAATCGCCAATGAAATTGCGCCACGCCCACACAACAGCGGCCACTACACCATGAATGCGTCCATTTGCAGTCAGTTCGAACAGCAGGCGCGTGTCATGGCGGGCTTGCCGACTGGTGCTACAGACAGTCTGTGCCCTGTAATTATGCTTAATCTTTTAGGCGATATCTGGTACGACTCAGCTACTAAGGCCATGCGCGAACCCGACTGGGCTGCTGTCTTGGCGGTACCTGGCGTCAGCTTGCATCTGTACGATAAAAGCGGTGCCCGCCCTGGACGTAAAATGGGCCACATCAACGTAGTCGGTACTACGTTGGACGCGGCCCATGCTGCTACTGCGCAGGTAGCGCGCCTGCTTGGAATTTCGTTCCCATAAAGACACCTATGGATAATTTGATACGCCAGGCTGCACAACGTTTGGCTGCGGGTAAATTGGTCGCTTTCCCAACGGAAACGGTCTATGGATTGGGCGCTGACGCAACTAATCCGCAGGCTATCGCGCGTATCTATGCGGCCAAAGGTCGGCCTGCCAACCACCCCGTGATCGTGCATGTCGCGCCGGATGCGAATCTGGACTATTGGGCAAGCTCCATACCGCCGCAGGCCAGGGCATTGATGCAGGCCTTCTGGCCAGGGCCGCTGACGCTGATACTGCCGCGTTGCGAACACATTCCCGATGCCGTCAGCGGCGGCTTGCCCAGCATAGGCCTGCGCTGCCCATCGCACCCGGTTGCCATGCAACTGTTGCAAGAGTTCGCCCGACTGACACCGCACGGACATGGTGGCGTGGCTGCGCCATCGGCTAATAAGTTTGGCCATGTATCGCCTACATCGTCTGCCCATGTACGCAGCGAATTCAGCGAGTTGTCTGATGACGAATTGATGATCTTGGATGGTGGGTTGTCACAGGTGGGCATAGAGTCCACGATCGTGGACCTGTCCCGCGTGGATAGCGGCATAGGTCCGGTGCTGTTACGCCCTGGCCATATCTCGGCCGACGACATTGCTGCGGTGCTGGGCGTACAGCCTGCTAAGCCTGACTTGGCCGCGCCACAGGTGTCCGGTTCCCTGAAAGCCCACTATGCACCGCACACGTCCTTGTACTTGCTGTCCCTGGACGTATTGCTGGATAGCCTGAATCGCTGGTCGTCTGACCAAGCCGTGGCCGTGCTGGCCTTTCAGCCGCCGTCTGTTGCTACCCCTGCCCATGTGCATTGGCATGTGGCGACGGCTGACCCCAGGGAATACGCGCGTGATCTATACGCCACTATGCGCCGTCTGGACGCCCAGGGTTATCACGCAATCCTGATTCAGGAACCACCACAGACCCTGGAATGGCAGGCCGTCAACGACCGCCTGGGCCGTGCCGCGGCGGCGTTTTCCGAGTAGTGTTGCGTCTTAAACCAGGTTTTGCAGAAAGTCAGTAATCGCCTGGTTAAGCGCTGCTGGCTGATCCCTATGCGGCGAATGCCCGCAGTCCGGAATGATGCACAGTTGGGTGTGCGGCGCTAGCCGCTTGATGCCTAGAATTTGTTCCAAGGTGCCGTACTCATCATTGTCACCCTGTATTGCCAGTATCGGGCAGCGTATTTGAGGCAGCAGGTTTTCAATATTCCAGGCCCGAAACTCTTCAGTAAGCCAGGTATCGTTCCAGCTACTGAATACTGTTGCAGGGTCCTGATGATGGCGGCCCAACTTTTGGATTAAATCGGTGGTGCGGGCAATATCACGTGCCGCGACAATACCATCTACAGTAATGTCTTCGACGAAGATATGCGGTGCCGCCACCATGATGGCCTTGACGGAATCCGGGTGGGCAGCCGCATAGATCAGTGCGATAGAGCCGCCATCGCTATGGCCAAATAGTATGGGACGTTGGTCTTGCAGGTCCAGTGCTTGCAATAAAGCAGGCAGGGCTTGCTGGGCTTCTATGTGCAAATAGTCGGGGCTGCGCAGGTCATGGGCAGTGCGTGGCGTGCTTTGTCCGTAACCATAGCGGGAATACACTAATCCCCGACACTGCGCTGCCTGACACACTTGGGCGGGCCAATCGCGCCACATGGATATAGAGCCCAGGCCTTCATGCAGGAAAATAATCAAATCCGCGTCGGTGAGTTCAGGATTAATCCACTGATACTCAATATCCATACCGGTGCCAGCCATGGGAATGGTGATCAGGGCAGGCGCTGTGATTGTAGGAGTTTGTGTCATAGTCTTGCGTACTTTGTTATAGTCAACGGTTATATTTTTGGTGCGTCATAGCGCCTTATCCTAGGCCAATTTTAAGCCGGGGTGTGTGACGTGTCTGCCTATTAGTCTAACAAGTGGGTTTGGTCATGAAATTCAGTGAATTTGTAGCGGGTATGGTCATTAAGCATCCGCCCGTGTTGGTTACCGAAGAAGAGGTCCTGACCTTTGCCAAGGCTTATGATCCGCAATGGTTTCATGTGGATGTCGAAAGGGCCAAGACCGGCCGCTGGAACGGGCTGATCGCCAGCGGCTGGATGACGTGTGCGTTGGCGATGCGCATGGCGTTTGACTCTGCTTTGCATGACTCTGAGTCCTTTGGTTCACCAGGCTTGGAAAAGCTGCGCTGGCTGTTGCCGGTGCGCCCTGGCGACGCTTTGCATTTGGCTGCTACGGTAGACTCCGTGCGCGTATCGTCCAGTCGCGATGACCTGGGCATTATGCGTTGGACGTGGCGTGTCTATAACCAGCGCGACGAACAGGTGCTGGAAACGGAAGTGACCAGTTTGTTTGACTTGGGGGGTGCTAAGTAGCGTTGTTGGTCTTGTAGGTACTTCGGTTCTTAGGTGTCGCGTTGATGGTCTTGTAGGTACGTTGGTTCTTGGATGTGGCGTCGCTCGTCTTATAGGTACGTTCGCCCTTACGTGGCAGGCTCCTTACTCGGTCGCCCGCTGTGCGAAGCGACTGACGTAAGGACCTACCACTACGGGCTAGGCGTGGGTTCAGAACAGGTTGTTAGCAACCGTTGACTAAACAGTGACGCATCGTATTTGACGTCTTTCTGCAGCACACCAGGCAGGCAAACGTTGGGCTTCACGGCAGGGCCCTTTGCGCAGCGGGGGCCCAGAGTGAAGCCCGACGGTTGACGGCCGTTGATAGTCAAGAAACGAAATCATGTGTCAGTTGATAGTCACTGGTCCATAAGAACCAAGAAAAAACACAGAGCAAAAAAAATGCCGACCCCATAAAGAGTCGGCATTTTTCGTCAATCTAACTAGCTTAGAAGAACGCTTGCAGGCCAGTTTGGGCACGGCCCAGGATCAGGGCGTGTACGTCGTGAGTACCTTCGTAGGTATTCACAACTTCCAGGTTGACCAGATGGCGGGCTACGCCGAACTCGTCGGAAATACCGTTGCCGCCCAGCATGTCGCGTGCCATACGGGCGATGTCCAGCGACTTGCCGCAGGAATTGCGCTTCATCATGGACGTAATTTCAACGGCGGCCGTGCCTTCGTCTTTCATACGGCCCAGACGCAAGCAGCCTTGCAGCGCCATCGTGATTTCGGTTTGCATATCGGCCAGTTTTTTCTGGATCAGCTGGGTGGCAGCCAAAGGACG
Organism: Burkholderiaceae bacterium; assembly: GCA_017983955.1. Classification (GTDB taxonomy): domain Bacteria; phylum Pseudomonadota; class Gammaproteobacteria; order Burkholderiales; family Burkholderiaceae_B; genus JAGOAJ01. Next base: position 14,454 of record JAGOAJ010000027.1, read on the forward strand.
GCCAAACTGTTTGCGATCCAGGGTGTACTGACGTGCGGTGTGCCAGCAATCTTCAGCAGCGCCCAAAGCACCCCAGGCAATGCCATAGCGTGCCGAGTTCAGGCAAGTGAAGGGGCCGCGCAAACCCGTAACGCCGGGCAGCATTTGTTCGTCGCCGATTTCGACTTCGTCCATGACGACTTCGCCAGTGATGGAAGCGCGCAGGCCGACTTTGCCATGGATAACGGGGGCGCTTAGGCCTTTCATGCCTTTTTCCAGGATGAAGCCACGGATCTTGCCGTCGTCTTCACCACCGACCACTTTGCCCCAAACGACGAATACGTCAGCGATAGGGGAGTTGGTAATCCACATTTTTGTGCCGCTGATTTTGTAGCCATTCGCGGTTTTAACGGCACGGGTATCCATATTGCCTGGATCTGAACCGTGGTTGGGTTCGGTCAAACCGAAGCAGCCTATCCACTCACCGCTGGCCAGTTTGGGCAGGTATTTTTCTTTTTGTGCTTTGGTACCAAATTCGTTGATGGGGACCATAACCAAAGAAGACTGCACGCTCATCATGGAGCGGTAGCCAGAGTCTATGCGCTCAACTTCGCGAGCGATCAGGCCGTAGCTGACATAGTTTAGACCAGCGCCGCCGTATTCCTCGGGGATGGTGGCGCCCAACAGGCCCAGTTCGCCCATCTCGGTAAAGATGGCCGTGTCGGTTTTTTCATTGCGAAAGGCGTCCAATACACGGGGCGCTAGTTTGTCTTGTGCGTAAGCGCGAGCCGCGTCGCGCACCATGCGTTCGTCTTCGGTAAGCTGGCCATCGAGCAATAAGGGATCTTGCCAATGAAAAGAAGGGGCTGCCGACATAGTAGGGCTCCGTAAATAAATGGTTTAAGGTTCAATTATATGATGTGTACGCCTAAGCCGGTCGGCATTAGGCGTTTGTTGATAAGGCCTGCTGCCTTATCTTGTCTAGAGTAGTCGTAGGGCTAATGGTTTCTGGGTCGATGAAACAGTGCAATATGGCAGGCTTGCCACTGGCGACTGCGCGCTCGAAGGCCGGGGCAAATTGATCGGTGCTGGTAACGCGTTCGCCGTGGCCGCCAAAAGCCTGGGCATAAGCGGCAAAGTCTGGGTTTTGTAGCGAGGTTGCCGATACACGCGCAGGGTAGTGACGTTCCTGGTGCATGCGTATGGTGCCGAACATGCCGTTATCGATGATAAGCACAATGATGGGTAATTGGTACTGGACCGCTGTGGCGAATTCCTGACCATGCATCATGAAGCAGCCATCACCGGCAAAGCAGACTACAGGTTGATCAGGGTAGATACGTTTGGCGCCTACCGCCGCTGGCAAGCCATAACCCATAGACCCTGACGTGGGGGCCAATTGCGTGCCATAGCGGCGGAAATCATAAAACCGGTGCAGCCAGGTGGCATAGTTGCCTGCGCCATTACACAGTATGGTGTCGGCGGGCAGGGTGGCGTTCAGCCAGGACATCACCTGGCCCATTTGCAGCTCACCTGGGTGGTGTATGGGGGCGGGGTCATGCCAGGCCAGATAGCTTGCGCGTAAGCCGTCTAATACCGGCGCAGGCGGGTTAACGGGGGCTAGACCGCCCACTGCCTGGGCAAAGGACATGGGCGAGACATTGATGGCCAGATCGGCCCGGTAGACGCGTTGCAATTCATTGACGTCAGGGTAGACATGCACCAGTGTTTGCTTGGGCAAGGGTATGTCTAGCAGCGTATAGCTTTGGCTGGCAATTTCGGACATGCGACCACCCACAAGCAACAGCAGGTCAGCGTCTTTGATGTACTGCATCAACTGGGGGTTGCTGCCCAGACCCACATCGCCCACAAAGCATGGGTGGTCAGTGGCGAATAGCATTTGGCGCCTGAACTGTACTGCCACAGGCAGTTGCCAGCGGGTGGCGAAATCAGCGAACTGATCGACCGCAGCTTGGTTCCAGCGGCTGCCGCCCAGTATGGCTAGGGGGCGTTTGGCCGTGCTTAACTGCAGCGCCAAGGCCTCCATTTGTGCAGCAGTAGGGGTGCTTTCTATGACTTCGTAGTGGGGTGTGTCCTGGACGCTGGCGTATTCGATCAGCATGTCTTCGGGTAGAGCAATTACGACCGGGCCAGGTCTGCCTGAAGTGGCGATATGGAATGCCCTGGAAATAATTTCCGGTATACGTTCGACCTGGTCGATTTCCGTGGCCCACTTCACCTGGCTGCCAAAGACAGCACGGTAATCCATTTCTTGAAAGGCGTCGCGTTCGCGCATGCCGCGTTCGATTTGGCCTACAAACAAAATAAGCGGGGTAGAGTCCTGGTGGGCGATATGTACACCGGCATAGGCATTGGCGGCGCCAGGGCCGCGCGTTACCATGCAGATACCGGGTTCCCCAGTCAGCTTGCCGTGGGCATCGGCCATCATGGCTGCGCCGCCTTCCTGGCGGCATACGGTGACGGCGATATCGGCGTCATGCAAGCCGTCCAGCACGGCCAAATAGCTTTCACCCGGAACGCAAAAAACGTGCTTTACGCCCTGCGCCACTAATTGATCAACAAGAATATGGCCGCCTAGGCGAGGGCTAAGGGGCGAAACAGGTTTATGGTTCATGGTAGTCAGCATAATGTGCGTTAGGCTCATAACGCAATTGATAAAATAGCACAATGTTTTGCGTATTATGCAAGTCTTGTGCATGATGCACTATGGTGGATTCTACCCACATCCCAAATTCCACAGGAGCACATCTTGAGAAAGGGCATTCCTAATCTGGGTGCGTTACAGGCTTTCGAAGCCACGGCACGGCTGGGTTCGTTTTCCCGCGCGGCCGAGGAACTGTCGCTGACCCATAGCGCTATCTATAGGCAGGTCAGTGGTCTGGAAGAACGCTTAGGTGTTTTATTGTTTACCCGGGTAAGACGCCGGGTGGCTTTGACGGATGCGGGCGCTGAATATGCCGGGCGGGTACGCCACCACCTGGAGCAGTTGGAAAAGGACACCTTTGGCTTGATCTCGCGCTCTATGGGGCGCAGCCTGCATGTGGCGGTATTGCCTACGCTGGCCACCACCTGGTTGATACCGCGTTTGCCAGACTTTCAGCAAAAGCATGGTGACATTGCCGTTAGTCTGTCGGTACGCACCTTGCCTTTCCAATTCAATGATCACCCGTTTGACGCGGCTATCTATCATGCAGAACAGCTATGGCCGCAAACCATAGGTTTTAAATTGTTTGATGAAGGCGAACTGGTCACTGTGTGCTTGCCTGAATTGCTGGCGAGCTTGCCGGACCAGCGAACGGCGATGGAGCACCTGCCCCATCTGCACATGTTGTCGCGTCCCGATGCTTGGCGCTGGTGGTATCAGGCGCAGGGGCTGGATTACCTGCCATCTAGCAGCGCCGGACCGCGTTATGAGCTATTCAGCATGACCTTGGCGGCTGTCCAGGCGGGTATGGGTGTTGCCCTGATGCCGCGTTTTTTAGTTCAGCAGCACTTGGATGCCGGGCAGTTGGTCAGCCCTTTGGCCGGCGTACTGGCCGTACGGGAAGCTTATTTTTTCAGCTATCCCGTCGGCAATGTGCGTAGCGAAGCCCTGCAGGCTTTCGAGCAATGGCTGGCTACGATGACTTAGGGCAGGTGACTAAAAGCGGGGTCTTAGCGAAAGACCACGGTGCGGCTGCCGTTCAGCAAGATCCGGTGTTCTACATGGGATCGCACGGCACGTGCCAACACCAATGATTCCACGTCGCTGCCAACTTGGGTCAGTGCGTGGGCGCTCATGGCATGGTCTACCCGTTCAATGTCCTGCTCGATGATGGGGCCTTCGTCCAGATCGGCCGTTACATAATGGGCCGTGGCGCCTATGATTTTTACACCACGCTCGTGAGCCTGGTGATAGGGGCGGGCCCCCTTGAAGCTGGGCAGAAAACTGTGATGAATATTGATCGCCTTGCCCGATAAGGCCTGGCACAGGGTGTTGGACAGGATCTGCATATAGCGCGCCAGCACCACCAGATCAATGTTTTCCTGCTTAACCAGATTCAGTATTTGTTGTTCCTGGCTATCACGAGTTTCCGCTGTCACGGGTAGGTGATGGAAAGGCACCTGATACGACTGGGCCAATCCGGCGTAATCATTGTGGTTGGATACTATGCCTGCGATCTCGACAGGCAGCTGTCCGCTGTGGGTGCGGAACAGCAAATCATTCAGGCAATGGCCCTGGCGGCTAACCAATATCAATAAGCGGGCTTTGCGGCGGGCGTCATAAATGGTGGCCTGCATATCGAACTTGGTAGCTACGGTTGCGAAGCTGGCTTGCAGTTCGTCTACCGGCGTTGCAATGGGCAGGTGAAAGTGCACCCGCAGGAAGAACCGTTCGGTTTCCAGATCGCCGAATTGTTGGGCATCGATGATGTTGCCGTGCAGTTTCAGCAACCAGCCGGTCACGTTGTGGACTATGCCTATGCGGTCAGGGCAGGAAATCGTCAGTATGTAATCGTTCATAGCTTATGTAGAGAGGAGGTCAGCGAGGCATAGGCAGCGTCTGCTATGGCCAAGCAGGCAGTCAGACCGGGGGATTCTATGCCAAACAGGTTTAATAGTTGCGGAACGCCATGCTCTGCTGGGCCCGCCAGTATAAAGTCGGCAGCAGGCTGTCCGGCAGGAACTATCTTGGGCCGTATGCCGGTGTAGTCGGGGTTCAACGCCCGGTCGGGCAGTTGGGGCCAATAATGACGTATGGCAGTGTAAAACAAGGCGGCTCTATCGGGGTTTAGGCTGTAGTCTTCGCTGTCTATCCATTCTGTGTCGGGGCCAAATTTGGCGCGTCCACCCATATCCAGGGTCAGGTGTACGCCCAGTCCGGCATCATCCGGCATGGGGTAAATCAAATGGCTAAAGGGTGCAGAACCCGACAGGCTGAAGTAACTACCCTTGCAGAAATACGTCTTGGGGATGGCTCCGGTGGGCTGGCCATACAGAGCGCGTGCCACGGCAGGCGCCGACAGACCGGTGGCATTGACCACGCAGTTGGCGGTCAAGGTAACGGATTGGGCACCGCCAAACTCCAGCGCAAACAGGCCGTTATCCAATAGCTGCCCCTGGACGAAGGGCGTGTGGAAGATGCAGCTGGCACCATGCTGTTCGGCATCGCCCTGCAAAGCCAGCATCAAGGCATGGCTGTCGATAATACCGGTAGAGGGTGAAACCAACGCGGCCAAGCATTGCAAGGCCGGCTCCAACTGGCGGGCTTCCTGACCGGTAATGGGATATAAATCGTTCACGCCGCACAGGGTAGCTTGCGTGGCCATCTGGCCCAGCCTGGCGACCTGTTCTGGTGTCGTGGCTACAATCAATTTTCCCAGGCGTTTGAACGGAATATCGCGTTCAGTGCAATAGTCGTATAACTGCTGTTTACCCTTTACGCATAGCTTGGCTTTAAGCGAACCCGGAGGGTAGTAAATGCCAGCATGTATGACTTCGGAATTACGTGAACTGACGCCTGTGCCTATACCGGGGCCTGCTTCTATGATCATGACATCGCGACCGGATAGTGCCAGTTTTCTGGCTATCGCCAGGCCAACCACGCCAGCGCCCAGCACTACACAGTCTATGTCCGCCGCTGCTACTGTCATCCCAGGCCTAGCGACTGACCAGGGGTTCGCTGGATGGCGTCAGGTCGAAGTCACCTGCGTGATAGACCAAAGGCTGTGCAAATCCATGGTGGCAGTGTTCCACCTGGCCTATGAAAACAATATGATCGCCCGCATCGTGTTGGGCCAGGTTAATGCATTCAAACCAGGCAGCGCATTCATCAGCCAACATCATGGCGCCTCCGGGTGCCAGGGTGGTAGGCGACTTGGCGAAACGGTCGGCTTGCGTGCCATAGGCAAAACGCTTGGCTAAGTGCAATTGCTGCGCTGACAACACATGCACCACATAGCGCCGGCCCTGTTGAAACGTATGCAACACGGATGATGCCTTGGACAAGGACCATAGGATCAGGGGCGGATCCAGCGACACCGAATTAAACGAGCTGACGGTCAGGCCCACCGGGCTGTGGTCAGGTTCTGAGTGACTGGTGACTACGGTTACACCCGTGGGGAAGCGCCCTAGTGCGGAACGGAAATAGCCAACGTCGAAAGAGGGGGGATTTGCGATCATATCGACAGTGTAATAATAGTTTGCACTGTCGTCAGGGCGCCAGGCGGCTGACGGTCCAGATTCCGTTTGCATCGGCTTGGTAAACCAGCCTGTCATGCAGACGTGAAGGCCGTCCTTGCCAGAATTCTACATAAGAAGGGTTTAGGCAGTAGCCACCCCAGTGTTCTGGACGTGCAGGGTGATCGCCCAGGGATAGCGCCAGTGCGGCCACGCTGGCCTCCAGCCCATCACGATCCACAAGCTGACTTTGGGGCGAGGCGCATGCGCCTATGCGCGATGCCAGTGGCCGTGAATGAAAATACTGGTCGGATTCCGCCGCCGGGATTTTATGCACCAACCCTTCGATACGCACCTGACGTTCCAGTTCTGGCCAGAAAAACAACAGACTGGCATGGGGGTTGCGGGTGAGCTCTGTGCCTTTGCGCGATAGGTAGTTGGTGAAAAACACAAAGCCGCTTTTGTCGTAGCCTTTAAGCAGGACAGTGCGCGCCGAAGGACGGCCATCAGCAGTGGCTGTTGCCAGAGTCATGGCGTTGACCTCAAGTACCTTGGCCTGTAATGCATCCTTGAACCACAGATCAAACTGCTGCAGAGGCGTGGCTTGTAGCGTGGACTCAAGCAATTCAGATTTTTCGTAGCTTTTACGGATATCGGCAACGGACATAGAAGACAACCCGGGGTAGAGTAAACAAAAATTAGGCGGCGATAGCCTGCAGGCGCTGCACCAGATGCTGCAGGCGTTTGTCGTGGATATTACTTTGCTTTAGCGCCTGGGCGGTTTCCAGCACGTATTCAAGGCAAGGTCCGTAGCTGCCGTGAGCCCTGGAAACTATATCAACCAGGTGTTCTAGCGGCAAGCCTGGTATATAAGCGTCTGTATGGCGGTTCATCACGAAGACCAGAGCCATGACATTACCATGTTCGGTGCGGCAGTTCAGCCACTTGGGCGTGTAGGCCCCACTGGGCATTTCACGTTGCCATAAAGCGTCGGCGGTGGACGGGACCTGATGGGCGGCAATTCGAAAGGCGATGCCACGGCAAGAACCGCCGTTATCCAGGCCAAACACCAGGCCAGGATTTTCGGGCGTGCCCCGATTGACGCGCGACCACAGGCACAAGGCCCTGTGATAGCCATGCAGCAAGGCGGCGCGCTTTTCAAGGTAGGCAAATTCAGGGCGCCAGACCAAAGACCCATAGCCATAGACCCAAAGATCCTGGCCTGTTGTCCAGCCTGCCATGGTGGCGTCCAGCGAAGCCTGGCGTTCAGCGTCGGTAAGACGTCGGAAGGCGCCTGGGGCAGGCGCGCAATATGGATCGTAAGGGACAGCCTGATTCACGGTATGCAAAAATCAAATAGAGAGCAGTCCCTATTTTAGGACATACTGCCGGACAAAGACATAGGCGTGTTAACGTTCTTCTTTTGTTTTTCGCCCTTAGTTCGCCATGTCCGATATCGACGCTTCTTATGACAGACGCTTTGCTGGCCTGGAACGCTTGTTCGGTCCTGGTTGTCTGCAGACCTTGCAATCTGCCCACGTGTTGGTGGCAGGCTTGGGTGGCGTGGGTACCTGGTGCGCCGAGGCGCTTGCGCGCTCGGGAGTAGGGGCGATAACACTGGTCGATATGGACCATATTGCCGAGTCCAACGTCAACCGACAATTGCATGCCCTAAGCAGCACCCTGGGGCAAGCCAAGGTGCAGGCCATGGCGGATCGCATCCTGGATATCAATCCCGATTGCCGCTTGGTCGTTATTGACGATTTCGTCAGCCCTGAAAACGTTGCCGAACTGTTGGCCGCCGGTCCAGGTTTTATCGTCGATTGCACCGATCAGGCCCAGGCCAAAATTGCCCTGATCCTTGAAGCGCGGCGACGCGGCTTGCCTTTGCTGGTGTGTGGCGGCGCAGGCGGGAAAACCAATCCATTAAGCTTGCGGGCGGGCGATATATCTACGGCGGTGAATGATGCCTTGCTGTCAAAATTACGCAACACCTTACGCCGTTTGCATGGCTATCCCAAGGCGTCGGATCAGGCAGGTAAACCGCGCAAGCGCATACCCAAAATGAATGTACGCGCCTTGTGGTTTGACCAGGCCGTATTGCTGCCTTCGCAGTGGACAGCATCATCGGCTCAAGATCCTGATACGGTACAGACCAACCCGACAGATGTGCTGCAAGGCCTGTCTTGCGCGGGCTATGGGTCAGCGGTCACCATTACCGCGACCATGGGGATGGCGGCGGCCCACGAAGCCATACATTGGATATTACATCAGCGTTATCAGGCCTGAACTAAAAGCCTTGGTGTACCATGATATTTTAGTGTCATGCCACGGAGGCCACCCCATGAGCTTGCAGCAAGATCCCTATATTGTTGGTTCCGGAGCCCGGAAAGTTATCTGTCTGAATGGTTGGTTTGGCCATGCTCGTGGCTGGGGACCTTTTATGGACTGTCTGGATGGCGACGAATTTACCTACGCCTTTTTGGACTATCGGGGTTATGGCGAACGCATGGGCAGTGGTGGACCCTACACCATAGAGCAAATGGCCCAGGACGCTCTGGATATGGCGGATCATCTGGGTTGGCATGCCTTTGCCTTGCTAGGGCATTCCATGGGTGGCAGCGTCGCTCAATATGTATTGGCCGAAGCACCTGAACGCGTCCAGACCCTGGTTGCAGTAGCGCCAGTGCCAGCCAGTGGCGTACCGTTTGATGATCAAGGCTGGGCCTATTTTTCCAATGCGGCGGGCGATGTTACGGTTAGGCGCGGCATTATCGATTTGACTACCGGTAATCGGCGCAACAGTGCTTGGCTGGACCAGATGGCGCAAACGTCAATGTCGCATTCCGATCCTGAAGCCTTTGCCGCCTATTTAACCGCCTGGGCGAAAACTAACTTTGTGCAGCGCATCCAGGACAAGCCCACGCCGGTACTGGTGATTGCGGGTGCGCATGACCCAGCCCTGGGCGAAGAGACCTGTAAGGCCACCTGGATGCAGCATTATCACAACATTGAACTTAAGGTGCTGGCCAATTCCGGGCACTATCCCATGGATGAAGTGCCCGCCGAATTCGCCGGTATTGTTGAAGACTATCTGCGCCACCACATGTCGCGTTAAGCGTCGGGTTGCAGAAAACTTTCTAGCACTGCCCCTGTATGTGATTTCGCTTTAAGTGATACCACGTGTTCGGGCGTGCCTTGGGCCACCAGATGGCCGCCACCCGTGCCGCCTTCGGGGCCCAGATCCAGTATCCAGTCCGCCTCGGCAATCACGTCCAGATTGTGTTCAATGACCACCACGGTATTGCCCGCTTCGACCAGGCGATGAAGGACGACGATCAGTTTCTCGACGTCCGCCATAGATAAGCCCACCGTGGGTTCATCTAGAACATACAGGGTATGGGGAACACGCGAAGCGCGGCCGGTTTTGATTAAGCCGTCGGTTAGCCTGGCCTTGGATAGTTCGGTAACCAGCTTGATGCGTTGTGCCTCGCCGCCTGACAGCGTGGGCGAGGGCTGGCCCAGCGTCAGATAGCCAAGACCTACGTCTTGCATCAATTGCAGTATGCGGGATATACGTGAGTGGGCTGAAAAATAGCCTATGGCGTCGTCCACTTCCAGGTTCAGTACTTCGCCCGCGCTTTTGCCTGACCAGGTGACATTCAGGGTGTCGCGGTTGAAGCGCTCGCCGTAGCAGGCGTCGCAGGGCACTTTGACGTCAGGCAGGAAGCTCATTTCTATCGTGCGCATGCCCTGGCCTTCACATTGTGGGCAGCGGCCTTCGCCCGTATTGAATGAAAACCGGGTCGCCGTCCAACCACGCAGTCTAGCGTCGCGGGTGCTGGCAAATAACTTGCGTACATCGTCCCAGAAGCCTACGTAGGTAGCGGGACACGAACGCGGTGTTTTGCCTATAGGGGTTTGATCGACCTCCAGGACTCGGTCTATATGTTCCCAGCCCGTAATGTTGGTGCAACCGTACCAGGCGGGGGCCGAGCGCTGTGAGACGGCTTGGGCGATGTTATCCAGCAATACTTCGCGGGCCAGCGTGGATTTCCCAGAGCCGGATACGCCAGTAACTACAGTCAGCCGACCTATGGGCACCTGAGCTCGCACATTATGCAGATTATGCAGGTGGGCGCCGCTTACTTCTATCATGGGGGTGTCGGACTTGACCCGACGACGGGGCTGCAAGGGGTGTACCAGCGGGTGCTTCAGATAGCGGCCAGTCACCGATGCAGGGTTGTCCATAATGTCTTGCACCGTGCCTTGGGCCACCACCATGCCACCGCGTGTGCCTGCGCCGGGGCCAATATCAATCACATGCGAGGCGCGACGTATGGTGTCTTCGTCATGCTCTACCACTACCAATGTGTTGCCATTACCTTCCAGGGTGCTTAAGGCTTTAAGCAGTATCTGATTGTCGCGTGGGTGTAGACCTATGGTGGGTTCGTCCAGCACATAGCACACGCCTTGCAGGTTAGAACCTAATTGGGCTGCCAGCCGGATGCGCTGTGCTTCGCCGCCGGATAAAGTGGGCGCTGCTCTGTCTAGCGCCAAATAACCCAGGCCGGTTTCCAGCATAAAGTTCAGTCGACCGCGTATTTCCGTCAGTATGTCGCGGGCGATCTCGGCTTCACGGCCACGGCTGATTAAGCTGGTGAAAAAGGTCTGTGCTTCGGTGACCGACATGGCGGCGAATTCAGCAATGGATCGTTCGCGCCACAGAAATGCCCGTGACACTGGATTCAGTCGTTCGCCATCGCAGGCCGTGCAAGTTTCCGTGCCACCTTCGTACCAGGAATTCCAGGCCGTTTCTTCGCCGGTTTGTTCTTCGTTGAAGCCAGCCAGTTGTAACCCCGTGCCAAAGCAACTGGTACACCAGCCATGCTTGGAGTTATAGGAAAACATGCGCGGGTCGGGTTCAGGAAAACTGGTGCCACAATTAGGGCAGGCACGTTTGACCGAAAAATGTTGCTGCTGTGTCATGGGCGCCAGGCCCATGGCGCGGCGCTCGTCCAGCCCCAGGCCGGGTGCGTCCGGGGTCAGGCCAGCCAAAATGCTGAAGGTGCCATGGCCATGTTCCAGGGCGCTATGCAAAGCCGCACGCAGCTCGGTTTCATGGCGCACGTCTACGATTAGATCGGCAATCGGCAGTTCTATCGTGTGTTCTTTGTAGCGATCCAGCCGTGGCCAGGGCGCGACAGGTATAAATTCGCCATCTACCCGTAGGTGGCTATGGCCTTTGGCCGCCGCCCATTTAGCTAGATCGGTGTAATAGCCCTTGCGTGCGACGACCAGCGGTGCCAGCAAGCCTATATGCTTGCCTTTGTGATCATGCATCAAATGCGCCAGGATTTGATCAGGGTTTTGAGGTTGCACCGCTACATGGCAGCACGGACACATCTGGGTGCCCAGCTTCACATACAGCAGGCGCAGGAAATGATGGATTTCCGTCATGGTGGCCACGGTGGACTTGCGTCCGCCCCGGCTGGTGCGCTGTTCTATGGCAACCGTAGGCGGTATGCCGTAGATAGCGTCCACATCGGGCTTGCCGGCGGGCTGCACAATGGCGCGGGCGTAGGCATTCAAGGATTCCAGATAGCGGCGCTGGCCCTCGTTGAATAATATGTCAAAGGCCAGGGTGGATTTGCCTGATCCCGACACCCCCGTGATCACGGTAAAGGTGTCACGAGGAATGCTGACATTGATGCCCTTTAGATTATGTTCGCGGGCATTCAGTATGTCTATACTATGTGTATCTTTGCGTTGCCGCTTCAGCAGGCTTTGCAACGGTGTACCGCTACCATCCTGATCCTGGTAGATGGCATCAGGTTCAGCAGCCAGCTTAGCTTGCTGAGATCTTTCTTCATAAACGACGACGCTGGTGTAATCATTCAGCGCCTGTCCGGTGTATGACGCTGGGTTGTCCATTAAATCCTGGGGCGTGCCTATACCTATAACTTGACCCCCGGCGTCGCCGCCTTCGGGGCCCAGGTCTATCAGCCAGTCGGCCGCGCGTATTACGTCTAGGTTATGTTCAATAATCAGCAGTGAATGCCCAGCGCCCAGCAGTTTGCGGAAGGCGCGCATCAGGCGGGCCACATCGTCAAAGTGCAGTCCGGTGGTCGGTTCATCAAACAGGAATAAACTGCCTTTTTTAGCCAGTTTGCTGGACGATATACCGCTACGGGTAGCCGCAGCCAGGTGGCCTGCCAATTTCAGGCGCTGGGCCTCGCCACCTGATAAAGTGGGTACGGGCTGGCCTAGTCGTACATACTCCAGGCCCACGTCGGCTAAGGGCGCCAAACCCCATTGGACATCGCGCAAGCCGCTGAAAAACTCCAGGGCTTCGCTGACCGTCATGGCCAGCACATCGGCAATCGACGCTTTGCGGCCCAGGTGTTCTGCCTGTACCTCCAGGATTTCCGGACGGAAACGCTTACCATCGCAGTCGGGACAGCGTATATATACGTCGGAAAGAAATTGCATTTCCACGTGTTCAAAGCCCGTGCCGCCACACGTGGGGCAGCGTCCGTCGCCCGTATTGAAGCTAAACGTACCTGCGGTATAGCCCCTTTCCTTAGACGCTGGCGCCTGAGCGAATATTTTGCGTATCGCATCAAAAGCGCCTACATAGCTGGCCGGGTTGGATCTGGCCGTTTTCCCTATGGGCGTTTGGTCCACCATGACCACGTCGGCCAACATCTCGGCGCCTAACAGGCGGCTATGCGGGCCAGGAGCTTCGGTAGGACGGCCTTTTTGCTTCAGTATGGCGGGATAAAGGACGTCTTGTATCAGCGTGGATTTACCTGACCCCGAGACGCCAGTGACGCACACCAGCCTGCCCAGCGGTATGGATACAGAAACGTTCTGCAGGTTGTTCGCGGTCACATCTTCCAGGATCAGACGTGGCGTGCCTGGCGCGACGGGCATAGGTCGGGGCGCCTCTACCTTCAGACGGCCCCCCATGTAATCGCCTGTCAGGGTGTGAGCCTGGCGTAATTCTTCTGGCGTTCCGTCAAACACGATATTGCCGCCGCGTTCCCCTGGACCCGGCCCTATATCCAGTATGCGATCCGCAGCCACCATGACTTGAGGGTCATGCTCGACCACCACCAAGGTGTTGCCATTGGCGCGCAACCTGTGCATGACCTCGACCACGCGGTGCATATCGCGAGGGTGCAGGCCGATAGACGGTTCATCCAGCACAAACAGCGTATTCACCAGCGATGTGCCCAGCGCCGTCGTCAGGTTGATGCGCTGCACTTCACCACCCGACAAACTGCGGCTTTGCCGGTCCAATGACAAATAGCCCAGACCCACATCACATAAAAACTTCAGACGCGCCCGAACTTCGGCTAGCAGCAGGTCTATGGCGGCGTCTATGCTGGCGCCAAAACTAATATCAGCGAAATAATCCCGCACCTGATCTATAGGCAGGCGCATCAGATCGTGTATGCCTAATCCAGGCATGGCATCCAGCTGTTCGCGCGTCCATTGCGCTTGCACCGGCATAAAGCGTGGATAACGACCGGCGTCTGGCGCGTCATCCACGGCATGCCTACGTGCCGTCATGTCGCTGGCGGTTTGCTGGCCTAAGCGCCATAACGTCGCCTCGGGTTTAAGGCGAGCGCCGCCGCAGGTGGGGCAGGGCGTATAGCTGCGGTACTTGGATAACAGCACCCGAACATGCATCTTGTAGGCACGTGATTCCAGCCAGTCAAAAAACCGTTGCGCCCCATACCACTGCATTTTCCAGGCGTTGTTTCCGCCTTTCCAGTCGGGCGTACCGTTAATCACCCAGTCTTTTTCGTCTTGGTCCAGTTCCCTCCATGGGGTGTCTAGACGCACTTTAGCGGCTGGCGCGTACTGCTCCATTTCTGTCTGGCATTCTTTATAGCTTTTCGTTTGCCAGGGCTTCATCGCCCCTTCGCGCAGCGTTTTAGTTTCGTCGGGAACGACCAAACCGTAATCTATGCCCATTACCCGGCCAAAACCACGGCAGGACTCGCACGCGCCTAGCGGCGAGTTAAACGAAAACGTACTAGGCAGCGGCGTACTATATTCAATGTTGCAGTTGGCGCAGTGCAAACGATTGCTGAAACGCCAGACTGCTGTTTCTTCCGCATCCTGATTCAAAACATGAATCGCAATATGCCCATCCCCCTGCTTCAGGGCGGCATCCAGCGCTTCCATGACGCGTTGTGCCTCGGCATTGCCATAACGGAATCGGTCCTGCACCACATGCAGCACCCGTAATTTTTCAGTTGTGGCTTTGGTCGCCCGTTTGCTGGCGGTCTTGCCTTTTCCCTTGGGAACGACAACAGCGCGCTCAACCACCTCTTCGTGATGGATGCGGGTATAGCCTTGTTGGTCCAAAAAGCCTTTGACTTCGTCTTCGCTGAAGTTGGACGGAATCGTGATGGGGAAGGTCACCACTAATCTAGGGTCATCAGCCTGGCTGCGTACCGCTAATTGCTGCTGTATGGATTCCGCGCTGTCGCGCTGCACCAACTGCCCGCAACATTGACAGTGCAAATGCCCCAGACGCGCATACAACAACTTCAGGTGATCATTTAGCTCCGTCATGGTGCCAACGGTACTGCGTGAGTTCCTGACCGGATTAACCTGGTCTATGGCAATCGCAGGCAATATGCCATCAATTCTATCCACCTGGGGCTTGTCCATGCGGTCCAGAAACTGACGCGCATACGGCGAGAATGTTTCTACATAACGGCGTTGGCCTTCGGCATACAAGGTGTCAAAAGCTAATGAGCTTTTGCCCGAGCCGGATACGCCGGTAAGTACCAGCAATTCGCCAGTGTTGATGGAAACATCAAGGTTTTTCAGGTTGTTCTGGCGCGCGCCCAGAATGCGGATAGGTGAGCTCATGCCACTATGATAATCCTTCTTGTGGCTGGCTTGCTGTTGGGGTTGAAGGCGAACTTTCCGCACCGGTTACTAAATACTTAGTAGGTGTTTACCCTGGGGAATCAATTTCCGTAGGGGAATTGGGCGGAAAACCTTCTGTTACCTGTCGTTGCCGCCAATATCAATATTGCTGGCAGCTACTTACTATCTGTCTATATAAATTTCAGTTGCGACGTGATGTAACTTTTAGGCGCCGCGACCTAATCAAATTTCCTACCAAAAGGTAATAGACATGGCTACTACATCACTCGTTACACAAGTCACTGGTCAAGCATGGGTGCGCGGCGCCGACGGCACGCTTAACCCAATACACCAAGGCATGCAGATTCCGGCCGACGCCGACGTAGTCACTGCCACTGGTGGATCAGTTCAATTACAGACTAACGGCCAACCGCCGCTGACCATAGGCGAAGGCCGCGATGTACAGGTGGGCGCCGAAGTGGCCCAGGCAAATGTGGACCCTGGCAATGCCGCTGCGGCAGCCCCTGCTGATCCCGATGTAGCTAGCATACTGGCCGCCATCAACGACGGTGGCGACCCCTTTGCCGAACTGGATCCCACAGCGGCCGTGTTAACCGCTGGTGCGGGTGGCGATGGTGGTAGCAGTTTCACCCGTTTAAGTAGCATCATAGAAACCACGAACCCACTGGGTCTGGAATACCCACGACCAACCTACGGCCGACCTGAAGAAGTGCGTTTGGGTGGCACGGGTAGTGACGATGATGGCGATCAGGTTACGACCGTCGTACCTACACCAACACCAACACCAACACCAACACCTTTGCCTGGTTTGCCCACTATAGATATTCCCAGCTTTGGCGGTGAAGGTTTGGCCACATTCGATGTTGCTGAGGATTTCACAAGATCGCCAGCGGAAGCAGTACCGCAATTTGCTATGAGGGCAATGGCGCTAGCAAGCGATACAGGTAACGAAGCACAGCATGACTTCTTCTTCACCTTTAATTCTCCTGCTGGCTTGAAATCTATCTCCTTTACGTTTGATGGTGAAACGAACCCCTTAGAGGGTGGCGTCACTGGTGCTGGACGACAAACAATTCAAGTCACGCTAGATGAGTTACTTGAGCTGGCAGTTTCAGGTGCTCCTATAGGAGTTAACACCGATCATGGGTTCTTGAGCCTAACTGGATTTGATCCAAGCACCAACAGGGTAACGTATGAGTACTGGTCAGACGGTGCTCAGGATCATAGTGGTGGCGCCGTAACCGATACCATCAACGTTACGCTTACCGATAATCTGAATCGATCGGTTAGCGGCAAAATTGTGGCGAATATTACGGACACTGAGCCTGTGGCGTTTGATGACGAGGCCATTCAGACCGCAGAGAACGCGGTGGTCACGGTAGATGTGTTTGGTAATGATACTGAGGGCGCGGACGGAGTCAACCTGGGTACTGGCGTTGTGCTGGTGGCGGGTACGCTCAGCGGCGACGGTACCCTGCTCTACAACGCTGATGGCACATTTACCTATACGCCCGCGGCCGGGGAAGAGGGCGAAGTCACGTTTGAGTACACCATCACGGATGCGGATGGGGATACGGCCACAGCCAAGGCCACCATCACGCTGCTGGACGATTCTGAGCCGACCGTGTCGGTGGAGTTTGACGCGGCCGGTGGTGGGGGCGTGGTGTCGGAGTCCGCACTGCCTGGGGGCAGCGGTGGTGGCAATCTCACGACCTCGGGCACCTTGAGCATCGAGACCGGTGGCGACACCCTGGGCAAGCTGGAGGTGCAGGACAAGGATAGCAACTGGGTGACAATCACGGCCGATGGTACGGTGGTTCAAGGGGTCCATGGCACGCTGGTGGTGGACATGGATGGGGCTTGGGAGTACACCCTGTCGGGCCGAGCTGAGCATACGGATGATCAGGCCACGGGGACAGACGACCAGATAGCCGATCCGTTTGCGGTGCGAGTCACGGACAGCGACAGCGATGTGTCCGCTGAAGTGCCCCTGATCATCCAAATCAATGACGATGGACCAGTGGCTTGCGATGACAAAATCACCCAGAAAACGGAGAATGCACCGGTCACGATTGATGTATTTAAGAACGATGATGGGGGCGCTGATGGGGTAGACCTGAGCGCGGGCGTTCAGGTGGTAGTGGGCTCGCTCAGCGGCGGCGGTAACTTGGTTTACAACGAGAATGGGACCTTCACTTACATGCCCGCGGCGGGGGAGGAAGGCAAGGTTACTTTCAAATACACCATCACGGATGCGGATGGGGATACGGCCACAGCCAAGGCCACCATCACGCTGAAAGATGATTCTGAGCCGACCGTGTCGGTTGAGTTTGATGCCGCCGGTGGCGAGGGCGTGGTGTGGGAGTCTGCACTGCCCGTTGTGGGCAGCGGTGGTGGCAGTCTCACGACCTCGGGCAGCTTGAGCATCCAGACCGGTGGCGACACCCTGAGCAAGCTGGAAGTGCAGGACAAGGATAGCAACTGGGTGACGATCGTGGCTGATGGCACGGTGGTTCAAGGGGTCCATGGCACGCTGGTGGTGGACATGGATGGGGCTTGGGAGTACACCCTGTCGGGCCGAGCTGAGCATACGGATGATCAGGCCACGGGGACAGACGACCAGATAGCCGATCCGTTTGCGGTGCGAGTCACGGACAGCGACAGCGATGTGTCCGCTGAAGTGCCCCTGATCATCCAAATCAATGACGATGGACCAGTGGCTTGCGATGACAAAATCACCCAGAAAACGGAGAATGCACCGGTCACGATTGATGTATTTAAGAACGATGATGGGGGCGCTGATGGGGTAGACCTGAGCGCGGGCGTTCAGGTGGTAGTGGGCTCGCTCAGCGGCGGCGGTAACTTGGTTTACAACGAGAATGGGACCTTCACTTACATGCCCGCGGCGGGGGAGGAAGGCAAGGTTACTTTCAAATACACCATCACGGATGCGGATGGGGATACGGCCACAGCCAAGGCCACCATCACGCTGAAAGATGATTCTGAGCCGACCGTGTCGGTTGAGTTTGATGCCGCCGGTGGCGAGGGCGTGGTGTGGGAGTCTGCACTGCCCGTTGTGGGCAGCGGTGGTGGCAGTCTCACGACCTCGGGCAGCTTGAGCATCCAGACCGGTGGCGACACCCTGAGCAAGCTGGAAGTGCAGGGTAAGGACGGCAACTGGGTGACAATCACGGCCAATGGCACGGTGGTTCAAGGGGGCCATGGCACGCTGGTGGTGGACATGGACGGGACCTGGACGTACACCTTATCGGGCCGAGCTGAGCATGCGCTTGATGACCAGACGGGCGCAGCTGATCAGGTGGAGGATCCGTTTAAAGTACGGGTCACGGACAGCGATAGTGATGTGTCCGCTGAAGTGCCTCTGACCATTCAGATCAATGACGATGGGCCAGTGGCATGCGATGATGAGGCCACTCAGACCGCAGAGAACGCGGTGGTCACGGTAGATGTGTTTGGTAATGACGGGGGCGGTGCAGACGGAGTCAACCTGAGCACTGGCGTCGTGCTGGTGGCGGGTACGCTCAGCGGCGACGGTACCCTGGTCTACAACGCTGATGGCACATTTACCTACACGCCCGCGGCCGGGGAAGAGGGCGAAGTCACGTTTGAGTACACCATCACGGATGCGGACGGGGATACGGCCACAGCCAAGGCCACCATCACGCTGCTGGACGATTCTGAGCCGACCGTGTCGGTGGAGTTTGACGCGGCCGGTGGCGAGGGCGTGGTGTCGGAGTCCGCACTGCTTGGGGGCAGCGGTGGTGGCAATCTCACGACCTCGGGCACCTTGAGCATCGAGACCGGTGGCGACACCCTGAGCAAGCTGGAGGTGCAGGACAAGGATAGCAACTGGGTGACGATCGTGGCTGATGGCACGGTGGTTCAAGGGGTCCATGGCACGCTGGTGGTGGACATGGACGGGACCTGGAAGTACACCTTATCGGGCCGAGCTGAGCATGCGCTTGATGACCAGACGGGCGCAGCTGATCAGGTGGAGGATCCGTTTAAAGTACGGGTTACGGACAGCGACAGCGATGTTTCCGCTGAGGTGCCTTTGACCATCCAGATCAATGACGATGGACCGCAAGAGATAATCGCAGAGTCCATTCGCATCGTCAACGGTTCCGACGCTGTTAGCAGTGGTGAGCTGAACTTCTTCGAAAACATTGGCGCGGATGGAGGCGATGTAGTATTCACAGTGGCAAATGACAGTCTGCTTAAGTCAGGTGATAACCAGATCACATCTGGCGGGGAAGTCGTCAAGCTCTATCAACAAGACGATGGCCATACTTTGATAGCTAAGACCGGCGCTAGCCCTGATGGTACAGGTGGCAAGACCATCTTCGAAGTAAAACTTAATCCAGATGGTTCGGTCGAGGCGGACGACATCTATACGGTTCAATTCTTTGAAGCCTTGGATGATGGTCGCCAGATTTCTTTCGACCCGAATAATTTAAAATTTGCCGAGTCGGGGAATAAGAGCTTTAACGTTATTGATGGCACAGACAATTTTGATATCCTTCTATCTACAGCAACGCGGACTGGGTCTTCAACTTTTTCAGCGTCTACAGTCAACACCAGTACGCAAGGTATCGGTGCTGGTAGTAACCATTTAAATGACAATCAGCTAGTTAGGATAGACTTCGTCAAAAATGCATCCGGGGGGAATAACTATGGCTATTCTGAGCACTACACCGTCAATGCATTTACCTTCGTTACAAATGATGCTCCGAACAATACAGAAGTATGGGTGCGTCTCTACAACGATACGACTGGTGTCGGCGCTACGAACAAAAGCACAGCCTTAACTGCGACAGGCAATTTGGTCACGATCACTGCCATTCTTGTTGATGGCGTTGAGATCAATCTTTCCGTTCTTCGTTCTGATGGTAATGGTGGTTATCTTATCGAGGGGCTTAAAGCAGGTAGCTCTGTCGAGGTTAGGTCTGCCGCTGGATTTGATGGTGTGGAAATTGAGAATGTTTCAAACCAGCACAATATTTTCGGAGATGGTCTCAGCTTAAATGGTGAAAGTTTCCGACTATCTGTTGATTCTTACAGCGTTGCCTCGGGAGGCGCTGGCAAGGAATTAGAGCTTAAATTCGATCTGTTGGCTACAGACGCTGATGGCGACACTGCTCCAGGGAGTTTGACGATAACCACTACTCCGCCGCTTGCGGCGACGGTCACGGGTACGGAGGTGGCTGAAGGGGAATCGGTGGAATTCACGGTAGCCTTGAGCAGCGCGGTCGATGGTCCAACGACACTGGCCCTTCAGCTCAAGCCGGGCACTGGCCAAGGCGGCGCGGAGTGGGCTGACCTGTGGGATGGGACTGGCGACTTGCCGACGACTATAGAGGTGAAAATCGGCGGTGGGGAGTATCAGTCCGTCATCCTTAAGTCGGATGGTAGCTTCTCGGTTGGTTTGGCTGCAGGCGACACCGAGATCACGGTAAAGGTGCCAACCTTTAATGATGTCGATATGCCCGTGTTTGAAGGTCCAGAGACCTTTACACTGGAGGTGGTGGGGACCGCTGGTACAGTGAGCAAAGCGGTGGGTACGGGTACAATTCTCGATAACGATACCCCCAACCTCACGGTTTCAAATGCCCTAGATGTCAGCGAAGGCAATAACGCTGTATTCGACATTAGTTTGGGTGGCACGTCGATTATCGAAGACACCATCATGACCTTAACCTTAAAGGCTAATGGTGGTACAGGTGAGGCAAATCCTGCAGACTTTAATGGCTCACCCACAGTAACCATAGACGGGGTGACAGGTCCTATAGCAGTGACAGCAAATGGGAATGGTTCCTACAGCTTCACAGTGCCTGCCGGTACATCAGGTGGTATCCACGTATCTGTGCCTACGAAAGTGGACGGTAGCCCAGAGGGTCGTGAAACCTTCCAGCTTGAAGCTGCATTATCGCCAAAGGCAGGAAGTTCACTTGATTTTGGTGGCGAGGTAACAGATACCGGTAGTGGTGCAATCATCGACTATAACTATATCAACGGTACACCTGAAAATGACAATATTCCCGGCACGTTGTCGAATGACATAGTGGTGGCCGATGTTGGTAAAGGCCTTGAGATTACAGGTGGAAACTACAACATCGCGTTTGTCGTGGACACTTCGTACAGCATGGGTTCTAAAGGTATGAGTGATGCCAAAGCATCACTTACTACTGTATTTAATACTTTGGCTGCCTCTGCTAATACGGACTATGCAGGTAAAGTAAATGTCTTTCTGGTTGATTTTGACACTAATGTTCGAACAACAGTTTCCGTTGATCTAAAGGCAGAGGGTGCTTTACAAACACTATTGGACGCTGTTACAAGTATGTCATACAACGACAGAAACCCAGGTGATCAATATGGTTACACCAACTATGAAGATGCGTTTAAAACCACGGCGAATTGGTTCCATAGTGATGTAGCAAAAAATAATACAGGGGCTGAGAATCTAACTTATTTCATTACAGATGGTGATCCTACGCGTTATCAAAATAATGTTCCCATTAACACATTGGTATACAACGATAGTGGTACAACTAACGATAAAGCGTTTTCTAGCTTAGTTGATCTTGTTAACTATATTCCTGGTGTGACGACGGTTAGTCATGGAGGACGAACTATTGTTAATCAGGATGGTCAAGTGTTTAGCTGGACTAGAAGTGGTAGTAGTTGGAGCAGTAGGGAGATAGGTCAAATAAAGCCAGATGGCAAAGGTGGTTATGAGCTGTCTGTACTTGCTGGATCGGGTACTAGTGCAACTACTGATAGTAAGAACCAGTCCAGAGACGCGTTTGCCTTACTTACCAAAGATGGACTGACAACAGTCGAAGCCATTGGCCTGGGTAGTAGTGTGAATACCAATGAATTGCGAAACTATGACTCAGACGGTCAAGTTAAAAACAATATTAATCCAGCAGACTTGGCTGCAGCTATTCTTGGCGATGGTAGCGCGCTTGCCCCAGCAAGTGATATGGTCGATGGCGGTGCAGGTGACGATATCATTTTTGGAGACCAAGTCACATTCACTGGTTTGGATAAAGGCGGCTTTGACGCTTTGAAAGACCATGTCGCTGCTCAGCCATCGGTGTCTGGCCCTGTCACCGCAGAAGTTGTGCATGACTACATCACCGAGAATCATGCCAGCTTGAACCAGCTTCTGGGTGACATTGATGGAGGTGATGACATCCTGCGAGGTGGTGCAGGTGAAGACATTATCTTCGGGCAAGGTGGGGATGACCAACTGTATGGCGGCGATGGTAATGACATCTTGTACGGGGGATCAGGAGCCGACAAGTTGTATGGAGGCGACGGTAACGATCGATTGGTTGGCGGTAAGGGAAATGATGAGCTAACCGGTGGCGCCGGCGATGATACCTTTGCCTGGGAGGCTGGTGATCAAGGCACTAGCACTGCTCCTGCTGCTGATACCATTTTCGACTTTGGTTTGAACGGGATTAATGGGAAGGCAGATGATCCTAATGGAAATGATGTCCTAGATCTAAGCAGCCTTTTGCAAGGCCAAAATACTGGCACTATTGCGAGTTTGGATGCTCTCTTGGATTTCCGCTTTGCTGGTGGCGATACCGTAGTTTCTATTAAGAGCCAGGGAGCATCTGGTGGTGTGGATCAAACTATCACCTTAAAGGGGGTAAACCTGATTGCTGAGTACGAATTAGGCGCAGGTAATAACGATGCTGCACTTATTCAAGCAATGATAGAGGACGGTAAACTGAAGGTGGATCAAAGCTAAACCAGACTTTGATAAACCGTTATTGATATCTACCTTGCATGCACAGCATGCAGGTGTTTATCCCTAGGGGCTATATTTCGTAATCTTCATTGCATTACAGAGTATGGCCCCCTTTTTTAATCTTCTCTGCTAAACAGCATCTTTGCTCGTTGTGAGGACGCAGAGGTCATCGGTTTCTCGGCGATGTATTCAATTAGCTCAGAGCACCGCAAGCATCCTAGATAGACGGGCAGGATGCTTGGTGGCCGCTGCAGCCTAAAACATTGGTACCCTGCAAAACAAAACCGCCATGACCCTTTTCAGGATCATGGCGGTTTTTTCTTACTACGTTGTACTGATTACTGCGTTTCGACCTGCTTCAGCGGCTCGTCGGCGATGACGGGTGCTGCTTTGCGACGACGACCCAGTTGTACCTGGGGTTGGGTCTGTTCGATCACCGCATGATGGCGGGTTTCTATCAGTTCCAGGCCGGTTGGTAGTTCGACTTCAGGTGCGGCTGCTGGAGCTACGCCATTAGCTGTATTGGCTGCGGACTCGACTGCAACAGTCTTGATTTCCGTTGCCTCTTCAGCAACAACAGCTTCAGGGGCTGTCGCTGGCTCAGGTTCAGTCTTGGCCACTACAGGAGCAGCCTCGACGACTGGTTCCTGGGACGTTGCTGCAACGTGTGCAGCAGGCGCTTCAACCGCAGGTGCTGTTTCAACAACATCAACCTGAGTTTCTACAACAGCGGCAGGTTCAACAGCAGCCGGCTGAGCAACAGGGGTTTCAACCACGGCAGGCGCAGTCTCAACCACAGGCGCAACAGGTGCTACTGCTGCAGGAGCTACTTCTGTTTCCACAGCAGCAACTTCAGCAACACTATCCTGAACGCTGGCTTCAGTATGTACTGGAACCACTGCTGCAGGCGCAGCAACTGGCTGAGTAGGAGCAGGGCTAGCAGCAACTTCTTCGGATGCTGTAGCAGCAACTGCGGCGACCGTAGCAACGGCAGCCGCCGCGGCAACAACAGGTTGACCCGCATCTTCATCAGCAACGCTGATAGGCGGCAGGGCCGATGGGCTGAACACTGGCGTTTCGTGAGCCACGAAAGCAGGTGCTTCGTCCTGGTTGTCATCTGTGCTGTCGTTAGCGCTGGTTTCTACCGATGTTTCCGTGCTGCGACGGCCACGACGGCTGCGGCGACGACGACGTTTGCGCTCGGGATCAAGCTGGTCGTTGTCGTTACCGGAATCAACGTTGGTATCGGCGCCGTCGATGTCGGCAATCAGTTCGTTGGCTTGGGCATCGGCAACGGCGGCATGGCGCGACTTGCGTGCGCTGGTTTCCGCATGTGCGTCAGTGTCCAGGGCGCCGGCAACTGTTGCTGCTTGTGTATCGGTGCTGATGTCAGTGCTGCCATCTTCACTGCGCTGACGTCCACGGCCGCGACGGTTACGTCCACCGCGTGATGCATTGCGGTTTTCAGCGTTGTCGGTTGTGGCGGTGGCTTCAGGGATGGTTACCGCAGCTGTACGTGGTTCTGTACTGGTGCTGCTTGCGGCCTGCGAGGTACGGCGTCCACGGCTAGGTGCTCCGTCTTCCTTGCCTTCAGCAGCTTCGGCACGTGGGCCGCCGCGACGTTGGCGATTGCGATCGCTTTGGTTGCGTTCGCGGTGCTCGGGGTGACGCGAGTTACGGCCACGGTTGTTGCTTTGTGGCTTGCTGGCTGCAACGGGTTCAGGCTGGGCTGCGGTGCTTGCACCGGTAAGCCAGTTGATTAGACGCTTGATCAAGCCAGGGCCCGTGGCGGCGGCGCTAACTGGGGCTGCTGCTTTGGCGGTTGGCGTATGAACGGGGGCAGGCTGCGATGGCGTGATGCCTTTGACCAGGGCTTCTGGATGTGCCTTGGTTTCCTGTGCGCGGTTGGGCGCCCAGGTCAATTGCTGGTCAGCTGCTTGGACAAGTTCAAAACTAGTCTTGATTTCTTCCAGACGAGGGTCGTCGTGGCGCAGGCGCTCGATGTGGTGATGAGGTGTTTCCAGGTTCTTGTTAGGAATAAGAACCAGGTTGACCTTAAGACGGGACTCGATTTTGGTGATGTCGCTGCGTTTTTCGTTCAGCAAGAAGGTGGCCACATCGACAGGCACTTGAGCGTGCAATGCCGCCGTGCCTTCTTTCATGGCTTCTTCTTGTAGCAGACGCAAGACTTGCAGGGCGCTGGATTCGGCATCGCGAACTACGCCTGTGCCAGTGCAACGTGGGCAAGTGATGTGCGAACCTTCGCTAAGCGCAGGGCGCAGACGCTGGCGTGACAGCTCCATCAGGCCAAAACGGGATATCTTGCCCATTTGAACCCGGGCGCGGTCAAAGCGCAGCGCATCGCGCAGGCGTTGTTCGACGGCACGCTGGTTCTTGTTGTCTTCCATGTCGATGAAGTCGATCACGATCAGACCGCCCA
>JAGOAJ010000005.1 GCA_017983955.1 Burkholderiaceae bacterium
GGACGTCATCAGCACGGCAGTGATGCCTGCAGCCAGGCCCGATAAGGTCAGGCCGATGATTTTAATGGCCCGCACATTGATCCCTGCCAACCGTGCGGCTTCGGTGGCTTCACCCACAGCCAGCATACGAAAGCCCAATCGTGTCTGTTTCAGCAGGAACAACGCCAACACGCTAAGCAGCAACAGCCAGAAGATCAAAGCCGGCATACCAGCCACGGTGCCTCGGCCTATCCATAGAAAGCGGCTGTCCCACTGACCCACGAAGGCCACGCCTTGGGTCACCATAAAAGAAAAACCATTGGCAATTGAAGCCGTGGCCAGCGTGGCGATCAGCGAAGGCACGCGTACTACCGTGACCAAGATGCCGTTCAGCGCACCCGCCCCTATGCCAACCAGCAGCCCCACTACCACCGCAATTTCAGGGCTGTACCCTTGGTGGATTAGCCAACCTACGCACACTGCGCACAGGCTGCACACGTTGGCAAAAGACAGGTCCAGCTCGGCCACCAGAAAAGCCAATGAAAAACCCAGTCCCAATATTGCCATGAAGCTGATTTGCTTGATGATGTTGGACAGGTTTTGCAAGGCCAGGAAGTTGGGCGCAAACACGGCAAAGAAAACAAACAGCATCAGCCCGGCGACACAGGTGCCGTAGCGTCCCAGCCAGGTCTTAAAGGCGGTGGAGTTCATAATAATGCTAAGTCCCTGCTTAATCTGGTGGAAAACTCTTTAACTCTGGAATCATAATAATCAACACGTGCCGCTTGCGGCATCACTACCGTGCTACTTGCATTGATCGCTAACTGGGCCGTCGCGATATCGCGATGCAGGCCTAGGCCTATACCCGCTGCTAACGCCGCGCCCGTCAAGGCCGAATCGCCCGACGCGCTAAGCCTGACCGGCATGCCAAATGCGTCTGCACGCGCCTGCACCCAGGTACTATGCTGAGTGCCACCGCCATCCATATACAACGTGGCGGTGGTTTGACGCGCACCCATGGCATCCAGTGCCAGCCTGTGTGCCAACACCAGCCCCTCAACCAAAGCAAGCGCAAAATCACAGCGGCGATGCTGGGCGTTGACCTGCTGAAAACTGGCCGAAAGTGTACTACTCCACCACGGCATGCGCTCGCCAGATAAATAAGGCAGGCATATAGGCAAATCCACACCGGATGAAGTCGTTGCAGCGGCCAGTGTATCCGCAGGGTCATCACTATCCAGAAAGGCCTGTGCAAACCAGGCCAAGGTTCCTAATCCAGTCTGACAAGGCCCGCCGGTTTGCCACAGCTCTGGGGTCCAGGCGATGGACACCATACCAGCCACGGTGCGTGGGGCGCGGCTAAATGTGCCCAATACCTGTGTAGTACCCGATACATCGTAGACACTTTCATCAGCAACAGCACCCATGCCCAAGGTAGAGGCCCAGGTATCAAAACTACTGACCGCCACAGGCACCCCAACCAATGCAGCTAGGGATTTGGCCATTACCGGCTGTACTAGTCCAAGAATATGAGTAGGTAAGGCGGGCGCGGGCACCACGGATGCTGCAAAGCCCAGACGAGCCAGCACATCGTTAGTAGTCAGGCCGCTGGCCTGCGCAGGGGTGATACGCCCATAAGCCACCGCGTCAGTGGCCCATAGTCCTGTCAATCGGAAATTCAGCCAATCTTTTAGCTCGACCATGGCATACGGCTGGGCACCATGATCTTGCGTAAACTGCAGCAAACGTGCCAACGGATGAAAAGCCCCATAACCCGCTGTGCCCTGCTCGTCACCAAAAGCCCGCGCCACAGCGCCAGCCTGGTCCTGACCGTAGGGGTTGCTCCATAACATAACGGGTGCCAAGGGCAGTCCCGCCGCATCCACAAACACATGGGAGCGCGTCACGCCGGTTAGGACCAGCGCCAGAATTTTCTGAGGAGCTTGCTGCAAACCGCATAAGGTTTGCAGCAGACCCTGGACAGCTTGCCAAACGTCCTGGGCGTTAATGGTGTCTGCCCGCAAAGGCGAGACCACACGCTCGAGTGCTATTAATTGACCGTCTGGGCGCACCCACCCCGCTTTAAGCCAGGTAGAGCCCAGGTCCAAAGCAAGCACAGCAAAATCGTCAACGGCCATAAACACCCAAAGTACATATATCGAATAAGAAAGCGTTAGCTATTCCATAGCGGTATGTAGTTTATGCGTTATCGCCAACCAATGGATACAACAACCAACATTCGCCCATACCCCTGGGCAAATACGCCGGCCTGCAGCACCTACTTGTCAGGCGCTGCACTAGCCCGTATGCCGTTCATGACCAAGTCCAGATATTCCTGCACAAAGGACTCGGACAAAGGCTGGTGCCCCACTAGCAAGCGGTAATACAACGGCGCATAAATCACATCCAGAATAGTATGCGGATCAGCCTTCCTGATGCTGCCATTAGCGATAGCGGCATTGACGGTATTCACGCCTTCTTCACGACGGGCATTGATATAGCCCGCCCGAAACTCCTCGGCAAACGCGGGATCAGACTGCCCTTCAGCAATCATCGCCGCCATCATTTTCCCTATAGGCCCCTGGAACTCCTTGCCCATACTGGTCAGGCGGTTAACCGTGGCATCCTGGGTAAATCCTTCGGGATAAGGAATGGAATTACGCGATGCCCGCAAAAAGGCCGACATGATGATGGCGGCGCGATTAGGCCACCAGCGATATATGGTTGCCTTGCTGACCTTGGACTCGGCCGCAATTGACTCTACTGTTGTCAACTGCAAGCCTTTTTCTGACATCAGCCGGTAAGCGGCATCTAAAACAGCGTCCTCAGCCCCTTTACTTCGTGGACGCCCTCTGGGCCGTTTCGTAACAGGTTTAGGAATAGGCATGATATTTTCTTGACTTAGATCAAATAATTTATATACTGAACGTATCGTATATAAATAAAAAGGAAGGAGCAATGTTAACTCAGGATACACGGCTTTCCAGTAGCAATGCGGAAACCGCCCAGCATGATGGCTTCGAACTGAGGTCGACAAACAAACCCGATAAGGTCGGCATTACGCCTGAAGAACAGGCCATACGCGTGGATCTGGCAGCCGCTTACAGGCTGTGTGCGCTACAGGGTTGGGACGACCTGATCTATACACATATATCGGCACGAGTACCCGGCGCAGAGCACCACTTCCTGGTCAATCCACTGGGCCTGGGCTTCGATGAAATTACAGCATCATCTCTGGTGAAAATTGATCTGGATGGCAATGTCATAGGCAACAGTCAATACCGTCCCAATGCCGCTGGCTTTGTGATTCACGGTGGCATACACGAAGGGCGCGATGACGCCATGAGCATTATGCATTTGCACACCGAGCACGGCATGGCGTTATCGATACTGGAAGAAGGCCTGTTGCCACTGACCCAGCATGCCATGCGATTCTATGACCGCATTGGCTACCACGACTACGAAGGCATTGCCCTGTCCACTGACGAGCGCAAGCGCCTGATCACTGCCTTGGGAACCCATAACGCTTTGGTCCTGCGCAATCACGGCACCTTGACGGTAGGTACGTCAGTAGGCGCGGCCTTTGTGGAAATGTTTTATCTGGAAAAAGCCGCCAAGGCGCAAATGCTGGCACTGGCTTGCAACCGCCCCATCACTGTGCCCGATCAAGCAACCTGCGAACTTACCGCCCAGCAATGGCAAAACGACTTTTCCAGTACACGCAATCGTGAATGGCCGGCATTGCTACGCAAACTGAAACGCGTCGCACCCGGCTATGACAGCTGAATACCGTTAAAAAAACAGCTGTATAAAGCTGAAATTAATACCAAAAAACCCCAGGAGACTACCCCATGAAAGCTATCAAGCACGCTCTGTTTGCCGCACTGACACTAAGCCTAGGCGCCGGCGCAGCCCAAGCGCAAACCTCTATAAAAATAGGCTATGCCGTTTCCAACAACAGCCACTACGGCGCGGGTGCAGACGCCTTCTGTGCCACCCTGGAAAGTGCTTCGGCCAATCGCTACAAATGTCATCAATTCCCTAACGCTACCCTAGGCAATGAACGGGAAATGGTTGAGTCGGCACAAATTGGTGCCTTGGACGTTGCCTTTGTTTCCAGTGGCACCGTGGGCAATTTTGTACCCGAGATACGCATACTGGATATCCCCTTTCTATTTCGCGACAACGCCCATGCTCACCACACTCTGGATGGCAAAATAGGCCAAGATCTATTGGCCAAATTTCCATCCAAAGGCCTGATCGCCATGGCGTGGGGCGAAAACGGCTTCCGTCACATCACCACCAACAACAAAGCCATCAACCAGCCTGCCGACCTGGCCAATGTCAAACTGCGCACCATGGAAAACCGCGTTCACATTGACAGCTTCAAGTCCCTGGGCGCGCTACCCACCCCTATGGCCTGGCCCGAGGTCTACACCGCCCTGCAACAAGGCACCATAGACGGTCAAGAAAATCCCTTGTCTATTTTGGTGACGTCCAAACTGTGGCAAGTACAAACCCATCTGGCCTTGACCGCGCACATTTATTCGCCCACCTTGATGATCGCCAGTCCCGCCACCTGGTCCAAACTTAGCAAAGAAGATCAAGCCATTTTCATGCAGGCTGCCAAGGACGGAGCTGCCGCACAACGTCAGCGCGTCAGTGACGAGGCTAAAACAGCCGTCGCCCTGTTGGAAAAAGAAGGCATGACGGTTACCCAACCTAATACGTCTGATTTCCAGACCGCCTTGGCACCTACGTTCAAAAAATTCGCGTCCACCTATGGTCAAGCGCTAGCTGACATTCAGGCAATCCAGTAAAGCACCTACCAAGAGACTGAAATGCGTAAAGGATTTATACGATTCGCCGACGCGCTGGCAGGGTTTACCAGCCTGCTCTTAACCGTCATCATGCTTATCATGGTTGCCCTGGCGTTCTACCAGGTGCTGACCCGTTTCATTTTTCATGATGCTTCGCCGTGGACAGAGGAAATACTACGCCGCGCCATGATCTGGATGGTTACCCTGGGCCTGGCCCTGGGTTTCCGTCATGGCGCCCATATCAGCGTGGACGTCATTGCCCGAGTACAAAACCGCCTGGTGCAGCGCGTGGTTCCCCCCACAGTATTTATTATTTCCTTGCTGTTTTTGCTGACCGTGGTCTGGCTGGGCAGCGACATGGCCTATAGGGTCAGGTTCCAAACCTTTGGCAGCCTGGATATTTCTATGTTCTGGGCCTATTTGGCCATACCTGCAGGTGCGGCCTTATCGGTGATCACTCTGATCGCGCACTACCTGTCTGGCCCTGACCAGAAGACTAGCGACGAAGAACTGGGAGGTCTGCAATGCCAGGTATGATGTTAGGCACCATGTTGCTGTGCTTCGCGCTCAGTGTCAGCGTCGCTGTTTCTATAGGCGTCGCCAGTATTATCGGCCTCCTGACCCTGGGTAGTGTGCCCATGGTGGTGATCCCCAAGGAAATGTTCAGCAGTCTGGATAAGTTCCCGCTGCTGGCCGTTCCTTTCTTTATCCTGGCTGGCAAGCTAATGGAAGAAGGCGGCATTTCCACTCGTCTGGTCGATTTTGCCAAATCCCTGGTGGGCGGCGTACAAGGCGGTTTGGCGGCAAGCTGCGTTATCACCTGTTTGATCTTCGCCGCCGTATCCGGTTCATCTGTGGCTACTACCTTTGCCGTGGGCTCCATACTGATACCGGCGTTGGTGCGCATGGGTTATCCGGTGAATTTTTCGGCTGCCCTGCAAGCCACATCGGCGGAATTAGGGGTCATTATCCCGCCATCCATCCCCATGATTTTATATGGCGTAACTGCCGAAGTCTCGATAGGCGAACTCTTTGTCGCGGGCATAGGACCAGGCATGCTGATCGCCGGGGCACTGATTGCCTATGTACTGATCTGGGCACGCCGTAATGGCATGGGTAAACAAGATGGCGTGGGTCGTTTGCCCTTGGGTCAATCTATTATCAAAGCCTTTTGGGCGCTGCTGATGCCGGTAATTATTCTGGGCGGCATCTACGGCGGCATCTTTACACCGACAGAAGCATCCGCTGTGGCGGTGGTATATGCCTTGTTCGTGGGAATTTTCATCTACAAAGGCTTGCCCATACGACGTCTCCCCCAGGTGCTGCGCCAGTCTGCGGTAACGTCGGCGCTGATCATGTTCATTATCATGTGCGCCGGCCTGTTTTCGTATTTGGTGAACTATGCCGGCATACCTGAAACACTGGGCCATTTCCTGAAAGAAACCCTGCACTCGCCGGTGTACTTTTTAGTTGGGGTGAACATAGCGTTATTCCTGGTGGGCATGTTCGTCGAGACGTCCGCGGCCATCATAGTCTTGGCCCCGATACTGGCGCCTGTGGCTCTGTACTTTGGCGTGGACCCTGTGCATTTCGGTCTGATCATGATAGTGAATTTGGCCTTGGGCATGATTACCCCACCAGTCGGTGTCAACCTGTTCGCCGCGTGTACGGTTGCTAATATTTCCGTCGACCGCATTATCAAACCGTTACTGCCATTCGTGGCAGTCATTATTGCCTGCCTGGCACTAATTTCCGCCTTCCCTGCCATTTCCCTGACCCTGCGCGACTGGGTGTTCAAATGACGTCATTAACCACTAACCCAAACACCCACCCAGGGTTAACCGCCCTGGGAACAGACCTGCACCAACAAACCATCGCCATTGTGGGTGTTGGTGGCATAGGTATGGAAACGGCCAAAATCTGTGCCGCCCTAGGGGCATCCCTGCTGTTGTTTGACCGTGCGCCAGCACCGAGCCAGTTAGCGCTGCCACACCCGGAAAGGCATGTTTGGCACACCTGCGATATCACTAAGGATGCTGATCAACGCCAGTTGATTAACGCCTGCACAGGTGTCGATGCACTAATCATTACCAGCGCCATTTACCCCGCCGAACAGCAGCCCGATTCAGGTGATGAAGCCGGCTGGAACGACTGGAACCAACACCTGCACGCTACCCTAGAAGCCAACTTGGCCGCGCCCATGCGTATCTGCCTGGAGCTGCTGCCCCAGATGCAGGCCCGTAAA
Source organism: Burkholderiaceae bacterium (assembly GCA_017983955.1). Taxonomy (GTDB): domain Bacteria; phylum Pseudomonadota; class Gammaproteobacteria; order Burkholderiales; family Burkholderiaceae_B; genus JAGOAJ01. Next base: position 7,045 of record JAGOAJ010000005.1, read on the forward strand.
CAAGGCCGCATCGTGATGACAGGGTCACTGGCCGGGCGTAATGGCGGGCTACTGTCCGGCCCCCAATATGCTGCCAGCAAAGGGGCCTTGCATACGTTTGTACGCTGGCTGGCCTTAAGGGCTGCGCCCCATGGCATCAGTGTGAACGGCGTTGCCCCTGGGGTAACCCAGACCGCCATGATAGAAAACCGTAGCGTTGATGCCAGCCGCATTCCCGTAGGGCGAGCAGCGGCGCCTATAGAAGTTGCGCGGGTCATCAGCTTTCTGGCCAGTCCCGCCGCCAGCTATATGCATGGTCAAATCATCGACGTTAATGGGGGTGCTTGGATTGGCTAAGATCAAGCAAGCTGAATTCAGTGATCGCTGGACGCTGATCACGGGCGGTGCTAGCGGCATAGGCTACGCCTGCGCCCAGCATCTGGCAGATCTGGGTAGTCATATGGTGTTGTTGGACCTGGATTCCAAAAAACTGGACCAGGCCGTGCTGGCCATCCGCGCCAAGGGCGTTCACGCCATAGGCTACACAGTCGACATTACTGACACCTCGGCCCTGGAAGACATACAGGCGTCATTGCACGAAAAACAGATTCCTATACGCCATTTGATTACAGCGGCTGGCGTGCTGCAGCCCATGCACGACATCAACACCCTGGATCAAAAGGTGCACGACAGAGTCTGGGACGTGAATTATCATGGCACCTATCACAGCTGTCGCATTTGGGGCCAGGCCATCGCCCAGGCCAACGGAGGCTCTATAGTCACGGTATCGTCGATCACGTCCTTGCGCCCCACCCCGTTATTGGCCTACGGTCCGGCCAAAGCGGCGCTGGGCGCGCTGACCGCATCATTAGCCGTCAACTACGCCCCTAAAAATGTACGCATTAACGCCATAGCCCCCGGCTTCACCCTGACCGAAGCCTTGCAGGAAAAATTTGATAGCGGTCAACGCGACCCTGGCAGCATCGTGGAACATATCCCTATGCGACGCTTGGCTGAACCCATAGAAATTGCCCAGGCAGTCGCTTTCTTGCTATCGGACCAGGCCAGTGCTATTACTGGCGTCACGCTACCGGTAGACTGCGGCTGGCTGGCGGGCGCTTCATGGGCCACATACCAACCCCTACCCTGACTCACCTAGGAACAGCTATGTTATTTGAATACGGACTGGCAGGCCTGCTGATACGCACGGCGCTTAGGGTCCCCCATGATCCCGCCGTCGCTTACGGGGTAGATGTGGTTGCCACCTACGAACAATTACTAACCAGAGCCGCCAGCCTGTCAGGTCGCTTCCAAGCCCTGGGCATCAAGCCCGGCAGCCGGGTTGCCATCCTGATGAAAAACCACCCAGCTTGGCTGGAAATCATGTTCGGTTGCTGGCACGCCGGCCTGGCAGTAGTGCCTATAAACGTCAAACTGCACGCCAAGGAAGTCGCCCACATCCTGCAGGACTGCACACCGGAACTCATGTTCTTTGATGCAGACAACCCCGCAGCTACAGCCGCCTTGCAAAGCGTCCCTGGCACACAAGGGATAGCCATAGATACACCAGACTATCAGGCCTTGTTCACCCAGCCGACAGCACCAGCAGTACCTATAGAACTGTCGGCATTGGCCTGGCTGTTCTATACCAGCGGCACCACAGGAAGGCCCAAAGGGGCCATGCTAAGTCACGCCAACCTGTTGGCCATGTCGCTGAACTACAGCGGCGACGTAGAGCCCGAAGGCGTGGGTCGCCAACTGCTGCATGTAGCACCCATGTCTCACGGTTCCGGGCTTTATATGCTGCCCCATGTACTGCATGGCTCGTTGCAAATATGCCCTGTATCCCGCGGCTTCGACCCCCACGAAACCGAGCAGTTACTGAACACCTACGACAAGGTCAGTCTGTTCGCAGCACCCACCATGATCACCCGCCTGCAAGCTACGGCCCAGAGTACCCTGCCCGGCCTGCACACCCTGGTCAGCGGCGGCGCCGCGATGTATGTCAGCGACACCCTACGCTTTATCGAACAATTTGGCCCTCGCCTGGCGCAAATCTATGGTCAGGGCGAAACTCCCATGACCATAAGCTCCATGCCCAAGTCGATGCACTCCGTGTCCCACCCCCACGCCATGGCACGCCTAGCATCCTGCGGAGTCGCGCAAACCGGCATGCAGGTCAGAGTCGTTGATGCCCAAGGCGCCACCCTGCCCGCCAATGAAATCGGTGAAATCATCGTGCGCGGCCCCACCGTCATGACTGGCTATTGGAACTTACCGGAAGCAACAGCGACAGCACTGAATAACGGCTGGCTGCAAACCGGCGACCTGGGCACCTTCGATGCGGATGGCTTCCTGACCCTGAAAGCTCGCAGCAAGGAAGTGATTATCAGCGGCGGGTCGAATATTTACCCACGCGAAGTCGAGGAAGCCCTGTTGCTACACCCTGCAGTCACCGAGGTGTCGGTCGTCGGCCATCCCGACCCAGACTGGGGCGAAGTCGTTGTGGCCTGCTTGGTAGCCAGTGGCGACCCCAAACAGCTGGAAGCCGAACTGGACCAGCTATGCCTGGATAATATCGCCCGCTTCAAGCGCCCTAAAAAATATGTGTTTTTAGATCAGCTACCTAAAAACGCAACCGGTAAGGTGCTTAAAGGGCAGTTGCACATATCGTGATCAAGCTTGGGCGCCACGACAAATTCCATCCCAAATGTGGCGCACATGCTTGCGACGATTGCTTTGCGCAATAAAGGCAATGACATCTACCTCTCGGGACCAGACTTGACCCGGGGTGTCATCCAGCATTTCCAACTCTTGCCCACCATCCTGCAGCACTGACGCATCGGTCAGCCAAGCAACACCCAGCCCTTGCTGAGCGGCAACTGACAAGGTTGATGACATGGCCGATTCAAACGTCTTGGCATAGTGCAAGGTGTTTTCAGACTCATCCAGTATCTGTTTTACCACCTTGTAAAAATAAGATTGTTGTGAATAAGCCAATAATGGGACGGGCTGCTTCACACTGCCAGGAAACATAAAATCGCCTTGTGACAGCAACTTTTTAGAACCATATGGTGCCAAGGTCTCTGTACTTATCACAGTGCGTTCATACTGCCCATCCTCTAGATTAAAAGCCGGATACAGTGGGTAGTTATAGGAAATCAGGATATCTGTCAGGCCTGCGGTAAATGCCGATGTGGTTTCTAAAATATTCCCCACGGTAGTAACGCATGCGCTATCGGTGCCTTCGGACCAGTGCCGCCACCAACGAGGTAAATTGGTTGATGCCAACACATAGGTAGAAGCAATTCTGACGGTCTGAGTGGACTTGGATGGCGCCAGGTCGGCACGTACATCCTCGAGCTGATTGGTAATATCCAGGCTGGCACGGTAAAGATTACGGCCATCGGGTGTAAGTTCGACCGGATACACACTGCGATCGATTAGCTTGGTCCCTACCCAGTGCTCCAGGCTTTGTATCCTTCGGCTGAATGCTGCTTGCGAACTATGTCGATAATCGGCGGCCTGCGTAAAACTGCCATTCTCGACTAGCGCAATAAAATCATAAAGCCATTTTGTGTCCATGCTCAAGCACCGCGCTGCCCTGAAAGCTGACACCGCTTAATAGGTAAGGATTTTTGATAAAAACTGCCTGGCTCTGTCGGATAGCTGATCAGCTCCATCGAAAAAAGCCTCTTTGGAGCAGTCCTCAACCAAGCTGCCTTGATCCATGAAAATAACACGGTTAGCCACCTTACGCGCAAACCCCATTTCATGGGTTACTACTATCATGGTCATACCTTCATTTGCCAGTGCAACCATAACGTCTAAAACCTCATTAACCATTTCCGGGTCCAAGGCCGATGTAGGTTCATCAAACAACATGGCCACCGGATCCATGGCTAGCGCACGGGCAATCGCAACACGCTGCTGCTGCCCACCCGAAAGCTGAGCCGGGTAGCGGTCCTTCAGCGCCAAAAGACCTACCCTATCCAATAAGGCCTGGGCCCGGCCAACTGATTCTTCCATTGATCGATTCAGCACTTTTCTTTGGGCCAACAGCAAATTCCCCATCACCGTTAAATGCGGGAACAGCTCAAAATGCTGAAAAACCATCCCTATACGCGCCCGTAGCTTCGGTAGGCCAGCACCAGCTTTACTAACAGAGACCCCATCAACCAGGACTTCGCCTTGTTGGAAAGGCTCTAAGCCATTAACCGTCTTAATAAACGTGGACTTGCCTGAGCCTGACGGCCCACATACCACGACCACTTCGCCCTTCTGGATGACGGCTGTGCAGTCTTTCAGCACCTGACTATCACCAAACCACTTACTTACACCGTTGAACTCAATCACATCACTACTCCTGGGGGCAAATACAAAGTGCTCTGTCAAACTTGAAGCGCTGTCTGACGCGTTCCCTTCCCAAGGTAGCGAACTAGCGACGACAACACGATGCTGACGATTAGATAGACCAATGCCACAAATAAATACGGGATAACCAAATCGCCATCGCGCTGACCGATCTTGGACGCAGCACCTAGAAAATCAGTACCTGAAATAACGTAAACCAATGACGTATCCTGGAACAGCACAATCAACTGTGTAAGCAGCACGGGCGCCATATTGCGTAATGCCTGTGGCAAGATCACATAGAACATGCGTTGGACAGGCGTCAGACCTAGTGCCAAGGCAGCGCTCCACTGTCCCTTGTGCAAGGACTGGATGCCAGAGCGGATAATCTCGCAAAAATACGCCGCTTCAAACAATATGAAGGTGATAATCGCGGTGCGCTCCGGCCCCACTTTTACGGGCCTAGGTGCCCCAATCAAACCTTGCAGCATCATGGGAAACAGAAAAAACACCCAGAACAAAACCAGGAGTAAAGGAATGGAACGGATTAAATCGACGTAAAGCCCCGCAAGAGAGCTCACAAGCCTAAACCGCGATAACCGACACAACGCTAGCAATAGGCCAAAAGCAGCCCCGCCAGTAAATGCAATAGCAGTCAGTTCAACGGTATAGCGCAAGCCTTTTGCAAGATAATCGCCATTATTCAATATGATGCTTAAATCCATAGTTATCCTGCTCCTACCTAACCACTAAGCCAGTAATTTTCATACGGCTTGCATACCATGCCGAAAACCGATTGGCGCTATAAGCAATCACGATATAAGCGAAAGTCGCCACCAAAAACGCCTCGAAGTACGCAAAGGTAGTTTCCCCAACTTCCCGCGCTCGGAAAGTCAGTTCTGCGAACCCTATAGTCATGGCAATGGATGAGTTCTTAATCAGATTCATCATTTCACTGGTCAGGGGAGGCAAGATAATACGAAAGGCCTGCGGCAATACAACATGCCTATACGCCTGTATGGGTGTCAATCCAAGCGCCTGAGCCGCAGCCATAGCACCGGCAGACAAAGACTGTATCCCCGAGCGTACCTGCTCGGTAATTCTTGCCGATGTAAACAAGCCCAAGCAAACACTAGCTGCCAAAAATTGGACAACCAGCGTATTTGTAGAGACTACCCAGCTTTTAAGCGGGCCCCAAAGCTCGGGAAGTATGAAGTACCAAAGGAACAATTGCACAATCAGTGGCACGCCTCTGAATACCTGTACATAAACTAACGAGAACAGTCGCGGAATTCTGCCATGCAACGTACGCATGACGCCCACGAAAGTACCCAGAAACAAAGCAATGACCCCACTGACCAGTGACAAACATAAGGTCCATCCAATACTGATTAAGAAGAGCCACCAATAGGTTTCCCCGTAAATCTCAGAGGTTTGCAGCAGCAGCCCCCAATTCCATTGATGGTTCATAACGCTCCCTTGTGCAACTAACGACATCCGGGCCGCATACGCAGCCCGGTCACTACTAGGCCATGCTGATCACTCAGGCGCCTATATCGTTAGGATTTTTCATCAGCTCACGCAACTCGTCTGACATGGGGACATTCAAGTTGACGTTATTGGGCGGGATGGGGCGTGTAAACCACTTATCATAAATTTCTGAAAATTTGCCGCTTTTGAAAGTGTCGGTCAGAACCTGATCGGCAAACTGCTTAAACTCTGGGTCACTTTTCCGTATCATGATTGCATAGGGCTCTGTGGACAGAAAAGACCCGACAAATGCATAGGCGTCAGGATCCCCTGACTCGGCACGCAAGCTGGACAGCAAAATATCATCGGTAGAGAACCCATCGACACGACCGTTCTTTAATAACAAGAAGTTCTCGGCGTGATCTTTGCCATACACCAACTCAAAGTTCAGTTTGTCATCATTACTTGTCCTCTGGACCGCCTTGATATTGTTGGTGCCTATCGTTACCGCAATCTTCTTACCCTTCATATCCTCTAAAGACTTGAATCCGGAATCTACTCTGGCAATCACTTTAGTGCCAGTCACATAGGTGGTGAATAGAAAATCTACAACCTTGCGACGCTCTGCCGTGTTGGTCGTAGATCCACACTCCAGATCAATAGAGCCATTTCCTAGCAGCGGTATCCTGTTTGACGCAGTCACGGGCTGATACTCGATCTTAAGATCCTGCATGCCCAGTTTGCCTTTGATCTGATCAACGATCTCCATGCACAGATCCAAAGCAAAACCAGCGGGCTGGTGTTGACTATCCAGAAAAGAAAAAGGCACAGCCGTTTCACGATACCCCAGGACAATTTCACCGGATGACTTTATCTTTTCAAGCGTTCCAGAGTCTTGCTGCGCAGCGACAGGCAAAACAGCGGTAGAAAGAAACAACCCAAGTACACCTGCACCCATTATTCGTTTCATGGCATTTATCTCCGTAATAATTATTTTATAAATCTGTTTTAGCCCTTAACTACCTACTTACTGAACGAGCGTTTTGTCATTTCATCCAGCGCTTCCTTCAGCGACTCGTCAAGAATCGCAACCCCTCTATCAATCTCTGCGTGCGTAATCGTTAGTGGAGGCGCAATGCGCCAGACCGAACCACGCTCGGCACGTCGCTTGATGTTCATGCTCAAGCCCTTCTGGAAGCACTTTGCTGTAGTCACCGCGCCCAAATCCAGCGCGGGCTCCTTGGTTTCACGGCTCTTGACCAGTTCGACTCCCAGCAACATGCCTTCGCCACGAACATCTCCGATCTGTTCGTACCTATCTTGCATTTCCAGCATGGCTTTACGTAAATAGGCGCCCATAACCCTTGAGCGCTCGACCAATTGCTCTTCTTCCAGGACCTTAAGAACAGCCAGCCCTATACATGCTGGCAAAGGATCAGACACATGGCTGGTATAAAAACTAAACCCTTTTCCGAAGATATCTTCTTCGATATCCGGGCGAGTGACCGTTGCCGCCAAAGGCAAGCCTCCTCCTAGCGTCTTGGACACAGCCATAACATCGGGTGTAACACCAAACATTTCAGCCGCAGTTTTATAACCTATCCTGCCAAATGCCGTCTGAGCTTCGTCAAAAATAAGCAGCATATCGCGCTCATCCGCGGCACGTCTTAGCGCTTGCATGAACGACTTAGGCGGGACCAGAACCCCGCCCGCGCTTATGACTGGTTCCATAATGATTGCTGCACGCTGACCTGTAGAGGCCATATCAAACATCTTGAGGCTGATCTCCAAGCACTGCAAAGCGGACTCTTCGGCGCTCATGCCCTTAATATACGGTCGGTATGAGTGTGGTTCGGGGAACAGAAATATCCCAGGGGGTGGCACCCCATAACCTTTTCTGTCACTAGCAAACGAAACGGGACTGGTCCCGCCTGTCACGCCATGCCACGAACCGCCCGCGGCCAGTACTTCAAAACCACCCGTATACATTTTGGCGATACGTAGTGCGGCCTCGTTACTTTCAGCACCAGTATTGATAAATAAAGACTTAGTCAGGCCGGCAGGCATCCAGTCATTGGCTACTTTACGTGCCAATTGGGCGACAACTTCTGGAATCATGCCGCTGAAAAAATGGTAAGCATTCTCACCCGCCTTGGTTACTGCCTTGACTACCTCGGGATGATTATGTCCCAACGTCGCACACATCTGACCCGAGGTGAAATCAAGAATTTCACGCCCCGTATCGTCATATACAACGGACCCACGAGCCTTACAGAAAAGATTGGGGAAGACATCCCCGCCGTATCTTAATAAATACTCACCTGCGGCATCACGTAGATCTTGATTCATGACCACTCCATGGATAAAAGCTGATAAACAATGAAATCATTATCAGACCCACAGAGCTATAGAGTCCAATGCAAATATTGCATAGCCCTTGTGCTAAAGCGTTATGGATTTATGCCAGTTATCATAGGGAATAGAAGTCTCGCTTCTATTCCTTTACTAATATCCTAAGGTTTAAGCATCATGGCACTGAAGTTACACGTGATTATCTGCAGCACCCGACCTGGCCGTGTGGGCCCAGCCGTTGGGCATTGGTTCAACGAATACGCAAGCCAGAATTCCGAATTCGACGTTAACCTGATTGATCTGGCCGATTTCAGCCTACCGCTGTACGACGAAGTCCATCACCCGGCCACCACCATCTATGAAAAGGCGCACACAAAGGCCTGGAGCGCCAGCGTGGCGGCAGCCGATGCCTATGTATTTGTGACGCCCGAGTACAACTTTGGCCCACCGCCTTCGTTTGTGAACGCGCTGAACTATGTGTACAAAGAATGGAACTACAAGCCATGTGGCTTCGTTAGCTATGGTGGCGTTTCAGGCGGTTTGCGGGCGGTGCAGCTGGAAAAACAGTTGGTGACCACCCTGAAAATGATGCCCATGGTGGAAGGTGTGGCCATGCCTATGGTGGCTACCTTGTTTGACGAGCACAAACAATTGCAACCTACTGACCCCATCATCCACTCAGCGGGCGTAATGCTCAATGAACTGCATCGCTGGACGATAGCGCTGAAAGCCATGCGGGATCAGGCCTAAGTCTTAACTATGCGCCTTGTGCGCCATGCTGCTTAGTCAACGTGGCGCTGGCCGCCATAATTACGGCGGTAGATCTCCGGGCCCATCGCTTGTATTTGCTGCTCTACCATGACGTCGAAAGGCTGCAAAACAGGCGAAAAATCTTGTTCTGGCTCTAGCGCGCTTAGGGTCCGGACTATGGCTTCTATCGTTGACACGGCGGCGGCTTGACTGGTGTTGCGTACCCGATAGGTGGACGGTGCACCCGTCGCCAGGCTTAAGCGCGGTAAGGTGTTTAGCAGCGGGTTCGCGGCCAACACTTGACGAGCCTTACGCCAGGTGCCGTCTGGCACGACCAACAACCTGGTATCGTCAGCGCTGCCGGGGTCCAATGGCTGAGGTGCTTGCGCGTTATCCCCAGGGAATAATAAAAAGGCGGAAGTATATGTCAGCAGCAGTTCGGTCAGTTGCGGGAAGTGTTCGCCCACCAGTAGTTGCGCCCGCTGCAAGCCCAACGCCGCCAACCGCCCGGTATTCAAAGGGTGCTTATGTTCATCCGGGTGTTGCAGAATCAGAACGTGGGTGCGGTTAGACACCCTGCTGACATGGGCGCACAGGCAGTGAGACACTGGCCGCAGGCAACGTTCGCAACGTGGCCTGGATGAAGCGTGTAATTCAGACATCTAATAGTAAAAAATACACTAAATATATCCTAGCTATGTAGGATGTACGGATCGAAAACCGACGGAAATTCTGTTCCAGGCATTGATAGCGCAGATCAGCAAGGTCAGCTGGACCTTTTCTTCGTTGCTAAAGTACTTGCCTAGAACCCGCATACTAGCGGGTGATGCTTTAAATGGATCTAGCCTGGCTTGCATGGCAAATTCCTTTTTACCTTATTCATCCCAGTAACCCGTCCTGTCGTAGTGCTCGTGTAAACGCTCTTCATAATCGCGATCTATAGGCTGATCTTCGTCGTATTCTGGGCTGTCCTTGATTTGCTGCCGGGTCAGCTTGACGTGCACCCTAGATTCCGGCCAGTCTATGCGCTCTACCCAGTGCGTTGCCAGTAATACTTTTTTTCCGCCTGGCCACCAGTTGCGGGTATCCACCAGTAAATAACGTATCGCCCAATCCTTGTCATCGACCATAAAGTCTTTAAGATGACCCAAATCGCCATTGGTGCCCATGATGTAGTAGCCGCTGACACCATCGCTACTACGTAAATGCACATCGTCGGAACCGACCACATCCTGATTTTGATTCTGCGCCGAATCGCTAGGGGTAGGCGCAGGCATACCTTCTCCCACGGGATAAACAGGCGAACCGGCCACGCCCCACAAATGGGGACCCGTCCAGTAATTTCCATAGCCATAATATGACGTGTGCTGTAATTCCATACGACGTGATATTGGCTGATAAGTGTCTATGGACGGACTATTTCTTACTTGATCGCGGGTCAGCGACACATTGATCGCCTTACCCAGATCGTCAACGCCAGTAATCGAATAGGGCGAAATCAGCACGGTGCGCTTGGACAACCACGATCCAGTCTCGACAACCAGGTAGCGTACACCCCATTTCTGATCGTCAAAGTAAACGTCTTCAACCTTGCCCAATTCATCGTCTGTTGCATGAATGGTATAGCCATTTAGACTATCTACTGTGCGTAACATGATCTCTTCCTTAGCATGGATGATATTGCTTTTAGCCAGCAAATAACATGCCGCGGAGATTACTTAGGCATCGCTGACTTAGCCGTAACTGGTGGCAGCCGATTCCAAAGCAACCAAGACACTATGGCTGTCGTTGCCATGCTGGGGATCATTATCATCAGCGCCAGCACAGGGTCAGTAAACAAGGCTGCCAACGCACTACCCAGCAGGCCCGCGCCCATTTGCAGGAAACCCGTCATGGCGGACGCCGCACCCGCGATATGCGGAAAAGGCGTCATGGATGCCGTAAGCATGGCCGGCATGACAAAGGCGACGCCAAAAGAATACATAGCGATGGGGATCATTACTTTCAGAAAAGTGGCTTCCCAAAAGCCCATCAACAGTAGAAGCATGCCGCAGGCCACCCCGATAAACATCAGACCTACAGGCACCAGCCTGTGCGCATTTACACGACGCAGCAAGGCCTGCACGGCAACAGCGCCCAAGATATATGTGCCCGCTTGCAACACCATGCCCACACCAAAGGCCATGGGCGACAGGCCGACCACATCCATCAATATAAAGGGCAGCACGGTAGCCAGGGTATAAATTGCGCCTACTGATCCGGCAACAACCAGGCTGGTCAGCATGAAATGGGGGCTGGACAGCAACGTACGATAAGAGGCCAACAACGCCAGTGGTTTAAGCCGCGAAAAATCAGGCGTGGTGGTTTCACGTAAATAAAACACCGATACCCAGACGGTGGTGACACCCATCAACATCATCAATACGAAAAGGACTCGCCAATGGGAAAACTCCAATGTCAGGCCACCTATGGCGGGCGAAATAGCAGGAGCAACGGCCAGCAACATCCCCATCAGGTTCATGATGCGAAAAGAACGTTCGCCAGAAAAGCTGTCACGTACCATGGCGCGTGATATCGCGACACCCACCGCCGACCCCACGCCCTGTAAAAACCGCGCCCCTAGCAACACCTCTATATTGGGTGCGAAGACGGCGATAATGCACGCCAGCAGGTAAATACTCATGAAAGCGATGGTGACGGGCCGCCTGCCCAGCCCATCCGATAGTGGACCGCAAATCAACTGAGTAAAGGCGAAGCCGGCGAAATACAACGTCAAAGTCATTTTGACCAAAGCTTCGGTAGTGCCAAAAGCCAGCACGATTTCCGGCATCGCAGGCGTGTACAACGACATGGAAATAGGCCCGACGGACACCAACAACGCCCCTATCAGGGTAATTTTCAGGGCGCTCATGACAGGCGTGTGCGACGAATGTGTGCTGGTCATAGGGCCCTAGACGGTGTGTATATTGTGTTTTTTTGCATGCGTCCTTTTATACTTGATTACACTATATAGACATTTCAATGGGCGCGGCGGACACTACACCTTATCTGTACACAGATAGTCTAAGCCTATACTATTGGCGGCCGGTTTAAAAATCGCAATAATGCACCTGAAATCCATGCCAATTCCCCACGCGGATTATCACTTATAAAGTGCTGACCGATAAAAACTAACGGAGATATACAACATGAAAAAAACACTACCCTACTTGCTGGTAGTCGCGGCTCTAAGCACTGCAGCAGCCAGCGCCCACGCAGAAAAATGGGATATGCCTCTGGCATACCCTGCCAATAACTTCCACTCCGAGAACGCCGCTGACTTTGCCATGTGCGTTAAGGAAAAGACTGGCGGCAAGCTGGATATTGTTACCCACCCCAACGGTTCACTGTTTGCAGGTAACGACATCAAACGCGCCGTGCAAACTGGTCAGGCAGCCATAGGCGAGCGTGTGACCTCGGCACACGAAAACGAAAACGCCATCTATGGCGTAGAAGCCATCCCGTTCCTGGCCACGTCTTTCGAAGCCTCGGACAAGCTCTGGAAAACTGCACTGCCCCAGATGAAGAAAGTGCTGGATTCGCAGAACCTGGTGTATATCTACTCGGTGCCATGGCCAGCCAGCGGTTTCTACACCAAAAAGGAAATCAACACTGTTGATGACCTTAAAGGCATTAAATTCCGTGCCTACAACGCAGCCACGGCACGTATCGCTGAACTGGCAGGCATGATTCCCATGCAGATCGAGGCCGCTGAACTTAGTCAGGCACTGGCTACCGGCGTTGTTGACAGCATCATGACCTCCAGCACCACCGGTGTGGACTCCAAAGTCTGGGAACAAGGTGTTAAATACTTCTATAACGTACAAGCCTGGTTGCCGCGTAACACCGTGTTCGTGAACAAACGCGCCTGGAATGCACTGGACGATGCCACGCGTGACGCCGTAACCGCATGCGGCGACAAAACCTATGTCGATGGCCTGGCAAAAGTCAAAAGCCTGTCCGAGCAATACTTGAAAACTCTGGCCGATAACGGCGTCCAGGTCTTGCCACCTAGCCCCGAGCTGGAAGCAGGTCTGGCTAAGCTGGGTGAGACTATGACAGCCGAATGGCTGAAGAAGTCTGGTGCAGATGGCCAAGCCATCATTGACGCCTACAAGGCACAATAAGTCCAACATGGGCTCGGTTACAATCCGGGCCCATTTTTAACGCTGTCTTTAGGAATTGTCATTGTGACTTCCCTACTCTGCAAACTACGCAGACCGCTTGACGTGCTTTATCAAACGTCTGGCGTACTGTCTGCCATATTCCTGTTTCTGATCCTGGCGATTATCGTGCTGCAAATGCTGGCACGGGCGCTAGGTATACATTTCCCGGGATCCAACGACTACGCGGGCTATACGATGGCTGCGGCGTCTTTCCTGGCATTTGCCTATACGCTGAACAAAGGCGGGCACGTACGCGTCAGCCTGTTGTTGGGTAGTCTGGAGGCCAAAAAACGCTACTACGCCGAAGTTTGCTGCCATCTGCTGGCGACCCTGATGTCATGGATACTGGCTTGGTATGCCACCGCCATGGTGTATTGGTCCTATGTGCTGGGCGACGTCAGCCAGGGGCAGGATGCTATGCCCTTATGGATAGTCCAGGCGCCAGTCGCCGTGGGGTCCATTATTTTGGCGATCTGCTTTGCGGACAACCTGGTTTCATTGTTGTTACGCAAGCGTGACAACATCATCGCCGACATCGTCGAATAATAAACACAGAATAAGAGTCAGATCATGGACCATTTTTACGTCATAGGCATTTTTCTGCTGATCCTACTACTGCTACTGGGTAGCGGCCTGTGGGTAGGTTTGGCCTTGTTGGGTACCGCCTATATCGGTATGGAGCTGTTCACCGCGCGTCCCACAGGCGACGCCATGATGACGATACTTTGGCGATCATCATCATCTTGGTCACTGACTGCCCTGCCGCTATTTATCTGGATGGGTGAAATTCTATACAGAACCCGGCTATCCGAAGACATGTTCAAGGGACTAGCGCCCTGGCTGTCGCGCCTGCCGGGCGGGCTGCTGCACACCAATACGGTAGGCTGCACCATTTTTGCTGCCGTGTCCGGTTCTTCGGCCGCCACCTGCTCTACGGTAGGACGCATGTCCATCCCCGAGCTGCGCAAGCGCCACTACCCCGAAAAACTGATACTGGGCACCTTGGCGGGGGCAGCCACGCTAGGCTTGCTGATACCTCCATCCCTGATACTGATCGTGTATGGCGTCACCATCAACGAATCCATCAGCAAGCTGTTTATTGCAGGTGTCATCCCCGGCCTGGTACTGGCCTTGCTGTTCATGATCTATACCGCCATTGCCGCCAAACTGTCGCCTGACTGGAATCCTGACAAGGAACCCGTTATGAGCTTCAAGGCCAAGCTTTGGCAGTCACGGGCGCTGATTCCTGTGGTGGCCCTGATCATACTGGTCATAGGCTCTATGTATGTGGGTATAGCGACTGCTACCGAAGCCGCTGCCGTAGGCGTGGTGGGTGCACTTGTCATTGCCGGCATACAGCGCTCTTTAAGCTGGCACACATTTACCGACAGCCTGATGGGCGCCACCCGCACCTCGGCCATGATAGCGCTGCTATTAGCTGGCGCCGCCTTCCTGACCTTGGCCATGGGTTTCACCGGGCTGCCGCGCATGCTGGCGACCTGGATAGGCACGCTGGGCTTGTCCAAGGTAGAACTGTTAATTGCCTTGTTGTTGTTCTATATTGTGATAGGAATGTTTCTGGATGGAATCTCGGCGGTGGTGCTGACCATTTCCGTGGTTGAACCCATTATTCGTCAGGCGGGCATAGACCCTATCTGGTTTGGGGTGTTCGTGGTCGTTACGGTTGAAATGGCGCAAATCACACCCCCCGTAGGCTTTAACCTGTTTATTTTGCAGGGCATGACGGGACACGATCTGGGCTATCTGGCAAAAGCCGCCCTACCCATGTTCTTCATCATGATCTTCATGGCCATGCTGTTGATTGCTTTTCCCGAGCTAGCCACCTGGCTGCCACAAAACATCCAATAACCCAGCCAGTCCGGTATTTCGTCAATTTTTATTTTCTGCACAATACGAAGGTCATCATGAAACTCCAAACCAGTCCATGGCTGCATGAATTAAGCTGGGAAGCCATTGCCGACTACCTAACCCACGATGACATCGTCATCATTCCCGTGGGCGCAACTGAACAGCACGGTCGTCATACCGCCATGTCGGTAGACACCGAATGGTCTATCGCCGTTGCTGAAGGCGCGGCCATAGGTGCTAAGGTACTGACCGTGCCCCCTATACATTTCGGCTGGTCGCCGCACCACTTGGCTTACCCTGGCGCCATCACCCTGCGTCCTGAAACCCTGATCGACGTATTGGTCGATGTTGGCCAAAGCCTGGCTTATCACGGTTTTAAGAAGCTCATCTTCATCAACGGCAACCGCCTGGCCAACCACGCGCCTATGGAAATTGCCGCCACCAAGCTGCGTTTCCAAACCGGTGTGTTTGCCTCTGTGGTAGACGTAGGCTTGGTAGCCCGCCGCGAAATTGCTGAAATCTGCCCTGATGGCCAGACCGGTCACGCAGGTGACGTAGAAACGTCTTTCATGCTGCATTGGAAGCCAGAACTGGTCGACATGAGCAAAGCGGTTGCTGGCAACCCACATGGCGGCGGCCCTATTGCTGGCCACCCCATGATGCTGGAACCGCCCTTCGATCTGAACGCGGTCACCATACGCTCTACAGACGTCGAGCTGCGCGAATCATCGGCGCCTAGTGGCATTGCTGGCGATGCCCGCATCGCAACGGCAGAAAAGGGTAAAGCCGCTCTGGAAGCCATAGTGCGCAACACCATAGTGCATATCGAACAAATACGTCACAAAGCCGTTACCCTAAAATCAGTAAACATTCCCATCTAAATCCATACTGCCGTACCACCCCGGCTGCCATACGCCGGGGTCTTTATGCAGGAGCCGTCCTCATGACCCAGCGCAAGCCACTACTCATACTACAAATGGGTTACCCGCCAGAAGATGACATGCGTCGCTATGGGACGCAGCCTGACTGGATCAAGACGGCGCTGGCCAATCCAGGACTGCCGTCAGTTCCTGAAGGTATCCAGTATCAGGTGGTTAAGCCTTTTCTGGGCGAGGCTTTGCCACCGCCAGAAGATATCCAGGCAGCGATCATTAGCGGTTCCTGGGCCATGGTTACCGACAAGGCCGACTGGAGCGAACGCAGCGCAGCATGGATTAAGGATGCAATGGCTGCCAACACGCCGTTGCTGGGAGTTTGCTATGGCCATCAATTGATGGCCTATGCCCTGGGCGGCATGGTGGATTACAACCCCAAAGGCAAGGAACTAGGCACCCTGGACATTACCCTGCTGCCTGCAGCCCAGGATGACCCCATGTTTGCCAGCCTGCCAGCCAGCTTCCCCGCTCACCTGACGCATGAACAGTCGGTACTGGTCCCGCCAATAGGCGCCACGGTACTGGCCGCGACAGAACACGATGCTTACCAAATTTTGCGCTATAGCCCTACGGCGATTTCTGTGCAGTTTCACCCGGAATTTACGCCTGCGATAATGACGGCCAGCATAGAGCGCAACCGCCAGAAATTACAGGCACAGGGACTAAGCGCCGACGATCTGCTAAAGAACGTCAGAACCACGCCCGACGCCACCGGCATATTGCGTCGCTTTGTGGCCCATGCCTACGCCTAAGGTTAATAAACAATGAGCCTTGCATCCGTACAACAGTTTTTTGACTACCATGCACCTGACCTTAGCATCATAGAAACCGATGCACCCACCCCTACGGTAACAGCCGCCGCTGAAATTCATGGCGTGGCGCCTGGCCAAATCGCCAAGACACTATCACTACGCTGCGGCGACCTGACGTTTCTGGTGGTGACCCGCGGCGACTCACGATTGGATAACAAAAAGCTTAGACAGGTATTTGGCGGCAAAGTCAAAATGCTGGATGCCGATTCGGTATTGGCCTTGACCGGCCATCCTGTGGGCGGCGTCTGTCCATTTGGACTGGCCACCCCCTTGCCTGTGTATTGCGATATTTCATTGCAAAGCTTTGATACGGTAATGCCTGCCGCCGGGTCGGTGAATTCGGCCGTACGGATTACACCCGCGCGCCTGGCGCAATTGGTCAATGCACAGTGGGTGGATGTGGCTGAAACCGCGGCTGAACCCGCGGCTGAACCTGCCTAGCTTGCGAGCTAAGCGGGTTCAAACCTAGCTAGCTGATTAGCTAAACGGTCTGCGGAAAGTAGGCAACCGCCTTGATCTCGATTAACAAGTGAGGATTAGGCAGTTGATGCACGGCCACGGTGGTGCGGGTGGGCCCGTCATAATCAAAGTATTCCCCATACACCTGGTTATAGCCGCCGAAGTCATTCATATCGACCAAGAAGCTGCTGATTTCAACCAGATGGCTTAAGTCAGCACCCACGCTATGTAAGATATCGCGAATGTTTTCAATCACAGCACGTGTTTGTTCTTGGATATCTAACTGGGTATTGCCCCTTTCATCAATCTGAACGCCAGCATAGCTATTGTCGGGCCGACGCGAGCTGGTGCCTGAAATAAACAGAAAATCGCCCGCGCGCTTGATATGGGGATACTTGCCCAAGGGCTTGGCCTTGCCTGGTACCACGCTGCTGATGTCGGTCATATCGCTATCCTATTCGAACCGAGCCGATACATGGCCCAACTGTTCAACCACAACACGCGCATGCACGCCTGGATGCAGCGCCTGGGGAGTGGTCGCCGCCCCCGTCATGATAATGGAACCGGCCTCGATGTAGCCGTCATAGGTGGCCAGCATATTGACCGCAGCCACCAGCGCATATCCAGGATGCCCCATTACCGCTGCACTGGAACCTATCTGTACGACACGTCCGTTAAACTCCAGAGTGACGCCCAGGTTGGACAAGTCGGCAGGCATTTCGCGCCAGGCGCCAATAACGGCAGCGACCGAAGAACAGTTGTCTGCGATCACATCGTGCAAAGAAAACCTGTCCTCGCGATAACGCGTATCCACAATCTCTATGGCAGGTGCCACGGCCTCTATAGCGCGCAGGGCCTGCAAAGGTGTGACCTTGCCTTCCAAGGGCGACCCGATCAAAAAGGCCAATTCGGGCTCTATGCGCGGGCGATTCAGGCCTGCCAAGGACACCGTGCAGTTGTTATCCAGCAGCATGCTTTGCGTCAATACGCCAACAGCGGGACCACTTAGGCCCAGTTGCTTGATACGGGCGCCATTGGTAAAACCCAGCTTATAACCTACACGTTGATCCCCACGCAGCTCACGCAGCGACATCCAAGCCTGCTGTATGGCATAGGCATCATCCAGGCTAAGGTCACCGGCATCGGAAATATGCGCCATGGGTTGACCATGCTGAACGGCGGCGTCCAATTGACGAGCAAAGGATTCAATACTGTTCATACCTAACTCCGGCAGTTTATTTTGATGGTTCATCTTGGGGTATTTAGGCGGTAAACATCGCGCGGACCGAACCCAGGCCGTTAATACGGGCTTCAAAAACGTCACCGGGCTGTGCCACCACCATGGGTCCCAAGGCCCCAGTCATCAGGACTTCGCCGGCTTGCAGCGGCGTACCGTTGCGCGCCAGGGTACGAGCCAGCCAGACAGCAGCGTTCAAGGGGTGGCCCATGCAGGCGGCACCCGCGCCCACGGCACACTGTTCGCCCTGTTTTTCCATCACCATGCCGCACTGACGCAGGTCCAGGCCATGTAGCTTCACGGGCGTACCACCCAATACAAATACACCAGCCGCTGCGTTATCGGCCACCATATCGAACAGGCTTATATCCCAGTTGGCGATGCGACTGCCGGCAACCTCTATGGCTGGTAATGCATAAGCAACCGCATTAATCACATCGGCAAAGGTGGCGTCAGGCAAGTTCAGATCACGCCCCAGGACTAAAGCAATTTCCGCTTCGACCTTGGGTTGTACGACACTACCCAAGGGAATTTCTTCGGTATCGCCATAGGCCATATCGGCAAATAGCACACCATAAGCGGGATGGCTAACACCCAGTTGGGCCTGTATGGCGCGCGAGGTCAAGCCCGCCTTGTAGCCCACGATACGCCTGCCCTGATCCAGCCCATACTGGGTATTGATTTTCTGGATGGCATAAGCGTTCTGTTCGGAGGCATCAGCCACCCTGTCGCGTAAAGGTGGCACAACGGTGCCGCTATCGCAGGCCATGCGCAGTTCCAGTGCATAGGCAGCCAACTCGTGTTCATTCATGCTGTTTCCTGATTCTTTCTGGTTAAGACGAAGTACTTAAAGCTTAATGCAAATATTGGTGGGTTCGGTGTAGAAGTGCAAAGAGTTCTCGCCGCCTTCACGCCCTATGCCGGACAGCTTGGCGCCGCCAAACGGCGTGCGCAAATCCCGCAAGAACCAGCAGTTCACCCAAGCTAGCCCAACATCCATGCTTTCGGCCACCCTATGAGCACGGCTCAAGTTTGTGGTCCAGATGGCCGCCGCTAAGCCGTAATCACTGTTATTAGCCATGTCGATGGCTTGCTCTTCGGTGTCAAAAGGCGCGATATGGCATACCGGCCCGAAGATTTCTTCGCGTATGCAGCGGGCGGACTCGGGCAAGCCCGTGAGTATGGTGGGCTGCACATAAGCACCCTGGTCGCGCCCATCGCCGAACTCAGGCACGCCACCACCGGTCACCACGGTTGCGCCTTCGTCGCGCGCCAACTGGTAATAGGACAACACCTTGTCCCTGTGCTTGCGGGAAATCAAGGGGCCCATGGTGGTGCTGTCATCGTGGGGCAAGCCCGGTGTCAAGGCTTCAGCCTTAAGTTTTAGCGCCGCGATAAAGCGATCGAAAATGGATCGTTCCACATAGACACGTTCACTGCACAAACAGACCTGCCCACAATTAGAAAACGTTGACCGGGCCACGCCATCTACTGCGGCATCAAAATCAGCATCAGAAAAAACAATCGCGGCGTTCTTGCCACCCAATTCAAAAGACACCGGTTTCACCCGGGTGGCCGCCACCTTCATAATGGCCGTGCCCGTGCCGGACTCGCCCGTGAAGGTGATACCGTCCACACCAGGATGACGGGTTAGGAATTCACCGGCGGAATCGGGACCGAAGCCATGGAGCAGATTGAATACACCAGGTGGCATGCCTACGTCTTGCATAACCTCAGCCAATAAGGTAGCGGTGGATGGCGTTTCCTCGGAAGGTTTAGCCACCACGGTATTGCCATAGGCCAGGGCTGGCGCCACCTTCCAGGTAAGCAACAGCAGGGGTAAATTCCAGGGCGAAATAATGCCCACCACACCTAACGGTTTACGAGCAATATAGTTAAGCGCGCCCCGCCCATCCGCAGTTTCGGTCTTGAAGCTAAGTTCGCCCCGCGTTTTCAGCATATCGGCAAACACCCGAAAATTCGCTGCCCCCCTGGGGATATCCAATGAAGACGCCAGGGCCAGGGGCTTGCCGGTATCCGCGACTTCAGCCTGCAAAAAATCGTCAAAACGCGCCTCGATACGGCTAGCCACCCTATACAGCAAGTCGGCACGTTCACTAACCGGCAAAGCGCTCCAGGCAGGTAAAGCGGCACGCGCCGCACGCACTGCGCTATCGACCATCGCAGCATCGGCCTCGTCCACATAGGACACCAAGGCGCCATTGGCAGGGTTAATGTTTTCAAAGGGCTTGCCGCCACTGACAAACTGGCCATTGATAAAGTTGCGGCGCAAGGGCAGATTGGTGACTGCTGTTGCAGCATGTGCGGTGGACTGAGTCATATCGAATTCCTTGTTGCGTCAAAATGCGGGGTCACAGACACAGTACACTCCAGGGCAGTGACATACACAAGGAGCACCCCTAATCATGTATGAGTTTAAACATCAGCCACTGCTACCACTACGACGCTTTATGAAACGCATGGGGTTGCATATCGTGGCCGCCATGTGTTTGATTCTGCTGACGGTGTTAGCCGGAGTCGCTGGACACCTTTGGCTAGAACCCGTGGTCTGGCATGACGCCGTACTTAATATCTCCCTGATTGTCAGCGGCATAGGTCCTTTTATTTTGCCCGCAACGGTGGCCGGAAAACTGTTTTTCTCGTTTTACGGCATTATTATCGGACTGGTCTTTGCCGCCACGCTAGGCCTGATACTAGCTCCGGTAGCTCACCGCCTAATACACACCTTCCATCTGGATAACACCAACGACTAAGGCTTAACCCCCTAGCTGGCGTCGGCCACCAACATATCCACCAGCTCTTGTGCAAATGAAGGCAGAAAGCGCAAATTACGCACGCATATCTGCAATTGACGCACGGCCCATTCGTCGTTGATGGCGACAATACCAATATTCATGACCCGAGCGTAGCGCCGCGCAGCCGATTCCGGCAACAGCCCTATGCCGATATTGGCTTCTATCATCCGACAGACGGCCTCGAAGTTGCCCACTTGTATGCGCATCTTCAGCGCCTTACCCAAGTGGTCAGCGGCCTTGTCCAGAAAAGCCTGTATTGCGCTATTTTCATGCAGGCCTATGTAGTCTTCATCCAGCACATCAATAAAATCGACCGCGTTGCAGGCAGCCAGAGCATGGTCGCGACTAACCGCCAGCACCAGCCTGTCGGTACGGTAAGGCAACACTTCCAACCCTTCTGTGCGCACGCTGCCGGCCACTATGCCAATGTCAGTGGTGCCATCGCTGACTGCGCGCACAATATCCTGACTTACCCGTTCGCGCAGATCGATATTGACGTCGGGATGACTAGCCAGATAACGACACAACACTGCCGGAAGAAACTCTGTCATGGCCGTAGTATTGGCAAAAATACGCACATGGCCTTTGACGCCACGCGCATATTCGTGCAGATCGCTGCGCAGATGATCCAGTTGTTGCAATACCGCGCGGGCATGCAGCAAGAACGCCTGCCCCGGTGGGGTCAACGTCATACCTTGGCTACTGCGGTACAACAACGCCGTGCCGATATTGTCTTCCAGGCTTTTAATGCGCATGCTGGCCGCAGGCGGCGAAATGTGAGAACGTTCGGCGCCTCGTGTCAGGCTGTTCACCTCGGCGATATTTACAAATAGCTGTAGGTCTATCAGGTCGAATTGCATAGTCAGGCCGGCGGCGTTTCCAAGAATATCAAATAATATGACACGGGCTTAGTCTTAGGCTAACAGGCAGTTCAAAAGATCTGAATTGCGATAATTGGACAAATCCATCATGCTATCAAGTCTACGAACCGCTGGTGCCACGCCCTATGAATACAGATCTTTTACGGCAATGGATAGGTAAAACCGAAACCGTTGATGACCATATTACCGCGACGCCGGTAGCAGCCCTATCCGCCACCTTGAATCGTGGCACTACGCCGCCACTAGAGGGGACCATACTGCCCCCGCTATGGCACTGGCTGTATTTTCTGCCGCTGCACCAGCAGTCGGAAATCGGCGAAGACGGCCACCCCAAACGAGGTGGCTTTCTGCCACCCGTACCATTGCCACGGCGCATGTGGGCGGGCAGTCGCTTGCAGTTCCATCACCCCTTGCATGTGGGCGAAGCCATCAGCCGTCGCTCTACCATCATGGACGTCAGCACCAAACAAGGCCGTAGCGGCCCCTTGGTCTTCGTAGTGGTACGTCATGAAATCAGTAATGCCCAGGGCATAGCCATTACTGAAGAACACGATATTGTTTATCGTGATCACCCCAGTCCTGACGAAGCGGCGCCCACGCCACGCATGGCCCCCCAGGACCATCAGTGGCTGGACCCCATACACCCGGATCCTGTCTTGCTGTTTCGTTATTCAGCCCTGACGTTTAACGGCCACCGCATCCACTATGACCGCAGCTATGTCACGGACGTCGAAGGCTACCCCGGCCTGGTGGTGCATGGCCCCCTGATCGCCACCTTGTTGTTGGAAGCGCTAACCCGCGCCAAACCTGACGCTACGGTTAAAGACTTCCGTTTCCGTGCACTTAGCCCCACCTTCGATACCCAGCAATTTGCCGTGGGCGGCGCCATGCAGGACGACACCAATATTGCCAAACTTTGGGCTAAAAATGATGCTGGCTGGCTGACCATGGACGCCACCGCCACACTGGCCTGAACACCCGAACCCATACTTAGGAAGTCATTATGTTGAACCCCAACCACCAGTTCCAGGATATACGCGACGCTGTACGCGCTCTTTGCTCTCAGTTCCCTGCCGAATACTTTCGCGCCATCGACGAAAAACGCGGCTATCCCGCTGAGTTCGTTGATGCCCTGACGCAAGCCGGATGGCTGGCCGCATTGATACCCCAGGAATACGGCGGTTCGGGCTTAAGCCTGACTGAAGCGTCCGTCATCATGGAAGAAATCAACCGTGCCGGCGGTAACTCGGGAGCGTGTCACGGCCAGATGTACAACATGGGCACGGTACTGCGGCACGGCTCGGAACAACAAAAGCAAAACTGGCTTCCCAAGATCGCCAGCGGCGAGCTGCGCCTGCAATCCATGGCGGTTACTGAGCCCACCACAGGCACAGACACCACTCGCATCCAGACTACCGCCGTGAAAAAAGACGGTCGCTATGTGATCAATGGCCAGAAAGTATGGATTTCACGCGTGCAGCACTCTGACCTGATGGTCTTGCTGGCGCGCACCACCCCACTGGATCAGGTCACCAAAAAAACCGAAGGTATGTCCATATTCATGGTGGACCTGCGCACCGCCATAGGAAATGGCCTGACCGTGCAACCCATACTGAATATGGTGAACCATGAAACCAACGAACTCTTCTTCGAGAACCTGGAAATCCCCGAAGAGAACCTGATCGGCGAAGAAGGCAAAGGCTTTCGCTACATCCTGGATGGCTTGAACGCTGAACGCGCATTGATTGCTGCCGAATGCATAGGCGATGGCTACTGGTTCATTGACAAGGTCAGTGCATACGTTAAAGACCGCGTGGTATTTGGCCGCCCCATAGGGCAAAACCAGGGCGTGCAGTTCCCAATAGCTCGTGCCCACGTCAATCTGGAAGCCGCCAACCTGATGCGCTACCAGGCCTGCGGCCTGTTTGATGCCCATCAGCCCTGCGGCGCCCAAGCCAATATGGCTAAAATGCTGGCCGCCGACGCGTCGTGGGAAGCTGCCAACGCTTGCTTGCAGTTCCATGGCGGCTTTGGCTTTGCTTGCGAATACGATGTGGAACGCAAGTTCCGGGAAACCCGTCTGTATCAAGTGGCCCCCATCTCCACCAACCTTATTCTGTCCTACGTAGCCGAGCACGTGCTAGGCCTGCCACGCTCGTTCTAAAGGAAACCACTATGCTTACACTGGAAGGCATCACTGTCATCACTCTGGAACACGCCATTGCGGCGCCCTTCTGCACGCGCCAACTGGCCGATCTGGGGGCCAGAGTCATCAAGATAGAGCGTCCAGGCAGCGGCGACTTTGCCCGCGGCTACGACGAACGGGTGCATGGCCTGGCCTCGCATTTCGTCTGGACCAATCGCTCCAAGGAAAGCCTGACGCTGGACATCAAGCACGATGATGCCAACCCCGTGCTGGAGGCCCTGCTGTCCAAAGCTGATGTGCTGGTGCAAAACCTGGCACCCGGCGCCGCAGCCCGACTGGGGCTGTCATTCGAGGCCTTGCAGACACGCTTTCCTGGGCTGATTGTGTGCGATATTTCCGGCTACGGCATGGACGGCCCTTATCGCGATAAAAAGGCCTATGACCTGCTGATACAAAGCGAGTCAGGCTTTCTGTCGGTGACCGGCACAGCCGATGAGCCATCCAAAGCAGGCTGCTCGATCGCTGATATTGCTGCCGGCATGTATGCCTACACCAATATCCTGGCCGCCTTGATCAAACGCGGCAAAACCGGTCTGGGCAGTCACATCGATATCTCGATGCTGGAAAGCATGGCGGAATGGATGTCCTACCCCATGTATTACAGCTTTGACGGCGCACCGCCCCCTCCTCGTAATGGCGCTTCGCACTCCACGATTTACCCCTATGGCCCGTTTATGGCAGGCGACGGCAAGACCGTGATGCTGGGGCTGCAAAACGACAGGGAATGGCGCGTATTTTGCGAGCAGGTGTTATTGCAGGCCGAACTTAGCGAAGATGCTCGCTTCGTGACCAATTCATTACGATCGGCTAACCGCAAAGAACTAGCAGCCCTGATTGTGGCCGCGTTTTCCACGCTTAGCGCGCAGGAAGTCATCAGCCGACTAGAAACGGCCAAGATCGCCAACGCCCAACTCAACACCATGGCCGACCTGTGGGCACACCCCCAACTGAAGGCGCGCCAGCGCTGGGTAGACGTGGACACGGCAGCGGGCAGCATCCCTGCACTACTGCCACCCGGCATTCAGGATGCGCAGTCCGTGCGCATGGATGCCGTACCGGCCTTGGGGCAACATACCGACGCCATACTGGCCGAACTGGGCTATAGCGCAGAAGGTATTGCCAGCTTGCACGCCAATAACACTATCTAGGGCTACGTCATGACACTTTCCATACACCCCAGCAAGACTCTGGCCGATTTCTGCGCCGCGCTGCAATTCGACGACATCCCCACCGCCGTAGTCGCACGCGCCGAAGATCTGTACCTGGACTGGCTAGGATCCACCCTGGCAGGCAAAGGCGCACGCCCAGTGGAAACCATAGAGCGTTATGCGCTGCTTATGGGCCCTACCAATGGCCCATCCGAAGTCTTGATTTCACGACGCAGCACCTCACCCCTGTTTGCCGCCATGGTGAATGCCGCCGCATCCCATTTTGCCGAACAAGACGATGTACACAACGGCTCGGTATTCCATCCGGCGGCGGTGATCTTCCCCGCCATACTGGCTGTGGGCCAGTCGCTGGGCAGCAACGGTCGTGACCTATTGACCGCTGCTGTGGCAGGCTACGAAGCAGGCATACGCATAGGTGAATTCATGGGCCGTAGCCATTACGCCATCTTTCACACGACAGGCACGGTGGGTACGGTGGCCGCTGCTGTGGCGGTAGGTCGACTGCTGCAACTGACACCAGAACAAATGCTGGACGCGATGGGTTCCGCTGGCACCCAAGCCGCTGGCCTATGGGAATTTCTAGGCGACGCTGCCGACTCCAAACAACTGCATACCGCCAAAGCCGCCGCTGATGGCCTGATGGCCGCCTATCTGGCACAGGATGGATTCAAAGGCGCAAGCCATATCCTGGAAGGCAGCAAAGGCATGGCAGCAGGCATGTCAAGCGATGCCGACCCCAGCAAACTGACTGACCGCCTGGGGCAACGCTGGGCCCTTGCTGAAACCTCGTTTAAGTTTCATGCATCATGCCGCCACACCCATCCTGCAGCCGACGCCTTGCTGCAGGTGATGCAACAACATCAGCTGTCAGCCCAGGACCTGAGTCGCGTGGTGACCCACGTACACCAAGGCGCAATCGATGTACTGGGCGCGGTAACGATTCCCGCTACTGTCCATCAGGGCAAGTTTTCCATGGGTACCGTACTTGGCCTGATCGCCGTCTACCAGCGTGCCGGCCTGAATGAATTTGAAAACAGCTATAAAGACCCGCGAGTCGCCGCAGTACGCGATCTGGTGGAAATGCAACTGGACGCCGAAGTCGACGGCGCCTACCCAGCCCGTTGGCTGGGCAAGGTCACGGTCTACACCACCGATGGCAGGGAACTACACGGTCGCGTAGACGAACCCAAGGGGGATCCCGGCAACACCTTAAGCCGACCCGAACTGGAAGCCAAGGCGCTGGAACTGGCAGACTTCAGCGGCGCGGCGACGACGGCTGAAATGCAGGCCCTTTTCCAACACGCCTGGAATTTGACTACACTGGAAAAAATCGACTTCTTACTGCCTGCCTGATATGACTCTAGCCGCTACCCCCATCATCAAAACCTTTCTGTTCGTGCCCGGCCATCAGCCCACGCGCTTTGACAAGGCGTGCGCCAGCAAGGCCGATGCTGTCATTATCGATCTGGAAGACGCTGTCTCTCCCGACGACAAAGACAGTGCCCGCCAGGCAATTGCTGCTTGGCTCCCGGGTGAGCGGCCCGTCATGCTACGTATCAACTCTGTAGATACTCCGTGGTTTGCCGATGACCTGGCACTATGTCAGTTGCCAGGGATTAGCGGCGTGGTCTTACCCAAGGCTGAATTGGCCTCGGACCTGGACCGCATCGCGGCCACTCTGGGTCCTGACGTACCGCTGTTCCCCCTGATAGAAACCGCCAAAGGCATGTGGCACGCCCATGAGTTGGCACACGCCAAGTCGGTATGCCGCCTGATGTTCGGTTCGATTGACTTCCAATTTGATCTGGGCATAGACGGCGAAGGCGATGAACTGCTGTATTTCCGTTCGCAATTGGTCTTGGTTTCACGCCTGGCCGGTCTACAGGCTCCTGTAGATGGTGTGACCACCGCACTAGACGATCCAGAACAGTTATCCGCCGATGTATCCTACGCACGCCGCCTGGGTTTTGGCGGCAAGCTATGCATACACCCCAAGCAAATAGACCTGGTCAATCGCGGCTTCCTGCCCAGCGACGCCGACGTGCAATGGGCGCACCGCATAGTCCTGGCCATGCAGGCAGCCAATGGCGCCGCGGTAGCAGTGGATGGCAAGATGGTGGATAAGCCTGTATTGTTACGGGCTGAAACCATATTAAACAGCGCCGCAACGGTCTAAACACCCGGGGGGCGCCCGGAGACCACCACGCCATGCCCCACTTGCTGAACACCTGGCTGACCGCCGCCACTGCCTGCTTGATTATGCTGTTTACCAGTGTCGCCACTGCCGCGCCGCTGCTGGACGCCACACCCCGAGTCGCCATAGTGTCGGCCTTTGAACCCGAACTGGCCTTGCTACTGGGAAAGGTCCAACAGCCTGCCAGCTATCAGGTCAATGGCGTCACCTTTACCACTGGCAATCTGCAGGGCAAGCCCGTCGTGCTGTTTCTTAGCGGTATCAGCATGGTCAATGCCGCCATGAATACCCAATTGGTCCTGGATAGATTTACCGTTAGCCATATCTTGTTCAGCGGCATTGCTGGCGGGGCCAACCCCGCGCTGAATATAGGCGATGTCGCCGTGGTGGAGCGCTGGGGACAATACCTGGAAGTTTTGATGGCGCGTGAAACTACCCCCGGCGTGTTCCACCCCACCAAAACCGATCTGGACCCCACACTAGGCCATTTCGGCATGATGTATCCGCGCTCCGTGCGGGTGCGCAGCTCGGAACACACGGAATTCAAGCGTAAGTTCTGGTTTGATGTAGATCCCGAGCTGCTGGCAGTGGCTAAGTCCCTTAACCATGTCAGTCTGACTGCCTGCGATGCACAACGCCAATGCTTGGATCAACGCCCCCAGTTGGTGGTGGGGGGCAACGGGGTGTCGGGCCAAGCCTTTGTAGACAACGCGGCGTATCGGGAATATGCCTACAAGACGTTCGACGCCAATGTGCTGGACATGGAAAGCGCGGCATGTGCCATGGTGGCTTATAGCAATAGCGTGCCTTTTATTGCCTTTAGATCACTTAGCGATTTGGCAGGCGGCGGTGCGGGCGACAACGAAATGTACACCTTCATGAACATCGCCTCGACCAATTCCGCGCGCGTCTTGCTGGCCTTTCTGGCGGCCTGGGACTAATTTTCTAGATCAGCACGTCAGGACAGACCGGTAAAGCCCGTTTATGCGCCGACGTATGCCAGTGCTTGGCAATAATATCGAACACCGCAGGCGTGATTTCTTTGCCCTCCAGGAAATCATCAATCTGTTCGTAGCTGACCCCAAAGGCGTCCTCGTCGGGACGCAAAGGCACCAGGGACTCCAGGTCTGCCGTGGGAATTTTACACGCCAGGGCTTCGGGTGCGCCCAAGGCCTGGGCCAAGGCCCTGACACGTCGCTTGCTAAGCCCATTCAAGGGCGTAACGTCGGCAGCGCCATCGCCAAACTTGGTGAAAAACCCCATCAAGGCTTCGGCCGCCTGGTCGGTGCCTATGACCAGGCCCGCCTTGGCGCCCGCTACCGCGTACTGCATTATCATGCGTTGCCTGGCTTTGATATTACCCACTAAAAAATCCTGCTGGGCCGCATCCCGAAAGACCAGGCCGGACGCCAACAGGCTCTGTACACTGGCATCCACGGCAGGCTTGATATTGGTCACCAGGCATTCATCCGGGCGTATAACCTCTAGGCACGCCATGGCATCGACCTCGTCGGACTGCTGGCCGTAGGGCAGACGCATAGCTACAAAGCGAGCCTGATGCCCACGCAGACGCAGTTGTTCTACGGCACGCTGCGCCAACAACCCGCCCAGCAATGAATCCACCCCACCGCTGATGCCCAGAACCAGAGTCTGCAAGCGCGTGGTCAGTAAATATTCAACCAGGAAATCCACGCGACGGGTGATTTCTACATCCACGTCAAAATCAGTGGCAACCTGTAAGGTAGTCATAATCTGGCGCTGCAGCGCGGCCTGGTCGGGGGTCAACACGTATACGTCCTTTTTAGTCAACGATCTGGGTATGTGGATAGCAAGCTATGATATGGTAAACCGGCAGGGGCCTAAGCAGGGGCTTTTTCGCCCTGGACTGTAACTGCTTGTTGAATTTCTTTTCTCTTAGCGCCTCGCCTTATGCCCTCCGCCTTTCTTGTTCTTGCCGCGACACTGACTGTGCAATCTCTGGTTGCCATGGCCTTGTTGACCCTACCTGTGGTGGCTCCCACCGTTGCTGACGCCTTGGGCACCACAGCTGCCTATGTTGGTATCTATGTGGCCATTTGCTATGCAGGTGCCATGAGCGCCAGCGTCGCAGCAGGCGCCGCTGTACGGCGTTATGGTGCCATCCGACTCAGCCAAGTGGGGCTGCTTCTATGCAGTGCTGGTCTGGTACTGTGCACCATAGAGTCACTGCCCGCCATGGCTTTCGGGGCCTTGTTGATAGGCCTGGGTTACGGTCCCATCACCCCTTCCAGCTCGCACTTGCTGGCTCGCAACACACCCGCCCAGCACATGTCCTTGGTGTTTTCGATCAAGCAAACCGGTGTCCCTCTGGGTGGCGTCCTGGCAGGCGTGATCGTTCCCGGCTTGGCTATCTGGACCAGTTGGCAAACCGCCTTTCTGATGGTGGCCTTGGCCAATCTGCTATGCGCCGCCGCCATACAACCGCTATGCCGCTCATTGGATAGCGACAAAGACCATCAGCAGAAAATGTCGTTTGGCAGTGGCCTGGTCGGGCCGCTACGCATGGTGTTCAGCCATCGCGGCCTGACTACCTTGGCGCTGGTGTCGTTTTTGTTTTCTATTGTGCAATTGTCTGTGGTGACCTAT
Organism: Burkholderiaceae bacterium; assembly: GCA_017983955.1. Lineage (GTDB taxonomy): Bacteria > Pseudomonadota > Gammaproteobacteria > Burkholderiales > Burkholderiaceae_B > JAGOAJ01. The sequence goes on from JAGOAJ010000005.1 coordinate 37,357, forward strand.
CTGGTCACTTTTCTGCATGATGATCTAGCCATCAGCCTGATTACAGCAGGCTTTATGCTAGCTGTGGCGCAAACCGCTGGCGTGGTCGGGCGTATGTTGTGGGGTTGGGTGTCGGATCGCTATCTGGGTGCCACCCGCATGCTTAGCGTCCTGGCCGTCTTGATTGCCTTGTGCGCGGCGCTAACGCCCTTGCTGCAATACACGGATAGTCATATCCCGGTGTTAGTGCTGCTGGCCGTGCTGGGAGCCAGCGCCATAGGCTGGAACGGGGTGTATCTTGCCGAAGTGGCGCGTCAGGCACCCGCTGGCCAAGCCAGTGTGGCCACCGGCGGCACATTAGCCATGACATTTTCTGGCGTAGTTGTAGGCCCGCCCCTATTTGGGTTAGTTGCCCAATTCACAGGCAGCTACGGCGTGGCCTATGCCACCCTAATAGTACCTGCTGCCCTGTGTTTATATTTACTGTACAGAAACCGCACGGCCTTTTTGCCGCCCGTCTGAACCAGTCAGTTGGGCGGCATCAGGCTTAGAACTTATCCAACACCGCGCCCGTGCTGGCCGTGGATGCATTAAAGGCAAACTTGGCCTGAACGCCACGGGTATAACGGGGAGCAGGGGCCTGCCATTTGGCGCGACGTGCCGCAATCTCGTCGTCCGGCACGTTCAACTGCAGCAGCAAGGCGTGGGCGTCTATGGTGATGGAATCGCCTTCGTGAACCATCGCAATACAACCACCCACAGCCGCTTCAGGCGCTACATGCCCAACGACCATGCCCCAGGTACCACCTGAAAAACGTCCATCGGTAATCAAGCCTACCGAATCCCCCAGACCCGCGCCAATTAGCGCACCGGTAGGAGCCAGCATTTCCGGCATGCCGGGACCGCCCTTGGGGCCCAGGTAACGCAGTACCATCACGTCGCCTGCAACGATCTTGCCAGCCAAAATAGCTTCCAAAGCGGATTGTTCGTCGTCGAACACCCGTGCTGGGCCAGTCATGACTGGGTTTTTAAGACCAGTAATTTTGGCCACTGCGCCTTCGGTGGATAGATTGCCCTTCAAGATGGCCAAGTGGCCTTCTTTGTACAAAGCCTGCTCTATTGGCAGGATAATATTTTGGCCAGCAGGTGGCGCATCTGGAATGTCTTTCAACACCTCAGCCATGGTCTGGCCGGTAATGGTGACGCATTCGCCATTCAACAACCCGGCATTCAACAATATCTTCATGACTTGAGGTATGCCGCCAGCCTTGTGCAGATCGACCGCCAAGTATTCACCGCTGGGCTTCATATTGCAGATTACTGGCACGCGTTTACGCATGCGTTCGAAGTCGTCTATGCTCCATTCGACCTCGGCAGCATGGGCGATGGCCAGAATATGCAACACGGCATTAGTGGACCCGCCAGTAGCCATAACCACAGCCACCGCGTTTTCCAGGGAAGCACGTGTCACGATATCGCGTGGCTTCAGGTCGGCATGGATGGCTTTCAGCAACACACGGGCCGATTCTGCTGCAGAGTCTATTTTTTCCTGGTGCACGTTGGCCATAGTCGATGAGTACGGCAGGCTCATGCCCAGGGCTTCGAAGGCCGAGCTCATGGTGTTGGCCGTATACATACCCCCGCAAGAACCGCTACACGGGATAGCGTGCCTTTCAATTTCCTTGAGGTCATGGTCGGACATGCGACCTGCGGCATTTTCGCCCACGGCTTCAAACACGCTGACGATATTCAGGTCTTTGCCCTGATAACGGCCTGGCAAGATAGTGCCGCCGTAAACATAGATGGAAGGCACGTTGCTGCGCAGCATGCCCATCATGCCGCCAGGCATGTTTTTATCGCAGCCGCCAATCACGACCACGCCATCCATCCATTGACCCTGCACACAGGTTTCCACGCAGTCCGCAATAACTTCGCGCGACACCAGTGAGTACTTCATGCCTTCCGTGCCCATGGCCATGCCATCGGATACAGTGGGCGTACCAAACATTTGCGGGTTACCGCCAGTTTCCTTGATGGCTACCGCAACGGCATCCGCCAAGGGCTGCAAACCACTATTACATGGCGTAATCGTGCTTTGTCCGTTAGCAATACCCACCATAGGCAGGTCAAAGTCGGCTTCTGTATAGCCCAAGGCGTAATACATGGAGCGGTTGGGGGCGCGGGCGGCGCCTTGAGTAATGTGTGCAGAACGCAGACGGCGTGGCGTAGACATGCAGTTTCCTTTGTAAAATTTGTGCTAGCCGAGACTAAAAACAGGCAATACTCTACAGTGTACTGCGAGCCTGCTATGCCTTCACAACTTTGTACAGAAACCCACAATGCAGGACTAGAATAGTACTGATTATTGGCGCAAATCAGAAAGCTTGATTTGCATCATGGTGGACTATAGACAGGCATCGCTATCATCACACTCATGAACTATCCCCTGCTTCTAACCGCTCATTTACTGGCTGCCTTTGTCTTTATAGGCACGGTATTCTTTGAGGTCATTATGCTGGAAGGCATACGCCAGCATGTGCCGCGTGACGCCATGCGTGCTGTCGAAATAGCGATAGGCAACCGAGCCCGGCGCATTATGCCCTGGGTATTGCTGCTGCTTTATGGTGCTGGCATAGGCATGGCTTGGTATCACCGGGCGGCGTTGGCCAGCCCAGGCAGCAGTGTTTTCAGTCTGTTGCTAACCTTAAAAATCATACTGGCCATTAGCGTTTTCGGGCATTTCCTGACGGCGATGACCATGCTGCATAAGGGCACCATGACCGGGCGTCGCTCTAAAACAATACATATCAGTATTTTCTGCCACGTGATCGCCATCGTGCTGCTGGCAAAGTTTATGTTCTACGCCTGACAGCCTGTCTGACACGCTACGCTACAATTTCCGATTGCCACTTTGACAGCGGGCCGCACGCCTGCGAGCACTGCCATGTCCACAGATGATGTCGCCGTATGTTTGTCCTCTGAGCTGATCGATGGCGGATTGGCCTGTAAATTGCCTGCCCGCTACGGTAATGATGCTGTCACCGTTTTTTTTGTACGTTACCGAGGCCGAGTCAGCGGCTACCTGAATCGTTGTCCCCATATGGGTTCCGAGCTGGATTGGGAAGGCAGTGTCTTTACCCGCGCAGGCGACTTGCTGATGTGTGCCCGACACGGCGCGACATTTACCCCCGACACAGGTCAGTGCACTGGTGGTCCCTGCCAGCCCAGCCGCCTGACAGCGCTACATGTACGGGAAGCTGAAGTAGATGGCCAACAAATAGTGCTGTGGCGACCCGACGATAAAATCATCCCCTGTTAAGCAGCAGTGGTGAGCAAGCTGACTCAATGTTAATGTAAGGGTTTTCCAAAATAAACCCAATCGGAGACATTGTGAATCAGTCTGAAGCACTCGCTAGCCAACCTCTTTCGTCTCTACGTACCGATATCCGGCTGCTGGGCAAAACCCTGGGCGAAGTCATACACGAGTGTGAAGGCAAGGCAACTTACGATGTCATTGAAAAATTACGGCGCGCCGCCGTTAAATTCCGCCGCGAAGGCGATATCAAAGACAGCCAGATTCTGGAGCGTCAAATCAAGCGTCTGGGCGACCGCGAAGCCAGCTCTATGGCGCGTGCCTTCAGTTACTTCCTGCACCTGTCCAACATTGCCGAAGATCAGGACCAGAACCGCCGCCAACGTCACCAAGAACTAACGGCCACAGCGCCCTTGCTGGGCAGTTTGAAATATGCCCTGGAACTGCTGAACAGCCAGGGGGTCAGCAATCGCAAAATACAACGCTATCTACAAGACGCCTGCATAGTCCCCGTGCTGACGGCACACCCCACCGAAGTCCAGCGCAAAAGCACGCTAGACCTGCACCGCGAGATTTCCCGCCAGTTAACGCTAAGCAACCAGACACTGACGCCTTACGAACAACAACATATGCTGCAAAGGCTGACCGGACTGGTCGCCACCCTTTGGCAAACACGCATGCTGCGCCAGCAAAAACTGACAGTACTGGACGAAATAGACAACGCCCTAAGCTATTACAACAGCACTTTCCTGACCACCATTCCCCGGCTTTGCCAGGATTTGGGCGCCCACCTGCATGGCCCAGGAAAAACCATCTTTGATGTCAATACCCAGGCCTTGCCACCATTTTTACGCATGGGCAGTTGGATAGGCGGAGATCGCGATGGCAACCCCAACGTCGATGCCTCCACCCTGGAACAGGCCTTGTTGCGCCAGTCGACACGGGCCTTGCAGTTTTATCTGCAAGAAATCAAGGAACTGGGTACAGAAATATCCATAGCCGCGCCGCTGGGCGCAGCCAGCCCAGAACTGCTGGCACTGTCCCAAGTCAGCCGTGACCCATCGCCCCACCGTATTAGTGAACCGTACCGGCGCGCTTTCATCCATATTTATGCCAGGGTGGCGGCCACCGCCATTAAACTGACCGGCAAGCATCTGGCCCTAAGACCCACCTACGATGCCCCCGCCTATGACCACCCCGATGCCTTGCAAAGCGACCTGCGCATCATTGCCGATTCCCTGGACACGCATCATGGCAGCGTGATCAGCCAATTGCGCCTTAGCAGCCTGTTGCAAGCCGTCAGCATTTTTGGCTTCCATCTGGCTACGGTCGATTTGCGTCAAAGCTCTGATGTCCACGAGCGTGTGCTGACCGAACTTTTCCAAGCCGCCGAAATAGAATACAACGGCCAACCTGTGGTCTATGCCAATCTGCCTGAAGACGACAAGGTCAGCCTGTTGCGCCGTGAAATTCGCCAGGCCAGGCCAATCGCCTCGCCCTGGATGAGCTATTCTGCGGAAACCGAGAAGGAACTGGCCATACTGCGCATGGCCGCCAGCCTGCGCCGCACCTATGGCGCTGGCGCCATCGCCCAGACCATAGTTTCACACACCGAAACCCTAAGCGATTTGCTGGAAGCATTGCTGCTGCAGCAAGAAACCGGCCTTATCATACCGACCGCCCACGACGCTCCGAATGCCACGGATGCCATCCCGTCGGGCTTGATGGTGGTGCCTTTATTTGAAACCATACCCGACCTGGAACGCGGCCCCGACATCATGGCGCGCTGGCTGGATCTTCCCGAGGTTGCCGCACGAGTGCGCCAAACCCAGGGTGGCATACAGGAAGTCATGCTGGGCTATTCCGACAGCAATAAAGACGGCGGTTACCTGACGTCCAACTGGACGTTATATCAGGCCGAGCGTCAACTGGTCGACGTCTTCCTGAAGCGAAAATTCCGCTTACGTCTGTTCCACGGCCGTGGCGGCTCGGTGGGACGTGGCGGCGGCTCCAGCTATGACGCCATCCTGGCCCAGCCACCTGGCACCGTCAACGGACAGATACGTCTGACCGAGCAAGGCGAAGTCATACAAACCAAATACAAGGATGCAGAAGTCGGCCGCTCGCATCTGGAGCTATTTGTCACTGCAACACTACAAGCCAGCCTGACACCCAACCCGGCCGCATCGAAAACCGAAGACGAGAACATGGCCCGCTTTGGCAGCGCTTTAGCCTTTATGTCGGATGTAGCCCAATCCAGCTATCGCGATCTGGTATACGGCACCAAGGGCTTTAACGACTATTTCTTTGCCTCCACCCCCATCCTGGAGATCGCCGGGCTGAATATCGGCTCTCGCCCCGCAGCGCGGCGCAATAGTCAAAAAATTGAAGACCTGCGCGCTATACCTTGGGGATTTTCCTGGGCCCAATGCCGCCTGCTGCTTACTGGCTGGTATGGCGTGGGCACAGCCTTGCACCGCTATGTGCAGGAAGGCTGCGACAACAGCCCCGCTACCCAGGAACTTCGATTGGCCGAATTGCAGGACATGGCCAGCGTCTGGCCTTTCTTCAAAACCCTGCTATCCAATATGGAACAGGTATTGGCAAAAACCGACTTGGACATCGCCGGACACTACGCTAGCCTAGTCGCTGACCAAGCACTACGCAAAACGGTTTTCAGTCGCATAGAGCAAGAGTTCGCGCTTACCCTGGAAATGTTCAAGCAGGTCACACAAACCGAACTGCTGGAACGCGACCCCCTGCTGAAAGCCGCCCTAAGCGAGCGTTTTGCCTATATAGATCCTCTTAATCACCTACAGGTTGAACTATTACGTCGTCATCGTGCAGCCAGCAAGCTGGCGAATGCGGACGACGAAGCGGAAAGCAGCAGCCAGCGCGCCATACACATGACGATCAACGGCATTGCCGCCGGTTTACGCAACTCGGGATAAGCACTAGCCACCAAGGAAGAACATGCTGACCGCTAGCCTGCTGGGATCACTAACGGGACTCATACTAGGCCTTACTGGCGCTGGCGGCGGCATTCTGGCCGTGCCCGCCCTGGCGATAGGGCTGGGCTTCAGCATGACCCTGGCCACACCTGTTGCCCTGATCGCTGTGGGCATGGCCGCCTTTACCGGAGCGTTGGACGGACTATATAAACACCAAGTACGTTATAAAGCGGCGCTATTTATGGCGATAACGGGTAGCCTGACAGCAGGACTAGGCCTGCGACTGGCACAGCTCATCCCCGAAACCGTGTTGGCCAGCGTGTTTTCCCTGCTGATGTTGTGGGTTGCACTACGCATGTATCGACAAGGTCAGGCCAGCGGGGCTAACAATGGTCAAACCGCAACGGCGGCCAATAAACCCTGCATCATCAACCCTGCCACCGGCAGACTACGCTGGACACGCCGCTGCACAGCCACCCTGGCGGGCATAGGCGCCTTGACCGGCCTGTGTGCCGGCATGCTGGGCGTAGGTGGGGGCTTCATAATTGTGCCCGCCTTCAAGCGCTATACCAACCTGAGCATGCACAGCATAGTTGCCACTTCGTTGATGGTTATTGCCTTGATCGCGGCATTTACCGCAGCGCACAGTATTTGGCAAGGCACGGACATCCCCGCTTTGGGTTGGTATTTCGCCGTCGCCGCCATCGCCGGTATGGTGTTAGGGCGCATTCTGGCACCCTACCTACCGGCAAGCACGCTGCAAAAGGCATTTGCCCTGGTTACCGTGCTGGTTGCCGGGGTATTAATGACCCGCACCTGGATGCCTGCCTTGGCCTAAAATAGGCCAATAAAGTCAACTTTTGAAAATCTCACGCCAAGACTGCACATCTAATGGTAAAAGGGAGTAACAGCGCAACTGTTAATGTAAGACACGCACCAGGTCATCAGGTCTATGCACTTCGCTTCCGCACCCGCTCAACGCGCCAAAACCATGACTATTATCGTCATGGTTTTGGCGTTGCTGTACGCGATAACAGGACAAGTCAACCTGATCATAGTACAGGCCCAATACATCCATACCCCCACCCTGTTCATACCCGAGGGTATCGCATTGGCTGCGGCCTTGCGTTTCGGACCCAGGGTGTGGCCTGGTGTCTTCCTGGGGCAATTGGCCTTAGGATTACTTAACGACATACCCTTATCGGCCGCTATGGCAGTGGCCGGCGTCAACAGCACAGAAATTGCCTTGGGCGCTTTGCTGTTTGTGCGTCTGAAAGCTAATCCCGCCTTGCTGACCTTGCGCGATCTATCCATATTGCTGGGCCTGATATGGTTCGTATTACAACCCTTCAGCGCCACGTTCGGTCTGTGGTTCATGCACTTATATGGTGCTGGAGCTATCAGCCATATGCCCAGCTTATGGGTGGATTGGTGGTTTGGAAACGCGCTAGGCCAAAGCATAATCGCGCCGTTGCTGCTTGGTGTTTATTTTCACCGTCATGCCGACAAATGGCGTGTACGTGAATTGCTGCCCCTAGCGCTAATACTGGCGGCCTTATGCTGGGTGATACTAATAGAAATCCCTCAGATCAGTCCGGCCCTGCCATTTGCAGTTTTGACCCCTGTCCTGGTGGTTATCGCCATACGCTACGGCATAGGCCCAGGCTGTGCCGCCACCTTTCTGGTGGCTAGCATCACCCTGGTCGCCGTATATTTTTCGCTGGAATTACAGCATCAGGCACCTGCCGTGTCCTTGAAAGACCTGAATATTTTTTTGGTGGGTATAGTACCCGCCGTTCAGGCCATCGCCATCTTATCCCGCCAGCAACTACAGTCAGCCCGCACGCTGACCGCGGTTGAACGCCAGTATCAGCGTATCTTCGAACAGGCGCCTGTATTGATAAACGCCTTTAACCATCAAGGCAAATGCCTGCTCTGGAACGACGAATGCATCAAGGTCTTTGGCTATGAACGCGACTACATTCTTGATCACCCAGATCCACTAACCTTGTTTTACCCCGATCCCCAGGACCGCTATACAGTAATCCACGGCTCAACCCAAAAAAACGACAAATCAATTTTCACCGAATGGAGTCCGTTGCATAGGGACGGCCATCAATTAGCCACCCTGTGGACCAACATCGAAATGCCGGATGGCATGCTGTTTAACGTCGGGATAGACATTACTGACAGGCGGCAAAATGAAGCCCGCTTACGTGTGGCTGCCAGTGTTTTCGAACATAGCTATGATGGGATCGTTATCATCAATCCCGACAGGCTGATTACAGATGTCAACCCAGCTGGCGCTCAGCTTCTGGGCTACCAGCAACACGATCTTATTGGTCAGCCGTTAGCGTCATACCGACCACATCATTATTCTGAAAAATTTTATCAAGACTTATGGGGCAGCGTAGCCAATAACGACGCCTGGCACGGCGAGGTCTGGATGCAGCACCGCCTAGAAGGCAAGCGGCCACTTAATACCACCGTGATCGCAGTACGTGACCCAGACCTAAGCATCTTGCGTTATATCGTGGTGTTCAACGATATCAGTGAACTCAAAGCCAAGGAAGTTGAACTGCAGCGCATGGCGCATTACGACTCGCTGACAGGCCTGCCTAATCGTTACTTGCTGAACGACAGGCTGCAACAAGGCATCGTTAATGCCAGACGCAGCGGTACGCTGCTGGCCGCCTGCTATATGGATTTAGATGGTTTCAAGTACATCAACGACACCATGGGACATGAAGCTGGCGATATCGTGCTGGTAGAAGTGGCAGATCGGGTACGTACGGCCTTGCGACGCAAGGACACCGTAGCCCGTATGGGTGGTGACGAACTAGCCTTGTTGCTGACTAACCTGGCCCATCCCAACGACTGTTGCGAAGTGCTAGACCGGGTGTTGGCCAGCATTATGCAGCCCATCACCTTGCCCAATGGTCAGGGCAAGGTGACCGCCAGCATAGGTGTCAGTTTCTTCCACCATGATGGCGACAGTTTTGACGTGCTGTTTAGCAAGGCCGACACTGCTATGTACGAAGCCAAGCGAGCAGGTAAAAACCGCTATGCTTTTTATGACAGCGAGTTAGATCATCGCGTCGCCATTGCGGCGCGCCAAACGTAGGTCACGAAATAGCGCCACAACCAACACCATCATAACGGCGGCTGAAATTACCGGCCAAACCAACATATATGTAGTTAATAAGAAAGACATTACTTACTCCTTAAGAAGTGGCCACTGCCGTTGCTGGCGTAGCTGCACCAGTCGACGGGTGACCCATCATTTCATCCTCTTCCTGATGGAAGGAACGAACCCGAACAGCCAGCAAATCGAAATCGAAACGCTCGGAACTGCGGAAACTCATGGCCGTACACACCATGGCGCTAACGCCATACGAGGTCAACGAAGCCAACAAAACAGCGTAATCGCGTAAAAATCCCACGGCAAATATCATCATGGCTATCGTCGCCAATACCCCCATGACCATGGCAATATGGCGATTAAAGAAAGCGAAAGTCATCAGGCCGATAACCACGCCTGCACCCACGGCGGCACACAGCTCGAAGAAAACCGCCACTGCGCCCTGCATGGGCAGTAATTCAAAACGCACTACAGAAAACAAAACCACAGCGGACAGTACCGATGTTGTGAATGCCTTGTTGGTGATGCGATTCCAATAAAAGCTGACGATAACCGGGAAGACAATTGCTCCCCACAAGGCGCCAACAAAAACCAGCATGACCAGAATATCAAGACGCAAGCTGGCGAAGATCACACCTATCATGGTTGCTATCACCATGGTTATGCGGCCCCACCACAACATGCGTTTGGGTTCTGGCTTGCCACGGGCAATGTTCCTGCCGTAAACGTCAGTCATCACGATGGCCGATAAAGCCGCCAAGTCCGAGTCTGCAGTAGACGACAAAGAACCTATAACCAAGATAAAGAACAGCCCAATCGCGGCAGGCGGCAAATACATCGACGCCATCTGCGGAATGATGTTATTCATGTCACCATCTACCGGGACCAAGCCAGTCAGCAAGGCCAGCAAGCCCAACATGCCCAGCCCAATAACCACAGCGCCATAACCTATGGTGGCAGTCAAAAAGGTGGATTTGATCAGATCTTCGCGCACAGCGAATAGACGCTGGGCGATAGTCTGGTTACCAATCGCATAAGCCAGCACCGCCACAAAATACGGCGCGCCCTGCTCTAGTATGGCCTTGGTGGAAAAGAAATTAGCCTGCTGCTCGTCCAGACGCCACATGTTGGCCATCATCATTTCAGTGCCACCCGCATTAATAAAGATAAGCGGAATGATTATGACTGCCGAAGCGATCATGGCCACCAATTGAGCAAAGTCCGTCATGACCGAGGCGCGAAAGCCCGACCATAGCGTATAAGACAGCACGCCCAGGCCTGCGATCAATACCCCTTGAATAAAGCTAAGCGGACTTAATACTGCAACCAGCGCGCCGGCAGCAGTAAAGTTAACCATCAGGCTAATACAGCTACCCACCAGGTTAGAGACCGCCATAATCATCTGGCTGGACTTGCCATGCCGTGCCCCTATGACTTCAGCCAGGGTATGGGCCTCTGGGGCTAGCTTGCGAAATCTGCGTCCAAAAGGGTAGATGAAAAGTATCATCAACGCACCCCATAAGCCGTAATGTATGGGGCCGGACAAGCCGTAACGGTAGCCTGATGTAGCGCTGGCATAAAATGATGCCGCCCATATCCAGGTAGCGATCATGCTGGCGGCGGACAAGCCAAAGCCAACTGCGCTGCTTGAGACCATATAGCCATCCACGTTCTCGTTTTTTTGTCCTATCATCACGGACATAAGAAAAGTGAGGCCATAGAAACCCACCAGCAGCAGCAATGCGGTGGACGTTGAGAGTTGAAAAAATGCGGTTTCCTGCATGTGTTTGTGCTTCCTTGTAAGAGCGACGCGCACAGCCGAACCGCCCTATTTCCGGTGCCTTCACGACAGGGGAAATTCGGCCTTCTGAAAGCAACACATAGGGGCTTCCAGTTTGGGCAGCAACGGAAATGACCGCACTATAGGGCGGTTAAAAAAAGAGTGCCGATGCTGACTAGCTGCACGGTCAGCCAAACTGATGGCCAACTAAATTGTTCCGCAACCGTTACCGGCTGGGTATAGTGTTTCGGCGAAAATGCCGGGCCGCTGTACAGCAGCCTATTGACGGAAAACGTAAACACCCGGGGCGACTAAGTCGCAATAAATAACCCTAAAGGCGTCGTTCCAAAAAAGTGTCGGTACCCTGTTAAACAAGATAGACAAGCGGTCAGTGTACCTGTAAAGCGTGATGAAGTCTAGGTTGCTGGTCTTTTAGGTGCGTTCGCCCTTACGTGGTGGGCTCCTTACTCTGCGGCCCCGCTGCGCGAAAGCCGCTACCGTAAGGACCCACCACTACAGGCTAATCGCGTGTTCAGAACAGGGCTTTTAGGGGTGGTTAGGTTAGCTTGTCCCGCTTCGGGTATGAAGTCTTGCAGCAGTCCAGAAGGCGGGCAAACGTTGTGCTCACGGCAGCGCCCCTAGCCCACCTTAGGATCTGGATTTTCAGTGTTCGCGCCACCTTCCTGAATCAAGAGCCGAGCAGTCGACGAGGCATAACGGAACTGGCAGGCAGCCACATAGTCAGGGTCTTTCAGCTAGGCATCAACATGCACCTTGCTGGGGAATTCCAGTATCACCATGCGCTCGGTGAACGCTTCGCCTTCAGCCGCCGTGACCGCATCGCCACGGGTCAAGAACTTGCCGCCGTGGCGCTTAACCGTTGGTGGCGTAAGATCTGTATATTTGCGATAGGTTTCAGGAGCAGTAATGGTCATGGTTGCAATAACATAAGCCGACATAATGATTTTCCTTTTTTGTGCGTGGTATTTCTGGTTTTATAGGAACATCCGCCCTTCCGTGCCAGGCACCTTAGGGCACCAACAACAATGGCCGGACAGCGCCTTCGGCCTCTAGTATCCTGTGGCATTCAGCCGCCTGATCCAGGGGAAATTCACGTGGTGCCGCCACCTTAAGCCAACCTTCAGATAATGCCTGGAATACATTGTTAGCCATTTGCAGGCGCTGGGCTTCATCCTGCAGATAGTGAAAAACAATGGGCCGGGAAACCGAGTTGGATTTGGCCGCCAGGCTGGACACCAGGAATGGCGGCACTGGACCTGAAGCTTGCCCGAAATTGACCAAATGCCCACATAGAGCCAGTGCTTCAAGTGAACCCTGGAAAGTATCTTGACCTACTCCGTCGTAGACCACATCCACGCCACGGCCCTTGGTCAAATCCATCACCCTGGCGGGGATGCTTTCATCCCGATGGCGAATAATATGGTGGCAACCTGCCGCCTGTGCCAGCGCGGCCTGGGCATCGTTGCGCACAGTGCCTATAACCACAGCACCCAGGTGGGCAGCCCATTGGCATAGCATCTGGCCTACGCCGCCAGCAGCGGCATGGACCAGCACGGTTGTAACCGGCTGGACCTGATGCACGCGATTCAGCAGCATATCTACCGTCAAACCGCGCAACAACACGGAAGCTGCCACGGCATCCGACACGTCATCCGGCAGCGGTATCAACAGTTTGGCGTCGATAAGGCGTTCAGCGGCATAAACCCCATAGGCGCCCGTGACGTAGGCCACGCGGTCGCCTATTTTCAAGCCCTGCACATTGCTGCCCAGCTCGGTGACTACGCCAGCGGCTTCTATGCCGGGCGTGCCCGGCAGTGCCAAGGTTTTATACAGACCAGATCTGACATAAACATCATGAAAATTAACGCCTATACGGGTGTGCTGCAGCTTGACCTGGTCAGGCCCTGGGTGTCCGACGGCAACATCCCTAGCCTGCATGACCTCGGGCCCACCATATTGCTCGATCACAATAGCAACTGTCATTTGAATTCCTATACTGTTATAGAGTTGGGCGTATGGGGCGCGGCGCCACGCCCAGGTCGCGCCAGTTGTCGGGATGGCAGGTAAACAGCAAAATTTGATGCCGTTGGGCCGCATCAAACAATATGCGTTTCATCTGGCCCAAACGTTGGGCATCGCTATGCACCAGTGCGTCATCCAGCATGATCAGCGTGGGCTTACCGGCCGCGCTTATTAAGTCCGCATAAGCCAATCGGCTGATCAGGCCCAATTGTTCGCGCGCCCCAAAACTTAAGGCATCAACATCTGCCAAGCTGGATGCATCAGGCATCCCGCCTGGCCTACTTAGCTGGCTTAGCACCAGGTTTTCATCGACGCTTAGACGTGCTTGCGGAAATAGCAGCTGCACATAATGATCCAAATGCTTTTGCAAAGGCGCTTGCAAACGCTGAGTCAATTCTTGACGCTTGCCCTGCAATAAGCCCAGCAGTAGTTTCAAGGCCTGGGCGTTGCGTGCAAATTCGTCCACCCTGCGCTGGACCAAGGCCAAACGCCCCGCCAAGACACTGCGCTGCTCTTCCAGCCCCTGTGCCCCAGCCGCTTGTAGTTGCGCCTGCAAGGTCAGGATGGTGCGTTCCCGCATGGCATGCGCCTGTTCCTGCTGCTGCGCGCTGGTGGCGAAACGCTGAATATCCTGGCGCAAAATATCAGGTCTGACCGTGTCTATGCTTAGTTGATATTCGGCAATGCGTTCCTGCAGCTCTTGCTCTTGCGCCCTGTGCTGGTTCAATTGTTGAAAAAGGTCTTTTTCTTGATTTTGAGCTTGGCTAAGTTGCACCCTGTTCTGGGCTTGCTGATGCTCTAGCTCGGCAGTTTGTAAGGCCGTACGAACTGTCGCTAAAGCCACGGTATGCTGATGAAAAGTAGCCTCGGCCGCCTTCAAGTCGCGTTCGGCCTGGGCTGCCACGGTTTCGGCCATGGCCAGTGACCCAGCTGACCCCGCATCGGCCAACCCTGTAGCTACGTCCAAAGACGGTAGCTCCTGACGCAAGCGCTGGACCACCTGTTGCTGGCGTTGCACGCGATCTAATAAAGCCTGCATGCCCTGGGGCGCATAAGCATCTCGGCGTATCGTATGTTGGTCAATCGCGGCTTGCGTATGCGCGCTAAGGTCAGCATGCGTCAACGCCTGACTAAGGTCGGCAACATCCAGCGCTACCAGTATGGCGTCATATTCGTCCTGGGCCTGACTATGCTGTCGCCCCAAAGCGTTTAGGTCCTGACCTCCGGGGATAATACGCACACGCCCTACACCGGGTATCCGCAATTCGCCGCCGTCCAACAGGCTACGCACATCCTGACCCTGCACGGCTAGGCCATCCAAATACAGGCTGTTCCCGCCCTCCAGATCAAACTCCAGCCGTGTGGCCACGCTTAGTCTCCGCGCATCCAGAGTCGCCAGCTCATGATGCAAAGCCTGTAAACGCTTCAAGCGTTCAGGGTTGTTACACCACTGCAAGGCCGCTGCTTGTTGCTGTTGCAGGGCCTGGTCTTGTTGCTGCGCTAGCGTTAGTTGCGCCTGCATATCATCCAAGCTGGCCGTGGCCAGTTGCAGTTCCTGTACCTTGCTGTGCTGCAACTGGGCACTACGCGCCTGTTTAAGCGCAGCGCTGGCGGTATCCCAATCAGCGCGCGCGCCATCCAACGTCGACTGCATGCTAGCGCTACGCAGCTCTATTTGCTGGCTGGCCTGTTCGGCCGCCGTCAGCGCCTGCTCGCGTTGACGCGCCTGCAGCCTGTGTTGCTCAAAACCCTGCAACTGATCGTGTACTAGCTTTTGGGTGGCCTGACAGGCAGTCAAAGCTTGCTGCTCGCGTTTCTGGTTTTGCAGCAATTGCTCGGCTTGCTGTAACTGCAAGGTTGCTTGCTGCTCTTGCTTGCGCAGTGCCAGCCAAGGCATGTCTGCCGTATCCCTGTCATGCTGTTGCTGCAAAGCGTCCAACTGGTCCACCTGGCTGCGGTAGGTGGCGATAGTCTGGTCCATAGTTTGCAGTTCTTCCTGCAAAGCAGCCTGTTCCTTAAGCGCTACGGCATAGTCACGCGCCGGTGCCTGGTTAGCTGTCGTCAGGAAGCGCGCCATGCGTTCCTGTACCTTGCGTATGACGGCATCACCATCGCTGCTGGCTAACTCACCCACCGACTGGTCCAGCGCGGCTTGCAAGTGCTGTGCGGCATGGCCCGTGGCGTCACGAAACTCCTGACCTGCGCCTTGCTCTATCCACAACAGCCCAGGTATCCCCCAGTGTTCAGGCTTGCTGGCTCCGCGCAAAGGCACCTCGAAACCCAGTAGCTGAGCCAGGTGCTGTTCCGCTTCATCGCCATCAAAAGCCCGCTGACCTATTTGCAGATAGCAGCGTTTTTGTCGTAAGAAGCGTTTGGTCAGCTGGTAGGCCTGCCCTTGCCAATGAAAATCCAGGCTAACTTCCGGCGCAGCAGCGCTGTCGCCCCAAGGCTGTAAGTGCCCCAACGTGCCGGAACCATGACGCTCAAAGAAAGCCGCCCTGACCGCCTGGGCTATGGTGCTTTTGCCGGATTCGTTAGGGCCGTGGAACAGGTTGATGCCAGGTTCCAGGTCGGCCAGTTCCAAATGATCGCGAAATTGGCGAAACTGGCTAAGTTGTATACGCTGCAGCTTCATGATGTGTCCCCACCTTGCTGCACTTCGCGCAGTATGTCAGCCAGCATCACCAGGGCATCCCTGGCGCCATCCACTTGCTGTCCTTGGTCATAACCCTGCAGTTGGGCCAATACCTCGCCCACATAGCCATCGGCGCGCAAGGCGATAATATCCGCGTCTGTCGGCAAAAACTGTAAACCGCTAAGGTCATACTGCAAGCTGCGCAACTGCGCTTCGGCCTGCGCCAATCCTGCTTGCAGGCGTTGCTGACCTGCAAGATCGGTGTGTCCGGTAATCAACAGTTCTAGCACGGTGCTTTCAGACAGGCACGCCAGCTTGTCCAGCAACACATCCACATCGCTGTCTACCATCAAACTTTCCTGCCATGACAGCCATTCGAAACTAGCCAACGGCAGCGCCTGAACTTGGGGCTTAGCACCCACAGCGGCAATCTGCACGCTAAGTACCTGACCAGAACCATTACTTTTGAAACGGTCAGGCTCTGGCGTGCCGCTATACCAGGTGGCATCATTGATTTGCCGGGTGCCATGCCAGTCGCCCAAAGCCAGATAGTCCAGTCGAGCACGCTGGGCGCGATCGGGCGCGATGGGGTTAGGAGAGTCGATATCTTGGGCCAATATGCCCTGCACACTGCCATGCGCCAGCCCGATACGCAACAGGCCGGGCGCTGTCTGGGCCTGATCGAACCATACCGTCAAATCGGACGATGTTTGCCGCTGGGTCAACGGCGCAGGCAAGACTGCAAAACCCAAATCAGGAAACTCTAAGACCTGGGCCTGCAAAGCCACATGCACATTGTCGGGAATAACGCCCAGGCGCCTGGCCCGCGACCAGACGCTTTCCGCCAAGGCCGCATCATGATTACCGGGTATCAATATCCAGGGTCCGCCATAGGCTTGCATGGCATTGAACAAGCGCCGTATGCTGCGCTCGGAAATTGTTTGCGCGTCAAATACATCGCCCGCCACCAACACGGCACGGTAGTCGCCTTCGACCGCTAAAGCGGCAATACGGCTGACGGCGGTAAAGCGCGCCTCGGCCAAGGCTGCTGCATCGTCTGCCGGAAATCGTGCGTACTGACGCCCTATTTGCCAATCGGCAGTATGTAAAAAACGCATCAGACCTCAACCCCAATAACCACGCTGGACGCCTTGAAAATAACGCCAGCCAGGTCCCCCACGGCCAGCCCCAATGTATGGTTGCTGTCACTAGTAATTAGCGCCGTCGCACTCATTCCACCATCCAAGGCAATGACAATTTCAGCATGGACGGCATCCTGCGTAAGTTGCGCGACGCTACCCTGCAAACGATTAGAGGCGGAAAATTGACCTGCACTGCCATCGCCGGTAACCACCATCAGCGCCGAGGCCTTCACCAGGGCAAAAGCATCCATGCCGGGCTTGATGCCCAGCTTTAACGTGCTTGCGTGGCTGATAGCCGCCACTATGCACTGGCCGCCTGCAATGTCCAGAGTGATTTCGTCAGTGACCAGACCTGTGTGCACAGATCGTACTTTGCCAGGAAAGCGATTGCGCGCGCTGGTTTGCATTATCTGCCTTTAACAGTAAACAGCCTGAAAAAATGATACCACGCAGCACCAGCCCCAAATCCTGGCGGGGCGTTAGGTCTAAATGGGTGCAGCGTCCCAGGAAATAAATGCCCAGCGCATTACTGCGCCGTCTAGACGTCCTGGTATGACAATGTAGTCAATGCGGGGATGCAGGCCCATGCCATACAGAATGTTGATGATATAAATGTAATCAGGCAATGACCCCTGCTGGCGCCCAGTCAATGTGGCCGACCCCGCCCCACCAAAACTCCCGCCCACCAGATGGGTCATATAACAGCGCAAGCGCGCGTGGGCCGTCATCTTGGCCAACGCGCCCGCCATATCTGCTACCAGGCTAGAGCGCGAGGCCACCACGATGTCACACACCGGGACAGTATCCCAGCTGTCTTCCCAGGCCAGTAAATGCGTCTGCACATGGTCCAACCCCTGCGCTGCAGCATTTTCAGCCATGCATGCCAGCATGCCAACGCTGTAATCCAGCCCATGAACCTGGTCTAGCTGACCCGCCACCGCCAAGGCTATAGTGCCCGGCCCACAGCCCACATCCAGCAAACTGCTGGCCCCTTGCAGGTCCATGCGTTTTACGAACTCATCGCTATAAGGGCTATTCATCACCCGGGCGCTTAAATCCAGCGCTTTATCGTCCCAGACGCTGGCGGGTTTGGCTGGCCGTTGGCTAAGACCCATATGCAGTTTATACATGGCAGCAAAATCAAGATCGCTGATGATCATGGCGTCTCCTTACGCTGAGCGGCAGCCAGCATGGGCAGGCTAGCGCTAACCTGCTGCGGTTCCAGATCATAGAGCCAAGCTAAACGCTCTAGGGTGGCGGTAGTCGCCGGCGAGCCCATGTGATGTATTTGGCCCTGTTTAAACAAGGCAATGCGATCCGACACCTGCAATGCATGATCCGGCTGGTGAGTGCACAGCAGTATGCCCATACCGCCCGCCCGCATCCTCTGGATATATTGCAACACCCTGATTTGATTCCCAAAATCCAGACTGGCGGTGGGCTCGTCCATGACCATCAGCACAGGTTCCTGGGCCAAGGCACGGGCAATCAAGGTGAGTTGGCGTTCGCCGCCACTGATGGCGGTATAAATGCGCTGGGACAGATGGGCTATACCCATTTGCTCCAGGCTATGCATCGCCACGTCACGATCATGTCGCGCCGGACTGGAAAAATAGCCCAACCTGGCACTACGCCCCATTAACACCACCTCTTCGACGGTAAATGGAAAAACCCCGGCATGCGCCTGCGGCACATAGGCTACCTGACGCGCCAGCTGAGTACGCGACCACTGCGACAAGGCCCTGCCCTGTACCCACACCTTGCCAGACAAGGGCGGGATCAAACCCAGCATGGTTTTAAACAAGGTGGACTTACCGCTGCCGTTAGGCCCCAGCAGGCACAAGACCTCGTGCGCCGAAATCGTCAACGAGATCTCGCTGCCCACCCGACGCCCGGCGTACCCTATGCTGAGCTGATCGGTGCGTATTACAGGATGGTCCGTCATTCTTGCCTTCCGCCTTTGGCCAGCAGAAACAAGAAAAACGGCGCGCCCACCATAGCCGTCAATATGCCCAAAGGCAGTTCTATGCTGGTGGCGCTACGCGCCAGCGTATCGGTCAGCACCAAGAAGGCACCGCCCAACAACAAGGACGCCGGTAATAAACGGGAAAAGTCCGGCCCCACCAGTAGCCTGGCCATATGCGGTATGACTAGCCCTACCCAGCCCACAATGCCAGTAAACGACACTGCGCTGGCCGTCATCAGGGTGGCCGCAACAATCAGCCAGCCGCGCGTGCGTCCAGTGTGCATACCCAGGGAAGTGGCTTCCTCGTCGCTTAGGCTTAATAAGTTAATGCGCCAGCGTAACAGCAGTAGCGGCAACAATCCCAGCAAGGCAGGCGGCAATGCATACGCCAAGTCACCCATGCTGGCACCGCCCAAACCGCCCAACAACCAAAATGTAATTGCAGGCAATTGCGTATAGGGATCGGCCAGTATCTTGAGCAATGAAATGCAGGCACCCAATAAGGCGCTTAATGCCACCCCAGCCAGCACCAAGACCAGCACAGGGTCATGGCGGCGGACCATTTGCGCCACGCTATAGACCACTGCAACGGCAACCATGCCCCCTGCGAAAGCCAGAATTTGCACCCACACCATGGGCAGCCCCAGGTAGATCCCCATGACTGCACCCAGGCCAGCCCCCGCCGAAACCCCCAAGATATCGGGTGACACCAGCGGATTGCGGAACATGCCCTGATAGGCAGCGCCCGCCGCCGCCAAGGTAGAGCCCACCAACAGCGCCGCCGCCATGCGTGGCACCCGCAAGGTCCAGATCACGGTGGTAATGGTAGGGTCATCCGGGCTGGCAGCACCAGGCAGCAAGCGGCTTTGCAACGCGCCCCAAGCATCGGCCAGGCTCATGGGGTATTTACCCGCCAACAAGCCTGCCACTAGGGACAAGGCCAGCAACACCCATAGCAGTACCCAAACCAGGCGTTTACGCCACATACAAGCACTCACGATTCATCATAGGCAACATGATATCGTGTTAAGCCTAGCTTCAGGCGCTAAGGTAGCGGGTACGTAACTGACTATCGTTTTCCAGTTCGGCCGAACTGCCCGACCAGGCCACCATGCCCTTTTCGATAATGTAGTGCTGATCGCATAACTTAAGGATAGGCACTATGTTTTTGTCCACCACCAATATGGACATGCCATCAGCGCGCAGCAGGGACAAGGCCGCCCAGATCTCTTGGCGTACCAGGGGCGACAGACCTTCGGTGGCTTCGTCCAGCACCAGTAGTTCGGGGTTGGTCATCAAGGCCCGGCCTATGGCCAGCATTTGCTGTTCACCGCCAGACAGCTGATTACCAAAGTTGCTGGCGCGTTCCTGCAAACGTGGAAATAGCTTATAAACCCGCTCCAAGGTCCAGCGATTTGCACCACCGCCTCGGGCATTGGCCGTGGCGATCAGGTTTTCACGGACACTAAGATTCGGAAAAACCTGGCGACCTTCGGGCACCAGGCCTACGCCTGCTCGGGCAATAGTGTGTGACGCGCTTTTTTGGATGGCGCGCCCTTTCCACAAGATTTGCCCCTTCCAGGCTGGCAACAAACCCATCAAGCTTTTGATGGTGGTGGATTTGCCCATGCCATTGCGGCCCAGCAGGCTTACGCATTGGCCGGGGCGCACCGTCAAATTCATGCCAAACAATACTTGGCTGGCGCCATAACCGTTTTCCAGTTGGCTGATGCTAAGCAAGTCGTTACTCATGGACTATTATTTCCTCGTCGCCCAGATAGGCTTCACGTACCAGGGCGCTTTCGCGTACCTGCTGGGGCGTGCCGGTAAATGCCACTGCGCCATGCACCAAGACGCTTACGCGCTGGGCTAGTGCAAATACGGCCTGCATATCGTGCTCTATCAGTAAGATGCCGTAGTCGGGCCGTAGATCCTGCAGTATTTGTGTCATGTGTTCGGATTCACTGGGCCCTAGTCCTGCCATGGGTTCGTCCAGCAATAGCAGCCGGGGCCGCATGGCCAAAGCCATGGCCAGCTCGACCTGGCGTTGCTGACCGTACGACAGCGCACCGGATATACGATCACGCACGCCTTCCAGTCGCAACAGTTCCATGGTGGCCTCTGCCTTGGCCACCAAATGGGGCGTGTGGATTACCGGGCGCCAGAAATACCAGTTGTGCCCTTCGGCGGCCTGTACCGCCAGCAGAATATTTTCCAGCACCGTAAAGGTAGGAATAATGGAGTTGATCTGGTAGGACCGCCCCATGCCGGCGCGCGCACGGCGCGCTACCGACCAGCGCGTCACATTGACGCCATCAAACAGTATCTGGCCCTGGTCGGATTGCAATTCGCCTGCCACCTGATTGATCAGTGTGGTTTTACCTGCGCCGTTGGGACCAATAACTGCATGAATTTCACCCATGGAAATATCCAGGCTGACCTGATCGGTGACCAGTAGATTACCGTAGCTTTTGACCAGCCCCAGCACCTGTAGCAATGGATTCATTTCGCCTCCGCTGTGGCGTTCGCCGATTCTTTTTGTGAGCCCAGCAGACCCCATAAGCCTTTGCGCAAGAACACCACCATCAACACTATGGCCGGACCTAGCACCAGCGGCCAGTGCTCGGTATAGCCTTTCAAGACTTCTTCGACTAACAATAGCGCTGCCGCCCCCACCACCGGTCCAAACACGGTACCTAAACCACCCAACAGCACCATGACGATCAATTCGCCAGAAACCGTCCAGGCCATATAGGCTGGCGACACAAAGCCAGTCAAGTTCACCAAGAAATAGCCCGCCAACGCACAGAGCTCTGCCGAGATCACATAGGCCATCAAGCGATACGACAAGCTGGCCGTACCGACAGCGTTGACGCGTCGTTCGCTGACCATGGTGGCGCGCAGCACCAGACCAAAGCGTGACTCAACCAGGCGCGACAGCGCCAGCGCTGCCACGACAACGGCAACCGCAGTGGCCAGATACTGGGCATAAGGATTACCCGTCAAAGGACCAAAGTTGCTGGCAACGTCCAACGTCATGCCATCATCACCGCCAAAGTTTTCCAGCCCCATGAAGATGAAGTAAAACAGCTGGGCGAATGCCAGTGTAATCATGATGAAGGCAATATTACGGGTGCGTAAAGCGACCCAACCTAACATGCCAGCAACCACAGCAGTGACCAGCATGGTAACCAGCAAATGCAACCAACCCGCATGCCAGCCCAGTGATGACATTATCCCCACGCTATATGCCCCAAGGCCTATATACATAGCGTGGCCCAGGCTAATCATGCCGCCGAACCCTAAGGCCAGGTTCAAACCCAGCGCCGCCAAGGCAAACACCAATATCCGGCCAAACAGTATCAACGCATAGGTATCACCCGACACGCTGACATAGACTGGCACCAACATAAAGCCCGCCATAATCAGCGTTGCCAGGTAAATCTGAAGTTTATTCATGTAGCAATTCCATCAACCCTTAATCTTCCACGCGCACATTTAGCGCTGGCGCACTGGAAACAAGCCATCCGGCTTAAGCGCCAGCACTACGGCCATCAACAGGTAAACACTGACCGAAGCCAGTGCCCGGCCTGCCGAACTGGCAACACTGGCGTCGAACATTTGATTCAGTAATAAGGGCATTAGTACCCGGCCCAGGGTATCGACCACCCCCACCACCAGCGCCCCCAAGAAAGCGCCACGGATGGAACCTATACCGCCTATCACAATGACCACCAAGGTCAGGATAAGTACCGGTTCACCCATCCCGGGCTGTATGGACAATATGGGACCCACCATGGCCCCGGCCAAACCCGCCAGGCCAGCACCCAGGGCAAACACAAAGCGATTGATCCAACCGATATTGACCCCCAACGCCGACACCATGGCCCGGTTGCTGGCGCCCGCCCGTATCAACATGCCTATACGCGTGCGCTCGATAAGCAGGTAAAGACCCAGGGCCACGATAAGACCAGCGGCAATAATGGCGAAGCGGTAGGCAGGATAGTTCAGACCCAGCAAGCGTATCGAACCACTTAGCATGGCGGGTGCGTCCATGAACAGCGGCGCATTGCCCCAAATGACACGTACCAGTTCATTGCAGAACAGCACAATTCCGAAGGTGGCCAACACCTGTTCCAGGTGGTTGCGCCTATGCAATATCGACAAGCCCAGCGCATCGACGGCTGCCCCCAGCAAAAACAAACCGCCGAAGCCGCCCAGTATGGCCAACCAGAACGAGTCGGTCAGGCCATAGGTAACTGCCGCAAAGTAGGCTCCCAGCATATACAGCGAGCCATGCGCCAGATTAATAAAGTTCATGATGCCAAATACCAGCGTCAGACCGGCGGCCATCAGAAATAGCAAGATGCCGAACTGTAGACCGTTCAGCATTTGGGTAAGGAATAGATTGAAGCTCATGTTGCAGAGGGACCTGGTTACGGATAGCAATCGTCAATTGCGCCGCTGATGCAGCGATGCAATTGACGGGTACTGCTGATAAGCTTAGCGCCTTATTTCAGCGCGCACTCTGTAGCGTAAGCGTCCTGAAGATTAGGCAAAGGCTTGGCAATGGTCTTCAAAGAAACACGGCCTTTGTCATCTTTGGCCACTTCAAAGGCGTACATATCCTGGATGGGGAAGCCGTTGTTGCCAAACGCCAGTTTGCCACGTACCGAATCAAAATCTGCGGCTTTGATGGCGGCACGCAAGGCGTCTTTATTCGAGGCATCGCCACCAGTTTTACGCAGGGCGCTGTCGATTAACAAAGCCGAATCGTAGGCCTGAGCAGCATATTGCGATGGGATGCGATTGTATTTTGCCTCGAAGGTTTCGACAAATTTCTTGCTAGTGGGGTTATCAAAGTCAGGACCCCAGAAGGTACCGGAGATGACCCCTAACGCCGTATCTTTCAGGGCGGGCAAGGTCGTGCCATCAACTGTGGATGCGGTCAACAGGGGCTGTTTACCCAGCATGCCGGCCTGACGGAATTGCTTGATGAAGTTCACCCCCATGCCGCCGGGATAAAAGACATAGATAGCATCAGGTTCAGCGGCCTGCAACTGGGCAATTTCAGCAGAGTAGTCAGGCTGATTGATTTGGGTGAAGGTTTCACCAGCCACCTTGCCTTTGTAGTAGCGCTTGAAGCCCAGAACCTGGTCTTTACCCGACTGGTAGTTGGGCGCCATCAGATAAACATTTTTATAACCTTTGTCATTGGCGTATTGGCCCATAACTTCGGCTTGGTTATCGTTCTGCCAAGAAGTGAAAAAGAAATTGGCATTGCACTGTTTACCTGCCAATGGAGCAGGACCCGCGTTGGAGCTGATCATTAAGGTGCCAGCGTCCGCTATCGGCTTGGCCATGGCCATCAAGACGTTGGAAAACGTAATGCCAGTGATCAGGTCGACCTTGTCTTTTTCTATCAGTTTGCGCACGGCTTGCACGCCAACATCGGGCTTAAGCTGATCGTCTTCTTTGACGATAGTCGTTTCGGTACCGCCTAGCTTGCCGCCCAGTTGTTCAACCGCCAGCATGAAGCCGTCGTATTGATCCTGACCCAATGCTGCTGCCGGGCCCGAGAGCGTGGCAACAAAGCCTATCTTAACGTCGGCATGCGCGACCGAGGCTCCACCCAGAGCCAGTGCCAGGGCAAATGCGCCGGTAGTATACGATAGTGTTTTTTTCATTTCATCTCCTTTAGGTTTAAAGTACCTTACCGCAATTTACAAATTATTGTTATCAGAATTAACCATAATTACTACGACCACAGCCTAGGAAAGGCTAAAAAAATCGATAGCATTGCCAGCCAACAACTGGCCACGCTGTGTATCTGATAGAAAGTCTGCCTGATTAATCAAATACCCAGGCTGCTGCTCACCCAAGGGGAAGGGGTAATCCGAACCCAGCATGATGCGATCTGTGCCCATAACATCGGCAAGCAGGCGCAAAGCGCCCTGATCAAACACCGCACTATCCACAAAAAACCGTCGGGTATAGCTGGAAGGTAACTGAGGGCAGTCCTGACGCACGATGTCGCGATGAGTCCAGGCATTATCGACACGCCCCAACAAAAATGCGAACGATCCGCCGCCATGAGCGAAGCACAGTTTTAGCGATGACGGTATGCGCTCGAACGCACCGGACAATATCAATGACAAGATACTGAGCTGGGTTTCGGCCGGCATGGCCACCAGCCAGGGCAACATCCATTTTTGCATGCGCTGATTGCCACCCATCATGTCCCAAGGGTGCACTAGCAGCGGGATATTGTCATTAGCGCAATGGATCAGGAAGTCCACCAATTCGGGGTGATCCATATCATGGTCGCCCCTATGATTACCTATCTGCACGCCTACATGACCGCTAGCCATAGCACGACTGGCTTCAGCACAGGCCAGGTCAATATCCTGCAAAGGCACTTGAGCCATCACTTTCAAACGCGACGGATTCACCTGCGTGAACTCCAGGGCGTGATCGTTCATGCGTCTGGCCCAGTCGGCAGCGACGGCTGCCTGTGCACTGTAGGAAAACAAAATAGGGGTGGCACAGCTAATTTGCACATCCACACCTAACTCATCCATTTCCTGTAGGCGCGCGCTGGCATCCCAAAGGACACGATTGACCGGCCTGAACGGCTGGCTACCCGCCATGATTTGCCCAGTATCGCCACCGCTATCTATCCGTAGCCAAGGACCAGACTGCGCATCCAGCAACGCTGCCTCGGCCTGAGTAACACGCGGGAAATGATGGGCGTGCATATCTACTTTGTTTATTTTCTGCATTAGACTTTCCGACCTGGCGCAACCACCAGTAGTTAAAGGATTTACCCTGGCAAAGAACCAGTCTGGTGTAAACGTTGATGCCAAGACACATAGTCACGACCTGGATGAACTTCGCCACAGGCTGGGCAAGCGCGCTCGCTGACCGGGCTATTGTAGAAACTTTCATACAGCGGAGGCAGATCAGTCACTATACTTTGCACCTGCACATCTACGCGCTTGACCGCTGTACCGCAAGCGGCGCAACACCATTGGAAAGCATCTTGCATATCTAGTGGACGATGGCGCTCTATAACCAGGCACAAGCTGCCCGCTTCCGGACGCTGGGGGGAATGCAATACATGAGGCGCCATCAGAAAGATATCGCCCTCGCGTAATTCCACCTTGTCGTATTTGCCCCTGTCCCACATCAACAGCCAGGCATTCCCCTTAAATTGATAAAAGAATTCTTCAAGGGGGTCATCGTGAAAATCGGTGCGCTGATTCGGTCCACCCACCACAGTCACCATGAAGTCGGCGTCACTCCAGACCTGCTGGTTTCCTACTGGCGGCTTAAGTAAATGGGCGTGTTCATCCAGCCACTTGGGAAAATTCAGAGGTCTTCCGTACTTATACATAGTGCGCCCACCATTTAAAGGTTAAACAATACCAGCCTGCGTCAAAATAGCCAACGGCCCCATCTGCCGCACAGGCTCTACTTGTTCTGGGTGCCTGACATACAACGTTCCGCCATAAGATAGGGCATTGACCGATACGTCACCCACATGCTCGCGTAGGCGTGGTACCAGCAACAACCAACCCTGCTCTACCAACAAGTTACATGGCGGCAACAAGCCTTGATCATTCGTCACCAACCCCAGGCTAGCGCAGGCCAGTTGAAACGCCCTGTGCATGCTAGCGGCGGATGTAGCAGTGGTAACACCCAGGCCACATTGGGTTTTCACGAACGCGTGCTGGAAAGCCAACAAAGGATGGCTAAGCACGCCGTGTTCTGGCGTATCGCTGGGAAAACCTGCCACCAAAAATTGCAAACTGGCATTCCCTTTAGCGGTCGGCAGCCATTGCACGTGCTTATGCCGCTGACTAGCACCCGCTTCAGTACCACCGTTATAAAAACCCAAACCACCATCTTCTGACATTACAGTCGCCAAGGCAGAGAAGTCATCCAGCGCCAAAGGCGAAAGCTGTTCCTGAAACTCGCGGCAAGCCAGCACGACGTGGTTGGCACACACAGGGAATTTATTGAGTATGGCCACATGGCGGTCGCCTACCGGGCCGATAAGCAGCTCGGGGTCGGGATTCAGGAAGGGATTGAAGTTGGGGTCACGCGGGCCACCTGGCATGGCAACTTTGGTCTCGTCTTTAGCAGCCAGGGTTGAAACCCAACGCACCAAAAAGCGTAAGCCTTGATCCAGCACATCGGTTTGTTCGGTAGTAATAGGCAATAGGTCGCCACTGGCCAAGGCTGCAACACTGCGCTGTTCTACGACCTGCATGAACGCGGTTGTCATATGTCCCCTTTATAGATTGATATTGTTGTGACTATTGTAGGGGGTAGTTAGGTGGGATCGGCGGTCAAGCGTTACATGATTTCGTTTCTTGAGTAGCATCGGCCGTCAACCGCTGTATTCACTCTGCGCCCCCGCTACGCAAAGGGCGCTGCCGTGAACACAACGTTTGTCCGCCTAACGGGCTGCAGAAAGACATCACAGGTGATGCTTCAGTATTAATCCAGCGGGTGTTAGCAAACCATTCTGAATTCGCGACTAGCCCGTAGTGGTGGACCTTACGGCAGTCGCTTCGCGTAGCGGGCGACCGAGTAAGGTGCCCGCCCAAACGCAAACAACCACCCCTAAGGGTGGTTGTTTGTTTGCAGGCTTACGCCTGCTACAGTTCTGTTGCTACCCGGCGAGCCGGGCAGCTTAGACGCATAGACTAGCTATGCTATCCAATTAGAACTGGTGACGGATACCGACACCAAGAACTGTCGATTTTGCATCAGGCAAGAATGCAGCATTTTTGGCGTAAGAACCAATTGCGTACACGTTGGTGCGCTTGGACAGGCCGTAGGTGTAGCCCAGGCTGTATGTCTGCTGCTTTTTCAGTTCACGGTCTGGTGTACCAACAGCATCCCATGAATCAGGAGCGCTACGGGCGTCAGCCATTTGCCAGCTAGCCATCAAGTTACCGTTACCGATAGGGGCACTTAGGCCAACCAGGTAGGAGTTAACTTTTAGACCGTCAGCATTTAAACTATTCAATGGCGTGCCAAGAACACCAAAGCTTTCACCGGCGAAGAGGCCATTGCGAGTCTGGCCGTAGGCCAGGTAAGCTTTAACAACTTCAAAGTCATAGCTACCGCCAATGTTCCATGACTTAACAGTCACGCTATCAGTACCAGTACCGGGCAAACCAGGTATATCGTTAGTACCTGGGTTCTTGACCTGGTCATATGTCAGAGCGACACCGATAGGGCCGTTAGCGTAACGCAGACCGGTAGTGATGCCACGTGTGTTCGGATCTTGCTGGTCGTTGAGTTTGAACTGTTGGGCGCCGCTAGTGTTAAACGAGTAACCAGCACCAAACTGGAAGCCCGAGAAGTTAGGCGTTTGGTACATGATCATGTTGTCGTAACGAACGGTGTTAGCAGCTGTGAAAGCAGCACCGATGTTAGCTTGACCGAAGCTGGCGCCGAAAGGATCAGCTACGCCTGGCAGGTACTTGGAAGCGATGTTGGTTTGACGACCAATATCCAACTGACCCCAGCTGTCGCCAGCCAGACCAACAGTTGCTTGACGACCGAACAGACGACCGCTTTGACCCGAGAATCCTGTGCCCAGATCAAAGCCGCTTTCCAATTGGAAAACAACGCGCAGGCCATCGCCCAAATCTTCAACGCCTTTCAGGCCCCAACGGTTGCCGGACTGAACACCGTTGATCATGCCAGTTTTGGTGGCTTTGAAATTTGTAAGATCAGTACGGTTGGTGTCGTAGCTGGAGTTACCTTTAATTTGCTGGTAACCAATACCGCCGTCCAGGATACCGTAAAGGGTAACCGACGTTTCTGCCTGGGCTACGCCAGCGAAGCCGAGCGTAAGAGCAGCAGCGAGCAGAGTCTTTTTCATGTAAGAATTCTCCGTAGATTTGAGTAAACAGAGCAGCCACTACTGAATATGTGTGCTGCTGCTCTTTCTAACTCCGCGATGGGAAGTTGAAGCTATTGCATCAAAATTCGGGCTGGCTGGCTATTATCCCGTGACTA
Organism: Burkholderiaceae bacterium; assembly: GCA_017983955.1. GTDB lineage: Bacteria > Pseudomonadota > Gammaproteobacteria > Burkholderiales > Burkholderiaceae_B > JAGOAJ01. The sequence goes on from JAGOAJ010000005.1 coordinate 66,349, forward strand.
AACCGCTAGATTTTCCGGTTTGGTGTGGGGTTATAGCAACAAACCCCTGTTTTAAGCCAAAAGTCGTCAGGGTTTACCCTTGGTTTGCTGTTGCTTCAAAACCACATCATATCCAGCCTTTTCTCAAAATCGATTTATCCGCTTATTTTCCGTAGCTTATTGTTTTTTCGACAGTTTTTGATAGTCTATTGTAGTCGGCATAGCACTTGCTTGCCTGCGCCTTACCTCTAATCCCGGTGACGGTAGTTTCGCCATCATGTCCATTAACTCCCAGGAGGCACCATGGACCACTATCAGATAGCGCTTGTCGTGGGCAGTTTGCGCCGCGACTCCCATAACAAGAAGCTAGCCCACGCATTAACGCGGCTAGGCCCCGCAGACTTCACCTTCAAGTTTTTGGATATCAGCAAGCTGCCGCTTTACAACCAGGACGACGATGCGCATCAAGCACCTGCAGTATTACAGCTGAAGCAAGAAATTGCAGCCTCGCAGGGTTTGCTATTTGTAACGCCGGAATACAATCGGTCAATGCCTGGGGTCTTAAAAAATGCGATAGACCACGCGTCCCGACCTTATGGCCAAAACGCCTGGTCCGGCAAGCCTGCGGGCGTGCTGGGCATATCTATAGGGGCCATAGGCACGGCGCTGGCGCAACAGCACTTACGAAATACCTTGGCTTATCTGGATTGCCCCACCCTGGGTCAGCCTGAAGTCTTCCTGCAGACCAAAGACGGCTTGTTTGATGACGACGGCAAGATAGGTGCAGCCAGCAAAGACTTCCTGCAGGGCTGGATGGATAAGTACGCCGCCTGGGTAAGGCATCACCACCAGTAAATCAGAGTATCGTATTGCCTTACCCATATGGACAGTCGGCATGAGCGAACGCGATTTTAGTTGGAAAAGAATCATCATCCCTGCGTTTGGCCCATCCGCTCTTATGGGCATAGGCAAAGGGGCCATACTGCCCGTCATAGCGCTTAGCGCCATGGACCTGAACGCATCGCTTGCAGAATCCGGGCTGATTGTGGCCTTGATTGGTTTTGGGTCCTTGATCTGCAATATACCGGCTGCCATGATTACCTCCCGGTATGGGGAACGGCTATCACTAGTCGGTGCATCGGTGTTTTTCGTACTAGCGCTATTGCTGTGCCTGATAGCCAGCCATCCTCTGATGTTGGCGGCGGGCGTGCTTTTGATAGGCATGGCGACCTCGGTGTTCTATCTAGCCAGGCAAAGCTACTTAATCGATGCAGTCCCTAAGCATATGCATGCCAGAGCCTTTTCCACGCTGGGCGGCACCCAGCGCATGGGCATGTTTATAGGGCCATTTGCCGCCGCAGGCCTGATGCATTTTATAGGGTTGGCCGGGGCTTATTGGGTCGCTGTCGTCGCGCTAATAGCCGCAGGCCTGCTGTCCTGGAAGCTACCAGAGCTGGAACTGCCGCCATCAGAAGCCGACACTACTGCTGCTAAGGCGCCCATCCCGGGTGCCATACCCACCCAGCCTCGTATGATGGATGTTGCGCTGGCACATAAAAACAGTCTGCTGACCCTGGGCCTGGGTGTCTTGCTGATAGGTGCTATGCGGTCCACACGCCAAATTGCCATTCCCTTATGGGCAGCCCACATCGGCCTAAGCCCAACCGCCACGGCGATTATTTTTGGGCTGGTCTCAGCCATGGACATGTTGGTTTTCTATCCCGCCGGCAAAGTCATGGATCAGTTTGGCCGTTTATGGGTCGCCCTACCCTGCGCGTTGCTGTTGGGCATGTCACTAGCCGCCATCCCCTTGACCCAAAGCATAGGCAGCTTCGTGATAGTGTGCCTGCTAATGGGACTGGGTAATGGCATAGGCTCAGGGATAGTCATGACACTGGGGGCGGATAGCGCACCACGGGTTGGTCGTACCCAATTCCTGGGCCTATGGCGCTTAATTGCCGATATCGGCAACTGTGCCGGCCCCTTCATACTGTCGGGCGTGACTGCGGCGGTCTCGTTAGGCAGCGGCATTGCAACAATAGGTGTGTTTGGCTTTGCAGCGGCAGCTATCTTTTGGCGCACCCTGCCTTTGCGCCCCAGCCTAAGCAAACCGGCGCCAGTCAAACAGCCTGACGCATTGCCTGACCAGCAGTAAGCTTTTACTATGGCGTATGCAGGATTTAAACGACCTTTATTACTATGTACAGGTAGTGGACTACGCAGGCTTTGCCCCTGCAGGACGCGCCCTGGGTGTACCCAAGTCCAAACTTAGCCGCAGAATAGCCCTGCTGGAAGAGCGCTTGGGCGTGCGCCTGATCCAACGTTCCACCCGGCGCTTTTCAGTGACTGAAATCGGGCTGACCTACTACACCCACTGCAAGGCCATGCTGGTCGAAGCCGCCGCCGCCCAAGAAGCCATAGATATCACCCGCTCGGATCCCCAAGGCACGGTACGCATTACGTGTCCGGTGGCACTGCTACATGCCAACGTAGAAATCATGCTGGCCGACTTCATGAGCGACAATCCACGTGTCACCGTACATCTGGAAGCCACCAACCGGCGTGTCGACCCTATCAGTGAGGCCATAGACGTCGCCTTGCGCGTACGCCCTCCGCCCATAGAAAACAGCGATCTGGTAATGCGCGTGCTGGCCAACCGTCGTCAATGCCTAGTCGCCAGCCCACTGCTGGTTGAACAGCACGGCTTGCCCAAGGTTCCCGCCGACTTATCTGAATGGCCCAGTTTGGCCCTGGGCCGACCACAATCCAATCACGTCTGGACCCTGCTAGGCCCCGAAGGGGAACAGGCCGCCCTGCACCACACGCCGCGCTTTGTCACAGACGACATGGCAGCCTTGCGCACAATGGCCGTAGCTGGCATTGGTATAGCCCAACTGCCTTTAATGATGATACGCGAACAGTTATCCAAGGGAACCCTATTGCCATTACTTTCCGGCTGGGCCCCACGACCGGATATTGTCCACGCCGTATTTCCATCACGACGCGGCCTGTTGCCCGCAGTACGTTCTTTGGTCAATTACCTGGCCGACCGATTTCAAGAGCTGGAAGAGGACTGACAGCAGACCGCACGTATCCAGCGCGGTTCGTGCCTCAATATATACCTATGCCGATCTTTGGAGTACACATCATGACGACAGTAGACACACAGCTCTCTTCATCGCTGGACTGCCCCTTGCAGGAGAATGGCGAGCGCAGCATACAACGCATAGCATCGCGCCCAGCTGAAGTTGGCGGCATACCCATACATCGCCTGATGCCATCGCGACAACGACGCATGATAGGTGCCTGGTGCTTTCTGGACCACGCTGGGCCAGCCACCTTTGACCCAGGCGCGGGCATGCGTGTAGGGCCACACCCTCATATTGGGCTGCAGACCTTCACCTGGATGATCAAAGGCGAAGTCTTGCACCGCGACAGCCTGGGTAACGAACAAATCATACGACCTGGTCAGGTCAACTTAATGACGGCAGGCCGTGGCATAGCGCACACCGAAGAATCACTGCCCAGCGAAGATACCCTACACGCCACCCAGCTATGGATAGCCCTACCGCCCCAGGACAGCCATTGCGCGCCTGCCTTTGATCACCACCCTGATTTGCCGCAATGGACCGAGCACGGCTGCCACCTCACCTTGTTGGCAGGCAGCTATGGCGGCCATGAAGCACCCGCCAAACTGTATTCCCCGTTAGTGGGGGTAGACTTGGATAGCCCTGATGGCGGCAGCCTTACGCTACCGCTGAACCCTGAATTTGAATACGGCGTGCTGACCCTGGAAGGCCAGGCCACCATCAATAGCCAGCAATTTTCTGTGGATGAACTGGCTTACCTGGGCCGCGGCAACAGCGAGCTGAACCTGCAACTGACCCCAAGCAGTCGCGCCATACTACTGGGCGGCCTACCCTGCCAGGACGAAGTTTTGATTTGGTGGAATTTTGTTGGGCATAGCAAAGCTGATATCGCACTAGCCCAGCACGAATGGGAAACAGGCAGCGAACGCTTTGGCCCTATACACGGCTACGACGGGCCGCCGTTAACAGCCCCGCCCCTGCCCCCTGGATGGGCCATTAAATAACGCCAGGCCAGCCACTTAACGCAAGCCTGACCTGGATTTGATGCAGCCCGACTATTTCGGCTGCATCATTTTTTTCATTTCCGCCATATGCTGGGCAGCACGCTGCGTAATGCTGGTCATGGCATCTGCCTGCGACTTGCGCGCAATTTCAGCCAAGTCGGTCATATCAGACACCGTTTTCTCGTAAGCCTTGCGTACCAATTCAGTCTGCTTGGCGGCATCAGTACCGCCCGTAGACGCCGCGCCTTGTATGTCGTGGACCGCCTGCTGCAACATTTCAGTCTGCTTGTTGGCCAGGGCCTGCATACCCTCATAGACCGCCTGATTCGCCCGTACCAATGCTGCAATGTCCTGACGCCGCGCCTCGGCCATGGCCGCCATATCAACCCCGGGCACATTGAACTGGTCAAACATTTTGGTCAGCTCAGCAAAGGGATTAGCACCCGCAGCACCACTACCACCCGTTGTATTGTTCGACATAGCATCACTCCTTGTTAGTGTAGTTTGACTCTATACGGTGGGCGTTGGGGCGTCAACTGTAATACCCCATGCTTTCCAAGGCTTTTCGCAAAAGCTCTACTTGATTTTGCACGGACCCTGCACGGTAAATAAGTGCGACGGGACGACTGGGAATCTCTATTGAAATACGAAGCACCTTAACTATTTCCGCCTGCATCCCACTTAACGTTGCATGGGGAACAAAGGCCAGCCCATGCCCTGAAGCAACCAAATGAATATTAGTAAAGGGATTGTTAGATTCGATGGTGGGACGTGGAGGGGTCAATCCAGATCGCTGAAAGGCATCGTCAATATCGCGCCTAAGAATTGATGTATAGCTTGGCAACACCCAAGAAGAGTCAAGCAAGTTATTTAGATCTGGTTTCTTTTGACGTGCAGCCGGATGGTCAGGGTGACAAATTGGCACGTAATTAGACATAAAAAGCTTTTCATACTTCAGCCTTACGGCATTTGGTTCATGTGTACTGGCTATATAGGTAGTGATTAGCGCATCAAGATCTCCGCGATCAAGAGCAGCCTGCAGTTCTTTAACTGGCGCTTCCATAAGGTGAACGTGTACTGCCTTACCACCCTCTTGAAGCGTGCTTACCAACCCAGGAAGCATACTGTAGGCAACGAAATGAGGAACGCCCAGTCGTATCACAGCTGCCGCTCTAGAACCAAGATCCACTTCCTTTTGCACACGCCCTAGTTCGGCCAATAATTGTCGGGCCCCTCTCATTGCGACAGCCCCCTCTGCTGTAGGCTCCAACCCTTTAGGGGACCGATGAAACAAGACATGCCCAAACGCGCCCTCCACCTGCTGCAAGGTTCTCGTGACAGCAGGTTGGGTCACGCTCAGTAGCTGTGCTGCCCGCCTAAGGCTATAGCCGCTGTCTAGTGCCACTAACAGCTGGAGATCACGAAAGCTAAGCCTAGCAGCAAGTCTGCGGGACTCTATTTCGTGCAACAAAGGAGATGTTTGCAAGTTATCACCCAATCAAAACATATCAGTATCAATTATATAGTGATCTTTTTAGAATGACTTCATGCATCTGACCCGATAGGTGCGGAAGGGATAGTATGAATAAACCTCTAGAAGGAGTAAGAGTCATTGACATGTCCCATGTCATAGCAGGACCACTTGCATCCTTTTTTCTTGCTCAGCTTGGTGCTGAAGTCATTAAAATTGAAAGCCTGAATGGCGGTGACGCGTGGCGGGCTAGTAAACGAGCAGTAAGTGACGGCGATACCTCTCATGGATTCGTCTCAATAAATTCAGGCAAAAAGTCATTCGCGGTAGATATTCGACAACCTGAGGGGGCAGAGGTCGTTCGGGAACTTGCGAAGACCGCTGATGTTTTTATCGAGAACTTTAGGCCTGGAGTAGTAGCTAAATATGGTCTGGACGAGGCAAGCATCAGGAAATTGCGCTCGGATATTGTCTATTGCTCTATATCAGGATATGGGCAACGTGGCCCATGGGCCAAACGAGCCGCCTACGATAACGTCATGCAGGCATTGACCGGAATGATGTTGATGAGTGGGGCAACAAACTCACCTCCGATGAAAGTCGGCTTTCCAGTAATAGACGTTGCCGCTGGCATGCTGGGTGCTATGTCAGTACTGTCTTCTCTCATCAACCGCAACAATGGTGGTGGGGGGCAGTATATAGACGCCTCAATGTTACAGGCTTCCTTAATGCTGATGTACCCCCAGGTTAGCCAGTGTTTGACTCATAGCACAGAGCCAGAGCGAACCGGTAATCGAGGTTTTGGTGGAAGCCCCCTTTCGGATACCTTCCAATGCGCTGATGGTTGGCTTGCGGTTGCAGCCAATACACCAGCGCAAGTCAAACGAGTGCTTACACTGATCGGCCTGCTTGATCTTTGTGAGGACACCCAAGCCTTTGACCCCCAGATATTTTCGGCTGAAGGGGGAGGCTTTGTCGCCCCACGTGATCTGAACTATGTACAAGACAAAATCTCAGCTGCATTCCAAAATCGATCAGCTAATGAGCTTGAGCACAGTTTGAATGAAATTGGAGTGCCTGCTGCAAAAGTTCGCAGCCTGAACGAGTTTTTATCAGAAGCCAAAGAAATACCCGAACTATCCAGCGCTTTCAGATCCTACCCACATGGTTCTAACCAAGTGATTACGTCGGGACTTGGTTTCTCGGTTCGTGAAAATAATAACCACATAAATCGTGGAGCCCCCGAGCTTGGCGAAGATACGATAGAAATCCTGGTGGGTCTTGGATTAGATTCACAAAATCTAAAAGAGCTGGTTCGTAAAGGCATCATTAAAGTGGACCACCAAGTTCAAGAGGAGCTTAGCGCATGAGAATTAATAAGCCCCAAAGATATTGGTAATTGCTTTCATACTTAAAATATAAAAAATTCAATAGGAGACAATCATGACGTTTACAAAGTTCTTGTCGATGCGGTTTAGAAGCGATATGCAACGATGGGAAGCCTCTTGACTTGATGGCCAATTCTAATCAACTGAACCTTCCCTTCACAAGCGTGGAGCGCGGCACGACTCTCTTCAAAAAAGTGTAGTCCGTTTCCACCAAAGTACGAGAATACATGCGGCTTAGCCAAAGTACATTTTCGTCAACCATAGCTATTTAAGAGGCAATCGCAATGGATATCACTAAATTGGTCTTTAGGGCTCGCGGCACTACGCTTGGAGTACTCGCAGCAATGCTGTTAAGCGTACCGGCTCCATCCCTTGCTCAAGATACTATTAAGGCAACGGTCGGCTACTACCCAGGAGCCATGCTTTCATTTCCTGCCTTTATCGCAAAAGATAAAGGTTTCTTTGAAAAGAACGGTCTGGACGTTACGCTGATCCCTGTTCCTAACGGCGCTGCTATGACGGCTGCTTTGGCAAGCGGCAGCATAGACTTCGCCAACAACTCCTACGATAACCTTACGACTGCCGTGTCTAAAGGACTACCAATAAGAACGATTGCAGGCGCTGCAATACGTGCGCCTCTATCACTCATCGTAAGAAAAGGCATTGACTTACCGAACAAGGAGGCTGGCTATCCTGCCGCCATGGCCGACCTGAAAGGCGCGAAATTAGGCGTTATCGCGCTTGGAGTGTCCGTACATTACATGACCGAGATGCTGGCTGTCGGGGCAGGACTAAAGCCCGAAGATAATACGATTACCGCAGTAGGCCTGCCGAATTCGGCCCGACCGGCACTGAAGAATAAGAGTATCGACGCTTACCTTAGCCTATGGCCCTTGCCTGCAATTGTAGAGGCGACCGGCGAAGGTACGATTCTCCTGGATCTAATTCAAGACCAAGGCCCGAAAGATCTGCAAGGACTCGCTTACCAAGCTTGGTGGGCCACGGAAAAGAGCATCAAAACCAAGCCTAATATGATCACCCGTTTTGTAACCACTGCCCACGAGGCCTATTGCTGGTATCAGAAGCCGGAAAATCTTGATGAGGTGGTGGCGATCCTCAAGAAAAACGTGCCAGTTCCTGAGCTGAACGACGAGCAGTATGCACGCATGGTAAAAACCATGCTGCCAGCCTATAACGTGAATATTCCTGCAGGATCAATCGAAACATGGCAAAAAATCCTTATGGATAAGAAAGTCATCTCCTCACCACTTAGCGTAGAACAACTGGTGCTCCCCTCCGCTATGCGCAAGTTCGATTGCCCAGCCACATAAAGAGGGGGAGAAGATGAATCAACCTTCAAGCAGACACGACTCAGAAACAGGAATAACGGTCTCCAATCTTGCGATCAGCTTTGGCGAGATGCCGCCAATATTCAGCAATCTGAGCATGCGAATAGAGCCTGGTGAGTTTGTCGCACTGGTCGGCGCAAGCGGCTGCGGCAAAACGACACTCATGAACGCGATAGCGGGTCTCGTCCCCGCTAGCGAAGGCGACGTCGAAGTCAACAACTTGCGGCCAATGGCCGGCAGGTCTGACATCGCCTATGTACTTGCAAGGGACGCTTTGCTTCCATGGCGTACGGTCCGTGGCAACGTGGAGTACGCATTAATGCTTTCGGGCTTTCCTAAGGATGAACGTAAGCCAATCGCGCTCGATTATCTTCAGCGCGTCGGGCTCGGCGTGCACACCGAGTCACTGCCCGCCCGCCTTTCGCATGGCCAACGACAGCGCGTTGCGCTGGCGCGCGCGTTTGCCGTCAACCGCTCCGTCTACATGCTTGATGAGCCATTCAGTGCCCTTGATGCGCAAACTAAACTCGTTCTTCACGATCAACTGCTGTCTCTCTGGGAGCAAAGCCGGAAAACCGTCATCTTCGTCACTCATGACATTGGCGAAGCCGTCACACTGGCGGACCGCGTCATTGTCATGGGGACCCACGGAAGAGGTATTGTGGACGAAATACAAGTGCCATTACCAAGGCCCCGTTCCGCCAGTGAACTACAAGAGAACGAGCAGTATCACCATATTTACCGCCAGGCTTGGCACGCACTCAGAAAGGGGATGTCATGAGTCAATCCATAGCGCAATCGCTACCTGAAACTTCCAGCGTAGCCCCATCGGCCACTAAGGCTCGTGCCTCTAGTACAAGCAGTAAAAGAAAGGCGAAATCGGTACTTTTTATCAAGCGCTTCATGGTGCTCGTAGGCTTTCTTGGCATATGGTCTATTGCTGTACAAGTGGGCTTGGCCGATGCCGCATTCATCAGCACTCCTGGGCAGGTTTATACCGCCTTCATGAAACTCCTCACCGATGGAACCGTCTGGCCTCACCTATATACCACCTTCATCGAAGTCGGTGCGGCATTCGCGCTATCAGTTGCATTCGGGATACTTGCAGCCATCATTCTTGATCGCAACGAAGGCTTCCATGACGTTATATCGCCTTATCTGGCGGCCTTCAATAGCATGCCCCGAATAGCCCTTGGTCCAATATTTATACTCTGGTTTGGCATCGGCATCAGTTCCAAGGTAGTCCTGGCTACATCCCTAGGCTTCTTCATCATTCTTATGAGCACCCTGGGCGGCTTGCGAAATGTCGATCGCGATATGCTCATGATGTCCCGGCTGTACGGTGCTTCAAACCTAAAGCTTTTCTGGTTCGTCAGATTACCCTGGGCACTTCCAAGTGTCTTCGCTGGCCTGAAGCTCACCCTGATCTACTGCATGTCAGGGGCGGTGATCGGAGAAATGATAGCGGCGCAAAGCGGACTGGGTCTGCTGCTGCAAACATACAGCGGACAGTTCGACATAGCAAGTGTCCTGGCGGTTATGCTGACGCTGATTCTCGTCGTCGTCGCGCTCACTTCAATAATCGATGCCATCGAACGCAAGCTTCTTGGCTGGTCGAAAGGCAGCACCAACATTCCAGAATGAGCATGCCCATGCCTTCAACTCTAAAAAGGATTGTCGTTCTAGCAACCAGTGGCACGATTTCAATGAAAGTCGACGCCTCTGGCGCCGCTTTCAAGGCCTTGAACGCGGCCGATTTAGTCGCCCTATTGCCACCGATTGAAGACGTTGCTATTGAAGCCGTGGATTTCGAACATAACATTGGCTACAGTGTCACTAACGACATGATGCTGGCCTTGGCCACGCAGGTCACCCGTCTTTGTTCTCGTCAAGACGTTGATGCTGTTGTGGTCACACACGGCACCGACGTTATGGAGGAAGTCGCCACGCTTGTGGACCTTATGGTAAAGAGCCATAAGCCCATAGTGTTCACTGGGGCAATGCGTAATGCATCGATGCTGGGAAGTGACGGTCCTCATAATCTACTCTCTGCAATGCGAATCGCCGCGTTTCCTGGCTCCGCAGGACGCGGCGTACTCATCTGCATGAATGACAGCATTCATGCAGCCCGCGCAGTCACCAAGACGCACACGTCGCTCGTATCGACATTCGACAGTCCAAATCTCGGTGCTATCGGCTACATCGATAACAACGTCCCTCACTACAAGGATCTGCGGCTTTCTTGGCCACATTATGGACTCCCAAAAGTGTTGATGGACGTTCCTCTGATCTGGGTATACGCGGGACAAAGCACAGCGCTTTTCGAATTGGCAGTGTCCCAGACTCGCGGCGTCGTCATTGCTGCTAAGGGTATTGGTCACGTGCCCGCTTGGTGGATGCCTCACATTCGTCAGGCAGTCGACAACGGCGTTGTGATCGTCGTCGCCTCGCAGTGCGGCTCGGGCTCCACGGGTCTGCAATACGGCGGCCCCGGAAGCGACCGAGACCTACTTGACGCAGGAGCGATTTTCGCAGGATACCGCCGTCCACTTCAAGCACGCCTTGAACTAATGTGCGCGATCTCGTCCGGACTCTCTACGGATGGTATTCGCGACGCGTTCGCTACATCCTCTTTGGGGGCAGTTTGATACTGCCAGCAGGCTAATAAACACATTGTGTAATCGCAATAAATTGACAATATCACTGAGCGTGCATAGACACCACTTTGGTTTAAATAAATAACTAAGCCGACTAAAAGAATGAACCTTACCAGTCGGCAATATACTTTGGAGCACATTAATGGCACAAATAGTAAAGGTAGCAGCGGCACAGTTAGCGCCCAGTTATATGGATCTGAATGGCTGTCTGGAAATTGCGGAATCGGCAATCTTAGAAGCTGGTCGCAATGGGGCGCAACTGATTGCCTTTCCAGAGACCTGGCTACCAGGTTTTCCATTCTGGATCTTTAAGGAGGCTGGATGGCGTGACGAGAATCACAAGCAAGCCTATGCTCACCTATTAGCCAACTCTGTACAAATCGGCGACCAAGCAATCACACGGCTTTGCCGCGCCGCCCGGAAAGCCGGAATCACAGTAGTAATGGGCGCAAACGAACGAGACGGTCGTGCCTCACGTGAAACGCTTTATAACTCTTTGCTTTATATTTCTTCCGACGGAGAGCTTCTAGGCGTTCGCCGTAAGCTCAAACCGACTCATGCCGAGCGCATTATTTGGGGTGAAGGTGACGGCAGTGGCATTCGTGTATTCGAAACAACTGCAGGGCGTGTTGGTGGCTCAATTTGTTGGGAACATTGGATGCCACTTAATCGGTTTGCCATGCACGCCCTTGGTGAGCAGGTTCACGTTGGCGTGTGGCCAGATGTCGCCGAGCATAACGCCCTAGCCGCACTGCATTATGCATTTGAGGGGCGTTGCTTTGTTATTGCCATGGGCACCATACTGAAACGCTCTGCGATCACTATGGACTTTGGTTTACCCATTGATCTGCTCCAAGGCACCTCGGGCATGAGCCAGAACGATGACTATATTCTTGCAGGTGGTTCAGGCATCATAGGGCCAAATGGAAAATGGATTGTGGGACCCGTGATGTACGAAGAAAAGATAATCTATGCTGATATAGACCTTGACGAAATAACACGGGAAAAACTATCCCTTGACACGGCTGGCCATTACAACCGCCCAGATATCTTCCAGCTGACTGTTGACGACCGTCCAAAGGAACAAGTTAATTGGCTTTCGGCGGGCACATTGAAGTCCGACAGCAACGAGAAACGGCTCCATGAAACAGTAATCTTCCCTGATTAATCAACACACAAATACCAGAGAACAAAAAACCCGCAGTTCCAAATGGAATGCGGGTTTTTTGCTTCCCAAGCTAGGCTTGGGAAAAATCTTGGTGCCGACGGCGAGACTCGAACTCGCACAGCTTTCGCCACTACCCCCTCAAGATAGCGTGTCTACCAATTCCACCACGTCGGCTTGTAAAGAGCGGTATCTTAGCACAAATTATTGTGCTGCCGGTGCTGCCGGAACAGCGGCCGGCGAATTCTGAGCCGAAGCAGCAGGCGCTGCTGGTACAGCTGATTCGGTAGTCACCGCATTTGGTGTTGCAGGCACGACAGAGCCAGTGGCTGCACCCGGTACTACAGGTACGGCATCACCCGTCACCGACGGGGTAACTGGCGCGGGCTGGAAACCTTGCATAATGCCGCCTTCCAGGATGGATGTACCTGGATGGTGAGCCACATAGGCCAAACCTGCTGTCGAGACGAAAAAGATAATCGCAGCCCATTTAGTGACACGCGACAGGAAGTTTGCTGCGCCCGTGGCGCCAAACAAACTACCAGCCGAACCACCGCCAAATGAAGAGCCCATGTCGGCGCCCTTACCTTGCTGCAATAACACAAGCACGATAATACTTAGCGACGATATAACCTGAATTGACAACAGGATGGGGGACAACCATTGCATGAAAGAGCTCCGAGGCCTAAGCGGCCGCTATACGTAAAAATTCTTCTGCCACCAGCGACGCACCGCCAACCAGGGCACCGTTAATATCAGACATGGAAAACAAACTGGCCGCATTGGATGCGGTAACACTGCCGCCATACAAAATGCGGACCTGTGGGACGCCTAACTGCACCAAGCTGGCGCGTATGCTGGCGTGGATCTCCTGGGCTTGCTGCGGCGTGGCTGTGTGGCCCGTGCCTATGGCCCATACGGGTTCATAGGCAATCACCATTTTCGCCACTGCCTGCGCGCCTAAAGCCAGTACCGGCTGAAGTTGCGCTGCAATCACGGCTTGCGCCTGACCAGCTTCGTGTTCCGACAGGGTTTCACCAACACAGACAACTGGCGTCAAACCAGCATCCAGAGCTGCCTGCGCCTTGTCAGCCACCAACTGGCTGGTTTCACCGTGCCTGCTGCGCCGTTCCGAATGGCCCACCAGCACCCAAGCAGCGCCCACATCAGCCAACATAGCCGCTGCGACTTCACCGGTATACGCACCGGAAGACTGGCTGCTGACGTCCTGGGCACCCAGCGCAATACGCCCTGCGGGTAAAGCGGTGGCTGCCTGAGCCAGATAAGGAAATGGCACGCACACCACCAGATCGCAAGCAGCAACTGCGCTTACGCCATCAACTAACCCAGCCAGCAATGTCGCATTGCTGGTAAGGGTACCGTTCATTTTCCAGTTGCCTATAACTAGGCGAGTGTGGGTTTCAGAGGAACTCATGGCCAAGCCCGCCTAGCGGGCATAGAAAATCGAATAACCCGGTATTGTAGCGTGTTAGCGGCCTGGCCGGTAGACTTGGCCTTACATGGTCAGGATAATTTTACCTATCTGATCCCCGGCATCCATCATTGCATGGGCATCACAAGCCTGCGCCATCGGAAAAGTAGCATGCACTATCGGACGTATCGTGCCTGCCGCCAGCAAAGGCCAAACGTGTTCCTGCAGCGAACGGGCAATGTCTGCCTTGAAAGCAACAGGACGCGGACGCAGTGTAGAACCTGTGACTTGCAGACGACGACGCAATATCTGACCGCAATCAATTGTGGCTTTAGCGCCTCCTAGCAGGGCAATGATCACGATACGACCATCGTCGGCCAGGCAGCTAATGTTGCGGTTGATGTATTCGCCTGCCACCATATCCAACACCACATCCACACCCTTGCCACCTGTGGCCGCCTTGATTTCTTCCACGAAGTCCTGGCTGCGGTAATTAATGCCACGCACCGCGCCCAAGGCCTGTACTGCCTGTACGCGCGCATCGCTACCCACAGTGGCATACACCGCATGCCCCATGGCTGTTGCCAATTGCACTGCCGTCGTCCCTATACCGCTGGCACCACCGTGCACTAACAAGGTTTCTTCGCCGGACAACTGACCGCGATCAAACACATTGCTCCAGACGGTAAAGTACGTTTCTGGCAAACCAGCCGCTTCGACCTCGGTCAAACCCGCCGGTATCGGCAAACATAAGCTGGCATCCGCCACGCAATATTCAGCATAGCCGCCACCCGGAAGCAAAGCGCACACCTTGTCGCCTATGGAAAAACCGCCAGCGGCGGCATCGCCACCGACGATCTCGCCCGCCACTTCCAGGCCAGGCAAATCGGATGCGCCAGGAGGCGCAGGATAAAGGCCCTTGCGCTGAAAAACGTCAGGGCGGTTGATGCCCGCAGCCGCTACTTTAATCAGTACCTCGCCCGCCTTGGGTTCCGGCATAGGTCGATCAACCAGCACCAGGACTTCCGGACCACCAGGTTGAGAGATTTCTATGGCTTTCATCAACAGCTCCTTCAGACATCAATAAAAGGGTATTATCGCCGCTGTGATAATTTTTTGTAGGAATAGCCTGACGGCTGTCCACAAATGACCCGACTTAGGCTAAACTAGCGGGCTTCACAGAAAGGAAGCGTGCCAGAGTGGTTGAATGGACTGGTCTTGAAAACCAGCGACGGGGTAACTCGTCCGTGAGTTCGAATCTCACCGCTTCCGCCAATTACCCGTTACGGCTTGCGCCACGCAAGCTGCAATGTATTTCCCCGCACCCATGGCGGAATAGGTAGACGCAAGAGACTTAAAATCTCTCGGCCACAGGCCGTCCCGGTTCGATTCCGGGTGGGTGCACCACGAATACGTGCGGGTTACAGGGCGACCGCCAAAATAAAAAACACACCTGTTCCACATCATGTTCCTCGTTCCTTCGAACTAGCCCGACCATGCGGACTTTTGTCGTTTAGTTTTAGCTAACAACACAAGACGCAATAAAATCGACACTTGCAAAAGTCCCATAATGGGACTAAGATCAGTTTATGCGAGTGATAGCGATCAGCACCTTACGTCGATTCTGGGAGATTCACCCACCCGCCGAGCAGCCGATTAAAGCCTGGGTAGATGAAGCCAATCAAGCCATCTGGACTCAACCATCAGATATAAAGGCACACTATCGAAGCGCCAGCGTCCTAAAAAACCGACGCATAGTGTTTAACATCAAGGGCAATGACTATCGTCTGATCGTTGCTATTGCCTATCGCCTTGGCATCGTCTATGTAAAGTTTATCGGCACCCACGCCGAGTACGACAAGATCGACGCCGAAACTGTAGAAACGGAGTAACTCATGGAAATCCGCCCAATCCGTACCACGGCTGACTACAAGGCCACACTGAAACAGGTTGCTCAACTCATGGAGCAAGACCCCGAACTTGGCACACCCGAAGGTGATTGTCTTGACGTACTTGTCACCTTGGTCCAGTCTTATGAGGCACGACATTACCCAATTGATCTGCCCGATCCCATTGAAGCAATCAAGTTCAGAATGGAACAAGCGGGCCTGACTGCGAAAGACCTGGAGCCAATGATAGGCCAACGCAACCGCGTTTACGAAATCCTAAATCGCAAGCGCTCGTTAACGTTACCTATGATCTGGAAGTTGCATCAACAACTGGGAATTTCAGCAGAAAGCCTGATAAAGCCACCAGCGCACGCTTAAAAAACAACCACCTAACCACAAAAAAGCCACCCTAATGAACTGACCCCCAAAGGTTGGATGGGTGTCCAACTTTTGGGGGTCAGTTCACTAAGGTGGCTTTCTCACTATTAGACCCGCGTAACTACCGCAGGCCTAATTTACGACTTAAGCCTCAGGAGCAACGGCTGGAGCCGCTTCTGGACCCTGAGGGCCACCCTGGGCTTCAATGCCGCCTATGGCTTTCATAGACAGACGCAAACGACCCTTGTCGTCGGCTTCTATGACCTTGATGCGCACTACCTGGCCGACTTTCAACACGTCGTTGATGTTGGCGATGCGGTAGTTGGCGATTTCGGAAATGTGCAGCAAGCCGTCGCGACCAGGCAGAACCTGAACGATGGCGCCGAAGTCCAGCAAGCGCAACACTGGGCCTTCGTATTCCTGACCCACTTCTACATCGGCGGTCAGTTCTTTGATGCGGCGCTCGGCTTCGCGGGCCTTGTCCAGGTCAGCACTAGAGATGGTGATAAGGCCATCGTCGCCAATGTCGATCTGGGTGCCGGTTTCTTCGGTCAGGGCGCGTATGGTGGCGCCGCCCTTGCCGATGACATCGCGGATTTTTTCAGGGTTGATCTTGACGGTGATCATGCGTGGAGCGAATTCGGACAGTTCGGTGCGCGAACCTTCGATAGCTTCCTTCATCTTTTCCAAGATGTGCAGGCGGCCTTCACGGGCTTGTGCCAATGCAACTTGCATGATGTCTTTGGTGATGCCCTGGATTTTGATGTCCATTTGCAAGGCGGTGATACCATTTTCAGTACCAGCCACTTTGAAGTCCATATCACCCAGGTGATCTTCGTCGCCCAAGATGTCGGTCAATACGGCGAAACGGCCACCGTCTTTGATCAGGCCCATGGCTACGCCAGCGACGTGGTCTTTAACAGGAACGCCTGCATCCATCATGGCCAGCGAACCGCCACATACGGACGCCATCGAGGACGAGCCGTTGGATTCAGTGATTTCCGACACGACACGTATGGTGTATTGGAAGTCTTCAGGTGCGGGCAGCACAGCAACCAGCGAGCGTTTGGCTAAACGGCCGTGGCCGATTTCGCGACGCTTGGTGAAACCAAAACGGCCGGTTTCGCCGGTGGAGAATGGAGGGAAGTTGTAATGCAGCAAGAAACGATCACGGTATTCGCCCATGATGGAGTCGATGATTTGCTCGTCTTGCTTGGTGCCCAAAGTAGCTACTACGATGGCCTGAGTTTCACCACGGGTGAACAAGGCGCTACCGTGCGCGCGGGGCAGTATCCCTAAACGTACGCTGATGGGACGCACAGTGCGGGTGTCGCGACCGTCGATACGGGGCTCGCCTGCCAGGATCTGGCTGCGCACAATGTTGGCTTCCAGGTCAAACAGCATGCTGTCAACCAGAACGCCATCAGGAGCGGCTACGCCTTGGGCTTCAGCTTGCTGGGCAAGCGCAGCTTTGACGCTGGTGTAAACATCACGCACCTGAGTTGTACGGGCTTGCTTTTCACGAGTCTGGTAAGCGGCTTGCAAACCGGTCAATGCGGCGTCGCTAACGGCAGCTACCAGGGCTTCGTTAACAGGCGCAGGCTGCCAATCCCATTCAGGCTTGCCGGCGTCGGCAACCAGGTCGTGTATGGCGTTGATAGCGGCTTGCATTTGCTCGTGACCAAAGACCACACCACCGAGCATGATTTCTTCGGACAACTGCTGAGCTTCGGATTCCACCATAAGAACAGCGGCTTCGGTACCGGCAACCACCAGATTCAACTTCGATTCTGTCAGTTGGCTAGCTGTGGGGTTAAGTACGTATTCATTGTTGATGTAACCGACGCGCGCTGCGCCGATAGGGCCATCAAAGGGAATACCGGAAATAGCCAGTGCGGCCGACGCGCCTATCATGGCGGGGATATCGGGATCGACTTCGGGGTTAACCGATAGTGTGTGTACGATAACCTGCACTTCGTTGTAGAAGCCCTCGGGGAACAGAGGACGAAGTGGGCGGTCGATCAAACGCGATGTCAGGGTCTCTTTTTCGGAAGGCTTGCCTTCGCGCTTGAAAAAACCACCGGGAATACGACCCGCAGCATAGGTTTTTTCAACGTAGTCTACCGTCAAAGGGAAAAAGTCCTGACCGGCCTTAGCATTTTTGTTAGCTACAACAGTAGCCAGAATTACGGTGTCGTCAACCGAAACCAACACAGAGCCCGAGGCCTGACGAGCAATCTCGCCAGTTTCCAGAACCACGGTGTGCTGGCCGTATTGAAACGACTTAGTCACTTTATTAAACATTGTGGAATATCCTTACAATAAAAAAACCGTGGACACCACGATAATCATCGTAGTGTCCACGGTTGCATCGCGGGGAGCCAGCCCCAATATCACTTACGTAGACCGAGCTTTTCGATCAGTGCGCGATAAGAGTCAAGATTGCGGCTCTTTAAGTAGTCAAGCAGTTTGCGGCGACGGCTAACCATACGCAGCAGACCACGACGCGAGTGGTGGTCTTTCATGTGGGCCTTGAAGTGGCCAGTTAATTCGTTGATGCGTGCAGTAAGCAGTGCGACCTGAACTTCAGGTGAACCAGTGTCACCTTGGGCGCGTTGGAATTCTGCAACGATATCGGATTTTTTGATGTCAGCGACGGACATTTGAGCCTCGTAAAAACATGCGACAGGACTGAGGGGTCCTGACGTGATGGGTGGAAAGCCAAGATTATACCGGAATGCAGGGACTGAGTGTATATTTAGTTAACAACGCGTATTAAAGAGAATGCTATGCAGCTAATAAATCAACTCCCCAAGAGGTTGCTACCCGCGCTGGCCATGCTGGCCTTGGCAGGCTGCACCACGATGGCCGACCTGCCAGCTGGGACGCCCCTGAACGAGATACAAGCCAAGTATGGCCCACCCAGCACGGTCTGCCCTACCCCTGATGGCGAACAGCACCTGATCTGGTCTACCCAGCCGAATGGGCAATATGCCTGGGGCACTACGATCAATGCCCAAGGGCAAACTGGCCCTGTCGTGCCGATACTGACTGATGCGCATTTTAGATTGCTGGCCCAAGGCACATGGACCGAAGACCAGGTGATTTGCGAATTCGGCCAACCTGCTGAAATTAGTACAGTAGGTTTACCAGGGTCCAGCCAAAAGGTATTCAGTTATCGCTACCGGCAAAGCGGTGCGTGGAATTCCCTGATGTACGTGTATTTTGACCGGTACAGCGGTCAGGTAACGCGCTTTCATCCCGGGCCCGACCCGATGTATGACGACAGGGACAGGCTGGGATTTTTCTTTTAACTATCTGTGCTGTCGCTAGCGCCTTCATGGCGCTGGCGGGTAAGTTGCCTGGCACGACGCACGCGCCAAACCAAAACCACCCAACCTGACAGGCCATACACCACAAACAAGCCAAACAAGGCAATAGGCGGGTTGCTGGATACGAACACGAATACTGCCACTAGAACCAGCATGACCCAAAACGGTACGCTACGGCCTAGAGCAAAACTTTTGCCGCTATAAAACGGCGCATTCGTGACCATGGCAATGCCTGCATATACCGTAATGGCAAACGCAGCCCAGGCGATGGTGTCATCGGCCAACACCAGTTTATTATCGACCGCCAGCCAGACAAAACCAGCCACCAGCGCCGCTGCTGCCGGACTGGGCAAGCCCTGAAAGAAGCGTTTATCAACCACCGCAATATTGGTGTTGAAGCGCGCCAGGCGCAAGGCAGCGCCCACCACATAGATAAACGCCGCCAACCAACCCCAACGTCCCAACCCCTGTAGCTGCCAGATATACATGACCAAGGCTGGCGCCATCCCAAAGGAAATCATGTCGGACAACGAATCGTATTGTTCGCCAAACGCCGACTGGGTATTGGTCAGCCTAGCCACCCGCCCATCCATGCCATCAAACACCATGGCCAGAAAAATAGCGATGGCGGCCATTTCAAAGCGGCCATTCATGGCCTGCACTACCGCGTAGAATCCAGCGAACAGATTGGCGGTGGTAAAGGCGTTGGGCAACAAGTATATGCTGCGCCGGCGGTGGTTTTCGTCAGGTGTAAGGTTAGGCATAAATTAGTTGATTACTTCTGCAGTCGGTTCAGGCAGCTCGGCCAGCACCGTACTGGTAGCGCTGACCTTATCGCCTATGGCGACCCGCGGACGACTACCCAGAGGCAGGTAGACATCGACCCGCGAACCAAAGCGGATGAATCCATAACGCTGGCCTTGATACAGCTTATCGCCTTCCTGGATGTAGCAAAGTATCCGTTTAGCGACCAAGCCAGCCACTTGCACCGCCGTCACAACCTGCCCTTCGGGGGTACGTATAACGGTCGCGTTGCGCTCATTCTGCAACGAAGCCTTGTCCAACGCCGCGTTGAAAAACTTGCCTGGGAAATAGTTGACAGCAAGCACTGTGCCTTTGACCGGAACCCGGTTGGAATGCACGTTAAATACGTTCATGAACACGCTGATTTTAATGGCATCGCGATCCGCGTACACATCACGGACTTCTTCGACCGCAACAATACGGCCGTCAGCCGGACTAAGCACATTCAATGCGCCATCGGGCGCAACGCGGCCAGGATCGCGGAAAAACTGCAACACAAAAACAGACAGTATCCAGAACGGTATGGATGCCAGACCGGACCAAAAGCTGACCAACAGCGAAATAAGCACGATGCCAGCCAGGAACGGCCAGCCTTCGCGCGCAATAAGGGGATGAGGATAAGATGGTTTATGCATGATAGGACGAAGAATAACCGAAATGCGTGAAGATGTTTAATCGATTAGACGTCTTAAATGCCCGCTAGCCGAACACAACCAGCGGTTTGTCGGGCTGACGTGGGTGCGCCATGACATGCACATCCACGCCATATACCTGCTTCAGGTTGGCTGACGTCAGGACACGGCTAGGCGTATCGCAGGCAAATATCTTGCCTTGCGACAGCAAAGCTATGCGATCGCTCCAGCATGCAGCTAAATTAATATCATGCAAAATCACCAGCACACCGACGTCTTGTGTACGGGCAAGTTCACGTACGGTTTTCAGCAAACCTTGTTGATGTAGCGGATCCAGGCTAGCAGTAGGCTCATCCAGCAGTAAGTATCGCCCCGAAGGATCTGCCTGGCGTTCAGCCAAAATCTGCAGGGTCACCCGGGCAAACTGAACTCGCTGTTGTTCGCCCCCTGACAGCTCCAAATAACGACGCTGACCCAGTTCCGTAATGTCAGCCCGACTCAGCGACACATCCACCAAGCCATCCACCTGCGCAGACGATAGGCCGCCAAATGGATACGCGCCCATCGCCACCACTTCCGACACGTGCAAATCAAACGCCAACCCCGGTTTTTGAGGCAGAATGGCGCGCGACCTGGCCTGTTGCGCTGCGCTCAATGCTGACAAGGCGGTGCCATTCAAGACAACCGCATCCTGCTCGTGGACGCTGGCATCTAGTTTTAGCTCGGCCCCCAAAACACCCATTAAGGTGGATTTACCGGCGCCATTTGCACCCAGCAAACTAAGAACCTCACCTACACGTATGTCCAGAGACACGCCGCTGAGCACATCACGATGGCCGCGCTGCACATTGATGTTGCTAGCTGTCAAGCTTTGCCCTACTAATGTATCCATACCCCTTCCTTGTAAATCCCAGCCTTATTAGACGGGAACACTACGACCACGGCTAAGCAACCAAAAAAAGAACGGCCCACCAACCAGGCTGGTCACCAACCCTATGGGCAGCTCTGTAGGGCTGGCCACAATGCGCGCCAGCCAATCGGCCAAGGTAAGCACCAAGGCGCCAGCCAATACAGAAGCAGGCAACAGATAGCGATGGTGTGCGCCCAGCAACATGCGTATTAAATGCGGCACCACCAGCCCGATAAAGCCAATGCCACCGGTGACCGCCACCAAAGGTCCGATGATTAATGCCGTCACGACGATCAACCTGCGCCGTACTGCAACCAGTTCAAAGCCCAAATGAGCCGCTTCACGCTCACCCAGCAACAGCGCATTCAAAACGCGCCACTGACTGCATAAGTAGGTCAGCAACACCACTGTCCACGGTGCCAGCGCAAAAAATGCCGGCCAGTCCGCACCCGCCAAACTCCCCATGCTCCAGAAGGTAAGGTCACGCAACTGTGCGTCGTCAGCCAAATAAGTAAATACGCCTATGGCGCTGCCTGCGACAGTATTGATGGCTATGCCTGCTAATAACAACCCGGCGACGCCTCGATAACGGCGGCCTATGACGTAGGCCAGGTAGGTGGCCAAGACGCTGCCAAGAAAAGCCGCACTGGCAATCACGAAAAAGCCACCTGCGGTCAGGACGATGGCGCCCACTGCGCCCAAGGCTGCACCCGACGATATCCCCACCAGCCCAGGCTCGGCCAATGGGTTACGAAACAGCGCCTGCATCGTGACACCAGTGACCGCCAATGCGGCGCCGGTGATGGCGCTGAATAAAACGCGCGGCAGACGAATGTCCAATAACACCTTGTGCTGCAACATGTCTTCAGGGGCCAAATCGCCCCACAACAAATGTGGAAAGCTGCCCCAGGGAATAGACATGGCTCCGCTGGCGCTGGCGGCCAGCGCTGCCAGCGCCAGACCACAGAGCAATAAAGCCAGCACAGGCTGAGGGGCCAATTTACCGGAAAGAGTTCGCATACTTAGGTACCCTGCTGCTTATTTAGCGGCTGTTTTCAACTGGCGTACAGACTGCGCCACCCTGGGACCCAGTCCCAGGATAAGCAAGTCATCCATGGCCACAATACGCCCGGCTTGTGCCGCTGGTGTACTTCCAATGCCGGCGCTGGCCATGAAAGCATCCATACCACCACTGGCCTTGGCCGACGCATTCGTAATAATGATGAGTTCGGGCGCCAGCATGGCCAAACCTTCCGCGGACACCGGTTTATAGCCATTTTGTGTAGACAAGACGTTTTCCAAACCCGCAAGATTCAGCAGTTGAGCGGCGGCGGTATCGTTCCCCGCCCCCAACATCGGACCCGTTCTATTGACCAAGACCAAAGCACGCCGTACCGGACTAGCAATGGCCTGCGCGGCATCGAGTTCATCCCTGACGCGTTCGCTCAGTTGCTGACCTGCTTGAGGTACCTGCAGCGCCTGGGCAATCTGCTGAATACGCTGATATAAGGAATCTAATGATGGCTTATCAGAAACCGTATGCACCACAACACCTAGATCCTTCAGGCGCTGCATAGTTTTAGGCGGCCCAGCATTTTCAGAGGCCAGCACCAGATCAGGGCGCTGAGCCACGACCCCTTCCAGGGATACCGAACGGTAATAACCAACACTGGGTAACAAGGTAGCCGCCTTCGGGTACAGACTAGAGCCATCATCGGCCACCAGGCGTTGGCCTCGGTCCAGGCCATAAATGATCTCTGTCACGCTACCGCCCAATGACACCACGCGCTGGGCTTCGGGCGGATTTGCGTAGGCCATGCCTGTAGCCAGCAGGCAAAGGGCCATTACATAGCGCACTGTGTTCATGCCGCTAAGGGCACGGGACAATACCCCACCAACAGATCACGCCAGGCTGACAATTCAGGCACGCCAGGCTTACGCGCGCCGAAGAACTGCACGATTAAATCGCCATTCTCGGCATAACACTCCATGGAGGTGACCCAGCCATCGTCAGTGGGCTTGTTCACTATCCAGGTAGAGACAATTGCCGTGGTGTCCAGATGCAGGTTGAAATGCGGTTCCAGCACGTTAAACCAAGGCCCCATGCGCAATAGCTTTTTGATGGGGCCAGAATGTATTTGTATCATCCCTTGATTACCCACAAAGCACATGAAGGAAATATCTTGGGCCGCTACATCCTGCAACATGCGCTCGGCCACATCGTTAGGCAGTTCCTGTGCCAGATCAGCCCCTGCATGACGCAAAGCACCCAGGCGCGACACCTTGTGTCGTTGCAGCAAACCATAGAACTGATGGGTATCTGTCATGGCCAGCCATTCACTACGCAATAGGTCGGGCTGGTCCACCACACTGCCATCCTGTTTGATGTCTAGCGGCGTAATGGACGGCCATACAGGGGTGTCATCAGCAAACTTTTGAACCAGGGCATGGTAGGCGGACACATTGGTTTCATCCGTCACGTACACCTTGTGTATGGCCTGACCCGCGGCGTCAAAGAACTGTATGCTTAAGCGGCCGCCATCATTCACTGCCCAGGTGCTTTTCCACGTACTAAAAAACATACGCAAGTCTATGTCCGGACCCAACACGATACCCATGGTTTTACCGGCACGTATGTCTTGGTACTCACCATGACGTTCATGTACCGCCCATTCGTTGCGTGTCAGTGCCATAACCCGGCCTAACTCCCCCAATGCCTTAAAAATCTCTTGGGCAGGTTCGCGCAATAGCGTGGACTGTATGTCCCCACAATTCGCCGCCACAAGTTCCAGTTCGGAAACGCCCATGTCTTGAGCCAGCTTACGTATACGCGCCTTGGGTTGATCGGCCTTTAGCTGGGCATAACGTTGACGCAAAACTTCAGCACGTTCATTGAATGAGGTGGTCATAAAAGTATTCCTTTAATAATAGAAAAACGAATCAAAGTGATAACAATAAGTATTCGTAATTAATATTGATAACTTAACGTTAGTCGTACGCTACGACCCGACTGTGTATAGCTGTCTATAGGGGCGACATCCCGTCCACTGGAACGCGGTACATCCAGAGCATTCCAGTACTTCTTGTCAAACACGTTATAAAGACCTGCCTGCAAGCGCACACCCTTGACCGCCGGCGGCGTCCACCATCCAGTCAAATCCAGCAAGCCGTAACCGGGAGCCTGAAAATCTGGAGTGCTTACCTCGGGGGTTGCTTGTGGGTATTCGACGTGTGAACGGCGCTTGGCCAAGGTGGTTATGGCCTCGGCCCCCCACTGATTGGCCCTGTACCCTAAGGCGACCACAGCTTTAAGCGGTGCTACTGAATTCAAATAACGTCCGGTGTCTTGGTCACGTCCATGCGACCACGCCAAGGAGCCACGTGTATACCAATTTTGATTAATACCCCAATGGCCGGCTAATTCAGCGCCATAAATGCGGACCCGTGAACGGTTCACAAAACCGGATACGCCCATGGGATACAGACCTGTCCAAGCGGGATTCCATTCTGGCGAATTTGCCGTCAAAGTAACATCTTGGTCAATGAAATCACGATAACGATTGTCAAATACACTAAGGCGGGCCCCTCTGTCATAGTTACCCACTTCCGCACCTAGTTCCCAACCACGGCTGATCTCAGCCTTCAAGGCAGGATTACCTACCCGCAAGTAGGTGCCCGGCGCACCGTAATTCATGTATAGCTCGGCCGCATTAGGCGCTTTATAGCCGTAACCGTATTTGGCGTAGAACATTAGCGCTTCTTGAGGACGATAGCTAGCCAATAAGGACGGCGACACACGCTGGCCACTGCTGGACCCCAGCGTAGTGACTGCTGCATTAGGGTTGCTGGTGTAGTCCCCTTCGGCCTGGGGGCGCTGGCGATATGCATCGAAGCGCACGGCCGGGGTCAACGCATACTTGCCCTGATCCCATGAAATTTCGTCTTGTGCCCATAACGCCCACTGGCTACCTTTTACAGTAGGCACATCGGCCTGGTTAGTATGGAGCATGCTGCATGGTGGACGGCGGGATGTAATCGACGTGCATGTGTCATACCCCGTGGATGCTTGCAGATTACGGTTGCCTACCCATTCCAGCCCAGTCTGCCAGTGCTGTGTCACAACGTCACTAACGATATACCCAGCGCCATTCGCAATTACGCCTATATCGGATTCCTGGACGGAGTTAGTCCGGCCAAACCCGCCTAGCGGAGCACTGGTCCGAAAGGCGTCCTGGGTACTTTCCAAGCTGGAGCGCTGCCAAAAAACGCTAAGCCCTGCTGTGCTTAGCGCGCTTTGGGGGGCTATGGCCTGATAGCTGTATGCCAAAGCTACCCGTTCACGTTGATTTTGGCTGAAAGTACTGTTTTCGCCCAACGCAAAAGTAGGATTCCCCTGTTGACGCTGGTTATCAATATCTCGGTCGCGACGGAAAAATTCGCCGCTTAGGCTAAGCCTGTGTTCTTCGTTCCAATCATGCTGCAACTTAAGCATGACGTTGCGCTGCGTATAGTTCTCGGGGTTGGCTTTTTCTCTGGTTGCACCATAGCCGCCCACTTCACCCATATTGCGCAGCTCGTGGCCTTTACGCTGACCGGCCTGTAGCAACCAGCTACTGCCTTGCCCCATACGCCCGGCCAAGGCAGCATCAGCGCCCCAGCTACGGTCCGCGCTATCGTAGCCTGACTTGATCAAGGCCCCTAGATCCTGCCCTGCATCCAATAAGTCATCTGGCAACAAGGTATGCAAATCCAGGTACCCGACCAGTGACCCTGATTGGGTTGCGCCAGCCCCACGCACCAAGTCTATGCTGGACAAGCTATTGAAGTTCAAGGAATCAAGGCCGCCTTTCTCACCCCGTGCACCATCATTTAACCAGGGCACGCGTATGCCATCGACCCGTGTTACCACGCGATCCTGATCCATACCGCGAATGTTGATACTGTGATTATTTCGGTTGAAGTTCACGCCAGGCTCACCGCGCTTGGAAAAGTCTTCCCAGTTATCGATGCCACGTTCATCCAAGGCTTCCCGCTGCAGGACGGTTGCCCCCTGGGGCAACCCAGCTTCCGGTGCCTGGCCCTGAACGCGTAGGGGAGCCAAGGTAGGCACCGCCGTACTGTTTTGCGCAACCACAGTTGCCTGCCCCTGCGCTAGCGACTGGGAAGCCGCAAGCGCCATCACTACCCCACCCCACCAACATTGCGATTTGATCATTCTTATTCCAAAGCATCTAAATCAAGGAACGAGAATGATAACGATTCCTATTTACAAATGCAAATGAAAAATGATCTAAATCAAGTTTTCAAATCATCTTGTCCGTACTCTTGAACGCAAAAAACGCCCCTTAGGGCGTTTTCGTCAAAGACACCAGGTTAGCAAAAGCGGCGCTAACCCGTCTGCAGAAGCTTTAGTTCTTCGACTGATCTACCAGCTTGTTGGCTGCAATCCAAGGCATCATGGCGCGCAGTTTGCCACCGACCTGTTCGATCTGGGAGTCTGCGTTGATACGACGGTTGGATATCAGTGTTGGTGCGCCAGCGGCGTGTTCCAAGATGAAGTTTTTAGCGTATACGCCCGACTGAATGTCGGCCAGGCACTTGCGCATGGCTTTCTTGGTTTCTTCGGTAACGATTTTCGGACCGGTTTCGTATTCGCCAAATTCGGCGTTGTTGGAAATCGAGTAGTTCATGTTGGCAATGCCGCCTTCGTAGATCAGGTCGACAATCAACTTGAGTTCGTGCAGACACTCGAAGTAAGCCATTTCAGGCGCGTAACCGGCTTCTACCAGGGTTTCAAAACCAGCTTTGATCAATTCAACCGCGCCACCGCACAATACAGCCTGTTCGCCGAACAAGTCGGTTTCGGTTTCTTCGCGGAAATTGGTTTCTATGATACCGGCACGGCCGCTACCAATAGCGCAAGCGTAGGACAATGCCACGTCGCGTGCTGCGCCGGATTGATCCTGATGCACGGCAACCAATGCGGGTACACCGCCGCCCTGGCTGTAAGTACCACGTACGGTGTGGCCTGGCGCCTTGGGGGCGATCATGATGACGTCAATGTCTGCACGTGGGGTCACCTGACCATAATGCACGTTAAAGCCGTGGGCAAACGCCAGGGCAGCGCCAGCCTTGATATTGGCGGCAACGTGATTGCTGTAGACTTCGGCGATGTTTTCGTCAGGCAACAACATCATGACCAGATCAGCAGCTTTAACGGCTTCGGCAACTTCCTGAACATTCAGGCCGGCGTTCTCAGCCTTGCTCCAGGATGCACCGCCCTTGCGCAGGCCTACAACGACCTTAACGCCGGACTCGTGCAAGTTCAGCGCGTGCGCGTGGCCTTGCGAACCGTAACCGATGATGGCAACAGTTTTACCCTTGACCAGGGACAGATCACAATCTTTGTCGTAAAAAACTTTCATAACAGCTCCGATTTTCAATAAATTATTTGTTGGGTAGCAAGCTTACGCCTGCAGGTCATTACAACTTCAGTACGCGCTCGCCACGGCCTATGCCAGATACGCCTGTACGAACAGTTTCTAAGATGGCAGTACGGTCCAAAGCCCCGATAAAGGCTTCGATTTTATCCTGGTCACCGGTCAATTCTATGGTGTAGGCCTTGTCAGTGACGTCTATGATGCGACCACGGAAAATATCCGCCATACGCTTCATTTCCTCGCGCTCCTTGCCCACGGCCCTGACCTTAATTAGCATCAGTTCACGCTCGACATGAGGCCCTTCGGACAAATCCACCACCTTGACTACATCGACCAGACGGTTCAAATGCTTGGTGATTTGCTCGATGACATCGTCCGACCCTTTGGTGACTATGGTCATGCGCGACAAGGTACTGTCTTCGGTAGGCGCTACGGTCAACGTTTCAATGTTATATCCACGTGCAGAAAACAGTCCGACCACCCGTGACAAGGCGCCCGGTTCGTTTTCCAGAAGGATAGAAATTACGTGTTTCATTTCTTGTGTCCTTAAAGGTCTTCGGAACCGAGCAGCATCTCGGTCAGGCCGGCGCCAGCTTTCACCATGGGCCAAACGTTTTCAGTCTGGTCTGTGATGAAATCCATGAAGACCAGCCGGTCTTTATACTTGGTGAAAGCCTCGCGTATAGCGGGCTCGACATCGGCTGGCTTGGTAATTTGCATACCAATGTGGCCGTAGCTCTCCACCAATTTGACGAAGTCCGGTAAGGCATCCACATACGATTCCGAGTAACGCGAACCGTATTCTATTTCCTGCCACTGACGCACCATGCCCAGGTAGCGGTTATTCAGGCACAGCACCTTGGGTGTCAGACGATATTGGCTGCACGTGGACAGTTCCTGAATATTCATCTGTATGGATGCTTCGCCGGTGATGACGGCAATCTGGCTGTCAGGGTTGGCCATTTGCACGCCCATGGCGTAAGGCAAACCTACTCCCATAGTGCCCAGCCCACCAGAGTTAATCCAGCGCCGCGGTTCGTTAAAACCGTAGTATTGCGCCGCCCACATCTGGTGCTGGCCTACATCGGAAGTAACGAAAGCATCACCGCCTGTGACTTCCCACAGCTTTTGCACCACATACTGGGGCTTGATGACGGAATCAGAATTCTGATAGACCAGGCATTCCTTGCCGCGCCAAGTATTGATTTGCTGCCACCAGTTAGCCAGCGATGGCCGCTTGGTTTTGGTCTCGGCCAAAGCCTGACGATACAGTTCATTCAATTCCTGCAACACGTCCTTGACGTTGCCCACGATGGGGACATCCACGCGCACGCGCTTAGAAATCGACGAGGGGTCAATATCAATATGAACGATTTTGCGCGGATGGCTGGCAAAATGCTTGGGGTTGCCGATGACACGGTCATCAAAGCGCGCACCCACGGCGATCAGCACATCACAATGCTGCATGGCCATATTGGCTTCGTAGGTGCCGTGCATGCCGGGCATGCCGACGAATTTATCGTCACTGGCTGGGAAAGCGCCCAAACCCATCAGGGTGTTGGTGCATGGCGCGCCAGTCAGCTCAACCAATTCGCGCAATTCAGTACTGGCGTTGGACAGCACTACCCCGCCGCCCGAGTAAATCATGGGGCGTTCAGCAGCCAGCAGCATTTGCATGGCTTTTTTGATCTGCCCCTGATGCCCCTTGACCACCGGGGAATACGAACGCATTTTCACTTCGCCTTTTTTGGGCGTGAATTTATACGTGTCAACGGTAATGTCTTTGGGGATATCCACCAACACCGGACCGGGACGGCCAGTGGTGGCAATATAAAAGGCACGACGCATGGTTTCGGCCAGGTCTTTGATGTCGCGCACCAGGAAGTTGTGCTTTACACATGGCCGGGTGATACCGACGGTGTCGCATTCCTGGAAGGCATCTTCGCCAATAGCGCGGGTAGGCACCTGACCGCTAAGGATGACCATGGGTATGGAATCCATGTATGCCGTTGCAATGCCGGTAACGGCATTCGTCAGGCCAGGACCACTGGTGACCAAGGCCACGCCAACCTTATTGGACGAGCGCGAATACGCGTCAGCCGCATGCACAGCTGCCTGTTCGTGGCGTACCAGTATGTGTTTGAAACTGTCTTGTTTGTATATTGCGTCGTAGATGTACAGCACCGCGCCGCCCGGGTAACCAAACACGTGTTCAACACCCTGTTCGGCAAGGCAGCGCACGACGATATCTGCGCCATTGATTTCCATAATATATTCCTTTCGTAACCGGTACCGACATTCCAACTGACCACTATGGTCTGGGATTAGGCCGATGCCAACAACATGATCCGGCGCTTTATGACTCACGGAGCCACGCCACCCGGACACCTTGCCGACCCGAACCGTACCCGTCGAAACGTAAGCACGAGCGTTCTGAGAACGCGGGGGAGGTAGAAACGGAAGCTTTGGCAACACACGCTTGTGACGCGGCCAACAGCAAATTACTACAGGCGCAAAAAACCGGGCGGTTGGCCCGGCAAAAAATGCCTTCTGCACTTTGCCCAGGATAATGAGCAAAGTAAAGGGGTACTTTACCGCGTTGCAGCACGCGACGCAAATCGGCCTTGCGCCTGCAAGCAATTACCTAAAAAACCACCTGAGCTTCTTCCATAATGTCCTGGAATCCAACAAACGACACCATCACTTACGACACCGATAGATAACGATGCTGGATTTCGATATTATTGGCAAGGTCTTGGCTGGTTGATTCATGCACTATCGTGCCCTTTTCCAAGATATACGCCCGACTGGCATGTTTGAGCGCGAAATGCACGCTTTGATCGGTAAACAAGATAGTGGTGGTTTTTGATAATTGGTCTATCAGCTCGCCAATTTGCTTGACGATAACCGGCGCGAGGCCTTCGTTGGGCTCATCGAGTAAAAGCAATAAAGGCTCGCTCATGAGCGACCGGGCAACGGCCAGCATTTGCTGCTGCCCACCCGACAGTGTGCTGCCATCCTGGTTGGCCAGCTCGGCAAGCATGGGGTATTCGTCGAAAATCCGTTCTATGCTCCAGTGCCGACTGATCCCCGGCCTGGTGTATTGGGCGATTTCAAGGTTTTCCCGAACGCTAAGGCCAGGGAATATTCGCCGGTCTTCAGGCACCAGCCCTATACCCTGGCGGGCTATGCGGTAAGCCGGCTGGCCAGCAATATCTTGACCGTTAAAGACCACGCGGCCCTTGCTGGGCGCAGACCACCCGATAATGCTACGCAAGGTGGTGCTTTTACCCGCACCATTGCGGCCCAGCAAGCACACCACTTCGCCCTTGTCTAGCTTAAGCGAAACCCCTTGCAAAGCGTGGCTTTCATCATAGTAGGTATGTATATTATCGACTTCAAGCATCATGGCGTGATTTCCTCTGCGGCATCGCCCAGATAGGCACGTCTGACTTCGGGATTGACCTTGACTTCTTGCGGCGTTCCCAGCACCAACGTCTGACCACGATGCATGACCAGGATGCGGTCGGCCACATCAAATACCACTCCCATATCGTGCTCGGTGATCAGGAAAGTGTAGTCGCCGCTGGACGCCAGCGACTTGATTAAGCTGGTGACCCTGTGGGTTTCATCGGGCGTCATGCCTGCCGTGGGTTCGTCAAGCAAGACCAGATGGGGTCGCGTCGCCAGCACCATGGCAATTTCTACCAGGCGCTTATCGCCATAGCTGATCACCCCTGCCCTGCGCCCGGCCAGATCACCCAAGGCAAGGCGTTCAAGCAAGGTGTCGGCTTCTTGCTGAATAGGCCGATTACGCGAAGCGATGTTGGCCCAGCGCCGGCTTTGGCCATGGTAGGCAGTAAGCGCGACTTCGATATTTTCGCGTACGCTCATTTCGTTGAAGATATTATTGATTTGAAATGAACGCGATATTCCCAGCCGGCTGATACGGTGCTGCGGCAAGCCGGTTATGTCGCGCCCTTCAAAAAGGATGTTCCCTTCGGTGGGCACCATGCGCCCCGACAGCAAGTTGTAAAAAGTGGTTTTACCTGCGCCGTTGGGGCCGATAATAGCCAGCGTTTCGTGTGGCACCACATCGAACGAAATGTTGGATACTGCTGCAACACCGCCAAAACGTTTACTTAAATTACTTATTTGTAAAATTGGCTGGGTCATTTGCGCTCCTGCAGGCGGTCAAGAAACGTGCCCAGCACCCCGCGCCGGAAAAACATCACCATCAAGGCCAGAATAATACCCAGCACCAGCATCCAGGAGTGTGTCATGCTGGTAATCCAGGTTTCCAGCAATACAAACATGCCTGCGCCAAAAAAAGGCCCAAGAAAATACCCGGTACCGCCCAATATGGACATTAATATCGGTTCGGCCGACATGGACCAATGCACTAGCTCGGGGCTGGCGATACGCAGAAACGGCGCCATCAGCCCACCAGCCAAGCCAGCAAACGCCCCCGAAATGGTAAACGCCGCCAGCCGGTAACTTTTGACGTTCAAGCCACAAAAAGCCACACGTTCAGGATTTTGCCTGATGGCACGCAAAATAAGGCCAAAAGATGAACGACAGATCAGGTACAAAATGGCGGTAGCAAGCAGCACGATAACCAGCACGACATAATAGTAAACACTGGGGTTGCCCAGGACCAGATCAAAGCCCAAGCCCAGCGACCCCATCTGGAAGCCTGCTATGCCGTCGCTACCGTTGGTCACCGAGCGCCACTGATGCACCACCGCAAAAACCATCATGCCAAAAGCCAGTGTCAGCATGGAAAAATACACTTCATTTAATCTGACACTGAAAAAGCCGATGATTAGCGCAAGTACGGCCCCCGCCACAACCGCCACCAACAAGCAGGCCAGCAACGGCCATTGCATGCTGCTTAACAGCATGGCTGTAGCATAGGCCCCGACGCCGTAAAACGCCGCATGTCCAAAGCTGAGCATGCCGGTATAGCCAAAAACAAGGTTGAAGCTGGCCGCAAACAGGCCCAGTATCAAGATTTCAGTGGCGATGAAAATATAAAAATACGGCGTGATCCACGGCAAAGCCAACAAAGCGGCCACTATCACCAGCAATGCCAAAGGCGTCAGATAGTTTTTCATGATGTTGCCTTTTTACCCATCAGTCCGTGCGGCTTGATCAGCAACACAATCGCCATGCCCAAAAAAGGCAGAATCAGGTTTACCTCGGGAAAGAAGCGTCCGCCAAAGCCGTAGATCAAGCCCAGCACGATGGCGCCCAGAAAAGTGCCAGGAAAGCTGCCCAAGCCGCCTATGACCACGACGATAAAGCTTTCGATAATGATTTTGTCGCCCATACCGGGATCTATGGCGCGCATGGGCGCCGCAATCACGCCCCCTACCGCCGCCAGCCACGCCCCAAAGGCAAACACCCCGGTGATGACCAGTTTAGTGTTGATACAAAGCGCCTGTGCCATTTCGCGGTCAAGCGCTGCAGCGCGCATAATTTTCCCGACTCGCGTGCGATTGAACAGCAGCCATAGCGCACACACAACGATCAAGCCGACAATGACCACAAAGAGACTGTAGATGGGATACGTAATACCCCCAGGCAAGGTGGCCGTGCCTTGCAACAAGACTGGAGGATCTATAACGTATATACCCGTACCCCAGATCAAGCGCACGGATTCATTCAAAATCAGCAATAAGGCGAACGTAAGCAGCAGGCTGTCGGAGATTTCGCGCTGATAAATAAAGCGCAACATAAGTCGGTCGATAAGTACCGCCAGAGCCGCCACCCCCAAAGGCGCAATCAACAAGGTCAGCCAGAACGACATCCCCAGCATGATCATGCAGGTATACGCCAGATACGCACCCAGCATATATAGCGCACCATGGGCGAAGTTAATGACGTTGAGCACGCCAAAGACTATGTTCAGCCCAACGGCAATAATAAACAGCAACAGCCCGATATCCAGGCTATTGAGCAACGCCATTCCCAAACTGCTCATGATGCCCCCTTTATTATTCGTAGTCCCTCTGGCAAGCAGGTGCCAGAGGGTTACCACATCTTTTCGAAGAACCTGAACCGGCTACAGCTTGCAAGCAGGATCAACGGGCGGAGTGATTTTCTCGCCGTCAAAGAACTGCACTTCGGTTAGCGAGCGAATTTTGTCCTTGGCATTCATGGCCGCTGTTTTTCCCCAGGTGGGGCCTATCAGGGCCTGGTTGTCGCCTGTGCGAAAGGTCAGGGTTCCGGTGGGCGCGGGAATGCTTAACCCGGAAAGCGCCTTGGCTACTGCCTTGCCATCAGTATTGCCTGCCTTTTCCATGGCTGCCTTGATGGCGTACACAGCCACATAGCCCCCTTCGGCGTTATAGCTGGGTGGCGTGCCATAGTTTTTTTCGTAGGACGCAACAAACTTTTTGTTCAGGTCGTTGTCGTGAGCGTCATACCAGTAACGGGTGCCCAGCCATACGCCTTCGGGCATCTGGTCGCCCAGCGCCGCAAGCACTTCAGTGGCCGCCCCCACAGTTAGCAACACTTCGAAGCCTTGCTTGAAGAATCCACGGTTATTGGCTTGGCGTATGAAGTTGACCAAGTCGCCGCCCCACAAGGAAATTAGTACGCCATCGGGCTTGGATTCCATAACCCCATTAATAAAGGGGGTGAAGTCTTCAGCGCCAAAGCGAGGAAAGGCGGTTTCGGTCATGAGCACGGCATCGGGCGATTTTTCTTTCAGATATTTACTGAAGAATTCCCAGGACTGGTGACCGAAGGCGTAGTCCGGACCTATGGTCGTCCACTTCTTGGCGCCGGTTTTGGCTGCGATGGCTGCCGCACCCTCCATGTTCTGATGCACATTGACGCTGACCCGATAGGTATACGAGTTGCATAGCTTGCCGGTGACATCGGGCGTAGCCGCGTGGGTGATAATAAAAGGCTTACCCAATTCGGGCAGCACTGGCACCAAGCCTTGCGCCACACCAGAGCTATCCAGACCCATCAGGACATCGGACTTATCCTGGTAAACCAGCTTACGGGCCGCCTGTATGGCCACGGCAGCTTTACCCTGACCGTCTTCCAGTGTCAAAGCCAGTTGACGCCCCAAAACGCCGCCTGCGGCATTGATTTCATTCATGGCCAGCTCTATGCCCTGTTGAGCGAACTTGCCATAAGAGGCCGCGCTGCCCGACATGATGTAGATGGCACCTATGCGTATGGGTTCCTGGGCGGCATGTGCGGGAGCAAGCGTGAATGCGCCGGCAATTGCCAATGAAAGTAAAGGCCGTTTAGCGAAGATAGTAAACATGGGTGTTTCTCCTTGAGGAACAGTGCGCCGACAGCGTTGTCGGCATCGAATCAGGTGTTTCGAGTCTGCATGTTTGCTGCATTGCTTGCCGGATTACCCGCTGCGCGCGTCATCCGATCTAAGAAACGCATCACGGCGGTCGCTCACCCGACAAGGTATCCCGCAAAATGTTTTTGCGGATTTTGCCTGTAGACGTTTTAGGCAACTCGCCGAAAACGATATGCTTGGGGGCCTTGAACGACGCCATGTGCTTTTTACAGAATGCAATGAACTCTTGTTCGCTGGTCTGTCGCGAACCCTCTTTCAAGGCAATAAACGCACAAGGAACCTCACCCCATTTGTCATCCACCATGGCCACTACCGCCGCCTCGAACACCATGGGGTGGCGGTACAAGACCTCTTCGATTTCCTGACTGGAAATATTTTCGCCTCCGGAAATAATGATGTCTTTGGAGCGGTCTTTAACTTCAACATAGCCGTCTGGATGCACAACGGCCAGATCACCCGTATGAAACCAACCGTCCTTGAACGCTTCCCGAGTACCTGCTTCGTTTTTCAAGTAGCCCATCATGAGAGTG
This sequence comes from Burkholderiaceae bacterium, assembly GCA_017983955.1. GTDB lineage: Bacteria > Pseudomonadota > Gammaproteobacteria > Burkholderiales > Burkholderiaceae_B > JAGOAJ01. The sequence goes on from JAGOAJ010000005.1 coordinate 102,134, forward strand.
TTGCCGCGCAACAGCAATTCGCCCAGGGTAACGCCATCGAAAGGCACATAGCCCTCGCCGTCCAGGCAGCCCACGCTTACACCATCAATGCCCAACAGGCCCACGCCCTGCCTGGCCATTTTCTGAGCGAGCTCATCGGGCGACAGGTCTTGCCAGCTGTCTTGCCATACGCACAAGGCTGATGGTCCGTAGGATTCAGTCAGGCCGTATAAATGCGTAATCTGAAAACCGATTTCTTGTGCACGGCTGATGACCGGACTGGGCGGCGCTGCCCCACCCAAGGCAAACTGCACTGGCGTCTTCAAGGCCAGCCCCTGTTTATGGAAATCACCCAACAACATATTCAACACAATAGGCGCGCCGCACATATGTGTAACCTGGTGCGCGTTGATGCGCTCTAGTACCTGATCGGCCTGGACCTTGCGCAGGCAGACATGGGTTCCGCCCACCGCTGTTACTGCCCAGGGATAGCACCAGCCATTACAATGAAACATGGGCAAGGTCCACAAGTAGACCGTATCCGCCGTCATGTTGAAGGCCATGGCGTTGCTAAGCGCAGCCAGGTAGGCACCGCGATGGTGGTAGACGACGCCCTTGGGATTGCCAGTGGTGCCCGACGTGTAGTTAAGCGCAATGGCGTCCCATTCGTCGGCCACTTTCGTCCAAGTGTAATTAGGGTCGCCACTGGCCAGCAGGCTTTCATACAGCAAGGTGGAAGACGACTGCGGCGCGTCGCCCAGCCGGGTAATGGCGACTAGCACAGGCGGCGACGCCATGGCCGCGACTACCTGCCCAACTAGTTCCTCGAATTCGGTGTCGTACAACAAGAGGCGCGATTCACCATGCTCAAGAATAAAAGCCAGCGTGCCGGCGTCCAAACGCGTGTTCAGGGCATTGAGTACAGCGCCAATCATGGGAACGGAGTAATGGCTTTCCAGCAGTTCATGCGTGTTAAAACACAGCGCTGATACCGTATCGCCCGCCCCTATGCCTAATGTATGCAACGCCGAAGCCATGCTGCAGCAGCGACGATACAAATCGCGGTAGCTCAGGACCATGTCGTCGTCAATGGCGGCGGTCTTGTCTGGAAATATATACGCGGATCGCTGCAACAAACTAACCGGCGTCAAACTAGAGTAATTGGCCGGCTGCTTATCCAGGCCAAGCTGATACTTACCGCTCATGCAAATACCTCATTTTTCCAGACATTTCGGGTTGGTAATAGCAAGCTTGACCTGTGTCAGTAACAAAAGCAATCGTGCAAAACCCCACAACACGACATTAATTAGCTTTGAACGCTACGGCTTCAACTTCGACCTTCCATTCGGCACGCGCCAAAGCGTTAACAACCACTAACGTGGCCGCCGGACGCGCGTCCTGAAGGTACTGTAAGCGCACCGGCGCCAGTAAGGGCACATCAGCGGCATCGACTATATAGGTGACGACCTTAACAAGATGCGAGCTATCCATACCCGCTTCGTTCAGCACATGAATCAGGTTCTGCCAGGCAAGGTCAGCTTGCTCGGAAAAAGACCCGCCCAACAAACCATCCTGGGTCATGCCTATTTGCCCCGCAATATGCAGCCATGCACCCGAACCCTGGGTCAAAATTCCCTGGCTATAGGGTCCAACAGGCAAACATACTTTTTCAGGGTTCAATATTTTTTGTGACATTTTTAATTTTCCAATAATTTATTTAGACTGAAGCTTGAATAGCTCTAAGACTTTATTAAACAGATGGTTAGACGGGTCAAACATTGCCGAGAAATCAGCCAGCAAATCAAAATGATTTCTTTGTGGAACAGTAATATTTTCTATATTATGACCATATTTTTTCAATGCCAAAAAGAAATCTAAGCTTTGATTTAAAAACCCTGATGTTTCATTGCCACCAGCGGCTAAAACCATAGGAACCTCAAAAAACTCGTCACTGTGGAAGCCAAGATTTTTAGCTTCATTTTTTGACATATTAAGATCTAAATTAATGCTAGTTAAAAGCAACGGCTCAAGATCAAACAAAGAACTCAACCCGACATAGCCAATCACTTTATCCTGTAGTTCTGGCATAACATTTCTGCATATCATTTTTGCAGCCATATGACCACCAGCAGAATGGCCTGAGATAATAATTTTATTATCATCATAATTCCAGAAATCACCATTTCTGGATAGCCAGGAAACAGACTCGGCTACCTCAGTCACTATCTCGCTAACTGTCGCTTTAGGCGCCAAGTTATAGTTCGGAATAGCTACAGCTATGCCTCTTGATACGTACTCATCTGCAATAAATGAAAAAATACTTTTATCTAAAGCCCGCCAGTAGCCGCCATGAATAAATATCAACAATGGTGATGGTTCGTTTGATTCAGGAATAAACAAATCAAGCAAGCTTGTCTCGTTTTTACCATAAGGGACATCTAGTTTCGCATAATTTCTGGCACGCGTAATCACGCTTCTTTCTGCATAATCACGATATACTTCTGTGCGCTCTGGGTGCCTAATACGCAGATTATATTCAGCCTCAAAGGATGGATCAATAAAATCATCCTGAATGGCATCTATACTAAAATCAACATTACTCATTTCAAACTCCCAAATAGGCTGATTTAACACGAGAGTCTGCGCGCAAATAGTCTGCTTCCCCAGAAAACAAAACGGTTCCATCTTGGATTATGTAGCCATAATCAGCGACATTCAATGTTGACATAGCATTCTGTTCAGCGATCAGTAGCGTCAACCCTTCTTTTTGTAAATTTTTTATTGATGAGAATATATCCTTTACTACCAGGGGCGCTAAACCCATTGATGGCTCATCCAGCATTAAGAATCTGGGACTGCTCATCAAGGCTCGTCCAATAGCCAACATCTGCTGCTCTCCGCCGGAAAGCGTACCTGCCGCCTGATTAGAACGCTCGGCCAAACGTGGAAAAAGGTTAAGGACGTGGTCCATGTTGCGCCTGAATTCAGAGTTGCGACGACTACGCAATAAAGAATACCCGCCCATCTCCAGATTATCCTTAACGGATAAAGGGGAGAAAACCCGCCTGCCCTCGGGAACCTGAACAATTCCCCTAGCAACAATCTTATCGGGTGACAACGTAGTAATGGACTCACCCTCGAAACGGATCTCTCCGCGGATGGGACGCAATAAACCATTGACGCTACGCATCGTTGTGGACTTGCCGGCGCCATTAGCACCTAATAAACAAATGATTTTCCCTAGAGGTACGCGTAACGACAAGCTACGCAGCACATCACCTGCACCATAAGAGGCACACAACCCATCGATTTCAAGCATTTTCCGTGTCCTCGCCTAAGTAAGCCTTCAAGACCTCCGGGTCACTACGCATCGCCTGGGCTGTGCCTTCTCCAATTTTCTTACCGTAATTCAGCACAACGATATCGTCACATAACTGCATAACAAAATTCATATTGTGTTCAACCAATAGAACGCTGATTCCTTCCCGATTGATATCCCTGATGACGTCAGAAACATGAGCCACTTCAGCATGAGGAACCCCTGCTACCGGCTCGTCCAGCAACAGCAAGTCGGGACCAGAAGCTAATGCACGTGCTATTTCAAGGATTTTTGCTTCACCAAAGCTCAAGTTTTCTGCAATCGTATATGCCTGCTTTGCCAATCCTAAAAGCTCTAGCTTTTCGTAGGCAATTGCACGTATTTTCTTTTCTTCAGAGCGTTGCAAGGGCGAAGAAAACATTGCGCCCAAAAAACCAGATCGAAAGCGGGAATGACAACCTACCATGACGTTTTCCAGCACTGTCAAATTATTAAATATTTGCAGATTTTGAAATGTACGAGCCAAACCAAGATTTACTCGCTGAAAAGAAGGCAGTTTATGAATTTCATGATTATTCAGTTTAATAGTGCCAGTCATGGGGGAAAGCACACCCGCTATGATATTAAACATCGTGCTTTTTCCAGCACCGTTAGGTCCTATCAATCCCTTTATTTCACCTTTTTTCATGTTAAAAGAAAGATCTGACAATGCTGCCAATCCACCAAAGCTTAAGCCGATATTTTTTACTTCTAATATATTATCAACCATTTTTTGCCTCTACTTTTTGCAACAGCTCAGAATGATTATTTTTCTTACTTTTTGGAAACCTTATCTTTTTGAAAATCGCTGCAATACCACCTGGATAAAACATTAAAACAATAATCATGCTAAAGCCAAATATGAATAGCTCCAGGTCATGAAATGAGCGCAGCAATTCTGGTACTACAGTAAAAACGATCGCGCCGAAAAATGGGCCCCAGTAACTACCCCAACCTCCTAGTGCGACCATCATTACCAACATCACTGATGTAAAAAACCCAAAGGTTTCTGGCGAGGCAAATTGATTATAGTGAGTATATAAAGCACCGGATAATGCCGCTATCGATGCCGACAAAACAAAAACCTTCACCTTCATCATATAGGTATTAACACCTAAGCTGGCTGCCCCTATTTCACTAGTGGCCACACTAGTCATAGCACGCCCGACTCTGGAGTTAACCAAGTTGAATATTACCCACATAACCAATAGTGATACTGCCCAGGCAACATAAAAAAATGATTTATTACTTTCAAATGACAACCCGAAAAGCGTGATCGGGGGTATACCGGATAACCCGTTAGGACCTCCGGTAATGTCCACTAACTCTACAAATAATACAGATAAAATGACACCAAATCCAAGTGTTGCCATCGCCAGGTAATGCCCCCTAAGCCTTAAGGTAGGCAGGGCTACTATTAACGATGAAAGCGCTGCTATGGCCACCGCACTAAACACACCAAAAACCACTGGAAAGCCATACTTAGCGGATATAACACCACTAACATAAGCACCTAAACCAAAAAACCCACCGTGACACAAAGATATTTGGCCACAATATCCCATAACCAGGTTCAAACTAGAAATAAGCATAATATTTATGCAAAACATTATTCCTAGACTTGTAATATACCCATTGGGCGAAACCCATGGAAATATCAAAAAAACCAACCACATAAGAAATAGAAGACGTAGCGTGGATTTGTTACCCATCTGCTGATTCATATCGTTCATCCAGTGAATTTTAAAAAAGCAATTAAAATGAAGAAATAAAAAAACAACATTTAATTACGTCAAACCTTCGTAACGTCTGCTTTTCCTAATATTCCTTTTGGCCGCAAGAACAACACAAGCAACAGCAAGACAAAAGAGACGGCCTCTTTGAAATGGGATGAAATCAAACCTCCGGCAAGCGACTCGACTATCCCTAACAACAGCCCCCCCAGAAGTGCACCATGCAAGCTACCCAAGCCGCCTAACATTGCGGCGCTAAACCCCTTGAATCCCAGCAAAGTGCCTTGGTCAAAAGAAGTTAATGTCAGCGGCGTAATAGCAACACCGGCCAAACCACCCGCCAGAGCGGCAAAAACAAATGCCCACATTACCGTCCGCTTCACATTGATGCCCACCAATGCTGCGGCTTCACGGTCAACTGCAGTAGTTCGCATTGCCTTTCCAAGCAGGGTCTTTTCAAAGAAGAATTGCGTAAACAGCATGAACAACAATGCAATGCCAAATACCCATATGCTTTGTGGCTGAATGCTTACATCACCGATAGCAACCGAAGCATCCCCGGATAACGCGGGATAGCCCATGGGCGTTTTCCCCAGCGTCAGCATCACCAGACTTTTCGTACAAATAGCCAACCCGATACTTAACAAAGTAATTAACATCGGCGTAGGCTTTTTCAACGGATTAATGATCAAACGCTCAGAGAGCCCTCCGACCATACCCACCACTACGATAGCTATCAAACAAGCAGCCCAAACAGGCAAGGCTTCGGCGGCATAAATTGTTGCCGCAACCATACCCCCCATCATTACCCATTCACCTTGGGCAAAGTTTATTGAGTCTGTACTTTTAAAGATAACGTTAAAACCTACAGCCACAATGGCATACATGCTGCCAGTCGTAATGCCTGCTATTAGTAGTTGAAGAACCTGCACTGAGACACTCATACCAACCTCGTCTTTTTGCGCGCATTACACGGCGGTTAAAGTGTTCCTAATTCAGGATGAGTCAACTCAGCCAAGGGGATACCAATATTCCTTAGGTCTTCTCGCAGCTGGGTAATGTAGGTTTTAAAGACCACTGCCTCAGTTGCCTGCGTAACAGCACCTAAACCAGCCTTTGCTGTAATGTCAGCAGCTTGCGCTTCCTGCCCCTGAGGATCGCCAAGCCAAGCACAGTGATAGCCATTTAGCTCTATGTCTTGTAAATAGCTATGCACGCCACTCCCGACCGCCACACATTGCTCTGGGCTCCATTGCGCAGCGCGCTTAGTCATATATAACCAGGCAAAGCTCACATTTCGTTGCTTTGCTTTGACGCTTTTCGTTAGAATTTGCTTCGCTACTGGTTCAGTAGTGCCAGCCAAATAAGCTTCAAAAAGTGCCAACTCCAGGCCGTCCTCGGCAACGGAATAAACCGCAAACAAAACATCCACATTCTGTTCTGCGTCTAATACGTGGCGATGACGATATTGATTAAAAATTTTCTCGGTGGCCGCTAAGGGGGAACTGTCTACGTAACCACCCAGAGCCTGGGCATAGCGGTGATAACAGTCAATTTGCCATGCCTCTTCTGTATTACGAACCGTCAGAAAGTACTTAGGGTCTGCCTCACGGCCCAACTCTAAACACAACCTAACCAACAGTGCTGGGGTTTCACACAGACCTGCGTACTCGACCCAGGCCCGACGACTCCAGGTCAACCGGGCAGCCTCTAGTATGTCTGCGTCGTATTTGCCAAGATCCAACGTCTTCCAAAGTATGTCTACCTCTGGATTCCAGCGCTCTTGTTTGCCGCAGTCATAAAGCTCGCGTATAGGCGTAATAGTCTCTGTCAGGCTGACTGGGAAACGGCGTTCATCTAGTATTTTTGTTGTCGTTGCTTGCACGGTTTGCTCCTAGTTAAAACTTACCAATTTTTGGATGAGAAAAAATGGGAAGATTTACGCCCCAAGGTTCCATCTGACGCCTGATCCGCTGAACCGTGCTTACAAATATAGGCTTCTCCAGTTCCTCTACGGTGGCACCTAATCCTGCCTCCCAGGTAATGCGATCAACATCCATTTCAGCTTGAGATGCAGGATTGCTTGGGGCCAACCAAGGGCTGTGGTAACCGTTCAACTCAACCTTTTCCATCATTGATATAACGGCATCCTCTACTTGTTGAATTTCCTGCTTCGACATTTGAGGAATACGATAGTCAAGATAGCGCCAACCGAATGCGCAATGCCTAACCTCGTCGCGCATAATATGAGTACAAATTTGCTTGGCAACAGGATCTGGGGTTATATCAACCAGATGTCGAAATACATCAAAAGCGATTTCTTCAGCAGCGCACACCAAAGCAGCCAAAATTGCTTCGATGGACATATAGGGGTCTAGCGCCATCTTACGAACACCATGCGTGGCAACAGAACCTTGAAAACCGGATTGCACAGGCTGCTCCATATAGCCGCCCAACAACTCAGCCATACGCACGCAAACCTCGGCATGTCGACTTTCCTCTTGCGTACGAATAGCAAAAAATAGCGGTAAATCAGGTGGGCAATCATCGTGGCAAAAGCGAATTTGAAGGATGGGGCTTTCTGCTAAAGCACCATACTCACTCCATGCACGCCGACTCCAGTATTGCCTACCGGCATAACGCTGCTCTTCGGTGTATTTTGAAATATCAAATGCAGCCCAATCAATATCAACCCTTGGGTCCCACTGTTTGATAGTAGCCAATTGATATAGGTCACGAATTTTTGGTATGCGGACACCCAAATCTAATGGAAAGAAAGGTTTCTCGGTATCTAAAATTGTTCTTGGATGCTCAATTACTGCGCTCATAAACCACCTCTATTATTTATTAATAAATATCTAAATAAATAGCAAGTTTAATAATCTTCCAGGCGAAACTCACCATCTTGATATTTCAACATTACGATATCGCTTTTGGATAGTCCAGAATGTCGTTCTTTAGAAAAGTTAAAGACTCCACCCAAGCCTTTATAATTAGTTAATTGGCTTAGCTCTTGACTAACTTTCGTTTTATTAGCATTGGATTTTTCCACGGCTGTTCGTGCCAACATGATTGCATCATAGGTTTGCGCAACATACTGATTAGGCTTACGGCCATACTTCTCTTCAAAACGCGCACTTAGTTTCTGTATTGTTTGCTTAATCGGATCAGCATCCGGCAAGTCATTGGCTACTGGAAACTTTACACTGACTAAGACCAAATCTTTTACAGAGCTTCCTGCTAACTTCATATATCTATGATCCACAAATCCATAACTATGGATTAGCGTAAGGTCGCCTAATCCAAGCTGATCTGCCTGCTTTATAAAAACAACACCGGCCGGCGTCACTGTCCAGCAAATAATTGCCTTCGCCCCACTATTTTTTATATTTGTCAGTTGCGGAGTAAGATCCGTATCTGCAGGGTTGAATGACTCGTATATAAATTCAAAATTTCTTTCTGCAGCCAGTTTTTTTGCTTGCTCTACAGCACTTTGACCAAAACCGCTACTATCTGCCAAAAGGGCAACCTTGTTTATTCCTTTTTTCTCTAGATAATCAAGAACCCTATTAATAACTTGGTCGTCATCAACTGTACTTTTAAAAACATTCTGTCGGCTTTCAACAGGATTTATTATCTGCATGCTTCCTTCAGTTGAAATAAAAGGAATTTCTGCTCTTTCAATAATTGGTGCCATGGCCATAGCAATGCCACTCATATTTCCGCCGCCAACCATTATGTCAACGCCATCTTGAGACAAAAGGCGTCGTGTCGCGTTAATTGCTTTTGCTGTTTGACTTTCGGCATCGTAAAATGTCCACTTGACATTCTCACCAAGGATGCCACCCGAGGCATTAATGTCCTCTATGGCCATTTCCATGCCTGCCTTCATATCTTCGCCTAAAAAGGCACCGGGACCTGTTAATGACAAAATAGATCCTATATGAGTAGGCTTTGCCTGCGCCACCTGGACAGAACCGAACATGACCCCTGCAGATACAACACAAGCAGTCATTAAATTTGTATATTTATTTTTTATCCAAAGCATGTTTATCTCCAAATATTAATTTAATTATTTATACAGCACGAATTACTTGCTTTTTGAATTCCAACTTATCAGTTATTTTATTTTCTGCAACACTATTTTCACTTAACGGAACATGAATCGAGTACCTAACTTGATCAGACCTGTAATATGATGTTCCAGACATTACCGGTCTGTTTTCCACATCGTAATAAATCAAACTTCTTCGCAATATAGGATCACCGGTAATAAGGTCAAGATAGTCAGCATGCTCAACCTGAACAGCAGCAGCCTCTACCGTCAGCTTTCCATAGGACAAATCAATATGATTATTCATCAGCCCAAGCAATGAGCCCGCCGAAACTTGTTTTTTACTCAATGAATCTATTATTTTTACTGGGATGAAACGGTAATCTATAGAAATAGGAACTTGTTTTACTTTTCGCAGCCGAATAATGCTCCAGACCAGTTCATCGCTTTGCAGTTGCAGCTCTTCGGACACATGCACAGGACAGGGCTGTTTTACACAGGCCAGTACCTTAAGCTTCAGCAATTGACCGGCATCCGCCCACTGATCAACAAAGTCCTTAGTCAAGCTAAACCGTTCTTCAACTTTCTTTCCGCACACGAAAGTACCCGAGCCGCGGGCACGCCTTAAGTACCCCCCATCCACCAACTCCTGAACAGCCTGCCGCACTGTCATGCGGCTGACACCAAAATATTCGCTAAGCTCCTGGTCTGTGTAGAAGCGATCACTCGCGTCTTTCCAATTAAGCACAACCGAAAGAAGACGGCGCTTTACCTGTTCGTACAAAGGCAAAGGCGATTGACGATCCAACGTAATAATTTGCTTATGCATAGACCCCTCGCCATCCATGTGTTTGACTTGATCCATCTTGATTTTTCCGTCGCAAAGTTGTCTAATTGTCTATATCTTAAGATATCTTAAAAATAGCGTCAAGGAGATCCTCAAGTGAACATTGCGACCATAGGCTTGGCCCATCACTGCCTAACGCCCCCATCAATTTTGCAGCTTTCGTTCATGGAACCGGCAGAGCTAGGGGATATCGATACAGTTGTCTGGAACATAGAGGCCTTACTACCAGCTATTCAAAATGACCTAGAACAAACCAACCCTAAGGTTTTAAGCGTCAAGGGATCCGAACAGCTTTTAGCCAAGTCACGTCACTGGAGGTATCAGTTTGAAAAGCTGCTGCTAAAAGGCGGCACTATCATTGCTTTTTTGCCTCCTGCTGAAGAAATAGGCATACATACACTGCAAGAAATAATGCCCTACGAGCTGCTGGAACCTTTACCGTCAGTAAGGCTAGAGACCTTCCCTATAGAAGGCGCCTTACTTAGCTGCACCGCCGGTGAACCCTTTCGCTCACTGTTCGAAAGCATTAGTCCGCTGCTTATGCCTATTGTTGCTTTGAACAATCATCCAGGAACATCCATCCTGCATGACACAGAAGGACAGGTTCTGGCCTGCTACCACGCACTAACACCAGGGCGAATTATTTTTCTTCCAGCCCTAAACCAATCAATGTGGGCCGAAGGCACGCTCTGCTCCGAGTTTTTCACCTCTGTGCAGCGCTGCATAGAGCGGTTTGGCCAAACCGTTGGGATAAGCAATGCACGATGGTTAAATGATTACGCTCTTGATGCTGAACAAGCTCTTTTTCTTGAACGATCAGCATCCATTCGAAAGCTGGGACTATTACAAGAACAAATACAAAACATAGAAGTAAAGATTAGTCAGCAAAGCTTCTTTAAGCAGCTTATTGGCGGCGAAGGACCCGGTGTCTACACTGCCGTTGCCGAACTATTTCGTCGCCAAGGGGCATTTGTTCAATCAGACTGGATTTCTGACAAGCTATTAATTGTGGAGCTTACTGATAGCTACCTGGCAGTACAAATGCGACTGGCTGACGAACCCATCGACCAGGACTACCTAAAAAACCTAGGCAGCGCGCAAGCCAGGATCAGCGATTATTTTGGTCGTCCAGTAAAGATACTGGTGGCTGACTTCTCACAAAATGGCCTTGCACTGCCTGATCGCAGGCCCCTAAAAGACGAATCACAGAAAACTCAACAGCATGGTTTTTTATTTATTGAAGGGTCTCAGCTTTATGGATGGCATCTGGAGCCAGAAAAACAAGGTATTGATCGCTGGGTAAGTCGCCTTCGCGAACACGACTCAAGCTACACCGAACAGCTATCAGCCATTGTGAAATTCAATTTAGTACCCGCTAAGGTTTTAGCTCCGCACCTAACAGCCAAGACGAGTCACCACACTATGCCCGCCTACGATACTTTTGAACGATAGAAGCAACTTTTTAACCAATTACAGGATACGATGAAGCCTATATTTATTCTTCTAGCCTATCCTGATGTTGCACGGTTCCCAGTTACAGCGCTTTTTCCATAGCCACTACTTTTTCAGCGGTCTGCGTCAAGCCATAGGCGTGTTGTTGCCCGCCCTGTCTCTTAGCTGGCTATTCAACCTATACAGCGTAGGCATTATTGCCTCCGTGGGCGCCGCCTGTGTCGCTATCCTGGATCAGCCTGGCGGGCCGCGACGCTATGGCACCAATGGCATGCTGGGCGCTATATTGCTGGGCTCGGTAACCGCCGCCATCACTGGCCTGGCGTCTTCGCATCACATTGCCATCTGGATGCTGGTGCCCCTACTGTGCTTTCTATTTTCTATGTTCACGGTGTTTGGCAAACAAGGCGGCCTGCTGGGCCTAGCCTGTTTGCTGATCATGACCCTGACCATGCGCACGCCTCTGACGCCGCATGATGTCTTTCTGCACACCATCTGGTCGTTTCTGGGCGGCCTGTTCTACTTTGGCTACAGCTATTTGCTGCACCGCCTGTTCTGGCACCGCGAGGAACAACAAGCACTATCTGTCGCCTTGTTCGCCACGGCTGACTACATTGCTACCCGATCCACCTTCTACGACATGGACAGCGATCTGGAGGATAGTTATCGTCGTCTGATACCCAGCCAGTCCGCCATGACAGAAAGCCACCAAGCGGCACGGGAGATGATATTACGCGAACTACCGCGAGGCCAGCAGCGCTGGAAGCGCTTCCAGGTATCGTCCCTGAATGTGTTTATTGACATGGTCGCCCTGATGGACACCATGGTAGCTACACATACAGACTACGCCACCCTGCGCCGTGCACTGCCCGACAGCGATGTTCTGATGTTTGCCCGCGATGCCTTGCAAAAAACGGCTGATAACGTCGCCGAGATTGCACTGACCATAGCCCGCAACCGGGTCGTTAAACTGCGTAGCGGCGTCAAGGCCGAGCTGCGTGCTATTGAATACGAGCTGGAAAAATACAAACGCAAGGGTCTGGCCGAAACCGAGCCCGAGGTCTACGCCCTGCTGGTGCAAATACTGCGCCGCCTGCGCAACGCCGCACGCATTGTGGCTCGCATGGCGACCCATACCCATAGCGCCACAGCCACCACCTTGGTAGACGAGCGGTTGGACAAATCCTTGGGCCGTTTTTTATCGCGTCAGGAATTTCGTCCCGGCCTGCTAACCAGCAACCTGCGCCTGGATTCACCACACTTTCGCTATGCCCTTAGGGTGGCCTCTGCAGCACTATTGGCCATGACCTTAAGTGCCGTACTGACCCAGCAAGAGGTAGTGCAAAAATTTGTCCCAGGCATGACCTCGCATAGCTACTGGATCATACTGACCATTATTATCATTATGAAACCGGGCTTTGCGCTGACACGTCAGCGCAATGGCAAGCGACTGGCAGGCACCCTTATAGGGTGCGGCCTGGCGTTAGTCCTGTTTAACGTCACGGACAACCTGGACATTTATCTACTGGTGCTAGTCGTTACCAGCATACTGGGCTACAGCCTGATCCAGTTGAACTACATGATTTCCGGGATCTTCAACACCCTGTTTGTCTTGCTGGTGTTTCACTTTTTATCGCCGGGCTCGAACTTTGTGATTGGCGAGCGTCTGATGGACACGTTTATAGGCTGCATGCTGGCCTTGCTATGCAGCTACATACTGCCATGGTGGGAATATAATTTTATGGCATCGCTGGCTGCCGCAGCCAAAAAAGCCAATCATGAATTCCTGAAAACCGGCTTGCAGTACGCCGAATTAAGCCGTGAAAAGACACCCTTGGACCCCGAGCTGCACGAGGCCGACATGCGCTGGCGCGTTGCCCGCAAAAATGCCTACATCGCCTTCAGCAACTTTGCCTCGGCCTTTTATCGCATGATGGACGAGCCCATACGGCGCCAGCACCATGTCCCCGAACTAAACCATTTGCTTATACAGAATCACGTACTGGCATCCCAAATTAGCGCTGCCGTACCTATCTTGGCCACCTTGCCCACCGTGCCTGAAGGCATCGCAAAATCCCTGGAAGCCATAGAGCTTTATATGCAGGACCAGGACGCCGATCCGCCAGCCTCCATAGAGACCCAAGGCGAACTGGCCACCCTGGCCTACCCAATGCGACAAATGGTCAAGGCCGCGCAGTTAATACGTCAGGAAATGCGCGGGCTAGGACAGATGACCTGAAAGCCAGTGCAGCACAAGTCTATGCGGATTCGCAGTTAATCCGCAGCCAGCGCCCGGCGAAATACCAATCTATCAGGGGTAGACTGTGATGCCTCCCAGGCATACCCTGCACTATCGAAGCCTTGCAGCCCCTTGGGGTCAGTGATTTTGTGATCGATGGCGTAGCGCGCCATCAAGCCACGCGCCCGCTTGGCATGGAAACTGATGATTTTCCACACACCATTTTTATAATCCTGAAATACACACTGAACCACGCGCGCCTGTAGCGCCTTCAGGTCTACCGCCTTGAAGTATTCCTCGGAGGCCAGGTTCAAAACGACGGGCTGAGCAGAGGATGAGCGGCCAGGATTCTGCTGCAAATGCTGATTCAGGTAGTCGGCGATTGTGGTGCCCCACCAGCTATACAAACCCACGCCAGCGTCTGTGTGTAGCCGTGTACCCATTTCCAGTCGATAAGGCTGCATCAGATCCAGCGGACGCAATACACCATATAAGCCACTAAGTATGGCTAGATGCTGTTGCGCCCACTGCAGCTGCTTGTCAGATAAGCTTGAAGCGTCCAGACCAGCGTACACATCGCCATTAAACGCCAGGATGGCCTGACGCGAATTCGTTAGATTAAATTCTGGCACCCATGCGGCGTAACGCTGGGCATTGAGTTGCGCCAGCGGCTCGCTAAGCTTCATCAAGCTGGCAATTTCGGATGCAGGCTTTTGCTTGAGCACCTTGATTAGCCCTTGCGCCTGTTCAACAAACTGAGGCTGGCTATGCAAAGTGGTACGCACCACCGAGTCGTAGTCCAGTTTCTTGGCGGGGGATAACAGAATCAACATGCAATACCTTTTAAATCAACACTTAAACACAGCCACGTGGGGCGCAATCTGTTTGTGCCCCACGTGGCTTACCGCGCTTTAGCCTAGGAACCATGACCACGTCTAGCGGGCCGTCCAGCCGCCATCTAACGTCAGCGTAGTACCTGTCATCTGATCGGCTACTTCCGAGGCCAGAAACACCGCTGCGCCACCCAGTTGCCCAGGCGTCACGAACTGCAGCGAAGGCTGTTTTTCAGCCAGCAAGTCACGGGCGGCGGTTTCAATATCTGTGCCATTCTTTTGGGCCAACGCCTGAATTTGAGCCTCGACCAAAGGTGTACGCACCCAGCCAGGACAAATGGCGTTACAAGTAACGCCATTACCCGCATTTTCCAAGGCGGTTACCTTGGTCAAGCCCACTACGCCATGTTTGGCTGCCACATAGGCCGACTTGTTGACCGAGGCCACCTGGCCATGCACCGAGGCAATATTGATAATGCGTCCCCAACCTTGCTTTTGCATATAGGGCAAAGCGGCGGCCGTACCATGGAATACCGCAGACAAGTTCAAGGCAATAATGGCATCCCAGCGATCAACGGGGAAGTCTTCTATGGGGCTAACGTGCTGAATACCTGCATTGTTCACCAGAATATCTATGCTGCCCAAGGCTTTTACAGCATCATCAATAAAGTGACGCGTAGCCTCTGGCTGCATCAGGTCGGCATTGATGTAAACCGCCTTCACGGCGAATTCCAGCTCGATGTTGATGCGTTCTTTTTCTATGACCGCCGGATCACCAAAGCCATTTAGCACCACGTTGGCTCCGTTGGATGCCAGTTCACGCGCAACGGCCAAGCCAATACCACTGGTTGAGCCTGTAATGACTGCATTCTTACCTGTAAGCATGTTCTTCCTTTCCTATGTGGTCCAAAATAGCGTACACCGTAGTGTACCGCCACCCTGGTTCCAAGTGCCCGGGATATGGATTAGGAGTTTTTTAGTTTTTTTGCTAGAATTGCGGCCTTACTTGCCCAGCAAGCCACCTTCGACCCGGTGATTTGCATTTGTAGTCAGGCAAGCTTAGGACAGGTGGCAGAGTGGTCGAATGCGCTGGACTCGAAATCCAGTGTACGTTTAGGCGTACCGTGAGTTCGAATCTCACCCTGTCCGCCACTCAGATTACGCAAAACCCGCACAGCCAAAGGCTTTGCGGGTTTTTTTATGGGCGCCACCGGCTTCACTTTGCATGTAAATAGCGCACATACAGGCCTATCTTTACAACACAACGATCATTTTTAATATCAGTAGAAACACCCATATAAATAGGCGGGTGCCGACTGTTGACATCAAGAACTGTAGTCCTATATAGTTCTAGCCGTAAGTACTGCAGTTCGCTAGTCAACACCACAAACAGTGGCACAAACGCCATCTCTACAAACGACGCGACACCACCAAAGCTCATCAAAATAGCCATCCCCACCGGAGGAGAACACCGTGATTTTGAAGTATCTAGGGAAGAATTTGGCAATCGCAGCAATTAGCTCAGCCTGCTTGCTGTCCGCCACCGCCGGTAGCGCCATCGCCGCCGAATTTACCGTGAAAGTAGCAAACGTTATGGCGCCCAGCCATGACACCAGTATCGCGGCCAACCACTTTGCCAAACTTGTAGCGGAAAAGTCTGAAGGCAAAATCAAAGTTCAGCACTACCCCGGTGGTCAATTGGGCAGTGACAAGGAAACCTTTGAAGCCGCCCAACAAGGCATGCTGCAGATCGCCAGTGGATCATCAGCCAACCTAGTCACCATTACCCGTGCTTTTGAAGTACTACACCTGCCTTTTATCTTCGACGATCTAGACCAGGTTCATAATGCTTTGAATTCACAGAAAGTGAAAGATCACATCAACGCCGAACTGGCCGACGTCGGTTTGCGTTGGCTGTTTACTTTCGATTATGGCTTCCGCGATATCAACACCTCGGAAAAGCAAGTCACCATGCCTGCCGACATGGCTGGCCTGAAGATACGCGCCTCGCGTTCTCCTTTGGAGCTGGCCGGTGTTAAGGCCTTTGGTGGCAGCGCCATCACAGTGGACTGGCCTGAAGTCTATAACGCCCTGCGTTTCAAGGTTGTGGACGGCGAAGCCCAACCATTTGGTACCTTGGTCAGCGCCCGTCACCACGAAATCATCAAGAAAACAGTGGACGTAGATTGGCAATATTATGGTTTTGTTGGTGTCATCAGCACCAAGCAATGGGAAAAATACCCAGGGTGGGTAAAAGAAATCCTGGAAAGCGCAGCTAAAGAATCTGAAGCCTACCATAGACAAATTTGGGCTGAGGAAGATAAAAAAGCCCAGGAAGTTTATCTGAAAGCAGGCGGCGCCATCACCGAACTTACGCCAGATCAACGCGCAGAATGGATCAAACTGGGCAAAAGCACCTGGGCTGACTCAGGCGTTGCACAGACAACCATAGACTTGGTGCGTGAAGCCGCAACCGGCAAGTAGTCTTTTGAAGCAGCAAAGCGGCATAGCACCGCTTTGCTGACTGCGTCCACTGCTACGCACACACTTCCGTCAAGGATATTTAGATTATGAACGTCAACACCGCAAGCTTACCTGTCGCTCCTGCTGTCGCAGCCATCAGTCTGCCCGAAATCCCCGACTTGGCCATTGAGAAAATCATCACCCGAACAACCGGAGCAGCCGTTATTGGCTTAATAGGCGCCATGGTTGTTGTCATTTGGATTTCGGTTTATACCCGTTATGTTTCTTCTGCACCAATCTCCTGGGGCGAACAGGTCGCCAAATACCTAATGATATGGGCTGCTTTTTTGGGCGCCAGCTTGGGCCTACGGGAAGGCGCCCACATTTCAGTCAATATGCTGGTCGATATGCTGCCCGCCAAAGGCAGAAAGTTTTGTGCCGCCTGTGTAGTTCTGCTGAACATGATTTTCCTAAGCGTTTGCCTATATTACGGCACCATCTTCAGCTACAACGTCCGTAGCCACACAGACCCTCTGGTATGGGACATCAGCATGAGCCTGCCCTACGCTGCTATTCCCGTAGGCTGCGCATTGATGATCTTGCAACTGCTGTTTGTCGTCAGAAAAGGCGTAGACAATGCGCTATCCAAAGATACCGCTAGCCTGTCCTGATTCCAGGCAGGTATTAGCACACACTTATCAACTTCAATTCAAGTCGGTATCGCGCCTCAAGGCTGCAATACCCCAGGAGGTATCATGGGCATAGCTCTGATAATCACATTCTTCACCGCATTGTCCCTGGCAGTCCCGGTCGCATTCGCGTTAGGCCTTGCCACCATTGTGGTCTTCATATTAATCGACCCTGAATTTCTACTGCTGGTGCCTCAGCGCATTTTCACCGGCATCGACATGTTCGCACTGGTCGCCATTCCGTTCTTTATTCTGGCTGGCGAGCTGATGGGTGGATCCGGCATACTGGATCGCATCCTGAACTTTGCACGCATGTCGGTAGGCCGTGTCCGTGGCAGCATGGGCCAGGTCACTGTTCTGGTTAGCATGATCTTTGGCTGGATCAACGGCTCCGGCGTTGCCGGCGCCAGCGCTGTGGGCTCCATGTTGATCCCCAAAATGGCCAAGGAATATAAAAACCCTGGCTTTGCCTGTGCAGTAACTGCCTGTTCATCCACGGTTGGCCCTATCATTCCACCCAGCGTGCCGATGATCATTTATGCTCTGGTCGCCCAGAACGTTTCCGTAGGCGCGATGTTTGCCGCTGGCGTGGTTCCAGGCCTGATGATAGGCATAGGTATTATGGTTATCGTGTACTTCATTGCACGCAAGCGCGGCTACCCGGCTGATTCTGGCAACTACACCTGGCGTGACAGGTTCGTGATCACCCAACGCTTCATGGTTGCCGCCTTTCTACCCGTCATCATGGTAGGCGGTATTATCCTAGGGATATTTACGCCGGTTGAGGCAGGCGCCGTAGCCGTGCTGTACGCCATCCTAGTGGGTCTGTTTGTTACGCGGTCTCTAAATTTTTCCATGATATGTGGGGCACTGCGCCGTACAGGCGTGATCTCGTCAGTCGTGTTCCTGATGATGGGCCTGGCCAACGTCGCCAGTTGGATATTGACCACAGAGCAAATCCCGCAAGTTGCCGCCGATGCTCTGTCCTCAATTACGTCTAACCCGCTAATTTTTCTGTTGCTGGTTAACGTGATTCTACTGATTGTCGGCCTATTTTTCGACACCGTAGCAGCGATGGTCATGTTTGGCCCACTGCTTATCCCTATGGCTGAAGCCTACGGCATAGACCCTCTGCAATTTGGCATGATTTTCACCGTCAACCTGATCATAGGCATGGTGACGCCACCAGTAGGATTGTGCCTGTTCATTGCGGCAGGTATAGGTAAGACACCGATAGAGCAAGTTATCAAAGAAAGTCTGCCATTTCTGGCCTGGCTACTGACAGTACTGATGATAGTGACCTATGTACCATCGACTTATATGTGGGTGCCACGCATGCTGGGATACTAAGCGCCCAACATCAGGTACAAAACTAAAAAGCCATGCCGTTTTTGCGGTATGGCTTTTTTATACTAATCAGTCAGTTGACTAGGTATGCTTAATGTTCTTTCTGTGGGGGGAATAAAAAACCGTTGGAAGTAAATGCACTTATCCAAGCCCATATAAGCCGCTACTGTAAGACACATGCCCATGGAACCAGGCTGGACACTAGTATGGCGGGCCACATCCTCATCAAAGCCTACCATCCTTATAGAATGGTCCACCCTGGTAATGGGCATATTTAGTTCTTTGGTAATTTGTCGTTTGAAATTCAAGCCCTTGAGTTTTTCCAATGGCGTGTCCCATAACAAGGGAAACATATTTTTATGGATATAAAACCGTGTAAAGACGTTGAATTCGTCGTTGATATTGATTATCCGTTCAATTAGGGCTAATGGCCCATCAGCAGGGTCAAAATAACGGGTTAGCTCGCCCTTATCTGGCACATAGTCACGGCTAAGAATAGTAGAGTAAACCGGTAAAAAACTGACGCCATCATCGGCAATAAAACGACAATGCCAAGGGTCTTGCACCTGCAGTTGGCGTCCTGCGACAAAGGTGCCCAGACCGTGTTGCCTGATAACGACGCCCTGATCAACCAGTATGCGCAGCGCACGCTGCACGGTTCCCAGACTAAAAGGGGTAAGCTGCACTAGCTCGTCTTCGGTAGGCAGTTTATCGCCGGCCTTCCAAAGGCCGGACGTAATGCCTTCCATGATGGCATTCAATACCAGACGGTATTTTGGAATCCCTGAATGATTAACCCTGAACAAAGGGCTAAAAACATCAGGTTGCTGGTTTTCAATCATTTTCCACCACGCTATAAAAGTCTGGCTAACCTACCATCAACCCAATAGTAACAATCGCCACAGAAAGTTATCACATCCTGTGGGTTATTGGGGCTAGGGCATAGCCCAATTGCCAACTGGATCAATTGGCCAAACGTGTGTCCAACAACTCTATCCAATGCCGAACCGGTGTACTGGTCCCCCCTTGCAAATGAGAAATACACCCTATATTGGCCGACGCTATCATAGCTCCACCGCCTTGGTGCAAGGCATGCAACTTATTTTGGCGCAGCGTTTTAGACATTTCAGGTTGAAAAATGGAGTAGGTTCCCGCCGACCCACAGCACAAATGCGCATCTTGGACAGGAGTCAGACGATAGTTCGCCGCCTTAAGCAGGTTTTCAACCGTGCCGGTGATTTTCAAGCCGTGCTGCAACGTACAGGGTGAGTGCCAGGCGACCGTTATTTCTTCATGCTGACGGGTCTGTAGTAAGTCGAGCAAAGCCGAGGCTTCAGCCGCAACAACCTGGCTGATGTCCAAAGTGAGTTCGCTAATGCGAGCTGCCTTGGCGGCATAAGCCGGATCATGCTGCAGCAGATGTCCATAGTCCTTAACCTGCACGCCACAGCCTGACGCTGTCATGACCAACGCTTCTACCTGCTGGCTTTCAATCAATGGCCACCAGGCATCAATATTGCTGCGTGCGTTACCGCGCGCGCCATCATGATCATCCAGGTGAAAGCGCACCGCGCCGCAACAACCAGCGCCTGCAGCAGTCACCAATGAAACGCCCAGTGCATCAAGTACGCGTGCTGCCGCGGTATTAATACCCGGCTCCATGCTGGGTTGTACGCAACCCGCCAGCGCCAGCATCTTGCGAGCATGCCTGGCCTTAGGCCACAATCCAGCATCACGCGCAACAGGCACTTTTTCTTTAAGTGCAGCAGGTAAAGCGCTGCGGGTTATCCTGCCAGCCTGCATTGCAGCGCCAAACAGCGCCGGACGCGCCACCAACTCACGCACCGCCCAACGCAAAGCACGATCAGGCAAGGGCCGTTCTACCTGTTGGTCAACCACATGGCGGCCAATATCCGCCAGGCGACTGTAGTGCACACCGGACGGGCATGTGGTTTCACAGGCACGACAGGTCAGACAACTATCCAGATGGCCTTGGGTGATGCTGGTGACCGCCTCACCTTCCAGCAGTTGTTTAATCAGATAGATACGCCCACGCGGTCCGTCCAGTTCATCACCCGTCAACTGATAGGTAGGGCAAGTGGCCATGCAGAATCCGCAGTGCACACATTTATTAATGATTTCTTCCGCCTCGGCGCCTTCAGGCGTATAGCGTATAAATTCAGCGAGTTGTGTTTGCATGCTTACAGTCCTTGATAAATTCGTCCGGGATTAAACACGCCTGCAGGATCAAACGCCTGCTTAAGCTTACGGTGCAAAACCAACATACCGGGCTCCAGTGGATGAAAGACATCGCCCGCCCTGTCCTGCCCGCGAAAGCAGGTCGCATGGCCGCCCAGTTGCGTAGCACGCTGACGTATGATTTCCAAGTTTTGAGGGCCGGAAACCCAGCGTAAGGCGCCACCCCATTCGATAAGTTGCGAGCCCGGCAAACCCAGGCTGCCAGCAACGCTAGGCACTGACACCCGCCATATTTCCGTATCAGCATGCTTATTGAACCAGTCATGGCGTTGTTCCCGCACACCACGCCAGAACAGGTCAGCTTCGGTTCTGGCGATTAGTTCGCCGCCCAGTTGTTCTCGGGCCAGACGGGTAGCGGATTCAGCCCCAGACAACCTTAGCGTCAGTACATCATCGACCCAGACAGACGCTGAAATAGGCAAAGGACGACCACCCCAGGTATTCAGGCTGTGTATTGCCTGTTCCTCGGTCATGGCCAACCTCAAGGTCAGTTCAGATACAGGACGCGGCAGCACTTTTAGCGACACGTCCAGAACAATGCCCAAAGTTCCCAGGCTGCCCGCGATCAGACGCGAAACGTCATAACCGGCCACGTTTTTCATAACCTGCCCGCCAAAGGTCTGTACGTCGCCCCTACCGTCCATCAGCTTGACGCCCAGTACAAAATCACGCACGGCGCCCACTGCCATGCGACGCGGACCAGACAGGCCAGCAGCCAAGCAACCCGCTACCGTGGCATCTTCGCCAAAATGCGGTGGTTCGAAAGCCAAAAACTGATTCTGTCCGGCCAGCACTGCTTCAAGCTCGGCCAGCGAAGTCCCACCCTTTACCGTGATGACTAGCTCGGAGGGCTCATAGTCTTTGATGCCAGCATGCTGTCTGGTATCCAGAGGCTGTCCTTTCAGACAACGTCCATAAAAATCTTTTGTGCCGCCGCCACGCAGGCAGACTGAGCTGCCCTGAGCAGCTGCAGCCTGAACCACGTCAGACCACTGCTGGATAATGTCCATATTTTTGCTCATGATTTTGCTGGAGGCTGGTTGCCTCATAAAGTTAGGTATGTCGCGCCATGGCGATACACCACGTGGAAATGCTCAGAATCTGGGCAGTTCAGGGTGGGACAACTGCCCGGCATGCACATGCATGCTGCCAAATTCCGCGCAACGATTCAGGGTAGGAATCAGTTTTCCAGGGTTAAGCAAGCCACGCGCATCAAATGCCGTCTTGATACGAAAAAATTGCAAGCGTTCTTTTTCGCCAAACTGGGCACACATCTGATTGATCTTTTCGATACCTACTCCATGCTCGCCAGTAATGGTGCCGCCCAACTGTACCGACAGCTCAAGAATTTCGCCGCCAAACGCTTCAGCACGCTGCAGCTCATCGCCCTTGCTGGCATCAAACAGTATCAGCGGATGCATATTCCCATCGCCCGCATGAAATACATTCAGGCAGCGCAGTCCGTATTTCTCTTCCATGGCGTGTATGGCTGTCAGCATGTCACCCAAACGTTTCCGGGGAATGGTGCCGTCCATGCAGTAATAGTCCGGTGACAACCTACCCGCAGCAGGGAAAGCCGCCTTGCGCCCGGCCCAAAATCTGAGCCGTTCTTCTTCGCTATTGGACACAGTGAATTTTGTTGCGCCACTGTCTTCCAGAACACGGCAGACTCGAGCAATTTCTTCTTCTACTTCGTCAGGCGTACCATCTGATTCACACAACAGTATGGCTTTTGCATCTAAAGGATAGCCTGCCTTTACGAATTCCTCGACTGCCACCGTAGCGGCCTGATCCATCATTTCCAGGCCTGCCGGTATGATGCCGGCCGCAATAATGGACGCAACCGCCTGCCCTGCCTTGACTTCGCTATCGAAGCTGGCCAACACGCAGCGCGCTGCCTGAGGCTTAGGAATCAGCTTGACGGTAATCTCGGTCATGACTGCCAACATACCTTCTGAACCCGTCATTAGCGCCAGCAAATCATAGCCAGGAGCGTCCAAGGCATGGTTACCCACCTCGATGATCTCACCTTCTATGGTGACTGCCCGTACCCGCAACAGATTATGCACAGTCAGCCCATACTTCAGACAATGAACGCCACCGGCATTCTCCGCTACGTTACCGCCAATGGAACAGGCGATTTGCGACGACGGATCGGGCGCATAATACAGATCATAGGGCGCAGCAGCCTGGGAAATGGCCAAATTACGCACCCCAGGCTGAACCACTGCTGTGCGTGCATGAGGATCAAGGTGCACTATCTTGTTAAAGCGCGCCATAGACAGCAACACACCATGCGCATGGGGCATGGCTCCACCTGATAAACCCGTACCCGCACCACGCGCCACCACGGGGACACCCAAGCGCTCACATATCTTAAGCACAGCCACCACCTGAGCCTCGGTTTCAGGGATAGCTACCGCCAAGGGCAGCATACGATAAGCCGCAAGGCCGTCACATTCGTAAGGACGCAGCGCCTCGTCATGATGCAACAAGCAGCGTTCGTCCAATACCGCTGCCAGCTCGCGTATCAGCTCGGCCTTGTTCACATATGAAAAATCGTGCTCTATTTCGCCATTGATGGCGGCCGTGCGCAACTGGCTTGCTTGCATAATGATCTCCTTTACCTATCGACCAGGGACTCAGCGCTGCCACCTGGCCTGCTTGCGCATTCACGAAACACCCTGGCTGTACACGTCAGGCAGATATCCGGATCCAACCTGGGCACTATCGTGTTAAGCGCCTTATCCTTGGTTGGAAAAATATTCTGCTCTGTTAATTCTTCCAGCATGCCAATACGCTGCAAGGCCTCGAGCACGCGAGTACGTGGCCTGTGCAGATACAGGTCGCCTCCGGTTTGGCGGCGTATCTGCAGCTCGCGCCACCATAAGCGCACTGCCGCCAGATCGACCGAATTCATGCTTCTGGCCATGATCAGCAAATGCTTTTGTCCAGGATACATACGGCGGTATTCTTTCAACTGATGCTCAACATGTTGTGCCGCCCCAAAGTAGACCTCACCTTCCATGCGCACCAACTTCAGTTGGGGGCACTCAAGCACGGTGTGTCCAATTTCACTCAAGGGAACAAAGCGACGATCTGGGCCATGCAGCATCATGGCTCGCACTAGCGGCCGCGCCGTCTGGTGCAAATAAAACAATAGCGACACCCCCACGCCAAGCAAAATAGCGAGCTCCAGGGGTATCAGCATGGTTGCCGCCCACGTCGACGCCATGCATATGGCCTCTTGTCGACTAAAGCGAATAATTTCACGTATGCGCGGAACATTGATCAGCGTCCAAGCCACATAAAGCAGCAAGGCGTCTATCGCCACCAGCGGCAACCGCTCTAGCATGCCTGCGCTTAATCCGGCCAACGCCAGCACCAGCAGCGAGGCAAATACCGCCGCCAACGGGGTGCGAGCGCCCGCTTCAAAATTCGGCATAGAACGGTTCAAGGAACCGCAAGATAAATAAGAAGAAAAAAAGCTGCCCACCACATTGGACATGCCTTGGCCAAAAAACTCGCGGTCGGCGTCTATGCTTTGTCCAGAACGCTCGGCCACTGCCTTGGCGATCGAAATCGACTGTCCTACCGCTACCAAGGTAAGCGCCAGTGCAATGCCAAAAAGCTGAGAGAATCGATCAGCAGAAAGTTCAGGGATGCTGATGGGCGGTATCACCGATGGAAACACACCCAGCTGCGCCAAAGTCAGACCAGTCAGCGCGCTGCCAGCGGCAGCGGCAATATAAGCAGCCAACAACCCCAACAGCATGGCAGGCCAGCGTTTACGCCAGCGCGCAACCAGCACCGTAACGACAATAACCAGAGCACCAACGGCCAGTTCCAGCAGATTGAAGCCTTGGGTTGAAAACACCAGACTGCGCATGTGCAACAAGGCGTGGTAGGCAATCAAACAGGCTGCGCCAGCCATAAAACCCAGCAGCACAGACGGAGAAATAAAATTAGCCAACGCGCCCAAACGAAAGCGCGCTATCAAGACCTGCAATACCCCCACCATAAAGGTAGTGGTAAGCACTAAGCCTATATATTCAGGGCTGCCCGCCACCGCCAGTGGCGACAACATGGCAAACAAGGCCAAAGAATTCGCATTCGTGGGGCCGGTCATGACATGCCGACTAGAACCCAGCAAGGCCGCCACGATGCAAGGGACGATGGCCGAATAGATGCCGTACACCGGCGGCATGCCTGCCAGTTGCGCAAAGGCTACCCCTTGAGGCAGCACCAGCAGCGCACCCAGCAAGCCCGCCATCAAGTCGGCCCTGATATCGCCCACCGTCAAGCCGCGCCACCACTTGTGCGTAGTCCCCGGTATAAAGGCAGCAAAAAAAGAGGACATAAGGCGGGCGGCTCCTGCCCCTTAGTTAAACTTATGCTCGGCGCCAGGTGCTGGACTGAAGCCCAGATCACCACGCGCTACAACAGCTTCACGTCCGCCGTTAGCTTCCAGCAGTTCGCTTTGACGCGCACGGGCACGCTGATCGACTTCGACTGGATCGCACATCGCGTAAAGTTTTTGTTTGCTTTCAGCGATAACTGCCGCGTACTCGGGGTTAGCGGCCAGGTCTTTCAGCTCTTCAGGATCGGCTTCCAAATCGAAAAGCTGCTCTGGGTAATGCACATAGTAAATATACTTGTACTTGCCATTACGTATCATGAACGCGCCTGTGACCGAACCCATGCCGTGATATTCAGTCATGACGTTGCGTTCTGGCACTTCGCCTTCGGCAATCTGGAACAAGGATATACCAGGCAGTCCGTCTTTCAGGCTAGGATCTGTTTCACCCACGGCGTCATAAACAAAAGGCATTACGTCGACATGGCTGACAGGCGTCGTAATGACCTTGCCTTCAGGGATGCCCTTGCCTGTAATGATCAGGGGCACGCCAGCGGCTTCCTCGAACATGGTGGACTTACCCCACATTCCACGACTGCCCAGGTTATCTCCGTGATCCGATGTATACACAATGCGCGTATCGTCGGTCAGATTCAAATCATCCAGCGTAGTCAGCAATTTACCTACGTTCTCGTCCAGGAAAGAACACAAACCGTAGTAGCCAGCCAAAGCTTTTTTACGCTTTTCAGCATCGAAGTAATCGTCGTAGTTAAAGCTGTTGCGATAATCGTTCTGATAAGGGTGATCCGGCCTTTCCGATTTTTCATACAGTTTGGGCAACGGCAAATCACGGTTGTAATATTTATAGAAATGCTCGGGCGGCGCAGTCAGCGGAAAATGCGGACTGACCAATGAGACAAACAGCACCCAGGGCTTATCGGTATAACGCGGTGCTTCCTCGCGCAACCAAATCTGCGCGCGCGATATAATTTCGCGATCATAGAACGTGTATTGGCTTTCACCGGGGCCGGCCATGTCAGCCATTTTGTATGCACCCTGGCGTACCGGCAGATCGCTACGAACCAAACCCATCAAGTCGCCCTTGCCGCCAACGATGTGCATGGGCACTATTTCTTCGCTAAAACCGTGATCGCCGCCGTAGTCGCGAAAGTGCAGTTTACCGATAGACACCACACGGTGATCACGCTCGCGCAGCTTATGATGCCAGCTGGGTATAGCACCATCGTAGGCGTCGGCATTATCCCAATAACCAATCTGATGGATATACTTACCCGTCGCAAACGACGCGCGCGCCGGTATGCACACAGGACTGGCACAGTAGGCTGATGAAAAACGCGTACCGCGTGCAGCCAGCGAATCCAGATTGGGGGTTTCTACAAACTCATGCCCATAACAACCCAGCGCCTTGGGCGAGTGTTCGTCCGACATGATGATCAGAAGGTTCTGTCCTGAAATATCCATTGTTCTGTCCTCTAGATACAACAACAAAAATGATTAATCTGGCGCTTAAAGCGACACAGGTGTTCTTTCAAAAAACTGCAACGAGCGCTGACCAGGCGGTATATAAAACTCCTGGTAGTACACGGTCAGGTTGCTGCCGGCACGCGCAATCGCTTGCATGAACATGCCGCTGGAACCTGGTTCAAGGCCTATCATCTGACACGCCTCGTCATCAAAGCGATCAATACGTGTTTGATGCACAATTTCAGTGATGGGCAACTGGCATTGCGCGGCTATCATTTTCTTGACGTTGGCGCCGTGCAATTGCTCCATGGGTATATCCCACAGCATCTTCAACAGCATGGAACTGCCATAAAAGCGGCTGAATATATCGAACTCGTCCGCAATATTAATAATGCGATCCAGTTGTATGACCACGGTATCGTCTATACTCAGATGCTGGCTCCAAGGGCCGGAATGGCTAACCAGCTCACGCCGTATGGCTTTCGAATAAATTGGCACGGTACCGACGCCATCATCGGCCACAAACCGGCAGTGCCAAGGGTTCTCCAGACGACGCGGGCTTTGCGCCACGAAACTTCCCAGGCCATGCTGGCGCACCACTAGTCCCTGATTCACCAGGTCGCGTAAAGCGCGTTGCACAGTACCCAGACTAAAGGGCGTCAGCTGCACAAACTCCTCTTCGGCCGGAAGTCGATCACCAGGCCCCCAAACACCTTCCCGTATCGCTTCAAGCACGGCATTGACCACCCGCTGATACTTGGGAAGACCAGTCCGTTCAGACTGCCACAGGGCGGCAAAAATTTCTTGTTGCCGTTGGGCTGTCATGACGCCGGCCCTGCATTAAGGATCAAATCAGCGGCCTTTTCACCAATAACCATGGATCCGGCATTCGTGTTGCCTGATAACAGCAAGGGCATGATAGAAGCGTCCGCCACGCGTAAACCCGCTATCCCCCTGACACGCAAGCTAGTGTCAACAACCGAGTCCGCGTCATTACCCATGCGGCAAGTGCCCACCGGATGGAATATTGTGGTGCCCTGCTCGCGAACAAACCGTATCATGTCCTCGTCAGTCTTCATCGAAGGACCGGGACGAAACTCTTCGGCAATATAGGGCTGCATCGCCGACGACTCTACCAAGCGACGGGTCAGCTGGATACCCGCCAACATGGTGTCGCGGTCTTCCTGCTCGGAAAAATAATTTGGCTGTATCAAAGGTGCGGCCAAAGGATCAGCCGACTTCAAGCCGACATAACCACGACTTTTTGGCCGCAACTGGCACATAGAAATCGTGAAGCCCGAAAAATCGTGAGGCTTGCCAGCCGCCATATCAGCGCTGATCGTGCCAAAGTGAAACTGCACATCTGGACGTGTTGCCTCGGGGCGCGCGCGAGCGAACATGCCACCCAACTGTATGCCCGCAGCCACCGGACCTGCTTTAAAAAATATCCAACGCATGCCAATAAGCGCCTGTCCCCACCAAGTGCGCACGCTGTCATTGGTTGTGATCGGTTTAGTGCATTTGTAGATCAACCGGACCTGTAAGTGATCCTGTAAGTTCTTACCCACCTGCGGCAAATCATGTACCAGGGGGATATCAAATTTAGCGAGCTCATCAGCGGCGCCTATGCCTGACAGCATCAACAACTGTGGCGACTGGAAAGCGCCGGCTGAGAGTATGACTTCTTTGGCGGCACGCGCTTCGACCACCTTGCCATTTTGCATGTAACGCACGCCAACAGCACGTCTGCCTTCCATGATCAGCCCCAAGGCACGTGCCTCGGTCTCGATAGTCAGGTCTGGATTTCCACGCAAGGGCCGCAAATACCCTTTGGCCGACGAGCAGCGCAAGCCATTGCGGGTGGTCAACTGGTAATAACCAACACCTTCTTGCTTAGCGCCATTAAAGTCGTCAGTTCTGGGTATGCCGTTCTCTTCACCAGCACGGATAAACGCCTCGACCAGCTCGTGCTTGCCGCGTATATTGGATACACCCAGACGACCATCACCACCATGGTATTCACTGGCGCCACGTTCATTTCGCTCGGAGCGCTTGAACAGAGGCAGAATATCGCGCCATCCCCAGCCGTCGTTGCCCAATTTTTCCCAGTCGTCGAAGTCCTCGGCCTGACCCCGCACGTACACCAATCCATTGATAGAGCTTGAACCACCCAGGGTCTTGCCTCGTGGCTGATACACATTACGGCCATTTAGC
Organism: Burkholderiaceae bacterium; assembly: GCA_017983955.1. Lineage (GTDB taxonomy): Bacteria > Pseudomonadota > Gammaproteobacteria > Burkholderiales > Burkholderiaceae_B > JAGOAJ01. Next base: position 131,443 of record JAGOAJ010000005.1, read on the forward strand.
TCTGGAACCGGTTCGGACTCGAACTGCCAGTTGTAGTTGGGATTGAACATCGTCTTGCCATAGCCTATGGGGATATGCACCCAGATGTTCTTGTCCGCAGGACCTGCCTCAAGCAGCAGCACAGAGCCACCGCCATTTTCAACCAAACGTCCGGCCAGGGCACAGCCTGCAGAACCAGCGCCTACAACAATATAGTCAAATGTACGCATTTTTTGTCTACTCCAATTCTTATAAATCCAGCAATAGCGCTTCTGTGCCTGGGCCTGCGCAGCAAACCAGCACATATTCATTTTTTTCTTCTTCGGATAGGACAAAGTCGTTATGGTCGGGCTTGCCACTGAAATAGCGTACTTTGCACGTCCCACATAAGCCGGATTCACAGGAAGACTCGCACGCAACACCCGCTTGCCTGATAGCGGCCAGTATGGTTTGACCCGGCTCTACCGTAAGCACCTTGTCGGATTTGGCTAAACGTATCTGCACCCCTTCAGAAGGGGCGCTGGCAGCCAATTTTTCGGCAAGCGATGGATCCACCCCAAAATATTCGTAGTGCACGGCATGCTCGGGCCAATGCGCAGCCGCCTTTTGCACGGCCTTCATGAATCCAGGCGGGCCGCAAAAATAAAGATGTACGCCTTCTTCATATTTTTCTAGTTTGGTGACAATATCCAAGCCGTTTTTAGGGTCTCCGCCATCATGGTGCAGAAAAGCCTGGTCGCCAGCGACCAATGACTGCAAACGCGAACGGAACGCCGTACGCTCTGGTTTCTGGGTGCAATAATGCAACTCGAAACTTTGCTGGTCGCGTTGCAACTGATCCACCATAGACAGCAAGGGCGTTATGCCTATACCGCCGGCCAGCAACACGTTATGCCGCGCACCCGGTTTCAAAGGGAACAAATTGCGCGGTTCGGACACATCCAACATGTCGCCGGCACGCAGACTGGCGTGCATGGCTTTGGACCCGCCCCGACCCGCGTGGTCCTCCAGCACCGCGATACGATAATGCTTGCGACTACCAGGAGAGTCACAAAGCGAGTATTGCCTTGTCAACCCTCCTGGCACACTGACATCAATGTGCGCTCCCGCCTCGAAGGGTGGAAGATCTTTACCAGAGGGATCAACCAATTCGAACGACCGTATATTCTCCGCTTCATACGTAATAGAGCGTACAAGTAATGTCAACATGGCTATTTACTCCTGTGCTTAAACGGCGAGACTGGCGGCGTTTCTTTCAGCTTCTTTACCTACGCCATCATCAACTTCGTCCAACTTAGCGCGCACAAAAGCATCACGTTGCGCAGTAGGCAGATCGTCAGCACTGCGCATGATATCCATGACTACTTTGCCCAAGTCCAAGATGACCTTACGGTCTTCAGCTGGGTTTCCCTTGGTGGGCGCATGCAGCACAGAGTCTTGCGTATATAGCGAAAGAGGCTCGCCGGCAGTCAGCCATTCCTGCTGTTTGGCATCGGGGGCGGTTTTTCCTTGCACCGCATCACGCAACAGTTTGCGGAACATATAGACACCAACATCAGAGGTACCTGGGTTTTCCAGTGCATGAACGGCGATTGGACGCTGGCTGGTCAACGCTTCCCAGTCACCTGGCGCGCGTTGGCCTTCTTCGTAAGTACGATCACCAGTCTGACCGACGATAAAGTCAATTTTGTCCACACCACAGTCTTCTATGGTGCCCACGCCTTCTGGGTCCACTTCGCTGTTGTAATGACGCCAGCCAAAAATAATCATGTTCGTGTCATCAACAGGCACGTGCCAACGGGTGCAACTGGAGGTAGAGTGACGTACATACAGCGCGCTAGGAACAAGCGAGCCAATTTGCAAGTAGTTGGGCAGATTCATTTCTGTCATCCGCACCCACACCTTGTCATTTTCCAGACGTCGGCCAGCAATAAAAGCAATTCCGTTACCGCTGCGCGTAGTCTGCCACTGCATAATAGGCAGGGATTCCATACCCACTATCGACGTGCCTTCAGCCGCAGCATCCACACCATCCGCAACCATGCTGTTGTGCAATACGGCGGTATGCATGTGATCCATGATGTTCTCGTGAACCTGCAACCAGTTACATGGATAGACGTTCGAGAATGCAGCTAACTTAGTACCCTTGGGCAAGGAGTAAGAGTCGTACTCTGGGAAGGGTGGGCACTTCTCAGGAGGGCCCATATAGGCAAACACCAAGCCATCACGCTCAAAAGCGGGATAAGCACCTTGGCTGACCGTTTCCTTCAAGCGCGTATCATCAAGCTCACAGGGCGCCTCAAGCAGAGTCCCGTCTACATCGAAATGCCAGCCGTGATAGCAACAAGAGATACCTACGTCACGGATAACCCCATATTCCAGCGATGCGCCACGGTGCGCGCAATGGCGGTGCAGCACACCAACCGTACCCCTTTTATCCCTAAAGGCAACCAGGTCCTCACCCATAATACGAATGGCCTTGGGCACATTGGTCAGCTCTTCAGATAAACATACGGGCTGCCAGTACAGGCGCATGTACTCGCCCATCGGCGTGTTCGGCATAGTGCTTGAAAGTTCGGTATCGTGTTTCGGAACTTCACGCTTACGGTATCCGGAAAACTTCAATTGTTGCTCGACCATGGGGGCGCTTGCATTGCTCATTGATATCTCCTTTGTAGATAGCATTGCGATATTTCAATAGTTTTTTAGACTGCGGTTTACACTCTGGACGCCGCAAACAGAGCGGCGCCCTGCTTACATCTCGACGTTCAACTGGCTGACAAAACGGGAATGCAGATAAGCATCCAGTCCCTCGGGGCCACCTTCGTAACCCAGACCGCTTTCTTTCATTCCACCTATAGGCGCATCAGCCAGCGCGGGCACAAAGTTGTTGATGCCTATCCATCCGGCCTCGATACGCTCTGAAAATTCGGCCGAGCGCTCCATGCGATTCGTGAATGCGTACGCTGCCAGGCCCAGATCCTTTTTATTGGCCTGTGCAATTACCTCTTCGAACGATTCGAAGGTCATGATGGGCGCGATCGGGCAGAATGGTTCTTCATGCAACACCTCGGCGCCAGCAGGAACCTGGCTTAATACCGTGGGTGCAAAGTAGTGGCCGACATCGCCAACGCGGGCTCCGCCGTGCTGGATACGAGCGCCAGTGTCGCAGGCCTGCTCGACAAATCTCTGAGCAGCCTGCAGACGCCGCACGTTGTTCAGCGGCCCCATCTGCACACCCTGCTGCATGCCATCGCCCACCTGAATTTGCGACGCATACTTCACAAACGACTCAGTAAAGGCTGTGGCAAGACTGGCATGCACGTAAAAGCGGCTGGGCGACAAACACACCTGACCCGCATTGCGGTACTTGAATGCCACGCACATGCGCGCTACGCGATCAGCGTCCACATCGTCAAAAACAACGACAGGCGCATGACCGCCAAGCTCCATGGTTACAGGCTTGAGCTGCTGGGCGGCCAGCGTGGCCAACAGTCGACCAACCCCCACCGAACCGGTAAACGACACTTTGCGTATAACAGGCGATTTGATGACACGCTCGGAGATCTCCGCAGGAACGCCATACAGCAAATTCACCACGCCAGCGGGTACGCCAGCGTCCGCGAACGCCCGTACCAGCTCAATACATATGGCCGGCGTTTCTTCGGCGGGCTTGAGCACCACAGTACAGCCTGCAGCCAAGGCGGCAGCCAGTTTGCGGGCAGCCAGCACAGCAGGAAAGTTCCAGGGCACGAAAGCGGCCACCGGGCCAATAGCCCGTTTAATTGAGGACTGCGACAACAGCGGCTCACGCGGTGGAAGAACCCGCCCGTAAGCACGCTTACCCTCTTCAGCACACCAGAGTATGGTCTCAATGACACGGTCCAGTTCGCCGTGTGAGTCTGCCAGCGGCTTGCCGTTTTCCAATGTCAACATGACGGCAAGACGATCCCGACGCTGATCAATAAGACCTGCAGCGCGCTTCAGGATGGCCTCGCGAGCCCAGGCACTGGTTGCTGACCAGGCAGCAAACGTCGAGTCGGCTGCGCTTAGTGCATCATCAATGTCAGCGGCGGTAGCCATGGGCAACTGACCCAGGATTTGCCCCGTTGACGGGTTAACAACGGCCAAAGTGTTACGGCCTTCGACGCCACGCCACTCACCGGCGACGTAAAGCTCAAGCTGTTGGGGATATTGCGCTGTATTCATGACAGGTGGGCCTCTGTTATTGCATTAACGTATGGTCGAACTATAGTCCTATGAAGGACTATAGTCAATGGCTTTTAACCACTATTATGAAAATGCAAACAACAGGGATTTATCTAGATAAATATCAGCATTGCCCAGTGATTTCAGTCAGCCTAGCAATCAACTTGTATTGACACGTATTAATACAACATGCAAAAATAATGGCTTGAAGATACTCCCTGGCAGCCACCCATGACTGAACTAAACAAGAACTCCGAAACCGCGCTTTATGTGCAGATAGCAGATATTCTGGCTCGCCAGATTGATAGCAAGCTATGGCTACCTTCAGAAAAGCTGCCCTCGGAACAAGTGCTAATGGATCAATTCAAGGTCAGCCGTGTCACAGCCAGACAGGCAATGCGCACCTTGGCTGAACGTGGCTTGGTCACAGCCAAGCAAGGCAAAGGTGTTTATGTCACCGGACCCACGGTCAACCAGGAGCTGAATGAGTTACGAGGTTTCTACGACAGCCTGCTGGCACAGGGTCATGAGCCAGAAACCCAGTTGCTGAACTTTGATTTTGTACCCGTCCACGCGGCTGATGGCACTAGCGAGGACGCCGATAATTGTTATTGCTTCAAACGGTTATACAAAATCAATAATTTGGTGATTGCTATTGCTGACGCCACCATTCCTGAATCAGGACGCCCTATCACGCGTGCCCAAGCCGAGCTTATGCCCGTCTATTCCTTGATTACCAATATTCAGCGACACAAAGTCATACGTGCCAGTACCGAGATACGGTCAGGAAAGCCTCCAGCAGCCATCGCCAAACTTATGGGGCTGAAAAAAAACAACTACCTGCTAGAGATGCTACGTACCTCTTATGACAGCACAGGCCACCGCCTGGAGACCACCCGTTTCTATATACAGCCCGATTATTTTGCATTTCATCTGGACGTAGCCGGCCCCCTGCAGATTGCACCATCCATACGTCCAGTACACGACGCGGACCCTAGGTCCTAACCCGCTATTTCAATATCACTTACCTTAAGACCCATCAGGAGCAACCATGAATTTGACTGATACTGAACGAGCCATGCTGGCTGGCGAACACGGTAAGGCCGTACAGGCAGCCTTACAGTTTCAAATAGAAGTAGGTTCCTTTTTCGGCGCCGAAAAATTTGTACCCATAACCAACGCTCATGTCATGGGCGATATCGAAGTCATGGGCGACGGCGGTCTGGGTCTGCTCAAGACCATGCGCCAGGAAAAAGGCCGCTGCGCCGTGCCCACAACCAGTAATGCTCGCTGCATGCACTTTGAATCCCACCCTCACCTACGGGCCGACGCCTGCGAAGTCAGTAAAGAAAAAGAACTAATCGCCGAGTTACGTGGGATGAACATCAACACCACTGACACCTGCATCAATTATCAAACGGTATATCAGCCCAAACTGGGCGAGCACGTTGCCTGGGGCGATACGGGCACGGTCATCTATGCCAACTCCGTGTTCGGCGCCCGAACCAACTTCGAAGCTGGAAAATCCAGTTTCGCGGCAGCCCTGACCGGGCGCACGCCTGCCTATGGATTTCATCTGAATGAACATCGCAAGGGAACAATTGCTGTCACGGTCAACGCCGAGATGAAGGATTTAGCCGACTGGGGTGCACTGGGCAAGATAGTAGGCCACCCAAATCAGGATTATTTCGCTGTTCCTGTGTTCGAGGGCATCACCAGCGTCCCTATGTCAGATTCCCTGAAACACCTGGGCGCGTCACTGGCAAGCTATGGCTCGATGGCCATGTTTCACATCGTAGGCATTACCCCCGAAGCGCCTACGGCGCAGGCAGCATTCAACGGCAATATTCCCACCAGCACTTTGACTATCAGCGATACGGACATACAGGCGGTCTACGATGCCTACCGCTACGTAGACGGCGCAAAGAACATCGTAGTATTTTCCGGTCCACAACAATCTCTATTCGAAATGCAAAGCCTTGCGGAACTCTTCCAGGGACGGCAGCTGGCACCAGGCATGGCATGCGTCATCACGACCAGCCACGCCGTACATAGTGATGCGGCACGATTAGGCTATATCGACATCCTGGAAAAAGCCGGAGCCACCATACTGCAAGGGGTATGCTTCTACATTCTGCAAAGACTCACCCAAATCCGGGCAGAAAACGAGTGGGCCAATCTAATATCTAACTCGGCCAAGATCGTCAATACCATTACCGCCCACCGCTTCAATACGGTACTGCGCAGAACCGCCGACTGTGTCGACATTGCCTGCACAGGAGAACTGAAATGAGCACCGTCATCCACGTGAACCGCGCCTGGGGACCCACGGTCACTGGACCAGCTCTGATCATGAACGAAGGCTTTAGCCCACGATACGATCTTGATCGAACCACCGGCATTATCTCCCGTATAGGTCACAGCGCTGAAGGCCTATCAGTCAAAGGCCGCATTCTGGTCATACCAACGTCAAAAGGCGGAGTGGCCGGTGGTTGGGCTTTCTTTGACTTGCTGCATAAGGGGATAGCCCCTATGGCCATGGTGTTTGGCCGACTTAACCCCGTCATGGTGCAAGGTGCGGTGTTGGCCAATATGCCCATCACCGAAGGATGGGATCATGACATGACCGCCATGTTAAAGAATGGAGCCCGCCTTACAGTAGACCCAGCAAGTCGGCGTATCGTCTGTGAAACCATGGGCTAAACCAGCCGCATAACAACCCGCCCCTTGGAGTGCGATGCAGGCCGCAGATGGCTACTTCCGCACTCTCGGTCGAATTGACGATGCCATCAACGTTTCCGGCCACCGCCTTGGCACTAAGGAGATCGAATCTGCCATGGAACAGATATCATTAGCGAACATTCGAAATTCTGATATCTGATGAGGTGGCGGCATAATTATCACCTTCAGTAATTTTCCAGGGAGCCAATGCCCTAGTTGCCATTACCCGTAGACGGGATTTGCCAACTGGCGTGGTTCCCTGCGTTTGCCTGAGGGTCAGCAGACCCTTGACCGTATGTTCCGCAGCCCGACAAGGCAGCAAACATCATCGCAATCAATAGCACTTTCATCATAGCTCCTTAGTTCTTAACTACTTCACTGCACTTTTAATTCTAGAACTATGGCGTCTGTCATTGCCTTGCAAACGGTAACGACGCGAATCACTGGAAAACCATCGTGATTCCCGGTCTATAAGACCGCATCAGGACCGCATCAGCGTCTTACTCCCATCCCCTTTAAAGCACTTGACAATACTTGACTATTTTCGACAAATCTTTTGCATATCAATCGCTTAGAATAATGTAACGTTACGTGAAATATAAAACAAAATGCGTATGGAGAGCGGAGTCAAGTTAACTAGGGAGCTTTATGATTGAATGGATACTTGTGCGTAGCGAGCTGCTGCCTACAATTATTTTAATGGCTGGCGTCACGATGGTGTTTTTTTGCTTTATATGGCTATTTCTGGAATACCTGATGGCGAAACACAACTCTCTCTCCACGGCACCAAAAAACACTAAGCCAAAAAGTTGGTTTTTGCATAAGTTTCAATGCAAAAAATCACGTAAGTAACCTGTCATTGCCAACAGCAACGCTTAAGCTTATAGTTAAATCGTAGTGAGCATGCTGGTTTCTGGTTCGGGCTTGGCCCGACTGGCTTTGCAAGGGGTCCGCTATGAAGATCGAAGCACTTAACTTCTATATCGACATTAATGGCGACGGCCGCTATAACGGCTGGGAAATATGGGAAGCCGTCAAGTGGGTTTATCGCCTTCCTGGCAACCTATTGATCGAAGGCGTGGGCAATGTGCCGTTTCTTGCTGGCCTGTTAAATATACAGGCCTCTGAAGCCACAGGCTATGCCAGCTTCAACAATTGGATGGTCGTTGGTTTTTCTTTATTGTTCTGGCTGGCCTTATTGATGTTCCTGGCCTCATTCAAGCATGATACTGACGATGCGCCAGCACAGGCACAAGCACAAGCACAAGCTGAAACACCTACGCAGTTGCGCTTATCGGATGAACGCAAAGTAAAGTCATTGCTGGAAAACAAAAAAGCACATCACAGACACCACCATGGTCATCCCATGGCGGGTCATCACTTTAAATAGTCTGCTTAAAACGCGTCAAGCGCCCAATCGGACTATGCCACCCATGTAGGGGCGTAAGGCTTCGGGCACGATGATGCTGCCATCGGCTTGCTGGTAATTTTCCAGCACAGCCACCAGGGCGCGGCCTACCGCTAGCCCTGAACCGTTCAAAGTATGCACATATTCAGGTTTGCCTTTGTCGTTGCGATAACGCGCCTGCATGCGGCGTGCCTGAAAAGCTTCGCAATTAGAGACCGAAGATATTTCACGCCAGGTATTTTGCGCGGGCAACCACACTTCCAGATCGTAGGTTTTGGCGGCGCCAAAGCCCATGTCGCCACCGCACAGTGCTACCACTCGGTAAGGCAGACCCAAACGCTGCAATACGGTTTCCGCATGCACCACCATGCCTTCCAGCGCGTCGTAGGACGTATCTGGATGCACGATTTGCACCATTTCCACTTTATCGAACTGATGCTGACGTATCATGCCGCGCACGTCACGTCCGCCACTACCGGCTTCAGAACGAAAGCACGGAGTATGTGCAGTCAGCTTGATGGGCAATTCCTGCGCGGCAGTGATGGTGTCGCGCACCGAACCGGCCAGGGTAATTTCGGATGTAGAAATCAGGTAAAGGTCTTCTGCGGCGGCGTGATTACCGTGCTCGTCCACGTCAGCTTCGTCATCTTGACCACCCTTGGTCACCCAGAACATATCGTCTTTGAACTTAGGCAACTGGCCTGTACCAAACAAGGTGGAGCTGTTAACGATATAGGGGGTGTAGCATTCCTGATAACCGTGTTCGGTGGTTTGCAGGTCCAACATGAACTGCGCCAATGCCCTATGCAGACGTGCCATAGGGCCGCGCAACATCATAAAGCGCGAACCGGATAGCTTGCGGGCAGTCTCAAAGTCCAGACCTATGGCTTCACCCAGGCTAACGTGGTCACGCACAGTAAATGGCAGAGGCTGTGGATTGCCATCGGCATCCGCTTGGCCTGGCAACCAGCGCCTAACTTCAACGTTGTCGTCGCTGGACTCACCAGCAGGCACGCTGGCATGCGGCAAGTTGGGCAATACCATTAGCCAATCGAACAGCTCAGCCTGAATAACAGATAGTTCATGTTCCAGTTCTTTAAGGCGCACGGGAATTTGCTGCGATTCAGCCATTTCCTGGGTGGCGTCCTGACCTGTGGACTTCAGTTTCCCGACCAGCTTGGACACGGCGTTGCGTCGTGCCTGCAACGCCTCGGTTTCAACCTGGACGGATTTACGACGCGCTTCAAGTTGGGTATAGCGGTCGGTATCAAACTCTACGCCACGATGGGCCAAAGCCTGAACGACGGCAGGCAAGTCTTTGCGTAACTGATTGGGATCTAACATGGTGGGTGACAGAGCCGAAGAAGAATGGGGAAACAGCCATTGTAGTAAATGTCTGGCCAGTGTCGCATTAGGACGACTTTTTTTTGCTTTCCTGATCCAGTTGACGCAGAAAAGCCAGCTTTTGTTGAATTTTACCTTCCAGCCCACGGTCGGTAGGCCGATAAAACGTGGTTTTCAGACCATCCGGGAAATAATTTTCGCCAGCGGCATAACCGTGGGGCTCGTCATGGGCATAACGATACGCCTTGCCATGCCCCAATTGTTTCATCAGCTTGGTCGGGGCATTGCGTAAATGCATAGGCACAGGCGCGCTACCATTTTCAGCGGCATAGCGACGTGCCGCCTTGTAGGCTTCGTATACCGCGTTGGACTTGGCGGCACAGGCCATGTAGACCACCGCCTGCGCTAAGGCCAACTCGCCTTCTGGCGAACCCAATCTTTCGTACAAATCAGCCCCCTGCAAGGCCAGATCAGTGGCACGTGGATCGGCCAGCCCTATGTCCTCGACCGCCATACGCACGATACGGCGCGCCAAATAACGCGGATCGGCTCCGCCATCCAGCATCCTGGCAAACCAGTACAAGGCAGCATCGGGATCAGAACCCCGAACAGCCTTATGCAAAGCGCTGATCTGATCATAAAAAGCATCACCGCCTTTGTCGAAGCGGCGCAGGTTTTGCGACAAGGACGTTTCCAACCAATCCGTATCTACTGTGTCTCGTCCCGCATTCAAAGCAGATTCAGCCACGACCTCGACCGCGTTGATTACACGACGCGCGTCGCCATCTGCCCAACCAGCCAGTTGACCACAGGCTTCAGGGCTGAAGCTTAGTGCCCCATCGGTTTGCATGGTCCGTATGGCACGCGCTATCAGTTCCTGGAGTTCTTCCTGGGACAACGGTTGCAGCACGTAAACACGAGCCCGCGACAGCAAGGCGGAATTTACCTCGAAGGACGGGTTTTCTGTGGTCGCGCCTATAAAGGTGAACAAACCGCTTTCAACATAGGGCAGGAAAGCGTCCTGTTGTGCCTTATTAAAGCGATGGACTTCGTCAACAAATAATATGGTGCGCCGGCCCTGCCCTTGCGCGACCTGGGCCGACACCACGGCCTCACGGATATCCTTGACCCCGCCTAGCACGGCTGACATGGCCAAAAACTGGGCGTCAAAGCCATCGGCCATCAGACGCGCCAACGTGGTCTTGCCAACGCCAGGCGGCCCCCAGAAAATCATGGAGTGTGGCCGGCCTGACTGAAAGGCGACACGCAACGGCTTGCCCGGCCCCAACAAATGCAATTGACCGACCACATCGTCCAGGGTTCGCGGACGCATACGTTCAGCCAAAGGCGCGGACGCAGAGGTATGCGACGCAGAAAAAAGGTCGGAAGAACCTAGCATAGCCATAGTCTACATCTTGACCACATCCACGCCTGGGGGTGGAGTGAACGTGAATTCGCTGGCAGACAAATCAGGATTTTCCACAATATTGTCCAGGGCAATCCGTGTGGTTTGGCCAAAGGAGTCCAATAAATCCAGCCGTACAGGCAGCCCCTGCTTGAAACCAATATCCACATGAGTGAAACCGGCATCGGCATTGCGTGGGGTAGCGCGCAATAGGTCCAGACCATCCTGGGCAGGTAGATCAGTCAAAGTAAAGGCATCTTCCAGAGCGCCGGAACCAAACAATATAGCCGCAGGCGATGCGCCTATGGACTGATCAACAGGACGCTGAGTCACCTGAGCCAAGTCGGGATCGTATTGGTAAACCTGCTTGCCATCCGACAGTATCAATTGTTCGTAAGGCTTTTTAACGTCCCAGCGAAATTGCCCAGGCCGCTTGAAGGCGAAAGTGCCGCTTTGTCCTGCCTGGCCTGCATCGGGTGCACCCAGGCGCTGCTGCTGAAACTGGCCAGTAGCGGCGGGAACCTTACTAATAAATTGCCGTAGCTGTTCAGTGGCGCTAGCCGACCAGGCCAACACCGGGCTAGTTGCCAGCAACACCGCTGCCAGCCAGTACTTGGGTTTCATGAGTATCTGCATCTGTGTAAACCTTGCTGTGGCGGTTGATAAAGTAAACGCCTAATCGGCATCGGCCGTATTGCCTGCTGGCACCAAAATTTCACGGTTGCCGTTGGACTGCATGGGCGATACCAAACCGGATTGCTCCATTTGTTCCAACAAGCGGGCAGCCCGGTTATAGCCTATACGCAAATGACGTTGTACCGAAGATATAGAAGCCCGTCGATTCTTCAATATGACTTCCACCGCCTGATCGTACAAGGGATCGGATTCGGCATCGGCAAAGCCAGTTACACCGCTCACGCCGTCACCGGTTTCCCCTTCTACTGTACCTTCCAGCAAGCCATCGACATAGTTGGGCTCGCCCTCGAGTTTCAAGGCGTCCACCACGCGGTGGACTTCGTCATCATGGACGAACGCACCATGCACCCGAGCGGGCAAGCCTGAACCAGGTGGCAAATACAGCATATCGCCCTGACCCAGCAATGTTTCCGCACCCATTTGATCCAATATGGTGCGTGAGTCAATTTTTGACGACACTTGGAAAGCGATGCGCGTGGGAATATTCGCCTTGATCAGCCCGGTAATCACATCCACGCTAGGACGCTGGGTAGCCAGTATCAAGTGTATGCCCGCGGCCCTGGCCTTCTGCGCCAAGCGTGCGATCAACTCTTCGATTTTCTTGCCCACCACCATCATCAAGTCGGCAAGCTCGTCGATCACCACAACGATCATGGGCAAGGTGGTCAACGGTTCAGGAGCATCTGGCGTCAGCGAAAATGGATTAGGTATAGGCTGCTCGTTCTTGATCCCCTCGCGGATTTTGGCGTTATATCCCGCCAGGTTGCGCACGCCCATTTTGCTTAACAGGCGATAGCGTTTTTCCATTTCACCCACGCACCAGTTCAAAGCGTTGGCTGCATGGCGCATATCAGTAACCACAGGCGCCAACAAATGCGGTATGCCTTCGTAGACACTCATTTCCAACATTTTCGGGTCTATCAGTATCAGACGCACCTGACTGGCATCGGCCTTGTACAGCAAGGACAAGATCATGGCGTTAATACCCACGGACTTACCCGAACCGGTCGTTCCGGCCACCAGCAAGTGCGGCATTTTGGCCAGATCAGCCACTACCGGGTTACCCGCGATGTCTTTACCCAGCGCCATAGTCAACAAAGACGGACTGGCATGGTAGGTTTGTGAACCTATGATTTCCGACAGGCTGACCATTTGACGCCTGGGATTAGGCAATTCCAGGCCCATCAGATTTTTACCCGGTATGGTTTCCACCACCCGTATGCTGACCAGGCTAAGCGCCCGCGCCAGGTCTTTGGCCAGGTTCACGATCTGGCTGCCTTTAACGCCGGTGGCGGGTTCAATTTCATATCGCGTAATAACCGGCCCCGACTGGGCTGCCACCACGGTGGCTTTAACACCAAAATCAGAAAGCTTTTTCTCGATCAGGCGGGACGTGAACTCTATGGTTTCTGCGGACACGGTTTCGGGCCGTTCACCAGGCATATCCAACAAACTGATAGCGGGTAAATCGCCTGATCGTCCTGAGTCCGCTGGCGCCGTAAACAGTATCTGCTGACGTTCTTTTTCAGCCCTGACCGACTTAGGCACCACAGTAATGGCTGGCTCTATGCGCACGGGCTGATCGTGGACCAACTCTTCTTGCTTGGCGACCACGGTCACGTCACGCTTGGCCTTGCTGACTTGCCCGACCTTACGGTCTTCGTAGGCTGTTTTCAGTTCCACCACACGTTTAAAGGTTTTCTCAAGAAAAACACCTACGCGTTCCGATACATTCAGCCAGGAAAAACGGAAGAATAAACTAGCGCCCACAGCCACCAACACCAGTAGCAGCAAGGTGCAACCAGCATTGCCCAAGGCGGCTTCTAGGAAGTCCGCCAGCAAATGCCCTAGCTGCCCACCAGCGCCCGCCGGCAGCCCAGCATCCATACCGGTTTGCTTAAACCGTAAGGCTTCCAGCCCCATAATGCCCAGGAACAACAGAAAGAACCCTATGCCAACTTCCCAATGGACGCGTGGCAAGGCCTGTTCTTTGGGTTTGGGCATCAGCAAACTGGTCAGGCGATAAAACCCCTGAACCACGCGCTGCACCAACAAGACCACCCATAACCAAGCGGAAAAGCCAAACAGAAATAGCAGGAAATCGGAAATATGCGCGCCCAGCGTCCCCCCGCGATTCAGGGTGGACGACGCTTCGACAGAATGCGACCATGCCGGATCGGCAGGGTCCCAACTGACCAGCACTAATGCCAGCCATGCTGCCAGTGCGGCGAACAGTATCCAGCGTGCTTCCCGGAGTAAACCTGACAGTTTTGACTGCAGGGGCGAAGGTCCGTTTCGCACGTTGCGCGAGGACCGTGGAGATGTAGCAGGAATTCTAGCCATAGACTCATTATAATTGGCTGTTAACTTTTTCGGATTAATTGTGATGACGACACCAAAACACGCCAATGTTCTGATTCTTGGATCAGGTCCTGCTGGCTACAGTGCCGCCGTCTATG